>JAIPJM010000041.1 GCA_021734255.1 Fidelibacterota bacterium | reverse complement strand
TTTCCAAATCGGAATGCTTGTATGCGACTGGTTGGTGCTCTCTGCATGGAACAAGCCGAGGAATGGTTGACCGGCAAGAAATACTTGAATATGGATGTGTTGGAAGAGGTCGAAACTCAAGAAACAAAAATGAAACGAGAAACTGTGGCCGCTTGAGGCAATTTTACAGAAAAATTAGGACTTGATCTATTTATTTCGTTTGTTAATACCAAATAACTAAATTCATTCTCAATTTCAGGAGGGTTCAATAGTGAATTCAAAGATATGGCTACTGTGCGTTTTAATGTCCGTAAGCACGCTGGCACAAGAACAATCCACCTATGAGAAACTTTGGAACGCAGCCATGGCTGATAGTGTGATAACAGTGGAAGAACAAGCTCTGCTGGAGATCGTTTCCCAAAAGGAGGAGATGGATCCTCCGTCCAAAACCATCCCGGAGGTGGGCGAGGTAACCCCTCCAGCTCTGGACCAGTCGGGCCGCTGGCCGCTGGTGCTCCAGAACATCGCAATTGGGGCGGGCCTGTATGGCTGGGGAATACCATATGTCCTGAATGCTGAGGACTTTCGCTGGTACACCGGGGGTGTCATGATCTCCGCAGGATCAGCCTTCTACCTGACCTACCAGTATACAAAAAACGTAGAAGTGACCCACGCCAGGACGCAGATGATGCGCTATGGCGAGCTGTTGGGGCTCCGCTATGGCAGCGGTATAAATAAGGCCTTTGACCTGAACAATGATGACTATGAATTTGATGACAATGGTGACCCCAGCTATGAAGAAAAACGAGCGTGGGCCTGGGTACTCATGGGGGCGGTACCAGCTGGACATTATGTCGGTGAGTTACTATATGAAAGATATGAACCGAGTAATGGCCAGGCCTGGGTTTGGTCAACCTGGACCGCAGCAACGGGAATTAGTGCCCGACTTGCTCACAGCGTTATAGAGGAACAGCCAACTTTTCCGGAATGGGACTTAAATTCGAACTACCTCGAGCAACAAAGGCAATATGAAGAAGATATGGATGCATGGGAGAAGCGGAAGGCTATCATAGAAATGGTAGCTTACCCCCTGGGAATCTATGCCGGGAAGCAGATGGTCCAGGATAAAAACTATTCCTTCGGTGATGCCATGATGATCCTCCAGGGGTGGAGTTTTGGATACTTCAATACTATGATGCTCCAGTCCCTGCTTTTCGATGAAGGGGATGATGACATGTTCTTCTTCCTTGCCTCAGCAGGAGGCATGGCCCACATGTATGGATATGACCACTGGATCAGACAGGAAGACTATGACTTTGGTGAATCCATGCTTATGCTTCTGGGGTCAGGGTCTGGCATTTTCTTTGGTTTTGGAACGGCCATTATGCTGGATATCACAGATAAACCCATGTTAGCATTTGCCCTGGCTGGATACGGCGCAGGAACATATCTAACCAAAACAATTCTGGATGTAAGACCTGACGGCTCTCTGACCGAGAATACGAGAACGAAAGTTTCAATCGCTCCAACGGCCATCCCCACCTTTTCGGGAAATTCATATACGGTAACTCCAGGGATTGGACTGAATATTAGCTTTCGCTAGGTCTCCCAGGTTTTAATATGATCTAGATGACTGGCACGCAACCCTACACGGATTCCCCGAGAGCAATTATGCATCTGGATCTGGATGCATTCTTTTGCGCGGTTGAGGTTCTCCGCGATCCATCACTAAAAGGGAAGCCCATCGTGGTTGGGGGAAAGAGTGAGAACCGGGGTGTCGTAGCGGCAGCCTCCTATCCAGCAAGAAAGTTCGGGATCCATTCAGCCATGCCCATGATCGAGGCTAGCCGGAGATGCAAAGATCTGATCATTATTTCATCAAAGCATGGTATGTACCGGATGTACTCCAAGGTGATCATGGGAATCTTGAAAGCAGAATCTCCGGTGATTCAACAAGTGAGTATTGACGAAGCCTATCTTGATCTTAGTGACGAGATCAATGAGTGGGTAGAATCCACAGATATTGCACGGCGGATCCAATTAAGAATTTCAAGGGACATAGGATTGTCAGCCTCTGTTGGGATCGCCACGAATAAAATGATCGCTAAAATCGCCTCCGATTACAGGAAACCAAATGGTCTGACGGTGGTATCTCCAGGTACAGAAGTGGATTTTCTCTCACCCCTGGCAGTGAAAAAGATTCCTGGAATTGGTCCCAAGACCAATGAGCGCCTCGCCAAGCTGGGCATATATACAGTGGCCGATATGGCCGTCATTCCAGATGAGCGGCTGATCAAGCGTTTCGGTAAACTTGGAGAAGCCATGGTGAGATGGTCCAAAGGGATAGATGAGCGTCCCGTCCATGAAGAAAGGGAAACAAAATCGATCAGCACAGAGCGGACCTTCTCAAAAAATATAGCAGACCAGGAAGCGCTGCTTGCCATTCTGGAGAAGCTAAGCAATAAGGTTGGGGAGCAGTTACGGAAGAAGGGTTTTATGGCTGCAACTATCCAGATTAAAATGCGCTATGGTGACTTTTCTACATTCACCCGACAGCATACTGTGTCCGATCCCATGGATGACGGTCGTGAGATCTACGAGGTAGCCAGAAAACTCTTCGTAACGAACTGGATACCGGGTGAGCCGGTGAGGTTATTGGGTGTTGGAGGCTCTCACTTTAATGAGCCCAGAGGACAGATGAGCCTGGACCTAGGCCCCTGATGCTTACACTTGGCCATATCGAAAACAACTGACCTCATGATCATTTACCATCCCAACAGCCTGCATGTGGGCGTAGATAACAGTTGTACCCAGGAACTTAAATCCACGTTGCTTCATGTCTTTTGCGATGGTATCTGACAGTTCAGTGCTGGCTGGTATTTCTTCCATTACCTTAAAGGTGTTCACAATCGGCTCATTATTTACAAAGCCCCAGAAGTAGCTACAAAAGCTACCAAATTCTTCAATGACTTCCAGATACCGCTGAGCATTATTTGTGGTCGCTCGGATCTTTAACTGGTTTCGAATGATGCCCTTATCTTTAAGTAGCTCCTGAACTTTAGCTTCATCATAGCCTGCTATTTTACGGTAATCAAATAAAGAGAATGCTTGCCGGAAGTTATCACGTTTGTTCAACACGATCTCCCAGCTCAGGCCTGCCTGAAAGGACTCCAGGACCAGAAACTCGAACATTTTTTTGTCATCCCTAACCGGTACCCCCCATTCCTCATCATGATATTTTACATAAAGGGGCTTGTGTTGGGGTACCCAGGCACAACGATCTCGGTTTGAATCCATGTCACTCCATTATCGTTAGCTTGTCGGTGTTGAGAAGTCTTTTCCCGCACTCTTTTTGGCAGTCTGGACCAATGTCTCTGAGATCATATTGTGCGCTTCAACCAGAGCTTCTTCATCTACCGCACTTTTTCTGTCAGCAGCTTTCTCATGAGTAAAATACATCCATGAATTCAAATTTAATTCCATCGAAGAGCCCCTTATCGCTCAACTTTATATCAGGAATAACCAGTAGGGCCATAAAAGATAACGTCATATATGGAGCCCCTAGACCAGAGCCGAGAGTTTTTGCGAATGTGTCCATCTGTGCGTAGCGGGGTCCAACCGTAAAAGCCTCCTTATCTGACATTATTCCAGCTACCGGTAAGGGGAGGACGAGCTGTTCATCCGCGGACACAGCAGCGATACCGCCCTTGTTGTGGATGACCAAATTCATGACATCCGCCAGGAAATCATTGGATGTACCCACTGCAACGATATTGTGGGAGTCATGTGCAACAGATGAGGCAATTGCTCCCTGCTTCAGACCAAATCCTCTGATGAAGGCAACGGCAGGAGCTGATTTGTGGTATCGATTGAGAACCACGATCTTTAAAATATCATGGGAGGGGTCGGGGTTTAAAAAGCCGTCTTCGTCAGCCTGGGGTTTCCAATCGTAGGTGCGGGTCACAAGTTGGCCGTCGATAACATCAATGACAGGTACAGTATGGTGATCCGTTCGTATCTGCAGTGCAGTCGTGTGGAGCGTGTCAGCTTCAAAGTGATTGGTCGGCGCGACAGGAACAGAGCTGATCTTTGATCTACCGTCGCTTGCCACACACTCACCATTTATGTAGGTCTGAAGAATGTTGAAGTGTTGAAAATCATCAACCAGGATCAGATCGGCCGGGTCCCCTACCTGGAGCAGCCCAACATCTAAACCATAAGTTTTAACAGGGGTCACGCAGGCACTCCATAAAACTTTCAGTGGGTCGTATCCGGAAGCGAGGGCTCGCCTGACCATTGCATTAATATGCCCTTCAAGCAGATCATCGGGGTGCTTGTCATCGCTGCAAAGCATAACCGATCGGTAATGGTCGTGCAGCAGGGGCATCAGGTCATCCAGATTCCTTGCAGCCGAGCCTTCCCTGATCTGAACCCGCATGCCCAGCGAGATCTTTTCAAGTGCCTCTTCTAAAGTGATACACTCATGGTCGGTACTGATACCAGAGCGGATATACTTCTCAACGTTTGATCCCCGTAATCCAGGTGCATGACCATCGATCACCTTGCCGGCAGCTTTGGATGCTGCCAGTTTTTCAGTGACATCTTTCGCAGCGCTTAAAACGCCGGGGATATTCATCATTTCCGAAAGGCTAACGATATCATCCCGCTGCAGTAAGGTTCGAATCTCATCAAGGGAAATCGCACTTCCTGCTGTTTCAAAGGGGGTGGCGGGTACACAGGATGGTGCGCCGAAATAATACTTGAAGGGTGCCTGTTTCGCATTGTCCAACATGTACTGAACACCCTGCATCCCCAGGACATTAGCTATTTCATGGGGGTCTGATACAGTTGCCACTGTCCCGTGGACAACTGCTGCTCTGGCAAATTCTGTTGGCACCAGCATGGAGCTCTCAATATGTATATGGGCATCGATGAGACCGGGGAGGATGAACCTATCACTTACGACGGACTCCTCCTGGATAGCTGTGATACGTCCATTTTCTATGGTGAGCATGCCAGGAAAAATGCATCCATTGAGCACGTCAACAATGTTTCCTGAAAGTTGTAATATGTTCTTATTGCTGTTCATTTGTGACGGGTCGGCCTAATCATTAACCGTTTTGATGATTTAATTTAGTATAAAGCGTTCTTTCAAAAAGACTTCAATAAAGAAAAACATATCCGCATTGAACGATAAGGATTATTATAAAGTGCAAAAATAAGGTTTGGATTGAACTATGCTAAGTCGACCTCCAGTTGGAATGTTTTTAAAAGCCTTCTTACCCAGGCTCCGCTATCTGCCGCTTGTCTCCCGGTTCACCTGGAGAAAGTTTGTTGGCGCTAAACGGGATATTCGGAAAGGCCAGGGACTGTCAAGTAAACCACCGCTGATGATCAGTATCCGCATCACGAACCGATGCAATCAGCGCTGTTCTATTTGTGGTCAATTTGGTGAGAATGGCTACATGAATGATAGTTCAGGAGACTTCCTGCTTTCTGACATCAGTCTTGATGACTATAAGAAGGTAGTAGATGAGACAGCCCACTATAAACCGATCTTCTATATAACTGGCGGCGAAGCCTTCCTTTATAAGGACCTGTTTGAACTCACGGCATATATCAAGGCAAAAGGATGTTATGTTTATGTTATCACCAATGGCGCTCTGCTGGAAAAATATGCGGAAACCATCATCGAGCAGAAATGGGACATGCTGACCTGCTCGCTGGATGGACCAGAGGAGATACACGATACGGCCAGGGGGGTACCCGGGACTTTTCAAAAGACAGCCCGGGGCATAAAGAAGGTGTTGGACTTGAGGGGAAAGAGTACATATCCCTATTTTCTGATCTCAGCTACAGTTTCAGAATCAAATCAGGATCATCTGGAAGCAATGATGGAAACGGTCAACGGCTTAAACCCAGATGGCCTTATACTCTATCTGTCCTGGTTCACCAGTGAAGCGCTGGGTAAGGAACACGCAAAGATATTGAAAGAAAAGTTAAATGTTGATGCAAACACCTGGAAATCCTATTTAAGTCAAAACACATCAATTAAAACTGATCAATTAACACAAAACATAAAGAAACTTTCACGGCGTAAGTTTTCCTTTCAATGGTTTCCCGTACCCTTCATCAGTGAAGACAAGCTTGAACCATATTACAGAGAGCCTGAGAACTTTCTGGGCTTCGGACCCTGTGTGTCAACTTATCTCATGATTGACATTATGCCCAATGGCGACGTGGTAACCTGTCGCGACTATATCGATGTGAAAGTTGGAAACATCCTAGAGACACCCCTTTTGGAATTATGGAACAATGATAAGTTCAGCGCTTTTCGAAAGCTGTTGAATGAAGAGGGTGGTGTGTTACCTCAGTGCAGTCGCTGTTGTGGCTTAATGGGGTTTTAAAACGGGGGGATCGAATGACAGCTCAAGCCCTGATCAAAGCTTTCCTTGAACCACGCAAGCTTGCCATTGCAGGTATGTCCAGGAGTGGCAAGAAGTTTGGCAATATCATTTTTAAGACCTTGACAGACAAGGGATACGAAATGTTGCCAGTCCATCCAGAAAACCTTGAATTCCTCGGTGCAAAGAGCTATGGTAGTATTGCTGACCTGCCAGTCGGCGTAGAAAATCTCGTTCTGGTCATTCCACCAGCAGCAACTGAAGAGATGGTGCGGCTAATCCCTGGATCCGGGATCAAGCGGGTATGGATGCAGCAGGGAGCTGAATCTGATACAGCTATTCAGTACTGTGAGGACCACGGCATCGATGTGGTTCATCATGCCTGTGTGCTCATGCATGCCGAACCGAAAGGCATTCATAAGTTTCATCGTTGGCTCGGGGGTGTCTTTGGGAAACTACCTCGTTAAGAACCGCTAGCTGATACGGATAGGTATTAGAGGATGCACATTAATGGAGTTTTCATATAAAACTCCATTCCATCTATAATTAAAACCGTTTAGTATAGGCGTGGCAGTAGGGTGTACCGCCTTTCTTGATATAATAATCCTGGTGATAATCTTCGGCGTCATAGAAAGTAGAAGCAGGAGATAATTCAGTCACAACATCCAGCCCCTTCTTTTTTAACAGCTTTATCAATTTTTCTGACACGACTTTCTGCTCATTGGAAAGATAGAAGATCTCAGATCGATATTGCTCACCGATGTCTGGACCCTGGCCATCTACCTGTGTTGGGTCATGAGTTTCAAAATAGAGCCTGGCTATGGTTTCATAGCTCACCTTGGAGGGGTCAAATACAACCTCAACAGCTTCAGCATGCCCTGTCCTACCGGTACAGACTTGTTTATAGGTCGGGTTGGGGATATGACCGCCAGTATATCCCACAGTCGTAGAAATGATCCCATCCAGTTTCTGGAGTTGATACTCCACTCCCCAGAAACATCCCGATGCAAAAATAGCCCTTTCCGTTTTGAGGGTGGCAGGCTCAAAATTCAAGGAGATGGAGTTCACACAATGCCGGGTATCTTTGTCCGTGAATTTCTCACCAACGAAAACATGACCTAAATGGCCGTTACAGTTGGCACAAAGAATTTCGGTTCGTCTTCCATCAGCATCTGGAACGTGTTTCACAGCACCTGGGATCTCATCATCAAAACTGGGCCATCCACAACCTGAATCGAACTTATCAGTAGAGCGGTAAAGAGGAGCATCGCATTGCTTACACGTATAGGTCCCCTGCTTATCATGTTTGTCGAATTTACCGGTAAAGGGTCTTTCCGTACCCTTATTCAGGATGACTCGCGCTTCTTCAGGTGTAAGTTTGTTATAATCTGACATGGATTTTTGTCCTTGTAATGTGATCGTTAAAAACAGACCAAAGCTAAGATAGATAAAATAGGATTGGATCGTTTTCTTTGTTCTTCGTCTGGCCATAGCAGTTCCTTTCCAGCTTGCCGTCAATATACACATTACACCTTACTAATGATGACAGAAATAGTTCCTAATCACCTGCAGGGAGGGTGATGTGAATCAAAGGTCGACAATAACAGGAGGGGTGAAGGTTTTGGAAGCGCTCCGGAATTTAGTTAAATTCAGCATACAAGATCTAATTGAACAGGGAGCGATTGATGAGGCAGTTATTGATGATGTTGATGATGAGCGTTTCTCTTGTAGCCGAGACATCCATGATGGATACACTGCTACCAGGAGACAATGCGTGCATGGTGCTCTTTGACCAAAATGAGGAGAATTTCATTATTCTGAATGAAGCCCGTGCAGCCGTACAATTCACACCCTTCTCAACCCACAAGATTCCGCATTCTCTCATCGCTCTGGAAACCGGGTTGGTCCAAAGCGTTGACTCTCCCTTGAGTTGGGATAGAGACAAATACCCAGAGGAGGACTGGTGGCCAAAAACCTGGGCGGGAGAACACACTCTGCGCTCTGCCATAAAGGTGTCCCTGGTACCTGCCTATAGACAAATTGCTCGAGAGGCTGGAACGGAAACCATGCAGAGCTATATTTCACAATTTCGGTTTGGTAATGAGGATATTTCATCTGGCGTAGACAGTTACTGGCTGAATGGCAGTCTGGAGATTTCTGCCATGGGACAGGTGAATTTTCTGCGGAAATTCTATGCGGGAGAATTAGGTCTAGAGGAAAAAACAACATCAGCGGTGAGAGATATTCTGGTTCAGGAGGAGACTGAAAAATATGTACTCAGTTTTAAAACGGGGACGGGTACGATTGATACAGAATCAGGAAAGGCGCTTGCCTGGCTTGTCGGATATGTTGAGAGAAATGATAATGTCTACTTCTTTGCGTTTAACATGGAAGCGCGCAATTTTTCTGAAGCGGTTGCATTGAGAATGAAGACAGCCCGATCGATCCTCTCCCAACTGGGACTCATTGAGGCATAAAAAAGCCCCTGGAATCCAGGGGCCTATACTTTCAGGATCAGGGAAAAATTATTCGGTTTTCCCTACAGCTGCCTCCAGATCTTTGAAACCCTGTGAGGCTTTGAACTCAGCATACAGTGCTTCTTCATTTTTGATCAGGTCGACAACCTCAGTACTGACTGCATCCTTTTTTAAGGCAAGCTGGACATAAGCGATCCAGGTGCCATCGGATTTCTGATACGGATAACGTTTCAAAACAGAAACACCATTCAGTGTATTGTCAGTCACTGTCTTTGATGTTGACTGATAGAACTCTACGATCTGAGTATTCTCGGTCATACCAGCTTCTTGCGTAAAACTTTTTACCTGGCTTTGAACTTTTGCTGCCACACGCTCAGAGAGCTCAACTCTTCCAGCCTGCTTGGCTTTGTCAATGGCCAGATCCATCTTTTTGGATTCACCCATACCAACTGAAAAATAGTAGGTCTCATCTTCTTCCACGTTATTGATATACCAGTCTGGTAGATCCATGGGGGTTTTGGGATTGGTTGCATCCTTTCGATCGGGCATGTCGTTCACCGGTGGCGGGCTTGAGCAGCCGATCATCACAAGAGCTGCCATAAAGACCAATAAACCGGGTTTCAATAATTTCATCTTTCCTCCTAATGGTTGTCAGTGCCTGGCGAAGCAAATCAAATATACAACGATTCGTATATATTTTCAGGAAAAAATTGGGATTGAGTGGTACCGGAGATTACCTTTGTTTCATCGCGTAAACCTATCACGAACAGCAAGGTAATATTATGAAGAAAGCAATTCTCGTTGTGTTGGCTATTTCATTGTATGCCAGCGAGATACGGATATCTGAGGTCATGTCTAATCCGCAGGGCTCAGAATATGAAAACGAATATATTGAATTATACAACCCCGGTGCAGATATGATATTTATCAATGGCTGGGTGTTGAGCGATGGCTCAGGTCTTGATACCATCATATCCATAGCAGGTCCAGAGGGTATACAGCCCATGGGGTATGCCCTGATCCTGGACCCTAGCTATGATCTGGCCGGTGGTCTTTACTCAGGGTTGATTCCAGAAAATGTGAGTATCTATTCCATCTCCACAGATGCAACCTTTGGCAGCGGGGGGCTGTCAAATTCAGGGGAGTTGGTGCTGGTCAGAAATTCTGATTCCAGCGTGCTGACCACGATGTCCTGGTCACAAGCAAGTGATAATGGTTATTCCTGGGAGCGAGTGGATTTGAAGAGCCCAGATTCCGTGGCGCTATGGAAACAATCACTTGTTGAGAATGGGACCCCGGGGTTTAAGAACTCAGTCGTTCTACCGAGTCAAGACCTGGGGGTTTCGATAGTTCAGGTAGAGTACGATAGCCTGAACAGTCAATTGAGGACAGGAGTATCGATTAAAAATGAAGGCTCTGATCCTGTAGAATCTGCAACATTGGTAATAAGGCTTCAACAGCATGATGAAGATCTGTACCAGGTCAAACGAGACTTGCACCAGATCCAGGCAGGTGATTCGGTCCAATGGAATGAATCAATCGGGCTATCAATCTGTGGATGGCTGCACCTGAATGCCATGGTACAAAGCGTTGAGGACGATCATCCCGAAAACGATGAGGATTCACTCTCTTTATACGTTCCCTGCGAGCAACCCCCCATCATCCTGAATGAGATCATGCCAAAGCCTTTCACCGGTGAAGCAGAGTGGGTTGAAATATTTAATCGAAGTGATCGCTTGGTTAATTTGAAAGGCTGGCAGTTCTCAGACGCGAATCCGACACAACATCGCTTAAGCGACAGCAGTATTTACATGCTACCTGGCGAATATCTGCTGCTTTCAGATGCCGCTCAAATCACTGGAAAAGCCTGGGATGCAGAGGTCCTGCAGCTGCAGAGCTTTCCAACACTCAACAATGATACAGACATTTGTATATTAATTGAGCCAAATGGAAATCATGTCGATTCAATTTTCTATGACGAGATAACTGGACTTGTAGAGGGTCGCTCATTGGAACGGCTTCGCTTACAAGCAGTTGGAACTGTGGCAGATAATTGGCGGATCTGTGTGGACGAATCTGGCTCGACCCCAGGTTCTCAAAACAGCCTCTACCTGGAGCATTTGAAAGCAGCCTATTCCATAGAGCTCGTTCCGAATCCATTCATTACCGGTGATCATGAGAAAGGTGAAATGAGCATTCATTTGGAGTTACCAGTGGAGCAAGCTGTGGTCTCAGTATCGATCTATGATCTGGCCGGGCGAGAGATCGCAATTCCAGTCCCCCTGAAAGTGGTTGCCCACAAAAGTCAGCTGAGTTGGGATGGAAAAGCAAGTTATGGAGGCATAACCGATACGGGTCTGTATATTTGCAGGGTCGTAATTGACGACATGAACGGTCAGGTAAGCGAATTCTTTAAAAAGGTGTATGTGATCAGTGATTAAGACCCCAGCCCAAAAGAGTCAGGAAAAAGCAAAGGGCTATTCCATCTGGTTACTCCCGGATGATAAGTCTACTCATCTGCTTCAAGGAACCATCGACACACTGAGCGCCAGGTTCCACAGTCCCGTCTTTCAGCCTCACATTACACTTTTGGGACAGCTGGAAGGAGATCAGCTGAGTATAATGGGCTCCTTCAACATGCTCTGCAAAGGGGTTCATCCCTTTATGCTGGGGGTAAGAGGTATTGCATACCAGAATGTCTTTTTCCGATCGATGTTCTGTGAACTATCAGAGACAGGCGAGCTGATGGCGCTGAATCAACTGGCTCGTGAACGGTACGGAAGAGAGACAGATAAAGCCTACTTTCCCCACCTCAGTCTACTCTATAGTCATAAAAGTGAAGCTGAAAAACAAACTGCTGTTAAAAGTCTGAAGCCCCAGTATCCAGACCTGATGACCATAGCCAGTTTTGCATTAGTTAAAACCCAGGGTGAGGTGGGTGATTGGGAGCTATTAAAGAGGTTCGAGTTGAGTTAGGGGTAAAAAAAAGATCCAAGAGCCCCGGTAGATGTGTCTATCAAGGCTCTCGAATCTTGAAGGATTTAGTCTTCTTTCAGTGACTTTACCAAAGCAGTAACGACTGCCTTGGCATCTCCAAAGACCATCATGGTCTTATCATCAAAGAACAATGGATTGGCTTCACCAGCAAAACCGGCACCCATGGAACGTTTAACGAACATGACCGTACTGGCGTAATCAACATTCAGGATAGGCATGCCGTAGAGCGGACTATCTTTCTTCGTTCTGGCTGAAGGGTTGACGACGTCATTTGCACCGATTACCAGCGCCACATCTGTATTTTGGAATTCATCGTTGATGTCATCCATCTCATACAGTACATCATAAGGAACATTGGCTTCTGCTAAGAGCACATTCATATGGCCGGGCATGCGGCCAGCAACAGGGTGGATGGCGTACTTCACATCGATACCCCGAGCGGTCAGTATTTCACCAAGCTCATGGAGTACGTGCTGAGCCTGGGCAACAGCCAGACCATAACCAGGAACGATAATAACGGACTGAATAGTGTCCATGATCATGGCTGCATCTTCTGCCGTGTATGCCGTGACTGATTTTTGCTCGCCACCAGCACCTGCTTCGCCAGTGCTATCATCTGTTCCAACGGCTCCAAAGAGGACATTGGTCAGGCTGCGGTTCATTGCATCACACATAAGCTGGGTCAGGATCAGCCCCGATGCACCAACCAGCGCTCCTGAAATGATCAGCACATTGTTGGAAAGTACAAATCCAGTGGCAGCAGCAGCTAGACCCGAATAGGAGTTCAGCAAGGCTATCACTACCGGCATATCAGCACCACCGATGGGGATCACGAAGGTGATTCCAAAGATGGCAGCCGCGGCGATAATGAACCAGGCCCACATGTGAACATCAGGGGATAGCACATTCATGACACCGAAAGTAATGGTCCCAAGTAGAAGTAGAATATTCAATATCTGGTGCAGGGGCAACACAATGGGTGCACCGCGCATGATGCCCTGCAGTTTTGCGAAGGCAATTAATGATCCTGTGAAGGTAACAGTACCAATGAACAGACTGAGGATCACGGTAATATTCACATCCATGGCCTCAGCACCTGTGAATCGGATATACTCAGAATATGCCACAAGGGTTGAGGCAATACCGCCAAATCCATTGAAGAGTGCCACCATTTGGGGCATAGACGTCATCTGGATCTTTTTGGCAACAACAGCACCAATACCACCACCAATGAGCATACCAACAATGATCTGGACCGGTCCGGCAATGCCTGAAACAACAAGGGTTATGACGATTGCCAGCCCCATACCATACATAGCTAGCTGCATACCTTTTCTGGCAGTTTTTGCTGACCCCAGAAATTTAAGACCCAGGATGAAGAGGGCGGAAGCAAATAGATAGGAGAATTGTTCGAGATAGATCATTCTTATTCTCCTTTCTCAACTTTTTTGTCTTTTTTAAACATACCAAGCATCCGGTCTGTCACCATGAATCCACCAATGACATTGATCATGGCAAAGGCAATTGCGAGAATACCAAGTACGGTGCTCAAGCCCCAATTATTTGAATTCGCCGCCAGGATCGCTCCCACCACTGTGATACCAGAGATCGCATTGGAGCCCGACATGAGCGGGGTATGCAATAATGGTGGAACTTTTGTGATCAGTTCAAAGCCGATGAAGACGGCCAGCGTGAAAACATAGATGGATACAATTAAACTTTCCATTATGCATTCCCTCCTGTCATAGAATTTGCTACGAGATCATTCTGCACCTTACCATCGTGTGTGATACAGGCTCCTGCAGTTACTTCCTCTTCAAAATCGAGGCTGTTATCCTCACTCTGGAAAAGGTTCTTGAATAGATTCAAAAGGTTTTTGGAAAACATGCTACTCCCATTGATGGAAAGTGTTGCGGGCAGATTGATGGTACCAACAATTGTCACATCATGTTTTACAACTGTTTTACCAGCTTCTGTGAGTTCGCAGTTTCCACCACCTTCAATGGCCAGGTCAATAATGACAGAGCCCGGTCGCATCTTTTTTACCATCTCTTCTGTAATAAGAATAGGGGCTTTCTTGCCGAAGATGGCAGCCGTGGTGATGATCACATCAACTTTTGCCAGTCTGTCACCAATGGCTTTTTGCTCTGCCAGCAGGAATGCATCAGACTGTGCTTTTGCGTAACCACCACTGGTTTCAACATTTTCTTCTGGAACTTCCATTGCTACGAATTTTGCCCCCAGACTCTTGACCTGTTCTTCAACAGCTGGCCTTGGATCGAATGCTTCAACCCGTGAACCGAGTCGTTTTGCCGTTGCAATTGCCTGCAAACCAGCGACACCAGCACCCAGTACAAAGGTGTTGGCTGGTGGAATGGATCCAGCTGCTGTCATGAGCAGTGGAAAGATCTTATTCAAATGGTTTGCAGCAATAAGGACAGCCTTATATCCTGCCAGCGTTGCCATGGAACTGAGCGTATCCATACTCTGTGCTCTTGATATCCTGGGAATGAATTCTGTTGCAAAGCTGGTGATCTTTTTCTCATTCATTGCCTTAAGCACATCATGGTTGGCAAGCGGTGCTAAATATCCCATATAGATGGCACCATCCTTCATCATATTCACTTCTTCCACGCTGGGTGGTTGAACCTTGAAAATGATGTCTGCACCAGAGAAAAGCATCTGCGCATCACCCACGATGGAGGCTCCGGATTCTTCAAATTCTGCGTCAGAAATGAAAGATCCAAGCCCGGCATCCTTCTGGATGATGACCTCGTGTTCCAAGCGGGTAAAGGCGGAAACCATCGCCGGCACCATGGCCACGCGAGTTTCGCCCGAAACCGTTTCAGTGGGTATACCTATTTTCACTTGGTTACTCCTGTCTTGATTAATATTAATAATGATTTACTTGCGCTCATCATGGCGCCAAGATATTTACCTATTTTAATATGACAAGGTGTGTTTTTCTTAAGTCTCGCGGGGTTCGAATACGACCAGGATCGA
This sequence comes from Fidelibacterota bacterium, assembly GCA_021734255.1. Classification (GTDB taxonomy): domain Bacteria; phylum Fidelibacterota; class UBA8477; order UBA8477; family JABMPR01; genus JABMPR01. Next base: position 6,234 of record JAIPJM010000041.1, on the reverse strand, counting down.
GGGTAGTGCGTGGTCTGAATAGCCGTCGGAGATCTTAACTTTTAGAAGAGTCAGACATGTGCTGAATGGCCCGCAAAATATCACGGCGACTGACCTGCCCAACCACAATATTGTTCTCAACAATAGGCAGGCGTCTATAGACTGTGTTCAAGAAAATATCAGTGACGGTAAAAATGTCCATCTCTGGATCAATGGTCATGACCGCTTCCGTCATGTACTGACTGACGTCACCAGCAGGCGCATCATGAAACACACCATTGGCCAGAATGCGCAGACAATCCTTCTGCGAAATAATACCGACCAACTTCCCTTCCTCATCGACCACAGGAGCGCCAGAGATCTCAGCCTGAACCAAGGTGTCAATAGCTTTATAGATATCGTCCGAAGGCTTAAAGAGTATTAAATCTTTAGCCATAAACTCTCGAACACTCATTTTTTCCATCAATTCCTCCGAAGATCTTTTATACTGATTAGTGATCAAGCACTAATCTCAGGGCTTTATATTTACAATAAATTCTATCAATATCAAATAGTTGAATGGAAAAATCATACAAAACAAAATTGTCTGATAAAAGATGATTAAAACCTACAAAGATTTGAAACCACTGGTCAGAAATGTATCTTCAAAGCTATGGCAGTAGAAAGTTCAGCAGAGGCAAAAGTTTCGATCATTATTCCACACTGGAATGGCTGGAGTATTCTTGAACCCTGCCTGAGATCGCTGGCTGGATCTTTATATCAGAACCTGGATGTCATTGTGGTGGATAATGCATCCACAGACGCTAGTGTGGCGTTGATCAAAAAGCACTTCCCCCAATTCACGGTTATTGAGAATGCGGAGAACTTGGGGTTTGCCGGAGGTTGCAATGTTGGTCTACGAGAGGCAAAAGCAGACTATTACCTGGTCCTGAACAACGATACAACCCATGAACCAGGCTGGATTCGTTCCATGGTGGACCGAATGAACTCAGATGAGCGTATTGCTGCCGTTCAACCCAAGATCATGTCTGCCCAGAACCCGGATGTGTTCGATTATGCAGGCGGTGTGGGTGGCCTTATGGACATCCTGGCTTTCCCTTTTGCCCTGGGACGAATTTTTACGACCATGGAAAAGGATGATGGGTTCTATGATGAACCTCAGGACATTTTCTGGGCCAGTGGGACAGCGTTGCTTCTGCGGGGTGCAGCTTTGGATGCGGTGGGTCATTTTGATGAAGACTTCTTCGCCCACATGGAGGAGATCGATCTCTGCTGGCGTTTTCACAATGCTGGTTGGCGGGTTGTAAATGAACCTAAATCAAAGATCTATCATCATTCCGGGTGGACTTTACCCCCGGATCGGTACCAGAAAAAATATCTGAATCATCGGAATAACCTGATGATGATCATAAAGAACTATCCAACCGGTTATCTGGCAGCTGTCCTGCCGGCGCGAATCGCCCTGGAAGGGGTCGCCTTCGTTTTCTCGGCTTTGATCAGGGATTGGAAACGCATGGGTGCTATCGTGATGGCCCTGGCCTGGAATTTCAGTCACCCCATCATGCTGCTAAAAAAACACCTGGAGGTTAAGCAGACCAGGCAACCTTATGCCGCCTCCTCCACGCTGAAGCGGATGTTTAGTGGCTCCATCTTTTTTGAGTACTTCATCCGCGGCAAAAAACGCGTGCGAGATCTTTAGGAGCTAGTTGTGACAGCCAATAAGCAGACAGAGAGTGAGCAATACGAATGGCTCATGTAAGAGCTTGGAAACGATCAGATCTGGCGGCAATTCAAAATGTTGCCTGGGAAACATGGGATGACGCTTATGGCGCATTCATACCTGAAGCAGACCGTAAGTTTTTCCACGAAGCCTACTATGCTTTGAATAAACTGCGCAACCTGTACGACTCTAAAGTTGTCGAGGGCTGCGTGGCTGTCGCTAATAAACAAGTGGTGGGGTATAGTAAAACATATTGGAACAGCCAGCGGGCTGAGTTTTTCATAACCTCACTCTATGTATTACCGGAGTTTCAAAAATTGGGGCTCGGCAAACAAATGCTGGAATTTGGAATGGAGGCGGCTCAAGCCTACGGGGTGGACCGGATCTGGTTGGGCGTGATGATCGACAATAAACCAGCCCTTGATTGGTATCGAAGACAGGGTTTTCTCTTTGTAGAGAGCAGACCCTTTACAATTGGAAAAACGACGATCGATGATTTGATCGGATATAAACTGATTGAGAATTGAAATGATTTTGGAGGAAAAATGGCGGTACTGATTTCTGGGATCTCCGGGGTGAGAGGAATAATCGGAGATGGCTTTGATTCGGACGTGGTCAAGGTATACACCCGCGCTTTTGCCGAATTAATGAACAGGGGGAAGATCATCATTGCCCAGGATAGTCGTCCCTCGGGGGAGATGTTCAAGTCCCTTGTAGAAGAGACCCTGCTTGACCTGGGGTGTGAGGTCGTTGATTGTGGTATCTGCCCAACCCCGACTGCCCAGCTCATGGTAAAGGAGCATCAGGCAAAAGGGGGTATCATCGTAACCGCCAGTCACAACCCGATTGAGTGGAATGCCCTGAAGTTTGTCGGTGCCGAGGGGCTGTTTCTGGACTCTGATGAGCATGCCCAGCTCCAGATCGAACTGGCTCGTGTGAAAGAAGGCCAGGTGGAGATGGCTGTCGAAAGGGGCAAGACGACCAAAATGGACGACCGGATCGAACAGCACATTCAAAATGTCCTGTCTCTGGAATTGGTCAATGTTGACGCCATTAAGAAACGCCACCCCAAAGTCGTGATCGATGCCATCAACGGTGCTGGTTCCGAAGCCCTACCAATGTTCCTTGAGCGCTTGGGATGCGATGTGATCAGGCTGAACTGCAATAATGACGGAAATTTTGTTCACACACCTGAGCCTTTACCAGAAAACCTTTTGAGTCTGCGGGAAACCGTTCGCCAGGAGGGGGCAGACATTGGGATCGCCACCGATCCGGATGCAGATCGTCTTGCAGTTATCGATGAGAATGGTGCACCCCTTGTTGAAGAGTACACCCTTGTATTGGCTTCTTATCACGCCCTGCGTCATGCCGATGAGTCGGATAAGCGCCCCCTGGTCACCAATCTGAGCACGACCATGGCTATGGATGGTGTCGCCAAAATGTTCGGTCGCGAGGTATTACGAACACCCGTCGGTGAGATTCATGTCGCTCGGAAAATGCAGCAGGTGGATAGTCTTATCGGTGGGGAAGGAAATGGAGGCGTTATCCTGGCTGAATCTCATTTGGGTCGGGATTCTTTAGTCGCATCTGGACTGATCCTATCCCTCATGGCAGAGACTGGGAAGTCCATCAGGACAATTGCAGATGAGCTCCCCCGATTTATCATGGTAAAGGATAAACTCAATGTGCAAGGCTACGATCCCAAAACCATATTGGAGGCTTTGGCGGAAAAATACGCTGACCTGAACCCCAACCTTGAAGATGGGGTCAAGATCACCTGGGATGATCGCTGGGTGCATTTCAGAGCGTCCAATACAGAGCCCATCATCCGTGTATTTGCAGAGGGGCAGAGTCAGGAAGTTGCTGCAGCCTTAGTGACAGAATTCCGAACCGAGATAGAAGCTTTGATGTAGAAGATTTACATGACCATGTATCCCGAACTTAAAACCAGGCGACTCCTGCTACGGAAATTTCAGCGATCAGATGCCCCACAGGTCCAAGCGTTAGCAGGCGCCCGCTCAGTCGCCAGATCAACCCTGCTGATCCCGCACCCCTATGAAGATGGGCTGGCGGAAGCCTGGATTGACACCCACCAGAGTAATTTTGATGCAGGGACGGGTCTGATCTTTGCCTTATGTGGTCTTAAATCAGATGAATTGATAGGCGCCATGGATTTGACCATCAGCACGGAATTTAACCATGCTGAAATAGGTTATTGGATCGGAGAGCCCTACTGGGGAAACGGATACGCCACAGAAGCTGCAGAAACAATGCTCACCTATGGGTTCACAGAGCTCAATTTGAATAAAATATTCGCGCACTACATGACGGATAATCACGCCTCCGGTCGAATCATGCAAAAGATAGGAATGGAGCATGAAGGCACCATGAAGCAGCACGTACTCAAATGGGGTGAGTATAAGGATATCGCCTGGTACGGCATTCTCTCTGAATCCTGGCGAGACAGGCAATCCAGGTAATTCGCGATAGTGGATGACCATTTTGATATAGCGATCCTGGGAGCCGGTCCAGCTGGACTCATGGCTGGCATTGAAGCCTATCACCCAGATAACAAAGTCGTCGTTCTGGAAAAGATGCGCAAGCCAGCCTTAAAACTCCGTATTTCTGGAAAGGGTCGCTGTAATATCACTAACGAGGAAAGCTTTGACAGTTTTCTGAATCGCTTCGGGAAAAAAGGACGCTTTTTAAAGTTCGCCTTCTCAAACTTCTTCAATCACGACCTGCTGGATTATCTCCATGACCTTAATGTCCCCACAAAACTTGAACGAGGTGGCCGATATTTTCCGCAGAGTGATCGAGCAACAGACATTGTGGACGCCTTCGTGGAGAAGCTGGGCCAGTTAAAGATCCCCATTGTAACCCAGGCACATGTGACCAAGCTGACAAAGGACTCGGCAGGCCGGTTTGTTATCGATATGATCCACTCCGGAAAACCCAAGAGTGTTACAGCCGATCAGGTTTGCATTACAACGGGAGGACTTTCCTATCCAGCCACAGGATCGACAGGCGAGGGCTATTTCATGGCCCAGGAGTTTGGACATACGGTGACTGATACGACCCCGTCTCTTGTTCCCGTTCTAACAGCAGGAGACACTGCCAGAAAGGTACAGGGGGTCAGTTTACGGAATGTGACGGTCTCGGTCTGGTCCGAGAATAAGAAGGTAACAGAGATGTTTGGTGAGATGATGTTCATGCGCAAGGGTATCACGGGGCCGATCATACTGACATTGAGTGAGTTACTTGTCAGCATGCTTGACCAGGGGAAGAAGGTGGATATTCAGATCGACTTGAAGCCAGCGCTTGACCATAAAAAGCTCGATCAGAGATTGTTGCGTGAGATCTCCCAGCGTAGTAAGCAAAGTTTTAAGAATATGCTGAAAACCCTGCTGCCAAGAAAGATGATCGCCTTGTTTCTGGAAATACTGGAGATCGATCCAGAGAAAGAGCTACATCAGGTCACAGGAGAAGAAAGAAAAAGACTACGCATGTTGTTGAAAGAATTCCCCATGCAGGTGATCGGTCATGATTCCTATGATCACGCCATTGTGACTTCAGGGGGTGTGTCGCTCAAGGAGATCGATCCCCTCAGTATGCAATCCAGACTGACTGAAAATCTTTACTTTGCTGGCGAGGTAATGGATGTGAATGGGGAAACCGGTGGTTATAATCTGACATCCAGCTGGTCCACAGCCCATTTGGCTGGCAGAACGATGCGAGATACATTTATGAAGCGAAATCAATGAAACCAAAAAACCGCAGCGGATGGTTCAAATATTTCCTGGGTAAGACCTGGATGAAGCTGAATGGCTGGGAATTTGAAGGTAATTTCCCTCCAGAAGGAAAATTTATTCTGCTTTGTTCTCCCCATACCAGCAACTGGGATTTTGTCTATCTGCTGGCCATCATGTTCATGATGCGGATAAAGGTTTCATGGTTTGGGAAACATACGCTATTTAAGAAACCATTCGGGGGCTTCATGCGCTGGCTCGGTGGTATTCCCATTGATCGAAGAAATACATATGGTGTGGTAGATGAAATCGTTGAACGATTCAGAACCCGGGATGATCTGATCATTGCAATCACACCTCCCGGCACCAGGAAGAAGACAGAAACCTGGAAGTCCGGCTTTTACCATATTGCCCACAAAGCACAGATACACCTGCTCCTGGGATACGCAGATTATGGGAAAAAGAAAGCCGGTACTGGTCCATCCTTTATTCCCAGCGGGAACATCAAGGAAGACATGGATATGATTCGGGAGTTCTATAAAGACATCCGGGGTGCCCATCCAGAGCTGGAGTCAACTATCGTTCTACGGGAAGAATTAAGCAATTAACTGCTACCCGGTCTCCCAATTTATCCATACTCGTCTTCACGATTACTATGACCTAGTCAAGCGGATTTTAGTAATCTGGGATTAATTGATTGGTGACCTTTGATATATGGTTTTCTATCTCTGATCATGGCGCATAGGATCTTTACCAACTTGTTTGCCACATTATTGAGCACGAGTT
>JAIPJM010000040.1 GCA_021734255.1 Fidelibacterota bacterium | reverse complement strand
CGGCTCATTTTGGCCAAACACCTATCTCTGAGGCCTTGTCTGGTAGAAATACCAATACCAGTCGATAGGTGCTTGCCCAGCATAATTGGGACTGAAATATGGAACCCGCCAAAAAATGACGGGTTCCTCAACAATCTGAGGCTGAAATTCAGCCTCTTTTTTTATTCATGATTTAGAATAGTGTTTATTCAGAATTGGTTTTGGGCATATATACCTCAACGATCGCCGCTACTTCCGGTTCATCTTCGATCGCATCATTGAGGGAGCGTGGGTTGTAAAAGAAGGTATTCTCGTGAGTTTTGATAATTTTCCGATTCTTTTCTTTTTCAGACTTTAAGCGATTCAGAACATTCATCCGAGATTTATTGTCTTTGTATTTCTCTTCCAGGGTCTCCCCTTTTTTTAAATCCTTGCGCATTGTTTCCAGCCGCTTATTTGCAAAATCGATCCTAGACATCTCCCGGCTGATATTCACCAAAGGTTTTTCCGTATCATTCATCTTGATCGAAAGGATGCCGGCAAATTTGCCCTGTTTACCGTTTCTAATGACGGTCACATTACCCACACTTTTTGGATTTCGGTAGAGAGAGCCACTTTTGGAACGAATAAGGAAGTCAATATCGGTGATTGTTTCAGCCAATGCTAATTCTGTTTTGTCGTCCACATTCGCCAGTACAACCAGAAGATCGACCTTTTCTTCTATTTCATTCACTATCGCCTCGACCGACTCAACCGGATCTTTGAATTCAAATTCGTTCAATCGCAGGACAGGACTGCAGACACCGACAAATCCGATTTTAAGACCATTCATCTCTTTGATGAGATAGGGCTGGAATAAATTCTCCTCTGCATCTTTCAATTTGATATTTGAGGAGATGAAAGGGAAGTTTGCCTTCGCCTGCATCTCCTTGATGAACGCCGTTCCCCCGGCAAGGTCGTTCGCACCTACATTCATGACCTGACAATCCATCACGTTATAAGCGTCGATGATAGCTCTGGCCACATTCTGTAGTTGCTCTTTATTGTTTGATACCAGATGGGTTGACTTGAAGAGAGCGTCTCCACCATCGATGAAGAAGGTGGCGTTACTCTTCTTGAGTTCCTGGATAACCGTATGCTTCCTGGCAAGACCGCCAAGTGGATTGGACTTTCAGCCGCAGGGACCAACTTCACCGTGATTACTGGTTGCTAGCAATAGGACTAGTTCATTCGGGTTATACTTGCTCATCATAGGTGAGTTGTTGCACGCTAAAAGGCTAATGGCGATGACCAATAACATAAATAGACGTTTCTTCATAAAATTCCGCTTCACCATTCTATTTCCGTCCCATCAACGCTTCGATCTCATCAACCTCTTTGGGAACACCGTCTGTCAGATTCCGGTTACCCTCCTCAGTGATCAGAATATTGTCTTCTATTCGAACCCCTATGCCCCTGAATCGTTCTGGTGCATCCGAACGTGAATTCACATAGATACCAGGTTCAACGGTAAAAACCATACCTGGTTCCAGCGACCGAGACTCACCATCAACCATGTACTTACCCATGTCATGCACATCCAGACCTAACCAGTGACCTGTATTATGCATAAAATAATCCTGGTACTTTTTCTCCTCAATGATCTCATCATAACTCCCTTCCAGGAGCCCAATCTCCAGCATGCCTTCCACTAATAGTTTCAGGTCAAGTTCATGCAGCGTCTTGTACGGAACGCCGGGTTTCGCAGCCTCAATGACTGCTTTCTGCGCCTTCAGCACCACATCATACAGTTCCCGCTGTGCTTTTGTAAATGTACCATTGGCTGGAAATGTTCTGGTGATGTCTGCAGCATACATCTGATACTCTGCTGCTGCATCGATAAGGATCATATCTCCATCCTTCACCTCATCTGCATTCTTCACATAATGCAGAACGGTTGCATTATCACCGGCACCGACAATTGATGTGTATGCAGGTCCTGCTCCGCCCTCATAAACAAAATGGTGTTCCAGGACTGCCTGGAGCTGGTACTCAAAGATACCTGGTTTGCTGGCCTGCATAGCCCGAATGTGGGCATCTGCTGAGATCTGGGCAGCTTTCTCCATTAATTCGACTTCATGGGCATCCTTGATCAAACGCATTTCATGGGTGATAGCCCCAAGCGATTCGATACCCTCTGGTCCTCCACCACTGCGTTGAACTTCCTTACGCACTTGCTGAAGCCATTCCAGAACCGTATGGTGGTGATCCTTATTATGATTCAGATTTGTATACACTTTTGTAGCTTTTTTCAAGGATTCCAGGGCGGAGTTTTCAAACTCTGCAATGTCCGCAGCACGATCACAACCGAATTTTTTCTCTGTCTCCTCAAAGCTTAGCCGCCAACCTGTCCAGACCTCCTTTTTAGGATCCTGGGGTAAAACGAACATCTGAAATGGATGATCCTGGTTATTGGGATCGATGATACAAGCCGCACCTGGCTCGGTGTATCCGGTCAAATAGAAAAAGTCAGAATCCTGCCGGTAGGGATACTCAGTATCATGGCTCCGGGTTTGCTCAGGGGCTCCCTTTACAATGGCTACTGACCTGCCAAGCTTTTTGATCAACTCATCTCGTCTTCGTTTATATACAGTCATTCCGGACATTACAAATTCTCCATTTTAAGACATAGAAATTAAAAGCGTGTGCCTATGCGTACAAGGTGCAAATAGATTTGAATTCTATAACCATTGGTTTCCGCTTGGCCTCTCTTTAGATTGGTTTGAAATTATTCAAGCAATGGACGATGATATATGACTGCTTACTTTGAATCAAACCTGGAATTACTGACACGATACCAGCGTTATCGAACACGTGAAGTCTCGATCGGGAACATACCCTTGGGTGGTAATAATCCGATCCGGATACAATCGATGACAAATACGGATACCATGGATACTGCCGGGACAGTTGAACAAAGCATTCGATTGGTTGATGCAGGCTGTGATTATGTACGAATAACGGCACCCAGCGTAAAAGAATCTGAGAACCTGGCTGTGATCAAATCTGAATTGGAGCAGCGTGGCTATTCTGTACCCCTTATCGCTGACATTCACTTTGTGCCACGTGCAGCTGAAGTGGCAGCACGGATCGTGGAGAAAGTACGGATCAATCCAGGCAACTATGCGGATCGAAAGAAATTTCTCCAACTTGAATACAGTCCTTCCGATTACCAGGCAGAACTGGACCGCATCAGGAAACGCTTTACCCCGCTCGTCCATTTATGCAAGAATGAAGGCACAGCCATGCGGATAGGCTCAAATCATGGCTCATTATCGGATAGAATTCTCAGTCATTATGGGGACACGCCCCTCGGTATGGTCGAATCGGCAATGGAGTTCATTCGGATCTGTGCCGATGAAAATTTTCACGACCTGATCGTGTCCATGAAGGCCAGCAATACCCGAGTCATGATCCAGGCGTATCGACTCCTGGTTGAGATGATGGAACAGGAAGGCTACAACTACCCCCTCCATCTGGGTGTTACCGAGGCTGGAGATGGAGAGGATGCCCGGATAAAATCGTCTCTGGGTATTGGCTCGCTCTTGAGAGATGGATTGGGTGATACAGTGCGGGTGTCCCTGACAGAAGCACCGGAAGCTGAGATACCGGTTGCAAAACGAATCGTGCAGGGCATCGAAAAGATAGTTTCCCATGAACCCATCCCGACCTTAGCCAATCTGCCCATCAATCTTTTTGAATATCAACGTCGCCCGACGAATGAATGCCTTCAAATTGGTGGCGATCATGTTCCGGTTGTCATCCTGGATCTCTCGCATCAGGGTAGCGCTAGCTTTGATATGAATGCTGCTCTGTTTTCCGGGGACAGGACCCCTGACATACTCTATTTGGGTCGATCAGAACAGGATCCTACTCGCTTTGGCTCCAGGTTTTGCCTGTACGACTCTTCGACCTGGAAGCAATTTGAAGATGCTCCCAATGCATTACCATTGTTCGACCTGGAAGCGTACCAGAATACCAGTCATAAACACCCCGTGGCAAATTTTGTTGTTGTTCCCGCTGACGCCGATGTATCCGCATTACCAGATGACACATCCATTATCTGGGTGCTCTCATCAATAAATGATAATCAACAAGCGGCCAGAAGAAGATTTATTCTGGACCTCATGAACCATGAGATGCAGCAACCAGTGATCCTTTTTAAGGATTATGGGCCCCTGCCATTGGATAGGCTGTTAATTGCAGCCTCAGGTGAACTTGGAGGATTGTTCAATGATGGACTGGCTGATGGCATCTGGCTGCGATCGGAAACGAATGGTCTTTCAGAGGTGAAAAATGTGAGTTTTGGGATTCTCCAGGCCAGCCGAACCCGGGTTACCAAAACTGAATATATTGCCTGCCCGTCTTGCGGTAGAACACTTTTTGATCTAGAAGAGGTAACGGCCCAGATCAGAGACCGCACCTCCCATCTAAAAGGTGTCAAGATCGGGATCATGGGCTGCATTGTAAACGGTCCCGGAGAAATGGCTGATGCCGATTTCGGATATGTGGGCACCGGTCCAGGAAAAATTTCTCTATACCGCGGTCAAATAGTGGTCCGACCTAACATACCTCAGTCACAGGCAGTGGATGAATTGATCGCATTGATCAAGAATGAGGGTTATTGGGTCGAGCCTCAATGATCTCTGAGTGTCATTAAGCTGATTTTTTTCTACCTGAAAATAAATCTGGGCTTAGATTTAGGGCAAATAAACTAATTTTTAGGAATTCTTATGAGAATCACCGTTTTCAGCATTGTAATACTAGTATTTGCACAGTTCAGTTATGCTCAGGACCAGAACTCACTCAATAGTGCTGAAGAACATGTGGCGTTTGCTCAAAGTATTTATTGGGCTGCTCTCACACCTAACGAGAAGCAGACCTTTCTCTTTGCCTACATATCAAGTGCTTATGAGACCAGAAAACTTGCAGTTTCCACCATTGCGACGTCTCCCCGCAACATGCAGCGATTCAATGAGAATATTGATCAACTTTTTATCATCTGGCAGCACCTGTTGAAAATGGAAGATGAAGGTGGTATGGCCATGAGTGAATTCATTGGCTGGATAGATCTCTATTATGAGATAGAAATGAACAAATCCAGGCCTTTCATGGATGCCGTAAAATATGCCTATCAGAAACTAAAATCAGAGGACAAATCTGTTTTGGAATTATTCTGGGGACAATCGACAGCGCCGACATCCAGACTTCCCAAGGATGAAGCGCTTGAGCAAAAAGCTATTGAGCGCAAGATCGCTGCATCCGAAGCCAAAAAGAGCCTGGACACGGCCGCCGAGATCGATCCTCCCCTGGCCTACAAACCTCTGGGGATGACAAATCAGCCAAGTATCCAACTCACTCAAAAAGAGTTGAACATTGTGGCGCTGGCAGTTGAGACGGAATGTCTGAATAAAAATCAGCCGGATCTTTTACAGGACCCCGTATTTCTTGAATCTCTGGCCCAGAAACACGGCTTCGACAGTATGACCAGCTTCAATATGCAATTTACTGCTGCTCAGCAGGATGCAACGCGCTGGAAATTCATGAACAAGCTTATCATTGAGCAATCATTCGATCAGAATTGCATGTAGCATTACAAATTTTCACAACTGAGTAGTCGCGTTAACGCAAACCGACACACCACTACTCCTCTTTAAAGTCAGGTCATAATACCCCACTCAGAATTCTCTGAGTGAATTTGCATTCATTAAAGAAGGAGAATAATCATGTTGGCTCGCGTCATCAGCAGTTCTCTCATCGGTATTGACCCTTACCTGGTACAGGTAGAAGTCAATGCTGAGGGACGAGCATTCAAGTACAACACGGTCGGCTTACCCGAATTAGCCGTTAAAGAAAGCAAGGAACGCGTGATCTCGGCGATCAAGAATACTGGATTCCGATTTCCACCAAAACGCTATACAATCAACCTGGCCCCTGCAGATATCAGAAAGGAAGGATCTGCCTTTGATCTGCCCATTGCCGTCGGGATCCTTTCAGCTCTGGGGTTTATCAGTCATGAGGATCTGGAAGATTATGTGATCTTAGGTGAACTTTCACTGGATGGTTCGCTCCGCCCCATCAAAGGTGCGCTTCCTTCAGCAGTTGGCGTTCATGAGAACCATATGAAAGGTCTCATTCTACCGGCTGAGAATGCCCGTGAGGCTGCCGTTACAGGCAATATCGATGTCATTCCTGTATCAACCCTACATGAGGCCATACAGTTCCTGAATGGGGATAGGCATATCGAATCTCTCGATATCGATGCCGACGCCCTATTCTCCAGCGCTCAGAGCTATTTTGTTGATATGAGTGATGTGCGCGGACAGGCACATGTAAAACGTGCGCTGGAGGTTGCCGCGGCCGGTGGCCATAATGTCCTTATGATCGGCCCGCCCGGATCTGGTAAAACCATGCTGGCCAAGCGATTCCCCACAATACTTCCGAAGATGACCATGCCTGAAGCTTTGGAGACCACCAAGATCCATTCCATCGCAGGCATGGTAAAAACGGAGGGATTGGTGGCCACGCGACCTTTTCGATCTCCCCATCATACGATCTCAGATGCAGCGCTTGTAGGTGGTGGTCGAATTCCCAGGCCTGGGGAGGTCAGTCTTGCCCATCACGGTGTGCTTTTTTTGGATGAGTTACCGGAGTTCCAAAAGAATGTACTGGAGGTCATGCGCCAACCGCTGGAGAACACAGAGGTTACTATCAGTCGTGCTACCATGAGTCTTACCTATCCGGCTAATTTCATTCTCCTGGGAGCGATGAATCCCTGTCCCTGCGGCTACAACAGTGATCCGCGACATGATTGCACCTGCAGCAGCGTGACCATACAGAAGTACATGTCTAAGATATCTGGCCCCCTCCTGGATCGCATCGACCTCCATATTGAGGTTCCTGCCATTCCATTCGATGAGCTTTCTTCACCCAGTGATGGTGAAAATTCGGCATCGATCAGAGATCGTGTACAACGTGCGCGCGACATACAGATCCAACGCTTTCAGGATCATCTGGAGCTTCATTCCAACGCTGATATGCAGTCAAAATCCATTCGGGAAATATGCAAGATCGATTCACAGTCCAGTGAGTTATTGAAAACAGCCATCACCAATCTGGGATTGAGTGCCCGGGCGTATGATCGCATTCTGAAGGTTTCTCGCACCATTGCGGATCTGGCTGGTTCAGATAAAATTCTCGCTGAGCATCTGTCAGAGGCGATTCAATACCGGACCCTGGATCGTCAGCTCTGGCTGATGTGAAATATTTTCGTTTAAATGATTTTCGTCCCATAGTCTTTCTGAGGAGTTCCGACAGACATGGAGGGACGATCGAAGCATCTCAGATCACTGCTATGCTTAATTCAGAGATCCTTTCCACCTGCGCCGGAGGCTTTGGCGGGACGGGCGCCAATGGCTCCAGCCTCCGCTCATCCCCCGCCATGGCGGGGTTCAGCTTCGGCTTGGCAGGCAGGAAGACTATAAGGTGTATCTAACAATGCGTTCTTTCTATGTCTACTTAATGACCAATAAGTCTGGAACACTGTACACAGGTATTACAAATAATCTAGTAAACCGAGTCTTTGAGTTGAGTCCATATATTTCTGTAAAATAGAGGAGAGTAAGAAAAGAGCTAAGTAAAAGGCCACGGTTTTCAATTAATTTTGAAAAGACCAATAATCAAAAAGGAGAAAACCATGGCCAAGAGACAGCATAAGAAAAGTGAAGTAAATAATCCAGACTTTTTAAAGGAACTGGTACAAAGATTTATGCAGGAATACCTGGAACAAGAAATGAACAGTCATATAGGCGCCCTTCCCTATGAAAGGACAACAGATCGCACTGGTCAACGAAATGGCTATAAGAGTCGCCAATTAAATACCAGAGTAGGCAAACTCTCATTATCTGTACCTCAAGCCCGGGATGGCTCTTTCAATACAGAGTTGTTTGAACGTTACCAGCGTAGCGAGCGTGCTTTGATCAACTGCTTACAGGAAATGGTCATCCAGGGGGTGAGTACCCGTAAAGTTAAGAAGGTAACAGAGGAGCTGTGTGGCTTAAACTTCTCCAAGAGTCAAGTGAGTGAGATCAGCAAGGGTTTAGACCAAGAAATCCAGACCTGGTTGAACCGGCCATTGAATGATGAATATCCATATGTGTATGTAGATGCTCGCTATGAGAAGATCCGTCGAGATCATAGTGTTGAGAGTAATGCCGTTCTGATAGCCCTGGGAGTGAACCAGGATGGTAAACGAGACATACTTGGTATGAATGTCTGCAATAGTGAGAATGAAACCAACTGGGGAGACTTCTTTCGTAGCCTGAAAGACAGAGGACTGCGTGGAACACGACTTCTAATCAGTGATGCCCATGAGGGACTGGTTAATGCTCTGACAAGCACCTTCCCTGGAACAGAGTGGCAGCGGTGCCAGGTCCACTTTCGCAAAAATGTACTGGATAAGGTCAGAGTAAAAGATAAAGCTACTGTCAAAGACCAGCTGAATGATGTGCTGGGTGCACCCAACAAGTCTGATGGGTTAAAACGACTGTCCCACCTGACTACAAATCTATCCAAGACCTACCCCCAGGTTGCTGATATGCTTGAGATGTATGGCGAAGATGCTATTGCTTGTTTGAACTACCCGGCTTCCCATCGTAAACGACTCAGCAGCACCAATGGACTGGAACGATTCAATGAAGAGATTCGACGTAGAACCAGAGTTATCAGAATCTTCCCCAATCACAACTCCGCCATGAGAATGGTGGGTGCTTTGTGCATGGAGCAGGCTGAAGAATGGATGACTGGGAAAATCTATTTGAACGTGGATCTGCTTAACGAATCTGAAGAAAATCAGGAGAAAATACCTGAAAACATTTTGGAAACCGTAGATGCTTGATTCAATTTTACAGAAAATTTAGGACTTGATCAGTCTTTGAGCATAAATCCAAACTTATTCCAGGTTTCACACACAAATATAATATCACGAAACTTATCTATTTTGAGGAGTTCGATAATCCTCATGATGCTATTCTCCGTGAAAAACAGATTAAAGGTTGGACAAGAAAGAAAAAGGTAACGCTAATTGAGTCCACTAATCCTGGGTGGGATGAAATAATTTTAGTTTAAATGATTTTTGTCCAATAGTCTTTCTGAGGAGTTCCGACAGACATGGAGGAACGATCGAAGAATCTCAGACCACTGCTATGCTTAATTCAGAGATCCTTCGCCAGTTGGCTCAGGAAGACTATCCAGTGAATCTTCCAATGAATACTTACTATGTCTGTATCATGATCAAGATGGACGATCGGAGAATCTCAGACCATTGCTATGCTTAATTCAGAGATCCTTCGCCAGTTGGCTCAGGAAGACTATACAATGAATCTTCCAATGAATACTTACTATGTCTGTATCATGATCAAGATGGACGATCGAAGAATCTCAGACCATTGCTTTGCTTGATTCAGATCAGACCTAAGGCTTTGGCGGGACGGGCGCCAATGGCTCCAACCTTCGCTCATCCCCCGCCATGGCGGGGTTCAGCTTCGGCTTGGCCGGCAGGAAGACATGCAGGAGACTGTTGTTGTGAAGTAAGTTGACGGGGGACCCGGACTTTATCCAGAAACTCTACCTGTTTGACTGTCAGTGAGATAGCCCCGAAGTCTGCCTCCACTAAGCCCCGCAACAAGTAGGGCCGGGCATTGCTGAGCATGCGGCAGAATTTGCGATAGGTCTCTGGAAAGAAGACCGTCTCATAAATCGCTGTGGTATCCTCAAAGCTAATGAACTCCATAGGCTCATCATCCTTGGTATGGACAACTTTCCCTGTGATCAGCCACCCGACAACCGATACTTCTTTCCCCACATGTTTACCCAGGTCACATCCCCTGACATAATGAATGTGGCGTAATATTCCTGAATAAAGATTCAAGGGGTGCTGTGAGATGAGAAACCCCAGGGTATCTGCTTCATGAATGAGCATGGTCTTCACGGAGTAGGCCCCTACATCCGGTATGTAATAGTCGTTCCGCTCTCTAAGCTCCAGCAATGAGACTGGTTTGCCCCTGCGCGCCTTCCTGCTATGATTCTGGTACAGGTACCACATGAGTGCCGGACGGGCCTGGGTTCCTTCGATCCCGTCGAAGCAACCTGCTTTGATGAGAATGCGCATATCTGAGGTATCCAACTCCGGCATCCGCTCCAGGAAGGATTCAAATGAAGTAAAGCGCCCATTCTCCTGGCGCTCAGCAAGCACCCGTTCCAGAGAGGCATGCTTGATCCCTTTGAGTTGCATAAGACCGATCTGAACCCAGTCATTCAGACCTGTATGGCGTATTTCAGAGTTGTTGATACTGGGTAGCAATACCTTTAGCCCCATGCGACGGGCTTCTGAGTAGTATCCAAAGGTAGAGTAGTATCCACCCAGATTACTCATGACGGAGGCGATGAATTCTGCCGGATAATGGGCTTTCAGATAGGCCGACTTAAAGGATACCAGCGCGTAGGATGCAGAATGCGGTTTGCAAAAGGAATATCCTGAGAAAGACATGATCATTTCCCACAGGGTCTCGATCACAGCATCCGACACCCCTTTTTTGCGAGCACCTCTGACGAATTTCTCGCAGTAATCCCGTAGTTTTGCCTCCTTGTGCTTCTTAGACATGATCTTGCGCAATTCATTGCCTTCATCTGCATCAAAGCCAGCCAGACGCATGGCGACTTTGGTTACATCTTCCTGGTATACCATTATCCCATAGGTCTCTTTCAGTGTTTCTTCAAGTAATGGATGAAGAGGGTCGTAGTCGCCACCATGCAAACGGCGAACAAATTCACGGATCCATTTATTGGCTGCTGGGCGAATAATACTGGATGCAATGACCAGATTCTCAAAGTCGCCGGTATTCATTTTGGTCAACAATTGTCTGGTTGCCGGAGATTCCACATAGAAACAGCCCATGGTGCGGGCCTTCCGGATCAGTTCCTGGGTTCTCAGATCTTCCAGGGGATTCAACTTCCAGTACGGGATATCCACACCGTAGTGATCATTGATATCCGCCAGAATATCACGAATGACTGCCAGAGACCTGTTTCCCAGCAGGTCGATCTTCACCAGACCGAAATCCTCTGCCTGATCCTTCTCCCACTGGATGATCTGTACGCCCTTTGGTGCGCGCTGTACCGGAACATAGTTCTCAACCTTCCCTGGCGTCAGGATCACACCACCGGGATGGACACTGAGATGACGTGGGAATCCCGCCAGATAGAAGCCGTATTGGATGATCTCAGGCCAGGGATCCTTCAAGTCCAGGTCGCTAAGCAGCGGGTTCCGGGACAGCTCCTGGAGAGGGTCGCTGACATACCACAGATGCGACAAGCGTTTGGTAACCATGCCGATCTCCCCTTCGGTGAGGCCATATACCTTGGCGACCTCCCGAATGGCAGCGCGAGCCTTGAATGTTACGTGGTTGCAGATCATGGCCGAATGGGATTCACCATAGGTCTTAAAGGTATAATCCAGCACATCATCCCGGGTATCCCAGGGAAAATCTACATCGATATCGGGCGGATCCTTCCGCCCTGGTGATAGAAAACGCTCGAAGAAGAGGTTATGCTGAATAGGATCAACATGGGTGATCTTCAGTGCATAGGCAATGATACTGGCCGCTGCGCTCCCCCGTCCACAGGTAATGGGCGATTGTTTGACAATGTCCTCCACAATGAGGAAGTAATTGGCAAAATGCTTATCCTGCACCGTTTTGAGCTCATGCTCAATTCTATCCCTGATACGATCTGTGATCGTTCCATAGCGCTCCATCGCCCCCTGGTAGACCCGATTCTTCAAAACGAGGAAGTCTTTATTGGCCTCTGATTCCGGGAATATGAAATTATCCAGGTCCGGCCGCCACTGGCACTTCTCCGCGATCTCTTCTGTACGCTCCAGAGCCTCTTCTGCAAACGGGAGCACATCCAAAGTTTCCTGGGGGCTGTGCAGATAATGATTCAGTGGGATGGTCTCCTCTTCAGCGAGTCGCGATAGCTTTGAATTCAGGTCAATGGCCCGCATGATACGGTGTAACCTGTGGCCTTTAACACTTCCCATATATACGGGAATGTTTGCAACAACAGGAAATCCCTCGCTTTTCGCCCAGCGGTAGAGGCTATAACTGCCAGGCTCCAGGGACACATAAACATCAGGAGACTGGTATTTCCGCAGCAGGTTTCTACTGGGTGTGATCAGTACCAGGCCCTGCAAGCGGCCTGTTAGCGCACGTTCCAGATCGAAATTTTCATTCCGGTGCCGTTCTGTTATCAAATACGTGAGATTGGAATACCCTCGCCCATCCTTCACCAGCAGAACCGCCTTATTGTGCTTCCGATCATCCAGGGTGGCTCCAATGATCATGTCCAGGCCCTGCTCCGCTGCCTTTTGATAAAGAAAGATCATACCGTACAGGTTGTTTGTATCCGCAATGGCAAATGTTCGATACCCCTTTTCCCGCAGGAATTTGCACAGATACTTTGGGGATAGGGTTCCTCTCAGTAAGGAGTAGTGACTGTGGACCTCCAGGGGAATCATTGCTGCTTTTCGTCCCATTTGGTGGGATTATTCAGGATGTACTGGCGGATTCTTTCGTGCTGCTCAGGATCACGTATGACCTGATCGTGGAAGCGTGCCTGCCAGGTAAAATTTGGATCGATTTTTCGCACATCCCTGGTAACTGCTGACTTGTATGAACGGATGATCGTCGATAATGACCCAGGTTTCGGTGATATGGAAGACATCCTCTTGTCACCGGCTGTCGATGGATGGTGTTTGGTAGAGACGTTGCATGCAACGTCTCTACGTGGCCTATCTATGATTATGATGCCATGTACGTGGTTGGGCATAATAACAAAGGCATCCAGATCCACATACCGAAAATGTTTGGGAATCTCTCGCCAATATTCTTGTGCAATTTTCCCAATTTCTGACAGTTGAATCTGCCCCTTCGTGACGTGTCCAAAAAAATGTCGACTCCCTTTGGTACAAATGGTCACGAAATAAGCTGAATTACTGCGATAGTCCCACTTATGCAATCGGGATGATGCCACCCTGTACAGCCCCCTATATTTCCCATCCCGTTTCAACACTCTGCTTCTATCTCTATCGGCTGTGTTAACCCAAACCTGACCACTTCATAGCCATGCCTTTCCCGTAGCCTGTCCATGGCCGTATGCAGGTCTTCATGTCTGGCAGCTTCTGGTTGAAGACTTTGCGCAAAGAGGCTGGTCTGTTCAGCAGACTGTGTCAGGTGCTCAAATGCAATGGAGATATAGCGGACCCGGGTTCGTCGTTCAAAGAGCTGCTCAAATACTTTCTGAGTCTGGTAGTACATGATGTATTCCCGGTGGGTCGCTTCCGGGAAGTGTATGGTTCGGGTCGCCACCTTGCTATCTGAATAACGGCAAAAGACACGGATGCTGCTGCTTTTCTTGTTCTTCTGGCGCAAACGACTGCAGCCCCTCTCAATGAGGTAGTATACCACACCCAGAAGCAAATGATCGTCGTTGGTGTCCTCATTGAGGGTATACTCCTCTTTTATCTCAAAATGCCTCTCAGGGGGCAATACAGGGCTATGATCGATACCCAGCGCCTTCTGATGCAAGGATAGCGCGTATTTGCCCAATGCCATGATCAGCTTATCGATGGGAATGCCTGCCAGCATCCCGATGGTCTGGATATTCAACTCATCTAGGAGGATGCGTTCCTGTCCGTGACCGACCCCTGGCAGCATCTTCAACTCCAGCGGTTCCAGAAAGGTGCGCTCACTCCCCTTCAGTACATCGAACAGTTCAGCATAGTGGCTGATATAGCGGGCCGCTACTGACGCAACCAACTTGTTTACCGAGATGCCGATACTGGATGTCAGACGAAAATGATCATGGATATCCTTGTATATCTGGTAGGCACTGTCCTTGACGCGACCAAACAGGCGCGTCGTGCCTGTCATATCGATGGCAACCTGTCCGTAGCGGATAGGTTCGACATAGGGTGAGTACTGGGATGCATGCTTTGTCATGGCATTCATTGCCCGCTGGTACAATTCCGGGTTTGAGTCAACCACGATGAGTCGATGTTCCAGCTTGAGTGCCTGCTGCAGCAGCATGCCGGCATAAATACCCTCGCGATTGGCCTCGCCTGAGGCAGAAAGAATGATGGCGCGTCCACCAGAACCGGATGTTACGGCAACTGGACGATCCCGGCAATTGCGGTTCACCGCCTGTTCAACCGTTGCCTGGAAAGATGGAACCTCGATATGCAGGATATCTTTCATGGTCCAGTGAAGCGACTAGGATATGGAGGTGTATACGGGTTCTACTGGTTTCTGTATGAGCGGATTGCTTAGCTGATCAACAGCGATGCTGGGACCAGGGAGTTGGGGTTTCCTGCTGACATGCATGCTGGCTTCGGAAATGGGATATGAAGACTTATGCGTCAAGCAGGTAACCCCATATGAGGTACCCAGTACTTTCCGGGTCCTCCCTCTCGGGCCACGTATCATTGATGAACTCAGAACACCGAATGAAGATTGACGAGTAGTGAAGTGAGTCATGATGGCTTTCTGATCAGCGATTCTCGCGAAACACTATTCTTGATCATCTTTTATCGCTGTATTAATGCTTGTCACAAAAATAGAGATCAGCTCGTTCGTCTCATTCAATAACAAGCCTGGAAGCTTTGCGTCGTTGATTAATGGTTTACGCTTGATAATTGCCAGCCAGACATGACTTTCTCGCAATTCTTTCAATGCAACTTTCGTCTTGTGAACAAAATCTTTACGAGATTCAGCACTCTGGGCTTCTCCATAGACTGCTGCTGGAGCAGTTCCAGACCGGAGTAACTGAGGCCCGATATGTTTTCCTGCACTTGTATTCGGGAGCCCTTCTGATAGCGTTAGCGTATCGATCGCGTATTGGATTAATCGATTTTCAAGATCATGTCTTATGGTTCTCTGTTCCATTGTTAGGCCTTTGCTTCTTCACTCTTCATTCATGTATTCGCTATTCTGCAATCGATTTGATTGAAGGGGGGTGAGGTGTGGTGTCGCAGTGGTCGGCTGCATTTTTTCCATCTCTTTCACCTCACCTCTCCAATCATATCTATATATTTGGTATGCTTCATGGATCGATCATGCCTGGTATTGCCGTAACAGGCCAACAACGACCCCTTTCAGGGCAAATTCATCATCTTCCTGAACATGGATGGGCTTGTACTGCCCTGACCGGTTGCAGGGCTGTAAGGTCACACCCCCTGAATGGAGGTTCAATTTTTTGACTGTTGCATCACCATTGATGGTTGCCACAACGATCTGCCCATTTTCTGCCTTTTCCTGAGGTTTCACAATGATCACATCGCCGTCTTCAATATTGGCGTCCATCATGGAATCTCCCCGGACGCGCAGAGCAAAGTTGTTGCTCCCCTTCAATAAATAGTTGGGGACCTCTACTGGCTCAGGAATCTCGATCGCTTCAATGGGGATACCTGCAGTGACCTGTCCCAGGATATTCAGGACGGCCGTTTCACCGATGAGACCGGTCAATCGGATATTGCGTGCAGTATTGCTCTTATCAAATCCGATATATCCTTTCTCACGGAGGATATTCAGTTTCTTCTGGATCGAGAAATTCGATCCCAAACCAAAATATTCCCGGATCTCAGCGATCGTTGGTGCCATCTGATGATCCTGAATGAATCTGGAAATATAATCATAAAGCTCGCGTTGTTTCCTGGTCAGCATATATCTCTCCTCACGGACTTCCAGTCATATATGAGACCGATCGTTTTGTCCCGTCATAGTGCTTCGCATGTGGCATGTCAGCTTGAGTAAAGCGCCGGTGAATGGGCGCACCGGGATCTGCATTGGAATCCATATCAACAAGATCAAATATCTCTATGGCATACTGGACCAATCTGTCCCTGCTGTCATATTTTCTGTGATTTCTACGCATTTTCCCTACTCCCTGTCATTCAAATTTCTTGCTGCTGCAATATAGGTGTACAAAAGGTGTATATCAAGAAAATGATGCATTACCCCATAAATAAAAAAGCCCCACCGAACCGGCAGGGCTTATAAATGCTTGACCAGCCTAGGTTTACTTGAATTCTTTGGAAACGATCCGGCCATTCATATCAAAGACCACGACCCCATTATCATAGAGCCATACCTGATTATTATTGTCAACCAGATAACGCTCGATGGGTTCACCATACTGGCGATAGATCCTTTCCTGGTCCGATCCCTTTATGAGAATCGGAGGCTCACTAACAGTGGCATTCTCCATACCCAACTGCGGCCCCATCTCTTTGAACTGCTCCAGCTCCTTTTCCATAACAGCCAGATTGTTGAGAATTGAGTCCAACTGGGCTTCCATCATGGGTGAGACACCCTTGCCATTCTCACTGACAGCCCTTTTTAAAATCTTGATCTGCTTCACCAGAACCGGGATCTGCTTACCCAGTTTTGCCTGATTCTTTTTCAGGGTCGCGACATTCTTCTCCAGGGTGCTTATCTTCTTAGCAGCAACCTGCTGAAACCTCTCATTCTTGTCGAAAAGAGCCTTCAGCTCCTTATCAACTTCCTTGCTTGGTGGTGGCTGTGAACAGCTCCAGGCGAGTAAAGCGATCAAGGTGACCATTGTGATGCGGGTTAGATTCTTCATAGTATGGATCCCATTTAAATGACTATTGGATATCTACCTGCATATTCTGCAGGGCTCTGATCTTATCAATTAATTCAGCACGTCCGACATTTGTAGAGATATCAGCGGTAAAATCCTCATCCAATATCTGCACCCAGCTAAGTGACTCGGCAAAATCTCCCTCTGCATAGTGAGAGAGGGCAACCAATAGAATGATGTCATCGACAGTGATGCGCCAGTCATGGGGAAACTCGAACAGGGGTCGGAAGGTGTAAAGTTCTGTCCCTTTTAAAATGGCTTCCTCATAATTACCGACTGCATGATAACTGAGGGCAGCGCCAGCCAGCATATCGAATCTGACCTGACTGCTATCAACTGTTATATAATTCAACCCTTTATTGAAAAAGTAAATAGCCGAATCTGGATTATTGAATTCAACATGACACCAACCCGATCCGCTATAGCCATCGATGTATAACGAATCCAGTGTTAAGCCTTCCTTAAAGACAGCCAGTGCAGCACGATAATCCCTGTCTGCATAGAGTGTCCAGCCGTATTCAACATAGTCGTCTGCTTCTGGTTCAATTTTTTCACGGCACCCTATCAGGCTTGTGAGTAAAAGTGCGAGGATCAGTAAATATTTATTCATCGCTCACCTCCTACCTTAGAACCAGCATTTTTACGGTTTTCATATATCCACCATCCGTCATCAGTCGTGCCAGGTAAATGCCACTACTTACGGGTCTCCCATAGTTATCAAGAGCATTCCACATGACTGAATATCTCCCAGGTTCCACTCTCCCATCCACCAGCGTGCGTACCACCTGTCCTCTGATGTTATAAACCTCGAAGATGACCTGTTGACTCAAGCCATCTCTGAATCCAATATCATATTCGATCGTCGTTGTGGGATTGAAGGGGTTGGGGTAGTTCTGACTCAACACACTCTTCTCCGGCACGACAATATTTTGAGGTCCCAGCTTATAGGCACCGAATCCATCAGACCAGGCGTATATGCGCCCATCCTGATCGATGGACGGCAATTCCTCATAGCCAGCATCTGTCTGTTTGTAAATGGCCTGATCCGCCTCCTCAGCAGGCATGCTCACCATGATCGGTTTCGCCAGAGCCATTCCGTCACCGAGGATCTTATAACGAGCATCGGCTTGAGCACTTAGGGCGGAGTCCAGGATCACAACCTGGGTAGCTGAATGGACACTGTTAGCGGCACCACTTACTTCGAACTGCTTATCAGGACTCTGTGCTTTCCAGGGAACTGCAACGCGGGCCAAGCTCACATTGATGCCGGCCGTTATTGAGGTATCACCGACCCAATTGGAGGCTAATATATCAAATTCCTTTGCCCCTTCTGACTCCAGCTCAATGCTGGCCAGATAGCTAAAGGTGTCGATCACCGAAACGGTCAGATCTGATCCAGCAAAACTCACCTCCAGAGAATCTGTCATTCCCAGACTATCAACGATCAGCATGTCATAATAGCCTGGATATGCTGGGTTCTTGTAAAATGATATCACCGGTCGCGGTTTGTCATATGCTCTCACGTGTACCGTGATAAATACGGAATCCAATTCCGGATCATTGGTTCCCAGCAGGATGCTATCTGTATAACTACCGATCGTCATGCCTTCCAGGTCTATTGTAAAGGTCAGATCAGCACTGTCTGTGAAGGCGATCCGACCACTGGTTTCGGCCAGATCGATCCAATCTGGTGAAGCTAACTCTTCCCATCTCAGATCCGTCAGACCTGAATTGCTCAAGGTGATCAGTGTGTCACTATCCGTATATCTCACCATTTGAGTCGTGATCAACTGTGAAGAGACTGCCAAGGTCGGTGGTGAGGTTATCACATGGAAAGTATCAGAGGGTACTGAGATCTCCGTGGCATCCAACGCACGCACATACCATTCCACAGGGTCAACTGTAGGGAAATCCATCAATTCGACGTAAATGGTATCCGATGTGTCGGCGATGGCTGTAAACGTGGTGTCAAACCCTCCGCTACCTTCAAAGTATAGCGCATAGCTTAGGGAATCACCCTCAATATCGAAGGCCTGGGTCCAACTGAAGATCACACCACCACTGTCGGCGGACGTGAACTGAGTTGAATCTGCCGGTAGCAACAAGGTGACTGCCTCGGGAGCATCATTCACCTGATTGACAAGCAGCACAAAGCTGGTCGTGTCGGATTCATTGAAGGTATCATGCACTTTTACAGATACCTGATGCGTATCTACATCAGCATTTTCAGGTGTCCAGGCAAACTGTCCACTTAAAGAATCGATCTCGAGAGAGTCCGGTCCAATCAGGATCGTATAATACAGAGTATCACCGCTGATCGTCCCCAGGTCTACATCTGTAGCGACCATGCTAATATTGAAGAGAACATCTTCATCTACATCAAGCGTATCATCCATATCTGCAAATTCAGGTGGCGTATTAATGACGAACTGGAACGTGTACTCATCAGCACTGGTCTGCCAGTTCCCGGCACTATCCGATGCAAACAGACGAACGGTATAATCTTCCCGATTATCCAATGAGTCGGTAGGCATATAAAAGCCCCAGCCGTTTGCAGGGAGGGAGCGCGTGGTCGGTTTTCCAAACCAGTTACTGTCACCCAGCTTATCTAGGAGAACCGTATCCTGATCGATCCAGGCATTACCATCCCAATTGAAGCCATCTGAGCCACGGACAAGTTGGAGCGTCATAGAATCTGGACCTGAAAGCGCATCCACACCCGTTCCACCAAAAGAATAGTCCTCATCCCAATCATCAATGTAGTAGTAGGACAGGATGTCAGAACTTGTGGAAGGAAGTGCCAGATCAGCGATCGTTCCATCTGTAGAGAGTGGGTCCGAGACATTGCCAGCACTATCAATGGCACGCACATTAACAAAGTATTCTGCTTCGTGTAAATAGGCGTACAGGGTATCCATAAGCGTTGTATCTGCTAGTGTCCACGGAATCAAGTCAACCGCACCAGCCGTTCCACCAAGAGAATATTCATAATATTTAATATCAGAGACGGGGTCACTAAAACCTGTCCAGGAAGCTTTTAAGGTGTCCTCATCATTAATGTACCTATCCGTAGTAGTCCCGGCGGCAATGAAAGATCCACCCACAGGAGCCGTTTGATCCACAATAAGGGTTGAATCAATGGTGATCGAGGTGCTGCGATTCCCAGCTACATCCTGAATCGAAAGTCTGAACTGGATCTCTAATCCATCGTCGAACCCGGTTCCGCCTTCCAGGGCTTCCACCTCGTTGGCTGGGATGGTCACCGAGATTGTATCACTCCCCAGGGAGTTGATCGCTCTGGTCGTAGCGAAGCGTTCGAACACTGTATTGGCTGACGGGTCCAGGTCTGCAGAGATACTAAAGGTTCCGCCGATCAAACTGGGATCTCCCTGATCGATAGCAGTTTTAAATAATATCCCGGTACTCGTGCTGTTCCAATAACCGGCTGAAAGATCAGTCCCCTGCAGGGTCACACTCGGGGAAGGATCCACAGTCGGTGCCGTTTCATCGATCACCAAATATTCTGTACTGGCCACTCCAATGCTTGTGTTACCAGCAGCATCGGTGATCAATGCATCAAATTGTAAGGTATCTCCTTCAGCAAATGCCAGCCCTTCCAGCTGAACCCGGGTGGGCGAGAAAATGATATCATTCAGCGCCGATATATCGACAGAGTCCAGGAAGTCGCTGGTATCTGCAGCAATGATCGAACGCAGCTGGACATAGCCACCAATGAGTGTATTGTCTAGCCCGTCTATGGGTATGGTGATGGAAGCACCCAGATTGGATGAATTAAAATAGCCTTCCACTACTGTGCCTCCGGCTGCATCTACATTCCCAACTGTGAAATTTGAAGGTGCCGTCAGGTCAATCGTAAGCGAATTATCACCAATGGAGCCTGTAGCAACATTACCAGCTACATCTGTGACAACGGCCCTGAAGGTCAATATATCACCATCATCAATACCCCAGGCATCCAGAGTATCAGCGATGAGTGTTTTCTCAAGGGTGGTATTCACCGTCGCTATCGTAGAATCCGCTCCAATATTGCTGTACGCACCTGCTAAACCGACCCGCGCCTGAAGCTGAAGTGATCCTCCAATGAGGGAATTATCATTATCCAGGTCCGTAGAGATGATTACAGTTTCATTTGAAGGATTCCAATAGCCCTGGGACACATTTCCACCAGATGTGACAATGTCACCAGTAGTGGTTTGGGTTGGATTTACCTGATCACTGGTAAAAATAATTCCGCTGGCGGTACCTGTTCTGCTATTCCCGGCAATATCGGTTAATACGCCTCTGACCTCGATATCGCTTCCCGCAAAATAACCAGCAAGGTCCGCTTCAAGCTCAGCGCGAGTCAAACTCATTGTCACTGGATTGGTAGCGACGGGGAGTGTATCCCCAATAGCCGCAAAAGCATTCCCGTCCATACGAGCCTCCAGGTGGGCGGTGCCTC
>JAIPJM010000010.1 GCA_021734255.1 Fidelibacterota bacterium | reverse complement strand
TGATATCACCTATATCCCCATGGCTCGCGGCTTTGTCTACCTGGTTGCTATCATGGACTGGCATAGCCGGAAAGTATTAAGTTGGAAACTGTCCAACAGCATGGATACCAGTTTTTGTGTTGAAGCTTTGGAAGAAGCCCTGGACAGATATGGCAAACCTGAGATATTCAATACAGATCAGGGATCACAATTTACCAGTGATGATTTTACCCAGGTACTGAAAGATGCTGACATTAAGATCAGCATGGATGGCAAAGGATGCTGGGTTGATAATGTTTTCATCGAGAGATTATGGAGAAGTTTAAAATATGAGGAAGTCTATTTGAAGGCTTACGAATCTGTGAGAGAAGCCAGAGATTCAATCAGAACATATCTGACTTTCTACAATTCTGAGAGAACCCATCAATCACTTGACAAGCTGACTCCGGATGTAGTATACTTTAAAGAATCTATGAGGAAGCTTGTAGGATAATGAACACCGGTAGCTCCACACCTAAGATTCAAGAAATACTGTCCAAAGGTTGGGGTCCACTTCTCCTAATTGCTGAAAGCCCAGGTCATACAGCTCTGTCATGATAGATAGCGCTTCAAGGGGAGCAACATCCTTCAGATCCAATGTGATGCGATCGGTCCGTATACCAGGATCGGAGATAAACTTCATGCCGCTTTTTTCACTGAGGATCCGCAATACATTTTCTAAACGGACCTCGTTCACTGTGATCGATATCTTTTCACGTGACTGAGCAAAGAGAAACAAGGGCACAACCAGCATAAGCAGAGCCAGTGTCCTTTGGATTGAATTACGATAAGTTTTGAACACATTCATATTAATCACTCTCGATCACAACTGTAAATACATCATCCTTATTCACCAGCACAACCATGGTATCTTGAATCGTCTGTATGGTATATCCCTTAATGATATCCCCTTCTCCGTAAATATCATCGTTTAAAATAGCATATGGGTATGCCGAATCCCAAATAATACCACTGGCAACGATCTTGGGTCTGACAATACGTTTTTTACGTTTAGGCGCAGTGGCTTTTTTCCGGGTAAGTACCTTCTTTTTTGCAGTAGGAGGTGGCGCCACATATACCCGTGCAAATGGATTTCTTAATTTTGAAATGGATTCGTTTGCACTGAGAGTATCAATGGCTTCAATGAACTTCTTTTCCTCTATCTCCGGCGATGAAACGGTTCGGATCGTGATCTGCAAGGTCTCCAGATCAATGGAGAGTGAACTTGCCATCTGTGGTCCCTGCGGTACCGGGTTGAATAGTGTCTCCAGTGAGCCTGTAAACCATAGAACAGTAAAGATCAGTGCCAGTCCACCACCACCGATTATAGGTATTAGGGAATTAATTTTCATGATTTCCCTTCCTTGGCTGTGATCACAGATATGGTTAAGTCATACCTGCCATAGTTCTCGTTCTCAAGCGGTTTCACCGACATCTCATCGATCAGGATCCATTCTTTATGCTTTTCCAGCACACCCAGAAATTTCAGAAAATCAGGATACCGGCCGATGGCGCTCAATCGAATGAGATGTGCTTGATAATCCTTGTCCAGGGACCTTGTCTGATTCATCGGTTCAAGTGTGATGACCTTTAAGAGTGTAGAGGTACAATATCTATCGATAACTGGAAAAATAGCATTGACCCTGGAACTCTGAAGCAAGCGTGACTTGAATACAGTCTCAAGGGAGTCTAGTTCCTCCAGCTGCGTGTTCAAATTAATGATCGCTTTCTCAATGTCGAGACTCACCAGATCAACATAGGTCTCAGCCAGTTGATTCTGCCTGAGCACTGCCTCATCATATCTGGATTCCTGGGGAAGGATCAATACCTGGAGAGAGGAGCCGGTGAATGCAAAATAGATCACAATGGCAGTGACCAGCCACTTGACCTGGATCGCTTCCAGCCAGAATTGAAATTGCCTCTTCATTCGTAGATCCCCAGGGTGAAGATAAGTTTCAGGCGATCATCTTCCTTGTAGATTCGATTATCATCTACCTTGATGTCGCTGTACAGGGTTGAGATCGGTAAGCTGAATAACAGATTGCTTCTGAAATTATCCACGGACAGGATATCTCTATTACTCCCCTCAATGTAAGTGAAACCCTCTATCGTCAGTGTGGGTCCTGTTTTGTTTTTGTTCTTCCCTGTGGTTGGTTTCGAGAAGATCTTGGTAATGACCAGGTCGGGTGGTAGCGCATTGGTAATGTCGATAAGCGTTTTCCGCCAGACACTGGGCCTGGTCCTTGGTTGCAGAAAAAGATCGGATTGTCTTCTCAACCTGTTTCGGACACCGATCTTTCTTTCCAAAAAAAGCATGCGAGGCTCTACATTAGCTATCTTGGATTCGATATCAGCATTCAGGCTCTCAAATACATCTGCCATGTACGTTTGACTCTGGTGGGTCCTGTATATCACGAACAAGGACGCAGAAAAGATGATGATATAGATCAAAAGACTGAAATTCTTGATGTGCCTCTTGACACGTCTATCGGCTGTCGAGCTCAGGAAATTAAGTTGCAGCTCCATAATTACCTCAATGCCAAGCCAATTGCTGTTGAAAACTGAAATGCATTGGAATCGTCTATGGGCAGATCTGGAAAATAATGTTTGGCTGGATCCCAGGTTTCTGCCGGCACTTCCATTATTTTCTCAGAATGTTCAATGAATGCTTTAATGAATGAATCATTTACCAGCCCCCCTGTAACGTAAATGTTTGTCACCCGTTCACCTGTGTGGTAAAAATGTCTGAAATTATGCTTCCGTATTGTCATGGACAGATTTTTTAACTGCTTTTCCAGAGCTTTATTCTGCATATACAGAGTGTGCAGTGGTTGCCCGTTACTACTATTCTCCAGCATCCCGCGCCGGAGCATCTCAACTTCACGGCCGGGGATATCTGCTGATTTGGCTATGATTTGGTTCAACAGATTCCCACCAAAAGGAATATACAAAAACTCGGGGTACTGATTTGAATCAAGAATGGTATAATGTGAATTACTTCCCCCCAGGTGCAGAATACCGACCGTACTATCATTTTTTGCATGTAAAGTATGGAAGAGGTCAACGGTGGGGAGGGTGGTTGTCTCAAGAAGGTTTATTCCTCCAGAGAGAGATTTAAACACTTTCTGTATCCATTCAATACGGCTCTTCTCCACCACTGCCAGGAGAATATTGACCTTCTTTTTCTCCGTTTGGGGAAGCAGTGAAAAATCGTATTCAAAGTTTTCAACAGGCTTGGCCAGTAGTGGCGCCAATTCCCAGAATAGGGCTTGTTTGATCTCATGGGAAGCCATCTGGGGTAGTTGTAGGAAGAAGATATTCTGGAAGTCCGTACTCACGCCAACGTTAATGGAAGCTCGTTTAAAGGGAAGGCCGGAGAGTAGATCTTTCAATCCATTGACGATATTGGTTTCATTGACATCACGAACATCACTGATCTCATCCTCAACGAAGTAGTCATATTTGAGTAATTGAGCCTCGTTCTTAAATTTCTTCTTGGTAGAATAGCAGGCGATCTTGATAGCGTTTGTACCAATATCGATGCCAATTTTTATTTTTTTACCACCTGGCATACTAGTCAGCAATTATTTCCAGAATTTAAAGATTCCCCAATCCGGTTGGTACACATCCAATGAATATAGAAACAGGTATGCACCAGTTCTATTCAAAAAACTACTGCGGAAGGGGATAGAACGGGTGTGAGATTAATTTTTTAAAACAATAAATGAGCTCAGGTCAAGAACCTGGAATAGATATCCAGAACATCGTGACCGAGGAGTATAGCAAAGAGACCACCTGCAGCTAACAGTTGACCAAATTGGGGAATGGATGCGGACTTTGGCTTTTTAAAATATTTATTGTTGATTATTCCTATGATCGCTCCGGAAACCAGGGCAAAGGCAAGCGCGATCAGACCAAGAGCCATACCCAGGAAAAGCCCCAGAAGAGCACCGAGCTTCAGCTCTGTTAACTCAAAATTGCTATCATCTGTTATGAACATCTTGGTGAGATTGTAGATCGCGAGTGCCATGGCTCCCAGGATCATGCTGATCGCTGCCTCGGGGAATCGATCAGGGTTATAAGCCAGGAAATTGATCACCGCCAGCATACCCATGATGATCAGGGAGCTGTCACTGAGTTCTCTTTTTTCCTTAATCAAAAACAGGATGACGATCAAGGCCATTCCATAGATCAAAGCGATAGATCCTTCAAAGGTCCACCCGTATTTCAGAATATAGCATGCCACCCAGGCAAGCTCCAGCATATCGATCAGGATATGCCTGATGGGCAGTCCTGCTGAGCAGTACGGACATTTTCCCTGTGTCCTGATATAGCTGATGAAGGGAAGCATATCCTTCCAGGATAATTTTGTAGCACAGGTTGGACAGTAAGGTGTGGGGGCTTTAAAGATCCGCTTTAAGGGGGTCTGATCGATGGTGTTGTTGCTGAGGATCGCGAATACGGAAGCGATAATGACGATGCCTAATACTTCTACCATGAACCATCAATTCCTTAAAGTAATAGACCATTCAGTCTTGAGTGTATCGGATGCAGAACAGATCTCCATCATGATGGAGAGATTTTTACCAGATGAGATGGTCCGTTCCGTAAAATTGAGGCTGCTGATCGTGCCATCCACAGGCTCATGAGCAATGGAATCTTCCATCCAGACCAGTTGTCCCGCGGAAGCAGATATGTGGTAGACCGTGGAATCTGCACTTACAGCTTTCAGGATCACACCGGATGTGGAGGTGCTATCAACACTCTCCGCATAGCTGTTGGTGTAAATTTTCATGGAATCGCTGATGGTTGCAGTGAGCTTTGTTCTTATGTACCTATCCATGAGAACTTGATCTTGACCCAATCCAACCCTGGCAGCGGTATTGGTAAGTTCTTTTCGTGTGAAGAGAATAACGGTTGAGAAACTGAGGATCAGGATCGCACTTACGAGCATGGCCGTGGTCAACTCAACGAGAGTGAAGCCAGCTTCATTTCTAGATTTGCTTATTGCTTGCATGCTAGTAATCCCAGCTACGTTCGGCTGAGAAACTGCAAGAAATACTGTCTGAAATATTGGTGGGATTAAACCAGGCGAATTTGATTGTCACTTGTAAATAGTCTGGCGTTGATGTGTCTGTTGGGGCTAAACCGTCGGCCGTGTCATCGACGGGCGTTACGAGAGTAGTCCGGTATCCCTGGATTCCATTAAGAACCAGGGATACCGAATTTTCTGGCATGCTGTCTTGAAGCGATTCATAACCCAACTCGATGGCTTTCTCCATACGGGAAGCCATGTTAGCCCAGGCGAGCTGGGACCGAATGCCCCGTTCCACCTCCCACCGGCTGACAACAAAGTACTGAAACGTGCCCAGTACGATGATAGCCAGTAAGGTGGCTGAAACCAGGACTTCAACAAGAGTGAATCCGGTTTGGGTCTGAACCTGCATTTCAAAAAACCTTATGCCAAACGGTCAGCTAAAGAATCTAGCTATTCCAGACCTCCTGCAAGTGTTCCTGTCTCGTCCAACGTACGATCTGAAGTGAGGATCTCGCCAGCATCACATGTGATCGTATAGGTTTTTGCATCACTTGTGATAGTGTAGGATGAATCACTAAAGTACTTACCAGTCAACTCACCTGTCTTGATGTCATGCCAGGATTCACCGATGACATAGGCATCAGTTGCTGTAGGATATTCACCATTCTCACCATAGTACAGACGCAGCTGGGTTCTGATGCTACCCAGTGAGGCATCAGCTTCACTCATTTTTGCTTTCATTACGTTATTGCTGTAGATCGGCACGGCTACTGCAGCCAGTACACCAATGATGACGATAACGATCATCAGCTCGACTAGTGAAAAACCACTATTCTTCTTCATAATTAATACCCTCCTAAGGGATTCTTTTTCTACTTTATACGGTGGCATTTGTTTATTAAAGTGACCCTGCCAAGAGTAGAGGTCACACATCTATACATTCAAAGTTTATGCCAGTCACGACACCGTGGCATATAGTCATAAATAATAAATAGTTAAAAATGATTACAGATAATCTCACGGTTAAAAATATGTAAGAAAAATATGTCATAATCTATGATAAATGTCATATAATTACGTCAAATCACGATATCTTAAATCTAAATCTATTTGCCATAAATGGGAGATTTGAAAAACAGAGATTGAATGAATCTTAATGAATGGCGGTGCTCATCTGGAAGATAGGCAAATAGAGGGTGACAACGATGATGGCCACGACCAATCCAAGTCCACCCATGACGATCGGCTCAATAGTTTTGGAGAGTTTATCCACAGATGTGTTGAAATCAGACTCATGAAACTCGGCTATCTTTTCCAGCATGATAGCAAGCGCACCTGATTTTTCCCCAACAGAGACCATTGAGCTAACCATGACCGGGAAGATATTCTCATATCTGGCCAATTGACCACCAAGACTGCGCCCCTGGGAGACCTGAGTCGAGACCTTATCAGCCATATCCTTGATGTACATATTATCAGACGTGTTACCTGCGATTTGCAGTGCATTAATAATGGATACCTCAGATCGGATCAGTACCGCCAGGGTCTTTGCAAATCGGGCAATCATTGATTTGTGAATAATGTGTCCAGCGACAGGCAGTTTAAAAACGTATTGATCGATTAACATGCGACCCTTTGGATTGGCAGCAAAGGCCTTAAAACCAAGCCAAATACCGACGATCACGACAACCTCAAGGACGATATAGTCCACCATGAAGTTACTGATGCCGATCATCAATGCCGTAGATGCGGGAAGCTCAGCACCAAAGCTGGAGAAAATGTCAGCAAATTTCGGCATGAGACCAAACATCACACCACCAAGGACAATAACAAAAAAGATACCAATAAATTTTGGGTAACTGATGGCGGACTTCAAGCGTTTCCGAACATCATCTTCCTTCTCTATGTACAGCGCGATCTGGTTGAGGATCTGATCCAATCCACCGCCCATCTCTGCTGCAGCTACCATGGAGATAACGAAATTTGGAAAGATGTGTTTATGCTCCCCCAGAGCCTCAGAGAAGGGATGACCCGCCTTGACAAAAACCAAGATCTCTCCCAGCGCCTCGCGAAAATTCTTATCTTCGAACTGGAGTTGAACGATGGAGAGCGCATCCACGAGCTGGATGCCAGCATCCAGCAGCGTTGACAGCTCACGGAAGAGGACGACCTTCAATGACGGGTCCACCTTTGGCGCTGTAAGGTTCATGTTGGCGATCTTCTTCCAATCGATCGCCTTCGCTTTCACCGGTTCAACTGTTACCGGCTTAAGTCCCATTTTTCGGAGTTCAGAACTTACCTCTTCGCGGGTATACCCGCCAAGCGTCCCCTCCGTACGTTTGCCTTTGCGATCAACAGCGATGTATCTGAAATTTCCCATTAGGCGACTCTAATGATCTCTTCCAATGTGGTTAACCCTTTTCTTGCCCTGATGACACCTTCCATGAATATGGACTGCGTCCCAACCCTCTCAGCGGCGGCCCTGATCTGTGCCTCCGAACCATCTTCAATAATAAGCTCTTTTATGATTGCATCCATAAATAAGATCTCATGAATACCGAAGCGACCCCAATAACCCGAACCGGAACACTGTGAACAGCCCTGGCCCTTATAATACGTATGTTCAGTAACATCTACACCGACTCTTTCCATGTAAATGCGGACGTCATCACTGGGTTCGGTGGGGGCACGGCAATTGCTGCAAATTCTACGAACCAGTCGCTGGGCAACGATCACCGACACAGATGACACGATGAGGAACTTGTCTATTCCCATATTCAGTAAACGTACGATGGTTGCGACGGCATTATTTGTATGCAGGGTGCTCAGCACAAGGTGACCCGTTAGCGCTGCCTTAATAGCTATCTCTGCCGTCTCAAAATCACGAATTTCACCGACCATTACGATATCAGGATCCTGCCTGAGGATAGATCTCAGCGCAGAAGCGAAGGTTAAACCAACCCCTGGCCGGGCCTGAACCTGGTTTATACCGTCCAAACGATACTCAACCGGATCTTCAACAGTAATAATATTGAGACGTGGATTGTTCACATAGGTCAGGATCGAATAGAGGGTGGTCGTCTTACCTGAACCAGTAGGACCAGTCACCAGGATCATGCCATTGGCAGCCTTGGCCTTCTCCTTCAACATGCTGAGTTTCTCTTCCTCAAATCCCAGATCATCAATATTGAGAGAGATAGAGCCCTGGTCCAGGACTCGCAGGACGATCTTTTCGCCATAGATACCGGGAATCGTGGAACAGCGAACATCAACGCTGCGACCCATGATCTTAAATTTAACGCGACCATCCTGAGGGATTCGCCGTTCGGCAATATCCAGATCTGCGAGGATCTTTATCCTGGCGATGACGCCGGCCTGTAATCGTCTATTCGCAGGAGGGAATTCACGCAAAACACCATCGATCCTGAACCGAATCCGGAGATTGTTCTCCATGGGCTCGATGTGAATATCACTGGCCCTTTCCTGGATCGCCTGAACCAATAGTGAATTGACAAACACCACTGCAGGCGCATCTGTAGCCTGTGTTCTGAGGATATCGACGCTATCTTCGTCGTATTCTTCCTCTTCGTCCAATTCTTCCTCAACTTCGACCAGGTCCTGGAGCGTGTCTTCAAAAGCATTCTTATCGGAGAAAATGGTACCGATGGCGAATTCAACATCGTCCTCATCAGCCCACACCGCTTCAATTTCCCTGTTGATCTTTTTGCGAATGATCTGGACTGCCACCATGTTAAGGGGGTCAGCCATGGCCAGAACGACAGTACCATCTTCTTTTTCTGTAATCGGTACACATTTATGAAACTGACAGAGATCTTCTGAGATCTGCAGAGCAACACTGGTGGCAAAGTTTGCCACACTCTTCAAGCTCTGGATCTTCAGGCCAAAATCAGCATACATCTCCGACAGGCTACCGGTTTGGAGCGCGCTTATACTTTGGCCTGATTCTTTGCTTACTTCTGCTGCCATTTAATTGATTTCGTAGAATGACCCTGAAAGATTAGATCTAATTCTGGATACCTAGTTTCTTAAGTTTCAAATGCAGATGCTGCCTGCTGATCCCTGCTAGCGTTGCTGCCTTGCTGATATTCAGTTCAGACTGCTTCAACAATGCCTGGAAATAGATTTTTTCAAAATCTTCTTTCGCCTGGTTGTAGCTACCCACTTCATGGTCTGTGTTTCCAATCATAACACCTTCACCAGCCACCAGGTTCGTTGGCAGATCAGAGACCGAGATGGTTTCACCGCGGCACATGATCATTGCATTCTCGAGAACATTGACCAGCTCTCGGATGTTGCCGGGCCAGGAGTATTTGTTAAATATTTCAAGCGCCTTCGGAGCGATAGTGGTAACGTTCTTGTCCATGGCTTTCGACAGACGTTTCAAGTGATATTCAATAATGACGGGAAGATCTTCTCTACGATCTCTTAAGGGTGGTATCTCAATGTGAAAAACATTCAGGCGGAAATATAGATCCTCACGGAAGCGGCCCTGTTTGACCAATTCTTCGATATTTTGATTGGTGGCTGCCACCACTCGCAGGTTAAGCTTCATCTCAGTGGTATTGCCGACACGGCGGATGGTGCTTGTTTCAAGAACACGTAGTAGCTGGATCTGAAATTCGGGTGTCGTCTCGGTGATCTCATCCAGGAAGATGGTACCATTATTCGATTCTTCGAAGACACCGATCTTGCGCTCATTGGCACCGGTAAACGATCCTTTTTCATGACCAAAAAGGGTACTCTCCAGCAGGGTACCGGGGATACTTCCACAGTTGATGGGGATGAAGGGTCCTTTTGCATTACGGCTCTGAGTATGGATCAGACGGGCTGCAACCTCTTTTCCGGTTCCTGATTCTCCCGTCAGCATGACGGTCGTGTTGTAATCAGCAACGGTCGTTATCTTCTCCAGAATCCGCTGCATGACGGCAGAATGCGCCTCAATTTCCAGGTAGTCTGTGTGTCTTTTCAGCTCCTTTTTGAGAGCAATGTTCTCACTACGGATCTGCTTTTCGGAAAGTCCTCTGGATATTCTGATCTGTAACTGATTCAGGTCAATGATGGGTTTAGCGAGGTAATCATAGGCGCCGTGTTGGATGCATTTCACGACAATGTCAGTATCCTGAATGGCGCTCACCATAATGACAATGAGCTCTGGGCTGGTTTCTTTGAATTGTTCCAGAAGCTTGAGACCGCTGATCCGGGGCATATTGATGTCCAGGACGGCAACGTCAAAGTTCTCTCGCTCAAACACCTCAATAGCAGATTCTGGTGTTATGGCAGCAGTGACGTCATAACCAAGATCTGTTAGATAATTCTCAAAAAGATGTGTAATGTCAGGTTCATCATCGACGATGAGGATACGCGCACGCAGATTAGACTTCGAATTCATAATTTTCCATTACCTACAGTGTTAAAAGTGCTACACTTACTATAACCCAATTCGTAATATAAAGGAAAATCACATCATCATGTATTATTTATATGACAATCACAATCTTTTTATGCTGTCATTTATTTTAAGGAACTTGCAGTTTATACTGAAGTTATGGGCAGGAATAAAAATGCGACAGTTAGGTCCGGGGTGCAGAATTCAAGAGGGGGTTTGCAGTTAAGCAGGTCTCCCACCAACCCAGACCAGTGGGGTCCATCAGGTGTTCCAGGGTTGTTTGATCCAGAACGTGATCTAACACGGACTGGATAGCACACCAGAAAGATCGTACCGTACAATGGTCATTGTGGGAACAGACATCAGCAGAACCAGCGTAGTGATCACAGAACCCCACATCGAAGAGTTTGCCTCCCAGAACCTCGAAGACCTCACCGAGTTTGATCTCCCCTGGAGCCCTGGCAAGTGTGTAACCACCATCTTTCCCGCGGCTACTTGCCACAAAGCCGTTCATCCGTAGGATCCGAACCAATTTTGCCGTATTGGAAGGGGTAATTCGTTCGGCCTTGCTGATCTCGGCGATCGTCGTTCCGCCAGTGGCCGTTCGACGACCGATCTGCAGTAAACAACGAATGCCGTACTCTTCTTGGGCGCTGATCTTCAATTTATAGTAATCCCAGCTGCAGTAAGCCTGCTTCAGATATCATATCTTTATGCCACTGTGGTTCCCAGACGACCTCTACATCAGCAAACTCCAGTTCCGGGATACTTTCCAATATTTGCTGTTTCACTGAAACTGGCAGCGAACCGGCAACGGGGCAATTGGGAGCGGTAAGGCTCATTTTGACATATGCTTCAAGCTCATCTGTGACCTTAATATCATAGATCAATCCCAGGTCATATATATTGACTGGAATTTCCGGGTCGTAGATGCCTTTGATCGTGTGTACGATCTTTTCTTCTATTTCTTTCAAATCGATTTCAGGTGTCTGATCACTCATGATTCTTCCAGTATCTATTACTCAGTTTGGGCAGTTTCTTCTGGTGCTTCCAACGCATTCATCAGGGTATGCCAGGAAAGGCTGGCACATTTTACTCGGGCGGGAAATTCTTGAACGCCAGCGAATATGGCCAATTTTCCAAGTTCTTCCAGTTGATCTGCACTGATCTCCGTTCCTGTTACCAGGTCATGGAAATGTTCAAACAGTGCTTTTGTGGTTGACAGAGACTTTCCTTTGAGAAACTCCGTCATCAGGCTGGCTGAGGAGGTGGAGATCGCACAACCACTGCCGATAAATGAAATATCCTTAATAATATCGTTTTCCACCAGGAGGTAAAGCTCAAGCTTGTCCCCGCACAGGGGATTATGCCCACTGGCGTGATGGCTGTGAGGATCTAGCTCCTTGAAATTTCGGGGGCGCTTATTATGGTCCAGGATCACTTCCTGATAAAGCTCTCTTAGTTCTGACATCAGCCCATGAGCTCCTTCACTTTTTTAATAGCAGCGATGATGATATCGATCTCCTCAGCCGTGTTGTAGAAGGAGAGCGATATTCTTGTGGTGGCAGGAATATGGTAGCAGTCCATGACTGGCTGGGTGCAGTGGTGACCTGTGCGCACGGCAACCCCCTCCATATCCATGATCGTACCAACATCATGGGGGTGAATCCCCTCCAGGACGAAAGAGATGATACTACCCCTGTTGGGAGCATCTCCAATGATCCTTAATCCGTCAATGGCGGTCAGCTTTTCATAGGCATATGCTGTCAGTTCTCGTTCATACTGATCGATGTTCTCCAAACCGAGATCTGACACATAGTCGATTGCAGCAGCGAGACCAACTGCTCCCTCTACATTGGGTGTACCCGCCTCGAAGCGGTAGGGGATATCATTATATTCTGTACCCTCAAAGCTCACATTCAGGATCATATCCCCACCTCCCTGATAGGGTTGCATGCCCTGTAGAATCTTGGATTTAGCGTAGAGCACACCTATTCCCGTGGGTGCATAGATCTTATGACCTGAAAATACAAAGAAATCACAATCCAGGGCCTGTACGTCTATGGCCATATGCGCTATGGACTGGGCGCCATCCAGCAGAACTGGAATATTCAGCTTGTGCGCACTGCTAATTACCTTTTCGACCTGATTGATGGTCCCCAATGAATTTGACATGTGGGTAAGGGCAACCAGTTTGACGGAATCATCCAGTAAGTTGGGCAAGGCATCATAATCCAGATCTCCGTTTTCTTTCAGGGGTATGATGCGTAATTCTGCACCTTTTTTTTCGGCGACCATTTGCCATGGGACCAGATTCGAATGGTGCTCCATCTCTGAGATAAGGATAGCATCGCCCTGGCTGAGTATAGGCTCCAGGTAGCTGCTGGCCACCAGATTAACTGCTTCAGTGGCTCCCTTGACAAAAACAATTCCTTTACTGCTGGATGCGTTGATAAAGCTGGCAATGCGATCCCTGGCACCTTCAAAGAGGCTGGTTGATTTTTGGCTCAGGAAATGCACGCCCCGGTGAACATTGGAATAACTGGTCGAGTACAGATCCTGAATAGCATCCATCACCTGTTTCGGTTTCTGGGTCGTTGCTGCATTGTCAACATACACAAGCCGCTTACCGTAGACCTCTGTTGAGAGGATAGGAAAATCCTCACGAATCTTATTGACGTCAATCATGGACCGGATATTTCCGATAATTTTTTATCCAGTTTTTCCAGGATATAAGGCTGAAGAGAACCAATCGTTATATCCTGGGTGACCTCAGCTGCGAATGCATGAATCAGCATCTGAGCAGCTTCTTCTCTGCCGATACCGCGGGATTGCAGATAAAAGAGAGCGTCCTCATCCAGTTCACCTACCGTTGCTCCATGTCCACATTTTACATCGTCAGCATAGATCTCGAGTTGGGGTTTCGTATCGACACGAGCCTCCCTGGAGAGGAGTAAATTCTTGTTTGACTGCTCAGCATTTGTATGCTGCGCATCTTTCTGCACCATGACCAGACCATTGAAAACACCTCGGGCCTTCCCACCAAGTATGCCCCGAAAATGCTGGTCACTCATACAATTCGGTTTTGCATGGTCAACATAAGTTCGGATATCAAGATGTTGATCATTGTCACCAAGATAAATTCCCCTTAACACCGCCTCGGCACCTTCTCCATCGAACAGGACCTCAGTGTTTGATCGCGTCAGCCGGGAGCCCAGGAGATATTGGTGAGAAACAAATCTGGCTGAGTCAGCTATTCGGGCATAGGAATTGGAGATATGGTCAGTCTGATCTGATTCTACTCCTATGCGATAGGATTGAATGCCAGACCCTTCCGCCAGGTCGAAAAAATCAGCCGGGATCGTGATGGCCTTGGATTCATCTGAATTGACAAAATGCTGGATACAGGTGAAACGACTGTTTGTACCCAGACGGATGAAATTCACCGGAGTCTGGACGACAGCTGATTTTGTGGGGCCGTTGACATAGATGATGTGCAGGGGCTGTTCAACTTCCGTGTTCTGCTCAACATGGATGAAAAGACCAGAATTCACCAGTCCCAGTGTCATATATTGAAAAATGTTCGTGTCAGAGAAGTTGGCATTTGTTACCATTGCTTCAGCCAACTGACCCTGCGAGGCATTCATCTCGCTCAGTGGGGAGATGTCAACCCCCTGTTTTGCTACTGCTGCGAGGTCGTCAGAGAGCTCGGCGGAATATTGACCATCCACGAAGACCACGTGGCATGCTTCAGGGACGATCTGTTTGATCTCCTGAAGGTCATCAGCATCGATGCTTAGGTCAGTACCACTTTGAATAGATCGATTGACCACATTAGCAATGGGAGTATAGCGCCACTCCTCATCCTTCCGTGTTGGGAAATTATTTTCGGCGACTGCTCTCAGGGATTCTGTACGACGTTCGGGGGACAAAACATAATCAGATGCATGTGTGTCGATACTCTTCTCCTGCAGCCAGGTTTTGATATCGGGGTAAATGTCAGCCACTATGCATGCTCCAGAAGCCAGTCATAGCCTCGTTCTTCCAATTCAAATGCCAGTTCCTTACCACCTGATTTGATGATCTTGCCCTCTGAGAGCACATGTACGTGATCCGGGATGATGTAGTCTAGGAGGCGTTGATAATGAGTGATGACTACAAAGGCATTGTCTTTTGAACGCAGCTTGTTCACACCACCGGCAACAATTCGTAAGGCATCAATATCCAGGCCGGAATCCGTCTCGTCCAGAATGGCGAGTTCAGGATTTAATACAGCCATCTGCAGGATCTCATTGCGCTTTTTCTCGCCACCTGAGAAGCCCTGATTAACGGGTCGTTTCAGTAGATCTTCCTTCATCTCGACCAGTTCCATCTGTTTCTTGATCAGCGCCAGAAAATCAATAGCGTCCAATTCATCCTCGCCGCGATGTTTGCGGATCTCATTCAAAGCCTTCTTCAGAAACGATGTGTTGTTGACACCAGGAATCTCTATGGGGTACTGAAATGCCAGAAACATTCCTTCTCTGGCGCGAACTTCTGGAGCCAGGTCCAACAGATCCATCCCTTTGTAGGTGGCAGAACCACCATCCACATCATAACCGTCTTTCCCTGAGAGAACGTGGGCAAGGGTACTCTTTCCAGAACCGTTGGGTCCCATGATCGCATGGATCTCACCGGCTTTGACTTCAAGGTTCAAGCCATTCAGAATGGTTTTACCTTCTACTGATACTTGTAAATCTTTGATCGATAACATTAAATTAAAATCTCCTAAAAAATCTATCCGACCGAGCCTTCTAGACTGACCGACATGAGTGCTTGAGCTTCAACTGCAAATTCCATGGGGAGTTGCTGAAAAACTTCTTTTGCATAGCCAGATACGATCATACCCACCGCATCCTCACTCGATATTCCCCGCTGATTGAGATAAAAGATCTGATCCTCACTTACCTTTGAAGTCGTGGCCTCATGTTCAATATGGGCTGATGGATTTTCGATCTCCATGTATGGATATGTGTGAGCACCACATTGATCACCGATGAGCAAGGAATCGCACTGAGAGAAATTTCGAGAGTTCTCAGCGTTTTTACTGACCTTGACCAGACCACGGTAGGCATTGCTGCTTTTCCCTGCTGAAATACCTTTTGATACAATGAGACTCCGTGAGTTCTTGCCCAGGTGAATCATTTTTGTACCGGTATCAGCCTGTTGGTAATTGTTGGTCAGTGCTACGGAATAAAATTCGCCCACCGAGTTTTCTCCCTTCAGAATGCAGCTGGGATACTTCCATGTGATGGCTGATCCTGTTTCTACCTGTGTCCAGGATATCTTTGAGTCCTTCCCGGCACAAAGCCCCCTTTTGGTGACAAAATTGTAGATACCACCCAGACCTTCTTTACTACCTGCATACCAATTCTGAACAGTTGAATATTTGATCTCTGCACCTTCTAAAGCGACCAATTCGACAACAGCAGCGTGTAGCTGATTCTCATCACGCATCGGTGCAGTACAGCCTTCCAGGTAGCTAACATAGCTGCCCTTATCGGCGATGATGAGTGTGCGTTCGAACTGACCAGTTTTAGAGGCGTTGATCCTGAAATAACTTGATAATTCCATAGGACAGCGCACACCCGGTGGTATGTACACGAAGCTGCCATCACTGAAAACTGCAGAGTTAAGGGTTGCATAAAAATTATCTGTGTATGGCACTACCGTTCCCAGATACTTCTTTATCAGGTCGGGGTGGTCGTGAATCGCTTCACTTATGGGGCAAAATATGATCCCCAACTCACTCAATTTATCCTTGAAGGTGGTGGCCACTGAGACACTATCGATCACTGCATCGACAGCGACGCCAGCCAGTAGTTCACGTTCTTCCAGCGGGACACCCAGCTTTTCAAATGTTGCCAGTAGTTCTGGATCCACTTCATCCAGGCTCTTCGGTGCATCCTTTTTCTTGGGAGCAGCATAATAGTAGAGATCATCAAAAGGGACATCGGGATACTTAAGTTTGGTCCACCTGGGTTCTTTCTGCTTCCGCCAATGATGCAAGGCTTTCAAACGCCATTCAGT
Source organism: Fidelibacterota bacterium (assembly GCA_021734255.1). Taxonomy (GTDB): domain Bacteria; phylum Fidelibacterota; class UBA8477; order UBA8477; family JABMPR01; genus JABMPR01. The sequence goes on along the minus strand of JAIPJM010000010.1, from coordinate 68,837 downwards.
CATGAAGTCTGGTTCGTCCTTTTTAGCAGAGATCATTCTGATGATATCATCATTCAGGCCCTGAGGGAACTCTTCCATCTCGATATCGGTTACGAATCCGTACTTGTATTCCTTATCCGCAATTTTTTGCAGGTTTTCCTGCTCTTCAGTCAGTTGTTTTGGGTTTTCTTTTTCAGCTTTCATTTGTCTTTCTATTTCCTTCATCATGCCCCAGTATATTTAATTGTACAAAAAAGTCAAGATTAAAACATAAAGGAGCGGCTCCAGTGCCAATTTTACCCCCAGGTCGAGTCGGATCGCTGGCCAATTCTATTTGATTTTTGATCAGTATGCTTATGTTTGGAGAACAAAGGAGTTGAAGGACGAATGATCATTAGAGCTTATGAGGGCATACTGCCCACGATTCACCCGGATGCATGGATAGCAGAAACAGCAGTTATCATTGGCGATGTGAAAATTGGTGCCAATTCCAGTGTTTGGTATAACACCGTTCTCAGGGGAGATCTGCACAAGATCCGGATCGGAGAGAATGTGAACATACAGGATGGCGCTATTCTGCATGTTGAACATGGAGACGGACCCTGTATTGTCGGTGATCGAGTGACCGTTGGCCACCAATGCATTATCCATGGCTGTGTGGTTGAAGATGACGCTCTCATTGGAATGGGAGCCACAATCCTGAGCTGGTCAAAAATCGGATCAGGTGCGCTGATCGGCGCGGGTGCTCTGGTAAAAGAGTATGAGAATATCCCATCCCGCACGCTTTGGGCCGGTGTCCCAGCCAAACAAAGATCTGAGGTTGACGATGATCTGTTCCAGCGGATGAAGGCCGGTTGGCAGCATTATGTTCGCTTGGCAGGTGAGTATAGGAGTGAGGATGCTTCCGTATCAGATCATTGAGAAAAAATCAAAGGGAGAGAAACTCTCTGCAGAGGAAATAAACGAATTTATTGAAGGATACACAGCTGGACGTATCCCTGACTACCAGACTTCAGCGCTTCTCATGGCTATTTTTATTAAAGGCATGGATACAGAGGAGACACTTGCACTGACAAAGTCTATGCTGGATTCAGGCGATAAAATGGATTTTTCAGCTGCAACAGGATTTGTTGCTGACAAGCACAGTACCGGGGGTGTGGGGGACAAGGTTTCAATTCTCCTTGCACCGATCATGGCCGTGCTTGGTATCCACATTCCCATGATATCAGGTAGAGGGCTGGGGCATAGTGGAGGGACTCTCGACAAGTTGGAGTCGATCCCTGGATTTGATGTCAACCTGAGCCTGGACCGTTGGCGAGAACTCGTACTTGAGGAAAAAGTTGGCCTGGTCGGTCAGACCGGGAACATCTGTCCTGCTGATAAAAAATTGTATTCCCTCCGCGATGTAACAGCAACCGTAAGATCCATTCCTTTGATCTCCGCCAGCATCATGAGCAAAAAGATCGCTGAGGGCATTCAGGGACTGGTCCTGGATGTAAAGACCGGAAACGGTGCGTTCATGCAGACGCTTGAGGAATCCAGGGCTCTGGCCAAGAGTCTCGTTTCCATTGGAAAGGGTTACGGGATACAGACCAAAGCCGTCATCACAGACATGAATCAACCCCTGGGGTTGGCCATCGGTAACTGGGTGGAGATGAAGGAATCAGTGCAGGGGCTCCAGGGAAACGGACCTGAGGATCTGATGGCAGTGACTTATGAATTAGGCGCTCAGATACTAATGATGGCGGATCCTCAGATGGATAAACAGGACGCCATTGAGCTACAGCAACAAGTGGTCAATGATGGTCGTGCTTTTGAAAAATTACTCAGGATCGTCGAGCTGCAGGGTGGTGATCCACGAATACTGGAAACACCTGAGAAATATCCTAAAGCCGCGCATGTCGTTCGTGTCAATGCCGATGGCAGTGGATTCATTGCAGCGATAGATACCCTGGCCCTGGGCTTTGCAGGTATTGAACTCGGTGCTGGTCGACGTGTTATTACAGACCCCATCGACCACAGCAGTGGTATGTACATGGGAAAGAAATTGGGGGATCCAGTCAGCCCTGGAGATGAATTGATAACGCTCCACTCAAATGATGCTGCTGCAGTTGACAGGGTTGCTGCTCAAATAGCAGATGCATTCACCCTCAGTGAGAAGCCTGCACCAACACCACCTCTCATTGTAGAGGAGATCCTTTAATAGAAGCGGGCTGCTTGATCTGGGTCGCCGGGTCTTTTGTATAGAAAATTCTCCCATCACCGAATCGCGTGGCAGTTTATTACCATTTCCTGAATAGTTGTTATCGACAAAATCGTCAGTTGCTATCTATTGGATAAATTAATTTGTCCGGAAGCCAAATTTCTTTGACCTCAGGTTAATTGTGGGCTAAATTATTGTGGAATAGCAACCATTGGTTTTCTCAATGGATGTGAGTACTAAAAGTATTTGGATTGGTCATTTGGACCAGGTGAATTGTCATAGAAGGGGTAGACATAATGGATGTCAAACTGAAACAACAGGCTTCGGCCATTACTGAATTAACATTTGACTTACTACGCTGTTGCGAAGCGAAAGAAAAGATGTTTGCAAAAGATCATGGCCTAAAGGTAGCCGAATTTCGCTGTTTACGGATAGTTGAAGCTGGAAAATCATATTCAGTGCAAGAATTGGCCAGTAGCATGCATCTTTCTCCAAGCCGTTTGACACGCATCATCGATGGTCTCTTTGCTGAAAAGCTGGTGGACCGGGTACAGAGTATCGAAGATCGGCGTTTTGCAAAGATCAGTTTGACCAATAAGGGGCAAACGCTTGTGAGCAAACTCAAGGAAGAGTATGCTGACCTCCACGCAGAAATGCTCAAAGATATCTCTATCGGTGAACGCGATAAGATCTATGATGGTATATCATTAATGCAGGGGATCGTAAGCAGCTGGCTTGTAAAAAGCGCTTAGTTTGTTTAGGGAAAATTGGGAAAGGGTCCGGTGCAGCACCGGACTTTTTCTTTTTTTGGTGGAACATCAGATCATTTGGACGTTTTGATGAAGATGGGAGCACTGTGTAAATCATGTTGAAACTGGCAACCCTCTGCTACGTAAGAGATGGTGATCGTACCCTGATGCTCCATCGCATCAAAAAAGCAGGGGATATGCATCTGGGTAAGTGGAATGGCCTGGGAGGAAAGGTCGAGAACGGTGAGACACCAGAGGCCTGTGCGATCAGAGAGATTCATGAGGAATCGGGCCTAAGGGTAGATAACCCCGTTCTGCGAGGATTTATCACCTTCCCCAATTTTGATGGCGAGAATGATTGGTATGTTTTTGTCTATCGCTTTGATCAATTTGAGGGTGATCTTATAGACTCGCCTGAAGGAGACTTGAAATGGATCACTTCTTCGGAACTGGAAAAAGTTAGTTTATGGCCTGGAGATCGGATATTCATGGAGTGGCTAGATCATGAAAATATCTTCTCCGCAGTTTTTAAATATGAATCAGGGGAGCTCCTGGATTGGGACGTAACCTGGTACTAGAATAGATATTTTTGATGGGGAATCAGAATGAAAAATAAAAAATTAACACTCATCGCCTTGAGTTTGTTGTTAGGACTTCAGGTTTCTTTTGCACAGATCAACTCCATTTCTGGTACGATCAGAAATGCAACGACTCTGGAACCTCTCCCTTATGCAAATCTGGTTATCAAGGGAACTTACCTGGGCGGCACGTCCAACATTGATGGCTATTTCTATCTGAGCGGTCTGGATGACGACTCGGTCCAGATCGTCTGCTCCTATATGGGATATATCACATTCACGACCATTCTTAAGTATGAGGGCGAGTCACATATTATTATCCCCATTGCCATGCAACCAAAAACATTGGGTGGTGAGGAAGTCGTGGTTGTCGATACCGAATTGATCACCCCGGAAGTGAAGGTTACCTCTCAGATCCCAGCGCCGCAAGTCGCTACGGACATAGAGCTGAAAAGTAGCGAGGGCCTGGAAGCAGAAGTCTACACCTATACCTTATCTGCACCTATTCGCTGGCTCTACCCAACAGCAGATTTCTCTCACTACATTCTGGATGGTGTCCCTGTCGAAGACAGTAGGCATCTATATAATGTATATCCAACCTTTAATCTTGATGCGGTAACGCATATCGAGCAGCATCCGGCAGGTAATATTAAACAAACCAGCGTGGAGCAGACCAATTCCATCGAACTGATCTACCGGGAAGGTAACCGGAATGAAACAGATGTTCAGGCGATCCTGGGTCTTGTGGAAAGTGGTCTCACGACCTCCGGGCCTCATTCAGGTGGCGGGTCCTGGTATTTCTCCGGTCGTCGCGTGGATTTCGATGCGATCTATTCATTGAATACCTCTCAGGCCGATAGTGTGTATCGACGATTCCGTCCGGATTATTATTTTTATGATCTGAATGGTAAGGTGACCTTTGATGTGAGCAACAATACAAAAGTGTCAGGGAATGGTTACCTGACCTTTGACAAGCTCCACTGGTTGGGGAATAGAGGCAGAAGTGCCCACTCAAGCTGGTATAACGGCTTTATCTCAAGTCGGATCCAGCACCGTTTTAGCCCACGTCTGACCTCACAAACCAACCTATACAGGAAAACATTTCATGGCTTTCTGCGAGCAGATGATATCCCAGAAGGGCTCGATCAGGCTCTGAATGGTGACTTTGTCAATCAGTTGACCACCTTGGGACTTTCCTCTCAGGCTGATTACTTCCTGGGCGGTAACAATATGGTTACACTAAGCCTGAGTGCCGAAAGACTTGGCTCAGAACTGACCTATGTGGATTCCAGCAGTTCTGGAGTCGAAAACGGTTGGATAACAAAAGCCAAAGCAGGGTATCGCTACACGCTGCCCTACAACATCGCCACAGACTTGGGTTTTCAGTTCGTTCATTCTACTTTCGCAGACAATGCAAGGCTCAATCCAGCTATTCTGGTGAGTTGGGTGCCATCGAACATCTATAACGCTCACTTTTCGTTGATCCAGACCAGTCATCTGGTACGGGAAACATCCCTTTCGAATAGCCTGGGTATGGCTCTTTTTGATATGTTGGTCCCCGTGGATAACACCCATGAAATACCAGAAGTGATGAGCATTGGCCTGGGGGGAAGATTCATGCCTGTTGTTGGATATGATTTTTCAGCTGAAGTATTTGTGAATAAGCTGAAGTATGTTGCCATTATGGATAGCAGCTGGGGTGGTGATTTCAGTGCACAGGATCAGTGGCTGATGAAATATGATGATGGCTCGGTCAGCGGTATCGAACTATCTGTTGAAAAGCTCACACCTGGTATCAGAAGCAAATTGAGCTATCGTTTCAGCAAGGCAAATGTTACAGATACCCAGGGTACTGAGATCAATATGCCCGGTCATCGTGATCATGAATTGCATCTCATTGTTGATGGAAAGTATAAGGAATTGACTGGCTACAGGTTGGACTTCGCTCTGGCATCCGGAAAACATTACCTGAAGGATAATACCACTTGGGATCGCTCTTCTCCTTACCACCGTATCGATCTTTCCTTTTACCGGGATGTTGCCTGGGAAAAAGTCGATGGCCGTATCAGTCTTAGACTCATAAACATCACAAATGCCACCCGAGGTGAAGGTGAATACAGCGATGCCAGTTGGGTTGTGAATACGCTGAAGGACAGAACCTTTGACCTCTTACCATTCACACCGACATTGAACGTTGAATTCTTATTTTGATGCCTTGCATGAAATAAAAAAAGGGGTTGAAATTCAGCCCCTTTTTTTGTAGCAATTAGTCTAACCTGGTAATTTCCCCGGTGTCATGAGCAGATCCTCCATCAGCTTCAACTCATCAATACCGGATATGATGATGCTTGGATCTGTCTTGAAGTATTTTGCTTCCAGCTTACCTGGATATGTCATGCCTTTTAGAATGTACTTGATCGTATTCACACGCGCCAGCTTCTTTACATCTGACCGCACGATCGTCCACGGCGCTACGGTACGATTGGTCTCCGATATCATCTGAAATTTCTTAACTGAATACTGGTCCCACAGGTTTTGGGCTTCCATGTCAACCGGAGAGATCTTGTACTGTTTGAGGGGGTCTTTCTTCCTTGCTTTGAAGCGTTTGAGCTGGACCTCTTTTGAGACGGAAAAATAGAATTTGAACAATTTTATCCCATCCTTCACCAGCATCTGCTCAAACAGGGGCACATCTTTCAGGAAACGCTTATTCTGTTCATCGGTACAGAATCCCATAATGGGTTCAACCATGGCTCTATTGTACCAACTCCTGTCAAAAAGTACGATCTCGCCTGCGGTGGGTAGGTGTTGGATATAGCGCTGAAAGTACCATTGGCTGCGTTCTCTGTCGCTGGGTTTTTCCAGAGCAACGACGCGAGCGCCACGAGGATTCAGGTGCTCAGTGATACGCTTGATGGTTCCACCCTTGCCAGCAGCGTCCCGACCTTCGAAAATGAGCAGCATTCTTGCCCCTGTTTCCTTCACATGATTCTGAAACTTGAGCAGTTCAATCTGTAGGCGCTTTAGTTCTACCTCGTAGTCGATGGTTTTTTTCTTAACACGGACGGCAACACGACCTTTGGTGTCTGCTTTGCCCAGATTCTTAGATGCAGTCCCCTCATGCAAGTTGATCTTGTCTTTTTTCGCCGACGCAGTTTTGTTCGTCTTCTTGGCGTTGACGGCCTCAGCCTTTCCCGCTTCATTTTGGGTAGCTTTCTTCGCTTGGGTACTTGGCTTTTTATTCATCACATTTTCCTGTCTTATCCAATAAAACGACCGTGTTTGCGACGTTGGCGTTCCATGATCTTTAATTCTCGATCCCCAGTGATCACGATATCCTCATTCAGCTTGAAGTCTAATGAGCGGCTTCTGCCTCTATAATGCACCGTGTTCAGAATCAATTTCATTGTTTCCAGGCGAGCCAGATGTTTGTTGTCCGATCGGATGATGAACCAGGGCGCTTCCTTTGAGTTCGTACGCTGGAGCAGCCTGAATTTCTTTTCGGTGAAATCATCCCAGAGATCCTGTGCCTGTAGATCGACCTCACTCAATTTCCATTGACGGAGCGGGTCGTTCTTGCGACGCTCGAATCGGCGACTCTGTTCTTCCTTGGAAACAGAAAAGTACAGCTTCAGGAGGAAGGTATTACCATCTGCGACGAAATTATGTTCGAAGGAATTAACGGAACTGAGGAAATCTTTGTATTGTTTGTCTGTACAGAACCCCATGACAGGCTCCACCAGTGCCCGGTTATACCAGCTTCTGTCAAACATGACGATCTCACCAACAGTCGGGAATCGCTCGATATAACGTTTCATATGTAGTTCGCTACGTTGTCTATTGGTGGGTTTTCCAGGGACCTCCACACGGTATCTTTTCTCATTCATATAGCGCGTGATCCGTCGCAGGGCCCCACCTTTACCAGAAGCATCTCTCCCGTCAAAGAGGATGATCATTTTTTTCTCAACAGCTTCAAGGTGTTTCTGCAGTTTGATGAGTTCGGCCTGATACGGTTTTAGCTCTTCGCTATACTGATATTTTTTAAGTGCCGCATTAACGATCCGCTCTTTTTGTTTCTTCTTCAGAGCATATTTGAGTTCATCCATACCGGCCTTGCCGTCAGTGGATGTTACTCTTTTCTCAACCTTACTGAGAACAGACTTAATTGTGTCGCTGGCTTTTACATCAGGACTAGGGGTCTTATCCTTATCCTTATCCAGTTTCTGGTCCTTATTGCTCATTACTCTATCTACAAGTTAGGTGATTATTCAAGGTGATCCATCATCGACAAATGCTCTCCCATCATTTGGGAGTAGGGGAAAACCCCTCTAATTGTATTCGTCGAAAAGGACTTTGTAGGTGACGTAGGAAATACTTTTCGTGTCCACGCCATCCGGCATCTCCACCTCTACCCTGAAATCAGATGATTCGCCAGGAGAGAGGGAGCTTTCACTCACAACACCGGAATAAAAATTATAGGTCTCGCCTTCAACAAAGGATGAATCATGCGCCAGGATGCTGGTTCTGCGATTATGTAGTCTGAAGCTCACGCGGACAAAGTCGGCTCTCCGTATACCAATATTTTTTACACGGCCGATAAAAACCCGCCGATCCGAGTGTCGCTGATCTTCGAAATCACCGTCAATAATGACATCAGCATGCAGGTTATCAAAGGGCTTCAATTCCTTGATGTTTTCCTGGACGATGGAGAGCGTACCGATATTCGTTTGCACAACGATCTTGTCAATATCCTCTGAAATGATCTTCCCCTGAACAACGGTACCATTTTTCAGAATGATCTCACTGATCTCTTCCGGGAAATTTATCAGACGCTTGATCTCTTTCCGGATCCTGGGAGCACTCAGGTCGTCATACTCGCGCATTTGAGTCCGCATACGATCCATTTCATTCTGGATCTGACGAACCTCTTCTCGCAATTCATCAACAACCCTATCGGTATCCTCAACCCGGAGCTCTGGTTCGAAGAATTCTCGTCCCTCTTGCTTTTCATCCTGGGCGGAAAGTGTTAGCAATAAAAGGGTCAGCAGAATCAGTGATAGCTTAAGTGTTCTCATTATTCACGCTCCCAATTCGCTTGTGTCATGCGTGCCGTGTGCTGGAGTTTTTTATTGAGATCATGACTGTCCAATTCAGCGACCAGGTCGTGGATATCCTTATAGAAAATAAAATTGTCTGGATTGTCCAGGATCTTGATCAACTGGTCAGCAATGATGGGATCCTTGAATTTTGCCAGTGATTTGATCGCCCGCTTGCGAAAGCGACTGGGCATTTCATCGTCCCTGGCGATCTTGATCATGGCGACCTTAAGCTCAGGATCATCAAAATCACCAAGCGAGCGTGTGATGGCGTCAACCATTGAATAGTAAGACTGCTGCTCATTGTGGAGTGCATCGATCATACTGGAGATCAGTCGGGCATCCTTCATTTCATCCATGATGGAGATGGCATAGGTTTTTACCTGATCCTGGGTGGCCGGGTTGTTGATCATATCAGCCAGCAAGCGTGCAACAGCGGGATCATTTTTAGTGGCCAGGATCTCCACTGCCAGATTACGAATACTCACGTCGATCTTTTTATTGCTCGCGATGGACATGAGAATGGGGACAACCCGCTCATCATCCATTTTTCCCAGAGTCAGCGTCAGACTCTGCAGAAATGCGGCGTAGTCCTCCTGAGCGTCTGCATAAAGTTTTAGGACCAGGGCAACTGACCGGGCGTCTACCTGGTCTTCAATAATGGTGAACATCTCGTTTCTGACAGCCACATAGCTAGATCGGCTGCTTGCCATCGCTTGCAAAATCGTTTTGATGTTTTCTGGATCTTTCGTTTTGCTCAGGGCTGTCAATCCTGTTCTGAACAGGGAGTAGTCCAGATCGTCGGCATCTTTCAAGGAGTTGCGTACCGCTTGCAATCCCACAGGGTCACCGGATTCTATTACGTATTCCAGGGCTTTCTGGCGTACTTCCAGGGGTATTGTGGTATCCCGGTAATAGGCGATCAGATTATTCAATGCCTTCTTGTTCCCCTCTCGATAATCGCTGTAGTTTTCCTGTACAGTGGCTTGAGAAACAGGGCCTGAAGATACACAGGCAATAAATGAAATCAGGAAAAGCCCGCTGAAAAGTACGACTGAACCAATTCTAATTATTTGCTTCATTTTGAAGTCCATCAATTTCATAATTCGCTAAAAAGACCGTAAAATTTATCAAATCAGTTTATCGATAATTCAGCTTGAAGTCAAGGTAATTCCCTTTGTTCCAACTGATTAACAGGCCATTGTTTAAGTGATAGATTCAGTCCATCGAAATACCCATAGGTGAAATAATTGATAAAATCGCCGATGGTTAAAAAGACATGTTCATCGATTGACTTGATCTTTGGATAGTGGATATGGCCCGTGATCATAAAATCCACTCCTTCTGAAAACTTTTCCTCGGCCAGGGAGTAGTTCTTTCGAATGGCATTCAGGAGATATTGCCGAGTTTCACCAGCATACTTCCTGCGGCTGTGTTTTGAGAGCTGTTTTGCGACCCAGTGACCAATATTCGGATGCAACAGCCATCTAAACGCCCAGATGAACAGGGGGTGGCGGATCACCGTTTTCAAGCGGCGATATCCGACATCATCTTCATCCAGACCATCCCCATGGTGAAAAAAGATCTTTTTACCCCCAAATTCCATGGTCTCAGGGTCCAGGTGGACGGTCACTCCGATATGCTCCGACATGAACTTACCGATCCAGTAATCATGATTCCCGGCAAAATAATGGATCGTGATCCCGGCCTGGACAAGTTGACTCATCTTGGTATATACATCATGGTAGACCTGAGAGACCACTTCACCATATTCAAAATAAAAGTCGAACCAGTCGCCAACGATAAAAAGGGTAGCCTGCTCCTCCTTTATCTGGTCCATCAGTGCGAATAATTCCTTCCGACGTTCCCGCTCTACATCATCAACGATGAGATGCAGGTGTACATCCGATATGAAATAAGCTCTCTCAGTCATGAGCCGAAAATAAGCAGGATAGTCTTATCTGAAACGTCAAATCTTGTTCTCACGAGATTTCCAGCACGCCCAAAATTGTGTGAATACTTAACTTTTTGAGCGTTTGACATGTCTCACCCCAGGATTTAACTTGATTGGAATTATTGGAACTTGATAGCATTAAGAGCATTGATATTTAAATGAAGTTTAAAAATGTCATAAATACGATCCTTATCACCCTGCTCACGCTCACAGCCGTGGCAGAATCTGCTCATGCCAAATATGGCAAAAACAAGGTCCAATACAAGGGGATGGAGTGGTCTTACATACAGACACCCCACTTTGACGTCTACTTTTACGACGGTGGCGAATCCATCGCGCACTATGCCGCCTACGTTGCTGAGCAATCCTATAATCAGATATCCTACCAGCTGAATTGGCAGTTAACCAAGCGGATCTCCATACTGGTATACAATTCCCACAATGATTTTCAGCAGACAAATGTGACGCTGGGTTACCTCCAGGAAGGTATCGGCGGATTTACAGAGCTATTTAAAAACAGGGTCGTGCTACCGTTTGAGGGGAGCTATGAGCAGTTCAGACACGTGCTGCATCACGAAATGACCCATGCTATTGTTAATGATCTGATATTTGGCGGTAATGTACAATCTATCGTCTCAGGTAAAATGCGGGTCAATATTCCCTTATGGCTGGCAGAAGGATATGCAGAATATTCCTCTCTGGACTGGGATTCACGGGCTGATATGATCATCCGTGATGCAGCCATTAATGGAAACCTGCCACCCGTCCAGTACCTGAACTACTACATGGCCTACAAAGGTGGGCAGAGTGTGGTTCGGTATATTGGAGAGACCTTCGGTGTTGAACGGATCGGTGAGATCTTTCATGAAACCAGGCATTTCAAGGATGTCCCCAAAGCGATCGAACATACGCTGCGCCTGGATCTGACAACCCTGACAGAAAAATGGCATTTTGCTGTCAGGAAGGACTATTGGCCGGATATAGAAGGACGAAAAAATTTGGATGAGCTGGGTTACCGCCTGACGGACCACAGTAAAACCAAGAACTATTTCAATGTTAGCCCCGCAGTATCTCCCAGTGGTGGTAAAGTGGCTTTTCTGTCTGATCGATCAGGCTATGCCGACATCTACATCATGTCAGCTGATGACGGAAGTGGTGTCAAGAAGATCGTCTCTGGTCAGAGAACTGCCGAATTGGAAGAACTGAAATGGTTAAGTCCTGGACTTTCCTGGGCGCCGGATAATCGCCACATTGTTTTTGCAGCAAAGTCAGGCGACGAGGATGCCCTCGTTTTTTATGATACAGAGAAGGAAACCAAACACACCCACAAATTAGGGCTGGATGGGATCTTTACAGCTGCTTGGTCACCGGATGGAAGACAGATCGCCTTTTCTGGACTGCAAGACGGTGCCAGCGATCTGTTCATTTATAATATTAAATCAAAAGAGTTGACCCAGGTTACCAACGATCTATTCTCAGATACCAGACCGGCATGGTCTCCAGACGGGAGTGAACTGGCATTCGTCTCTGATCGCGGTAAATACACCATCAGTGGAACGATCAGGCGTGGATCCAGACAGGAGAAAGATATTCTGCTGGAACATGATTTCATGACCACAGACGTGTATACGCTCAACATCGAATCCGGAGTGATCACCAGAATTACAGATACACCGGGGAATGAAGATTCACCTTCGTATGCCAATACAGTGAATAAGCTAGCCTACACATCAGACCGAACAGGTATCTGGAACATTTACTACCATGATTTTGATGATGGCGAAGAATATCCCATCACAGATATCATGACCGGGATATTCCAGATCAGCTGGAGCAAGGACGACTCAAGACTGGTATTTGCTGGTTACGAAAAAGGTGGCTGGGACATCTTCACCATGAATAACCCACTGGATAAGCCGTCGCTTGGAAACCTGCCAGCTCTGTCTAACTACCTGGAGCGGAGTAATCTGCAGTTGGACCTTACCTATTCTGATTCACTCCCAGCGCCAGATAGTGAGGGGACAAATCCCTTTCAATCTCATGTATTTGCCTATGATGATAAAAATAATAATGTAACTGCCGGGAATCAGCCGGAACCCCTGGTCACCAGTGGTCTGGATAGTACAGGTGATTATAAGGTCAGGAAGTATAAAACTCAATTCACTGTTGACCTGGTGGACGCACAAGCCGGGTACAGTAACTTTTTCGGGGTCCAGGGGAATGCGCTTATGGTCTTCTCAGACATTATGGGCAACCACCGGGTGCAATTTGGATTTGAACTCTATCGGGATCTGGAGAATTCAGACCTGATTCTAGGGTATGATTATTTGCCCAATCGAGCCAATTACCATCTCATGCTATACAACTTCCCAGACCAATATGTGAGTGTCAGTCAGTACTATTGGAACTTATGGAATTTCAGGAATTATGGTGCTCTCTTTGGCGTGGATTATCCGCTTTCCAAGTATACCCGAGTTGAGGCTACCTTGAATTGGTTGAACATATATGAGAGTTTGACCCAGATCTCATTTTATCAAAATGTGAGTGATCAACAATCCTCATTCAATCGAGCCTACATTCTCCCTGAAATGAAAATGAGCTTTGATAATGTACTCTATGGTAGCCTTTATCCTGTCGATGGTTGGCGCTTAGAGCTTGGACTGCGAGCATCGCCCTATCTGGAAAAGTCTGCTCGTCAGTTTGTGACCGTGCGGACCGATATCAGGAGATATTTCAAGTTCGCACATGACTACTCCATCGCCCTGAGATTCTCAGGAGCCAGCAGTCATGGAAGAACGCCTGAAAATTTCATGGCCGGTGGCATGGCTAATTGGTTGAATTATCGTTTGGATAGCGACTATCTTAGCTTTTTGTCTGATTATGAAGATCTTTACTTTTCTGAATATGTCATGCCTGTCCGAGGAAAACCGTACTTTGGTTTGGTTGGGAACCATTACTCAGCCTTCAATGCTGAATTCAGATTCCCCTTCATCGAATATCTCTCCGTGAAATGGCCCATCTCCCTTGTTCTTGGCAACGTGCGAGGTCTTGTCTTCAGCGACTGGGTTCGCACCTGGGATGGCACCCAGGTAGATACTGATGATCTGGCATCCACACTTTTCAAAGATCAGGATAATTCCTATTGGGGGACTGGATACGGAATGCGCATGAACCTGGGTGTTTTCGTCCTACGGTATGATCTTGCCTTTGATATGTCCAGTGACTCTCTCTGGGACAACCGCCAGCATATCTGGTCGCTCGGGCTGGACTTTTAATGGAAAAATTGGTCCGTCTCCTGGGGAGGAAGGCCCTTGACCTGATAGCCAGTGTCGGCGAGATAGCTATTCTGGTTGGTCGTACACTCAAATACATCAGATATATCCATCGGGATAGAACGCTCTACAATGAACAGATGTATCGGCTTGGTGTGAAAGCACTGCCACTCGTTGGAATTATAGCCGTATTCGCAGGAGCTGTGGCCGGTTGGCAGGGAGCCTATCAACTGGAAGATACTTTACCACCCCGATTCTTTGGCCAAATAGTTGCGGTTGGGATACTGTCTGAGATGGGACCAGTATTGACCGCCCTTGTTCTGGCTGGCCGAAACGGCTCTTCTATCGGTGCAGAAATAGCGACGATGAAAGTAACTGAACAGATCGATGCCCTGGAAGTCATGGCCATCAATCCTATTCGTCATCTGGTTGCCCCCAGAGTTGTGGCAATGACCATTATGCTCCCCCTGATGGTGGTGGTGGCTGATATCATCGCGCTTTTTACTGCTGCACTGATCGGGGATCTCTTTTTTAATATCAGTGTCCAGATGTTCTTCAATTCATTTCAGTCAGTGTTTGTGATATCAGAAGATGTCATACCCAGCATGGCAAAAGCGCTCTCGTTCGGAATATCGATCGGTGTGATCAGTTGCTGGGTCGGTTTAAAGGCTACCAGGGGAGCAAGCGGTGTGGGACGGGCAGCAATTCTTGCCTTCGTGTTTTCAGCCACGATCATTCTCCTGAACGATTATCTTGTTGCGGTCCTCGTTTTTTAAAGAAAGACACCAGTAAAAGTATATGGCAAAAGTAAAGACGGTATTTGTCTGTGATGAATGTGGCGCCGAATATCCGAAATGGGTTGGGCGCTGTGATAGTTGTGGTGCCTGGGAGAGCGTTAGGGAATTCAAACAGAGCCGTTTGAAAAAGGACCCTGCAGGACCACCATCTCAGCTCCGTGCGCTTGCTGATATCACCAGGGACGAAAATAATCGGATAACGACACAGCAAAGTGAATTTGATACAGTTGTAGGTGGGGGCTTGGTCAGAGGAAGTATCTTGTTGTTCGGTGGCCAACCCGGCATAGGAAAATCGACCCTGTTGCTCCAACTCTGTGGCTTAATGGCTGACCATGGTGAGACAGTTATTTATTGCTCAGGTGAAGAAAGTGGTGAACAGCTTGCCATGCGAGCAGATCGCCTGGGGGTCACTTCGGGACAATTAAAATTTGCCAATGAATCCATCGTTGAGAATATTGCAGCCACCATCCATGAACAGAATCCCAGTGTTGTCATTGTCGACTCCATTCAGACCGCATATTCCGAAAGTGGAGACAATCTCCCCGGAAGCATTAGCCAGGTCAGAGAGAGTGCCGCACAGTTCCTGCGGCTCGCTAAGGAGAAAAATGTGTGCATCATCATGGTGGGTCACATAACCAAAGATGGCTTTTTGGCAGGCCCGAAAATGCTGGAGCATCTTGTGGACACCGTTCTATATCTGGAGGGTGATCGTCAATCCCAGGTCAGACTCCTGCGGGCAGCGAAGAACCGATTTGGTTCTACCAGCGAACTCGGCGTTTATGAGATGATGCAGGAAGGGTTGATCCCGGTAAAGAATCCTGCAAAATTATTTCTCTCCAGACGAAACAGTGAAGTGAGCGGAACTGTCGTCGTTACCAGCCAGGAAGGCAGCCGGACATTTTTTCTGGAAGTCCAAGCGCTCGTAGCAGGAGCCTCCTATGGTAATCCACAGCGTAATGTAACTGGTTTTGACCTGCGTCGATTGCAGATGTTACTGGCGGTGTTGGAGCGTCGTGCAGGGTTTCAACTAGGAACGCAGGATGTGTTCATCAATGTGGTGAGTGGATTGAAGATCGCAGAGCCTGCAGCAGATCTGGGGGTTGCCCTGGCCATCATTTCAAGTTTAAAGAATTCAATTGTCAATCCAGATACCCTGATCATCGGTGAGATCGGGCTTGGCGGGGAAGTGAGAAACGTTGGCCAGCTGCGGAAACGGATCGAGGAAGCAAAGAAACTTGGATTTACACAGGTCATTGTTCCAACTGGAGATCATAAGGATCTGAAAGATTCTGGACTGAAGATCCTGCCTGTGGCCAGTGTCTCTCAGGCCGTTGATCTCGTGTTTTAGGGTCACCATGCACATCAAATCGCTAAAAAAATGTAGCACCACAAAAGCCAGAGCCGGAGAATTTGAAACCGCGCATGGAAAGGTAAAAACACCTGTATTCATGCCTGTAGGTACGGTTGGATCGGTAAAATCACTCTCACCTCATGATCTGGTTGACACGGGTTCCCAGGTTATTCTGGGAAACACCTATCACCTGCTCCTGCGCCCCGGCATGGATGTGATCAAAAGTGCAGGCGGCCTACACCGCTTCATGAGCTGGGAAAGACCCATTCTTACCGATAGTGGTGGGTATCAGGTTTTCTCCCTCGGTCATCTCAATGAGATCACTGAGACGGGTGTGATCTTCCAGTCAAATCTGGATGGTAGCCGACACGAATTAAGCCCTGAGATCAGTACGGACATCCAGCGTGTGCTGGGTGCCGATATCGTTATGGCTTTCGATGAGTGCACTGCCTACCCTGCCACAGAATCACTTGCACGGGAATCGATGGCCTTAACACACCGCTGGGAAAAAAGAAGTCTGGAGCATTTTAGAAAGACAGAAGCACTGCACGGTTTCGATCAACATCTATTTGGTATTGTCCAGGGGAGTGTATATGAGGAACTCAGGAAAGCATGTGCTGCTGCTCTGGTCGACATGGGCTTTGATGGCTATGCCATCGGTGGATTGAGTGTAGGAGAACCCAAGGAAGACATGTATGCCATGACTGATGTGGTAACAGATATATTGCCAAACGATCAACCGCGCTACCTCATGGGCGTCGGTAAGCCGGAAGATATGGTCCGTGCTGTTGCCCTTGGCGTGGATATGTTTGATTGCGTTCTGCCAACCAGGAATGCCCGGCACGGGATCATGTTCACCTGGAAGGGGCCGGTGTCCGTTAAAGCTGCCAGGGAAAAATTTAACCACGAACCACTGGACCAGAATTGCAGTTGTTATACCTGTGAGAATTTTACCCGATCCTATCTCAGACATCTGTTCAAAGCCAATGAACTGTTGGTGTATCGTCTGGCCAGTATTCATAATATCCATTTCTATCACGAACTCATGACCGCTATGCGGAAAGCTATCCTGGAAGATTCTTTCGCAGATTTTCAAAAACGATTTTTCGAACACTACCATTTGAAACGAGCGGAGTAAGAGAATGCGGATGCCGCTGGCCAGCGATCTTATCGAAGCCACATTCCTGGAGCGCCCCAACCGCTTCCTCTCAAAGGTACGTATCGATGGTGAGGAACACTTGTCCCATGTACCGGATCCTGGACGCTTGAAGGAACTGCTATTTCCAGGTGCTCGGGTGCTGGTGCAGCCCAAACCAGGCGCAGAGAGAAAAACCAAATATGCGACTGTCATGGTGTATTCTGGATCTGAACTGATCTCCATCAACTCCCAGTTACCCAATCAATTCATCCGATTTTGTCTGGACCATCAGGGAATTCCAGCCTTATCTGATTGGTCGGTAAAAAAACAGGAATTCACATTGGGAAACTCAAGATTTGATTTCCTCCTTGAAAGAAATGGGCGTGAAAAATTGCTAGAGGTCAAATCTGCAACATTGGTAGAGGATGGGGTCGCCAGGTTTCCTGATGCTGTGACAGAGAGGGGGCGAAGACATGTGCTTCACCTGGCAGACGCCATCACCAGTCAGCGCTCGGCGGCTGTACTTTTCCTTGTCCAGAGATCAGATGCAGTCTTATTCGAACCTCATTGGGGGAGGGATCCACAATTCTCTGGGGCACTGAGGACGGCAGTTCGAATGGGTGTGGAACTCTACATCTATACCTCCCATATTCAGCCGGACAGTATTAAACTTGGGCAGGCAATTCCCTTTGATCTGGAGCAACATGCATAAACCCTTGGCCTCTCTGGTATTGATGACATTGACAGTTCTGCTGGTCTCGCACTGTGCCAGTGAGCGGGCGATCAGCGGGGGCCCTGTGGATGATGTGGCACCTGTCGTGGTATACAGCAATCCGGAGAATGAATCCATCGAGGTGGATCAAGGCACGAACATTACGATCAGGTTCAGCGAACAGATGGATAAGCTTTCCGTTGAGAATTCGCTGCAAGTATGGCCGCGTCCCGTCGATGGGTATGAACTGAAGACAAGTTGGACGTCTGTTAAAGTGACCTTCAAACAAGCACTGGAAGCAGATGAGACCTATTTACTGACCCTGGACAAATCTGCCAAGGATCTGCGTGGGAACGGTTTGGAATCAACCTATGTTCTCGCATTCAGCACAGGGGAACAGATGAATCGCGGTAAAATACATGGCCGTATTTTCGGAAGTGCTATTATTCGTGAGCAGGGAAACCTCTTCCTGTACCGGGAGATGGGGACTACCCTGACTGATCTGGTTGCCACTCCGGCAGATTACGTATTTCAACCCGATGATGATGGTCGCTTCCAGTTGGACTACCTCAATGATCAGGAATATCTGCTTTTCTACCATTGGGATCGAAATCGGGACCGGAAGATCAATACGGGGGATTATTTCGGCAGACCAAAAACTGCCAATGTGTATGCCAGGAACGATACCCTGCTCCCACTGCAAAAGATCTGGCCACAGGTGATCCCCAACGACAGAGTGAAACTTCTGGAGGTCAGTATGCTGGCAGATTCATTGGCTCAGATCAGAACGAACCTACGCTACACCAATGAGACGCTTGATTCCCTGAATATCCATCAGGAAACGGAGCAAATAGACATTCTGGGAGCTTCCAGGGTTGAAGGCGATGAGGTAGCGATGCTACTTTCACTTTCAGACGATCTCGTTGAAGGGAACCAGGTGTGGGTCACTGGCTTCATCGATACCAGTGGATATAGACTCACGTCCGATACGCTCCAACTTGATAAGCAGGCCCGGGTTGATTCCCTCCAACTGAACCCATTCAACATTTCCTGGCTTGAGAATGATCAGTTGAATTATCCAGAAGATCCAGATGAGATCATCATTCGATCAAATCTACCATTCACCTTTGAATCTGATACCGCGTTCCAGGTCTTTACAGCTGGCAACGATTCAGTGCCGATCCCGGGTGTCCTGGAAGTCGTCAACACGATGTCCTGGTTATTCTCGCCAGCTGAAGCACTCGGGGATGGTAAAACATATCAATGGAAAATTCAGACCGAACATATTCGATCCAGATATCAGCAGAATGAGCTTGATTCCTTGTGGACCGGTAAGCTCCAGATAATAAGCGCTGACTCACTGGGAAGCATCCGCCTCATGCATATGGGTATCCATGTGCTTGAATGCACACTCAGCGGGGGAACGCATAGCCGTAAGTTTCAACTGAGACCAGGCACGAGCTTGCTTATAAGTGACCTGCCTGCAACCAGTTATCAGCTTATCGGCTATGTGGACGCAAATGGGAATGGACGCTATGACAGTGACCAGATGACACCTGTGGGTGGCTCGGAGGAGTTCTGGGTTTATCCTGAGCCTATTAACGTGAGAGCACGTTGGGAGACAGACATAGGAATCTGGAGATTGAGGTCCGAAGATGATTAAGTTTGATAAGTATGTGGCTGCCGGGAATGATTTCATCATATTCGATAACTGGGATGGTCGCATCGATCTAGCTGAAAAGAAGATCGTCGAGTTCTGTGATAGACGATTTGGGATCGGAGCCGATGGTGTGTTACTGCTCTCACCCTCAGAGGATTCGGAATTCAGAATGAATTATTTTAATGCTGATGGCTCCAGAGGTGAAATGTGCGGAAATGGTGCCAGAGCGCTTGTGAAATTCGCCCACTCGCTTGAAAAGATCAGGAGTAAGGGAGTATTCAGAGCTGATGATGGACTTCACCACTTTAAGGTCAATGATGATCAGATATTCGTAGAGATCAAAGTGACGGATGAGCTGCACGATTGGACAGTTCCCAGGGCGGGTTGTGGTTTCATAAATACGGGTGTACCGCACCTGATCGTCCCCGTACCTGATGCGGACGCAGAAGCCTTGATCGACCTGGGTGAACAAATGAATGCTCATAAACGCCACCCTGCCGGCACCAATACGAATATAGTCTCCAAAAGCAAGGATGGTCTGGTTGTTAGAACCTGGGAACGTGGCGTCAATACGGAAACATTGGCCTGTGGTACCGGTGCAACTGCAGTTGCCATTTACGCACATCAGACATGGGGCTTTAAATGGCCCATAAACCTGCGCTTTCGGGGCGGGATTTTAAAAGTGGATTTTTATGACAATCGGTATTGGCTCACGGGGAGTACTGCATTAGTTTTCTCTGGTCTTATCGCTTGATCTCATAGCATCAATGCAAATAATAGAAACGAGGTAACGATGTCTTTCTTTGCAGTTATCATGGCTGGAGGAGTGGGCAAGAGATTCTGGCCCAGGAGTAGACGGGCAACCCCAAAACAATTACTTAATATTGCTGGTGATGAAAGTATGCTGCGTATGACGGTGGATCGTCTGAAGCAAATTACTGCATCCGAACAGATCCTCATCGTAACCAATTCAGACCAGGAGGAGGGGATTCGGAGAGAGATCCCGGAGATTCCTGAAGCAAATATCATCATTGAACCTGAGGGTAAAAATACAGCTCCGGCCATTGGCTTGGCAGCTGTCATTGTTCAGTCAAGAGACCCAGATGGTGTGATGGGTGTATTCCCAGCCGATCATCATATCGGCGATTTAACTGCATTCAAAACCTATATCGAACAGGGGATTTCGGTGGCGCGGGATATGATGGGCCTGGTAACCTTTGGCGTGATCCCAACCCGACCAGCGACAGGATATGGCTACATCCAGTACCATGAGCGGGCGAAGGATGATGAACCGGTATTCGCTGTAAAAGCTTTTGCTGAGAAGCCCGATTACCAAACGGCAAGAATGTTCCTGAAAAGTGGTGATTTCCTTTGGAACAGTGGTATGTTTGTGTGGCACGTAGATACCATCATGAAAAGTTTTCAGGATCACCTACCTGAGCTTTGGGATAGTCTTGAGAATATCAAAGGTGCTATAGGAAAACCAGTATGGAATTCAGTATTAACCGTTGAGTGGGCAACGCTTCGTAGCATCTCGATTGATTATGGTATTATGGAGAAAGCCCAAAATGTTTATGTCGTGAAAGTTGATTTTAACTGGAATGACGTCGGATCCTGGGATGCTGTCCATGAGATGCACGATAAAGATGAGAATGGGAACGTTTCCCAGGGTGATGTGATCTATCATGGAGCGAATAATAATCTGGTTTCGGCACAAGGAAAGATCGTGGCCCTGGTCGGAGTGAATGATCTGGTAGTCATCGATACCGATGATGCACTCCTTATCATTCATCGTGGTGAAACAGAGCGTATCAAGGAAGTTGTCGATGGCCTGGAGAAAGAGAAAAGAGACTCGCTCCTGTGAAAATAGAACAAAGAGAGAGCAAATAGACAGATATGAATTCAGAAAGAATTCGCGAAGAATTTGAAAAACTGGCTGATAAGCTGGGGTATACCATACGCTTTGAAAAAGGAGATTTCAAGGGTGATGCCTGCCGTATCAAGGAAGAGCGGGTCATCATTATCAATAAACTCTTGCCGCTGCGCCATCAGAATTATGCTTTTTCCCGGATCTTTGCCACAGAAGATCTTTCCTCCTACAGTGTATTACCGATCATTCGTAATATGATTGAAGAAGTGCAGGCATCGGATGAGAATGTAATTGAGGGAGAAACAAGTGCTTAAGCGGGAAGAATTCCTGGTTACACTCATTCTGGTGATCATCATCGCCGTTCTGGGATATCTGGTGAATCAATTCCTGGGTTTCGGTGCTCATCCAATTTTAGCAAACGTTGTATTTGCCCTCATTGTCATCTATCTCTATCAACCGTTCAGATCCAGTGGTCGGAAACTGATGCTCTGGTTGGTTGCGAGATCCTATTTCGAGCGGAACGAACAATTTCATATCATCCTGGAGGAACTCAGGGAGGTTGATAGTTACCGGGAGATGTTGGAAAAGATTCCCGCAAGCTTGAAATACCTTTTTGAATCAGATATAGTCGCTCTCTTCGTTCGCCGTAAGGGCATATTCAAGGTTGAGTCTTCGATCGCACCGGTTCCGATCTATCTGGATGGCTTGAGTATCGATAAGGACCATAATATTTTAAAGGAACTTGCTCAGAATCCTCACCATCTCATTAATGTGAATTACAGCGTTAAGGATCTTCATCCAGAACCGGTGAATGGTGATTCCATGGATTATAAATCGTTTAAGCTTTTCCGCTGGGCGATCCCTCTCAAAGTTGCCAATAATCTTGCCGCCTTTATTCTGTTGGACAAGATACCTGCGGATATGCAAGCCAGACGATCTGGCACACTGTACAATTTTGTGGTGGATGAGATGGCCGTGTTACTTGAAAAACGGAAGCTCTACCATCGCATTCAACTGGAGGCTAGAAAGCAGGAAGCGCTCTCTCTCATCGCGACCAAGATGGCAGCAACACGCAACACAACCCGTATTTTTAATTTATTACTTGATCAGGTAAACCAGATCGTCCCCTTTGACGCATGTGGTGTCTTCCTGGCATCAGCTGAGACAGAGAATATTGAAAAATTTCTAGCCAGAGGTTACAATACCAGACGTTTGAATCCTTTGAAGCTCAAGATCGGTAGGGGCATCGTTGGCCGCTGCATCGCAACCCGGAAGGCGATCTACATCCCTGATGTGAGAAGGGAGAAGAATTATATACCTGGCAAGTCGAGTTCACGTTCTGAATTGTGTGTACCGATCGCAGGTGGCTCTCAGATCCATGGAGCCATGAATCTGGAATCGAATACCATTGCCGCCTTTAGTGATGATGATCTGGATTTCCTCCAGACCATCGCGACACAAGCCGGTGTTCTTATGGAACGTTATCGTATTGAAAAACATGCAGATATCCAAAGCGATCTAAGTGAAGATATGGATAAAGCAGAGGGAATTCAACGATCGATCTTGCCGGACAACCCACCGGGGCATGATGATGTTGAATTTGCCATCAAATATCTCCCCTGCAAGAAGATCAGTGGTGACTTTTATGATGTATCCAGCCGGGGTGATGATGTTTTTACACTTGCCGTTGGTGATGTCGTTGGCAAGGGGATATCCGGTGCGCTTATTATGTCCAATTTTTACGCAGCTTATCTTAATGAATCTCAGAAAGGTCATACCCTTGCGTTCCTGATGAGTAGTCTGAACAAATACTTGATCAATGATACCCAGTTGGATGAGCAATTGACATTTTTTCTCAGTAAAATGGATGTTGATGAGGGCGTGATCCGCTACGTGAATGCTGGACACCCTTCTCCGCTCATTTTCCATAGTGATGGGACGTTTGAAAGGCTGGAAGTTGGGGGTCCACTCCTGGGGTTCGATGCGAACTTTAGCTATGAGATGGGTGAGGTTCAATTGCGGACAGATGATCTCATCCTGGTTTATACAGATGGTATCACTGAGACTGTGGGGAAAGCTGGCCAGCTCTTTGATGAAAGTGGGCTGGTCCAGGTCATCCAAGAACACCAGGATAAACAAGTTAACGACATAAGCAGAGCCTTCATGGAAGACCTTGAAAAATTCAATGGGAGTGAAGCATTTGAGGATGATCTCACCTTCATTCTTAGTCGCTATACTGGTATCCCGGTTCAGCAGAAAGTTTCAACATCAGAAAGCAATTAGTCCGCAATATCCCCCTCAGATCAGATACCAAGGATTGCAGGATGCCGGTAGCTAAAAATGTCTTGCTAATCGTGAATTATGACGGATTTTTGGACGCTCTTAAAATATGAAATTAGTATAAGAATTGAATGTCTGCTCTAACCTGTTATAAAACAAGCACTAAAGCCCTGGTTTCGGGCGCTATTAAATACATGATCAAGAAGTAAAATTTGTCGAGGAGATTGGAATGAAAGATTACTTAACCAAGGATATCCGAAATGTTGCCATTGTAGGCCACGCTTCCTCAGGGAAGACTGCCCTGAGTGAAGCAATGTTGTACTCTGCGGGATTGTCAACGAGAATTGGAACGATCGCAGAGGGAAATACCAAATCAGATTATCGCCCAGAAGAGATCGAGAGACAATGTTCAGTCGGAACGTCTTTGTTAGCTATGGAATGGCAGGATACCAAACTGAATATCCTCGACACGCCTGGATTTACTGATTTCGTTGGTGATGCATTAAGCGCTGTTCGAGTAGCTGACACCGGTCTTATCGTTGTAGATAGTACACATGGTCCCGAAATGGGCACAGACAATATGCGGCATTTCTGTGAAGAGCACGGGATCCCAAGAGCTTTCGCGATCACAGGTGTGGACAAGGAACAATCAGATTTCCACGCAGCTTTCGATGGCCTGAAAGAAAGATATGGAAACCATGTGACAGCTTTGCAACTGCCTGTCAATGAGGGCATCGGATTCAATAAGGTCGTTGATATCATCAGAAAAAAGACCCTGGTCTATAAGGATGATACTGGTAAATACACAATGGAAGATCTTCCTGAAGCAGTTGCCAGTGAAGTTGAGACCCTGTATACTGAGTTGGTGGAGCAAGTCGCAGAATCAGACGAAACCCTGATGGAAAAATATTTTGACCAGGGCGAATTGTCAGAGGATGACCTGAGACATGGTCTGAGAGAAGCCATTATCCACAAGCAGATCTTTCCTGTATTCTGTACGGCAGGTGTACCGAATATTGGTGTTTCCCGTGTTCTGGAAATAATCGAAAAATATTTTCCTTCGCCGGCAGATATGCCAGCTGCAATCGCTGAAGATGGCACGAAACTCCACGCTGATGATGTAAACCAAACGGCAGCCCTTATCTTTAAAACTACCAGTGAAGCCCATGTGGGTGAGCTGAGTTTCTTCAGGGTGTACGCCGGTCAGATCACATCTGGTATGGATATGGCCAACCCGACCCGCAGCGGGAGTGAAAGACTGGGGCATGTCTATGCAGTGAATGGCCATGACAGGGATGAAGTACACGCCATCAATGCTGGTGATATTGGGGCGACGGTGAAGCTCAAGATCTCACACACGGGTGATACACTGTCCCATCCCAAGAATCCAGTAACCCTGAAACCGACAGAATTTCCAGCTCCCAATATTCAGTTTGCAGTTGTTGCCAAGGCAAAGGGTGAGGAAGACAAGATCAGTTCTGGGCTGGCACTGCTGCATGAAGAGGATCCCACACTGCTCTACGAAGTCGATTCAGAACTCCATCAAACGGTACTTTCTGGTCAGGGAGAGCTTCAGATCAATGTGGCCTTTAATAAACTTCAGGAGCGATTCAAGGTCCAGGTAGAACTCGTTGAACCAAAAATTGCTTACCGCGAGACCATTAAAGCCAATGGCGAAGCAAAATATCGTCATAAAAAGCAATCCGGTGGTGCCGGTCAGTTCGCCGAAGTTTGGCTCCGCGTCGAACCACTTCCCCGTGGTGAAGGCATCGTATTCGAGGAGACTCTGGTTGGCCAGAATGTTGATCGTGTTTTTGTACCTTCTGTTCAGAAGGGTATCAACGCGGCCTCAGAGGAAGGCTTTGTTGCCGGCTTCCCCATTGTTGATATTAAAGCGACCTTTTTTGATGGTAAAATGCACCCTGTCGATTCAAAGGATATTGCCTTTCAGATCGCTGGTAAAGGTGCCTTCAGGGATGCCTGTAAAGATGCCAAGCCCTGTCTCCTGGAACCCATTTTTGAGGTTGAGATCCTCGTTCCTGAAGATTTCATGGGTGATGTTATGGGTGACCTGACTGCGAAACGAGGCCGAATTCTTGGAATGGATGCTGAGGGACATTTTCAGGTCCTGAAGGCAAAGGTTCCCCAGGCAAATCTATTTAAATATTCCTCGACGCTGCGTTCTTTGACTCAGGGCAAAGCTTCCCACAAGCAGAAATTCTCTCATTACGATGAGATGCCGAAGGAAGAAGAGGTCAAATTGATCGCTGCTATCGAGGCTGCTAAAGAAGAAGAATAGATCCAAAGCTAGACCCCCAAGCTGGTAAACAGTCCGCCTAGCTTATTCTAATTGAGCGAAGGTTGGAGCTTGACCAGAGGCCATCTTAGGGTCTAACTTATTCCCTAGTAAATGACTGATTCACATGAAATAATGAGAATGTGGGCTCCATGGCGTATGGAGTTCATTAAGTCCATCAAGATCGAGGGTTGCATATTCTGTGATAAACCTGCGGTTGAGAATGACAGGGACAATCTATTGTTATACCGTGGAAAATATTCCTGTGTCCTGATGAATTTGTACCCATATAATAATGGTCACCTGATGATCGCACCCTATGAACATAATGATAAGGTGGAAGATCTGCCTGTTGAGACCTTGACCGAGATCATGCGTTTGAGTCAGATCTGCATCAGAATGCTAAAAGAGGAGTTCCGAGCTGAAGGGGTGAATCTGGGTTTGAACGAGGGTGCTGTTGCCGGTGCTGGTATTGCTGATCACGTTCACTTTCATATTGTTCCAAGGTGGCTGGGCGATACGAATTTTATGCCGATAACCGGGCATGCGAAAGTATTGGTTCAGGGTTTACAGGAGACCTACGATGCCATGAAGCCCTATTTTGAAAAAATAATATTGTAGGGATTGACAGCCCATATGACTTGGATTATCTTCGCCCGCCTACATTGAGTTTTTAACTCAACTTCGGCGTGGCAGGCCGAGCTTTTTTTATACGATCCGGAGTAGCTCAGTGGTAGAGCGAGTGGCTGTTAACCACCAGGTCGGGAGTTCAAATCTCTCCTCCGGAGCAATAGATTGTAAACATGCGAACCCTCATCAATGATTGACTCAATTTTTGATGGGGGTTCTGCATATAGGTTAATTTCCACCGTGGAATGCCCTTGATCATCCTTGGGCATTGAAACCTTGATCCCAGAGATGAAGAGATGGAATAATTTCATTTTAGATTCGGGATCTAATTGATCTACTAAGCCAGTGAATTTCGATAATGTTCTCACCAAGGCTTCCGTGTTGGGAACCTTTTGCTGAAGCTTCTCAAGTCGCTCGATCAGGATAACTTCAGAAGAACGTAATTGAGTCAATTCCTCTTCAAGCTCATGAAGGATTTCGTTTGTAATCTTGATCCGGGCTTCATCGCCAGTGAACAACATTACCGTATTCTTTTGCTTTGTCTCTACGGAGTTAATGGTTTGACGAACAGCGGATAGCTCAGTCTTGATGTTATTAACCTCTGACTGATCTACTTGCGTAGCTTCCCTAACTATCCTTCCAGTATATTCCTTGTCAGAAACCAGACTCTGGATTGCCCCAATTACCATGTCCTCAAGATGCCTGCTTGGGATAGGGAGATTGTTGCAGGTAGCATTCTTTCCAATGGAGTGCGTACATCGATAATAGTCATAACGCTTTTTAGATTTCCCAGTCCCAGATTGATATTTGAAATAGCCTTCACACAAACCGCAAAAGACCAAACCATTTAGTGGTCTGTTCATTCTGCTTCGACCAAGATTTTTCTTTTGAGCATTTTCGCTGACGATTATCTGGGCTTTGTTGTACTGTTCAGGTGTGATAATGGCAGTGTGGAGCCCCTTGAGCAATCTACCCTGGTGACGAATCATTCCAGCAGAAGTTGGATTGATTACTACCTTGTAAATAGCGTTAGCAGTAAATCGTCGGCCGCCTCTGATCCCTTTTTTTGTTGGATATTGCTTTGTCCGGAGTCCTTTCTTATTCAAAATTTTGGCAATCTCTGAAGGGGGAGAACCTGCTACATAATGATTAAAAATTAATCGAACGATTTCTGCTTCGGCTTGGTTGACAATAAATTTCTTGTCCTTCCGATCATAACCAAGCGGTGCAATGCCACCAGGAGCTTCGCCCATCTCAGCTCTCTTGCTCACTGCAAGTCGAGTTCGCTCGCTGCCTTGGTCTCGTTCAAATTCAGCAAAAACCAAAATCATTGAACGCATGAGTCTACCAGTTGGACTTGAGTCGTCGTATGGATCTAGGACGGTCGCCAGACCCAAGCCATTTTCCTCAAAAAGCTGAAGCAAAGAGAGAAAGTCCGTCAATTTTCGGGAAATTCTATCCAGCTTGGTCGAGACCAATAAATCAAAGTTCCGATTAGTTGCCATGAACATAAGGTTTTTCATTTCAGGTCTATCGAGGCTACCTCCACTTTCTACATCATGAACAGCGTCCAACACCTGATATCCCTTGCCTTCGCACCATTGTCGACACAAGTCCTCTTGTTTGCGTAGCGAGAGACCACTATCACCCTGCTCCTGTGTAGACACACGACAATAGATAATTGCCTTCTTCTGTTCCTTGGGAGAGGTCATTTAGGTGGCACTTTATCTTTGAGCTTTGCCTTAAAATTCTTCGACTCCTGAACCTTGTCACCAGTTAACTCAAATTGAGCTAGCTCTCTTAGCTTTTCAGCTATCAATTTGATGGCTTTTGATTCACGCTCTTGCTGTGAGATCAAATCGTAGCGGCCATGTTTGTGTTCATCAGCACTACTCTGGAGGAATTCTGGATGTTTGGACAGGTAGAATGTTGCCAAGTCATGGCATGCAAGCAGAGTGGTTCCCTGGAATTTAGTCGAGGGGAGATGTCCTTCTGTGATCGCTTGAAGAATTTCATCAAGGTTATGTTGGATGATTTTTGCAGCGACTGGGGGACTTAAGTATTGCTCATCCATGTTTTTTGAACTCATTAGCTGGATCACCTCTTCGTTGTGAGTCATTGAAATCTGTAACCCATTTTGCTACTTGATTACCAAAATGCCTGGAAACTTAGAAAAGAACGGATCGAATTACAAAGGAGTTCGCTTTGTTATGATGAATGGAAGGTTATGGACAGGGTATTGGTCGAAGAAGAACGCCTAAAGTCCAAAAATCAGACGGGTTAGTGCATGTGTTGGTCGATTATGTGTAGAAGACGCTCTAAAAACCTGTCCAATGCTGACAATAGTTTATGTGTTTTTCAATTTAGATTTCCAGAACTCATGGTTTTTATCGAGAAAGACTATGTGAAAAATATTGTCCTCTACGACACCAGCGATTACCTCTTCACCCTGAATATGACAACTTGCCCACTTAGCCCCTTCTGGGATGTATCTTGGAGGCGTAAACTCGGTTTTCTTTGAAGGTGGGAAATTTCCGTACACCTTTATTATTCCATCGCTAATGGCCTGCCCCATTGTAAGGTTTGAAACCTGTCGAAGCCTCTCCAGAGCAAGAGCTAAAAGCTGCTCTGCCTCCCACTCTGAAAATCTCTGTCCCTGACTAACATCAAAATACCGCAAACTGAAGACAACAAGTCTTCTTGGTTCACCAGACCTTTGTTCAAGATTTTTTCTCTTTCTGGTCGGTGTTTTCTGCTTAGACATTTTCATAGAGCTCATTAATCAATTCGTCTTTGATATCGAAGTAAGAAATTGCTCCATATTTGCCTTTAAGGTAATTTTTTGAAAAGGATGATGTATTTCTCACATCTGTGCTTTTAAAATCAGCCAAGGAATACATCGAGGAAATGCCAAATTGGTCCTTCTCTGAAAACCATATTTGATCCCGCCTGAATAAATCTTTATCAAGAAGGGATGCATGATGAGACGTATAAATCAGTTGGGAATTGAATTTGTTTGTCCGATGAAACATTTCTGTAAGTTTCTGCAGCAAGTGGGGGTGGAGTCTGGAATCGAATTCATCAATCAACAAAATTTTGCCATTTCTGAGTGTATCATAGATTGGACCCAGCAGAAAAATAAATCGTTTTGTTCCTTCAGATTCCTGTGAGGCAAAATCAAAGGGGACACTATCCACAATAATGTTTTGGCTATCATATTTATTGTGCCAAGTAGATACCTGGAATTTAATCTGCTTCTTTTTATTATCACTTTTCCCTTCAAGTTCATCGACTGTAATGTTAGATATTTCGAGAGTAGGAAGAATTAGTGATACCCATTTTCTGAACTCAACATCCTGCCTGAGCTTGAACAAAGTATAACCGCCATATCCTTCATCCATAAGACCACTGATCAGGTTAAGTTGTTTAAACCAATCTATGATACTACTTGACTTTTTTCCATTTAATTGGGCGACGAGGCTGAGAAAAAGTACATTGGACCTTGTCTTCTTCTCAAGATTCTCTCCTTCGCCGAAAGATGATTTGTTAATTGAAAATTTTTTCCCTTCACGCACGAAAAGAGGAACTTCTTTAATTTTCTGCGTACTGTACAACCATTCTGACGATATTTGACCATTTAAGATTTCGAAGCCATATCTGAACTTGGCTTTACAACACAAAAATTTGATCTCAAAATGTGTTGGCTGGTCCTCAGAATCAGTGCTGAGTAAAAATTTGTCGACAGTTATTGAACGTTCAGAGTCCGAATCATTGTCCTCTTCAAGTAGAGCATCACGAAAGGAATTAAGCACAAGCTTTTTCATAGCAGCAATCCCGTCAGTAAAGTTGCTCTTACCACTTGCATTGTTACCATAGATGACGGCTGATTTAAGCAGCTTGAATTTTTCCATACTAATAATGTTGTCCGGCTCATGCTCTTTAAATGAAGGCACTCCGACCATGGAAAATGTGTTCATACCCTTGAAAGATTTGAAATTTTCGAAATTGTATTCGATTAGCATTTGTCTCTCCTTACACTCATGCTGAATATAGAATAAATGAAATAAAAATTCATAATGACTGATACATGATAGATAATAATAAGAAAAATGAAAATAAATAGCAAAATATTATGTTGGGAAGTCGAATATTGCTAATTCAAGAAATATGAGTGCTCGTATTGCTGAGCCGAGGAGTCTATTTGCTAAAGATATCAGATGTAAACACCTCGGTAAGTCGATCATTCATAATATTTGCATATATAGTTGTGACGGTTGGTGAGCTATGACCCAGTTGCCTTTGGACTAACCTCAGATCCCTCGTTTTCCCATAAAGTATTGTCGCATAGCTATGCCGCTGGCTATGGAACGTGAAATGCGATGGCAGCCCTGCCTGATCCCGTAGCTTGTTGAATACTCGCTCAAAAGCCTCTACACACATCCTGGGGTTATGCTTTGAGAAAAATAAGTATTCGTCCTGCTTGCCTTGGGAGTGCTTCCATCTGATATATTTCTTCAAATGACTTTTCAAGCTGGGATCAAAGTATACGGTGCGTCGCTTGTTACCCTTGCCCTTTGTCACGATAAGTTCAAACTCTCCGTTCCCGAGATATAGGTCCTGTTCCTTTAGGTTTGAGATTTCAAAAACCCTCAGTCCTGTGCTGAGTGCAAGATCTATGATCATCCAGTTCCTGGGTGGAATGAGCAAACCCCGTTTTTCGCCTATAATAGCTAAATCCTCCGCAGTTCTGCGTAGAAGGGATACCTGGGTAGGGGTCATGAATTTGGTGCGGTCTATGGTCCAATTAGAATTCATTTTCCGATCTGATGCTCCTTATGCTTTTTGGTTATATACCACCTGCTGATATTGTCTATTTCGATTCCCATGTGTTCATTCAATTCCAGGTATTTCTGATCCGTTGGCCAGCCATGGCGTTTGAGGAAATTCGTTTCATAATTTGAATCCCAGAATACGGGTCTTGGATTCCATGAACTTCTCACACACCATAGAAAGTCTTTGATTACATCCAATGGCCGTTGGTCTTGGAACCGTGACTGAATCTCATGCCGGAACTCATTTTTCTTATTCAGAATGTTTGCGATAGGGCTACAGTGATGATCCACCGATTCAACCAGGATGTCTGATTCCTGCAAGGGAGAAATAGTCGTGTAATCTATACGGTCACGTTCTGGATAATGGCTGGCTAAGAATTCATACCATTCAAGCTCATCATGGGTGAATCGCACCTCCCAATGGTCCGCAAAGCGACTCAACATGCCCATGTCGAATTTCATTCCGCCAAAACGTTTTCTTGTTCTTAGGGCTTGGGTCAGAGTGGTGGCAAATTCACCCATGTGGTCCTGTGGCTTAATTTCAGGACGAATGGCAATCAGGGAATCATCAGGCAAGTCCTTTTCTTTGGTCCCACAGAGATCCCTGACGATGGACAAGAATTCATCGGCATC
Organism: Fidelibacterota bacterium; assembly: GCA_021734255.1. Taxonomy (GTDB): domain Bacteria; phylum Fidelibacterota; class UBA8477; order UBA8477; family JABMPR01; genus JABMPR01. Next base: position 36,807 of record JAIPJM010000010.1, on the reverse strand, counting down.
CCTGCTGTTGATTTCCTTTCCCTCCGATTCATTTACCATGAGTTCGATCACAAGGGGAAGCTTAGGATGCAGGATGGTGTCCTCGACCATGATGATTGGTAACCTCCGAATAACATGCCTGGGATGGTGCTCAAGAAGACATAGAGCTGTGCGTACAGCCCTTTCAGTTTGTTGCCTTCGGATCGTTTTCTGAAGATTGCTGATAAGCAGCCTTCGATCTGTTAAATAGTGATTGTCTCTTTGTTTAAGCATAGCCTCGTCTCCTTTTGTTGAGGGTTTTAGGGTTGAATATTTTTGGGGTGCTATAGGATGCAGATAATTGCATGTATGATTAGTTATGAGGGAAAATAGGGATGATCAGAATGGATGCAAGTTAATGCGTTACAGGTACTTACGAATAGCATTGGATTCGGAAAAGCAAAGTTTCGTCCAATCCAGGTTTAGCATATCAAGGGGCAAATTGATTGTTAGCATGCAATTAATTGCGTCAGACTTGGAATTCTCTCATCATCAGGTCATATTCAAAGACTTGCCGTAAGATTATGTTGGCCCTTGTGCTTGCTGCTTTGCAGCTCCCTTCGCCGACCAATACGCAGGTACTTTATTTTTGTTTTAGCAGTGGTTAAAATTTTCAGGGGTGGCAGTATGCCTATATTCAAAACTCATGGCAAAAAACTACATAAGCTCTCAACAGTTTCGATTAAGAAAGAAAAGGACTTACAGACCTTAGTTGAAGAGAACCTGCTGGAAGTGTTAGATATGCATTTCCTGGCAACTGAATACACGACGACCTTTGGTGGCCGAATTGACACCCTCGCCGTTGATTCTTCCGGTGCGCCTGTGATCATTGAATACAAGCGCAACAAGAATGACAATGTAATCAATCAAGGGCTTTCATATCTCCGCTGGCTACAGGCTCAAAAGATCGAATTCTTCGAAATGCTATTGATCAAGCGGTTGGGTGAGGACATTGCCAAGACCATTAAGATTGATTGGAAAAATCCCAGGGTGGTCTGTATCGCTGAATCCTACAGCAAATTCGACATTGATACAGTTGAAGTTGTCCCTATGCGCATTGAGTTGCTGAAATACAGGCTGTACCAAGAAGGTATCTTCAGCCTAGAACAGGTAGGAGTTCGTGAACAGAAATCAACACAAGTGAGTGCATCGCAACCTGGGAGAATTCAGTCAGAGACAACCGTTGACGACCTATTAGCCAAAGCAAGTCCGGTTATTAAAGATTTATTCGGCGAGCTTCGATCCAGGATCATTGAAATGGATGAAAATATTATAGAGAAGGCTACGGCATTCTATGTGGCTTTCCGTGTTTCAAAGAACTTCGCTGAAGTCCATATCGGCAAGAATCAGTTGAAAATCCATTTGAGGCCCATTGACTACGAAGATCCCAAGGGCAGGGTTGATAAGATCCCTGAAGGTTATAACTGGACCATGGATCGTAGAGTGTATCTGAAGAATGAATCAGACCTGGAATATGTGTTAGGGCTCATTGAACAGTCCCATTCAGACGTGCTGTGATCCCTGTAGAGAATCTTTAAGAGGCAACCCCATGATGATGGCTAACCAAACTCCCGAACAAATTGCCCGCAATGAAATTGATCGGATGCTCCGCTTCGCTGGCTGGTCAGTTCAGGACAAGAAGCATATCAACTTGAATGAAGGTCTTGGTCAAGCAGTGAGGGAGTATCAGACTGATGTGGGACCTGCTGACTATGTGCTATTCGTCGATAAAAAAGCTGTCGGTGTGGTTGAGGCAAAACGCGAAGAAGCGGGACAAAATATTACCACTGTTGAGGATCAGACCGAAGGTTATGCTTCTGCGAAGCTAAAGTGGGTGAATAATAAAGAGCCGCTCCCATTCTTGTATGAAAGTACAGGTGTGATCACCCGCTTCACGGACGGTAGAGATCCCAAACCCAGGTCTCGGGAGGTCTTCACATTTCATCGTCCGGAAACATTTAAAGAGTCACTCGATCTTCGGACTTCTCTGAGAGCCAGATTGGCCAACACGCCCTTGCTAAATCCAGATGGGCTCCCAGCACGGGCTTTAGGCTTGAGAGACTGTCAAGAGGCTGCTATAACCAAATTGGAGCAATCCCTGAGAGAAGATCGCCCCAGAGCATTGATTCAAATGGCAACTGGCGCAGGGAAGACCTATACGGCTATCACCGCCATGTATCGCATACTGAAACATGCCAAGGGCAAGCGCATCCTGTTTCTTGTGGATACAAAGAATCTGGGGAAGCAAGCTGAACAGGAAATGCTCAACTTCACCCCAACAGACGATACGCGCAAGTTCACTGAATTATACGCTGTGCAGCGTTTGAAGTCCTCCCATGTACCCAAAGATGCCCAAGTATGCATCAGTACGATCCAGCGTATGTATGCCATCTTGAAGGGCGAAAATCTGGATGATAGCCTTGAAGAGATGAACCCAGCAGAGCAGATGACCAAACCAAAGTTGCCTGTACCTGTTGAGTACAACGAAAAGGTTCCCATCGAGTTTTTCGATTTCATTGTCATCGATGAATGTCACAGATCCATCTATAACCTGTGGCGACAAGTGCTTGATTACTTCGATGCCTATCTCATTGGCCTTACCGCAACGCCTGATAGTAGAACCTATGGCTTCTTCAAAAAGAACGTGGTGAGTGACTACTCCCATGAACAGGCCGTTGCCGATGGTGTCAATGTCGGCAATGAAGTATTTATCATTGATAGCAAGGTGAGCAGGCAAGGTGGCACGATCAAAGCCCAGCAAGCCGTTGAATTACGTGAGCGCGTCACCCGCAGGAAAACCTGGGAGCTCCAGGATGAAGATGAAGCCTACAACCGCAAGCAGCTTGATAAGGATATCGTCAACCCTGACCAGATCAGGACAGTGGTTAAAGCATTCAAGAATAGCTTACCGGACATTTTTCCAGGCAGAGAAGAAGTCCCTAAAACCTTGATCTTTGCCAAGACAGATAGCCATGCCGATGACATTATCCAGACTGTTCGTGAAGAGTTTGCCGAGGACAATGCGTTTTGCAAGAAGGTGACATACAAAACCGCTAAAGGCTGGTATGACAATGATGGGAATGTGATCGACGAAGCTGAAGACCCCAACACGGTGTTGTCGCAATTCAGGAACAACTATAATCCAAGGATTGCTGTCACAGTGGACATGATTGCCACCGGGACGGATGTGAAGCCACTGGAGTGTCTGCTGTTCATGCGAGATGTGAAGAGCCGGAACTATTTCGAGCAGATGAAAGGTCGCGGAACCAGAACTTTGGACCATGACGATTTAAAGAAGGTGACACCCTCATCTGCCAGTGCCAAAACCCATTACGTGATTGTGGATGCCATTGGTGTCACCAAGTCCTTGAAGACAAGTAGCCGGCCCTTGATCACCAAGCCTGGAGTTCCTTTAAAAGATCTCATGATGGGCGTGATGATGGGGGTAAGCGATGCCGACACGGTGAGCTCATTGGCAGGTCGTTTGGCTCGCTTGAATAAACAGCTCGATGATGGGGACAAGGCAAAGATTGAGCGTGTGACGGAGGGTGTTCCATTACAAACCATTGTTCAGGGATTGTTTGATGCCATTGATCCCGACAGAATTGAAAAACGGGCTTTGGAAATGGCTGATCTGTCAGAGGGGCAGAATCCTGGTGATGACCTTCGCAATGAGGCCCAGGAAGAATTTGTCAAAGAATTTGCTAGTGTTTTTACTGGGGATGTGGTGGATACTATCGACACCATCAGACGAGACAAAAATCAGAAAATTGACCATGAGACCTTGGATGAGCTGACCCGTGCCGAATGGGATTCTACCTCGACTGAAAAAGCCACTGAATTGACACAGGAATTCACGCAGTATTTGCAGGATCATAAGGATGAGATCGAAGCCTTACAGATTTATTTTGACCAGCCCCATCGGCGGCGTGATATAACATTTAAGATGATTCGTGACATTGCAGACAGGTTAAAAACAGACAAGCCGGCTCTGGCTCCCATGCGTATCTGGCAAGCATACTCACAGCTGGAGCATTACGAAGGCAAGCAGCCAATCAATGAGCTCACTGCTCTGGTGGCCATGATCCGGAGAGTGTGTGGCTTGGATGAGAAACTGACGAGCTATGATTCAACAGTTCGTCGTAACTTTCAAGACTGGATCTTGAAGTATCATGCAGGAGCAGGTGTAAAGTTCAATGAGGAACAAATGAAATGGCTCCAGATGATCCGTGATCATATTGCAAGTTCATTCCATATCGAAAGGGATGATCTTGATATGGCACCATTCGATGCCCATGGCGGGATGGGTAAAATATATACCCTGTTTGGCACAGGTATGGATGGACTTCTGAAGGAGATGAATGAGGCTCTGGTTGCGTAATGAATGAGCTCTGGAAAACACCCAGGAGTTGGGAGTGGACAGAGTTAAAAAAGCTCGGTGATGTTGTTTCTGGTGGAACCCCATCAACGAAAGTTGAAGAATACTGGGGGGGTGAAATAAATTGGATTTCACCGGCAGATTTAACCAAGTACAAGCACAAGACAATAGCCAAAGGAGCGAAGAGTATCTCTGAGGCTGGCTTGCAGCATAGTTCAGCGAAGCTAATGCCTCCTGGAAGTGTGCATTTTTCCTCAAGAGCACCCATTGGTTATGTTGTGATAAGTTCACATCCAATGTGTACTAACCAAGGATTCAAAAGTCTTGTTCCTTACAAAGGTGTCTTCAATGAATTTGTGTTCTATTATTTGAAGTCAGCTAAGCAGTTGGCTGAAGAGAGAGCTACGGGAACTACATTTAAAGAAATTTCAGGTACAGCATTCAGCAAGTTACCAATTCCAGTACCTCCAACTAATGAACAGGTTCGCATCGTTGCCAAAATCGAAGAACTGTTCTCAGAATTGGACAATGGCATTGAAAGCCTAAACACTGCCCGCAAGCAGTTGGAGGTGTACCGCCAAGCAATCCTGAAGCATGCCTTCGCCGGACATTTATCTGGAAAATGGAGAAGTACTAATGCTAATGGGAGTAGAGTACCAACAGATATTTTAGAAGACATACGGCAGTCTCGCTCCAAGATCAATGCAGAGCTGAAACACAATTCAACATTTCAGAGTACAAAGAAAAACAAATTTAAGGATTCGCCAAGAGTAGAAGCCCTTTCTGATGAGGCTTTACCCGAACTCCCCACTGAGTGGGTATATGTTAATATTAATGATCTTGTTAGACATGATAGACCCATCTCGTACGGTGTAATCAAGCTTGGAAAGGATGAATTTGGCGGTGTTCCAACATTACGATCAAGCAATGTACGAAAATTGTTCCTGGACTTGGAATATGTCAAACCTATTTCGCCAGCTATTTCAGATCATTACCGGAGAACACTTCTTAAAGGTGGCGAGGTCATTGTGACGATACGCGGAACTCTTGGTGGCGTTTCTGTAGTTCCAGATTCTTGTGAAGGATACAACATTTCGAGGGAAGTGGCAGTGATTGATACCGTTGATTCGATCATGAGTGAATATCTACAATATTACATCGCCAGTCCAATTATCGAGAATTGGTTCAAACAAAGATTAAGAGGGGTCGCATATACTGGAATTAATCTCGCAACACTTAGAGAAATGCCCATTGCCCTATGTAGTAGGGGCGAGCAACAAGAAATTGTTAATGTTTTGGATGAAGGCTTTTCCGAGGTCAATCGAATCAGTCAGGAGATTGATTATGCATTGAAAAAAAATGAAGCAATGCGTCAATCAATTTTAAAAGAAGCGTTTTCTGGGAGGTTAATAAAACAGGACCCTCAAGATGAGCCTGCGAGTGATCTTGTAAGGCGGATCGCTTCCACTAAACATGATGTTAAGCGAACAAGGACAAAAAATAAATGAATGCGGATGCGATTGTTTCAAAAGTTTGGAGTTACTGCACAACCTTGCGCGACGACGGAGTTGGATACGGTGACTACCTGGAACAGTTAACCTACCTGATATTCTTGAAAATGGCTGACGAATATAGTCGAGAGCCATACAACCGAGATGTTGGAGTCCCTGCGAATTTTAACTGGAAAAGCCTCACTTCTCGAAAAGGTGCCGAGTTGGAAATTCAATATGCAACATTACTACGTGAGCTTGGAACATATCCTGGTATGCTGGGGCAAATCTTCACCAAGTCACAGAATAAAATCCAAGATCCCGCCAAGCTTGCCAGACTGATCAGCATGGTAGATGAAACGGATTGGGTTATCCTTGGAGCCGACACTAAGGGCAGTATCTATGAAGGACTGCTGGAAAAGAATGCTGAAGATACAAAATCAGGAGCCGGTCAGTATTTCACCCCTCGATCTTTAATTTCTGCCATGGTCGAATGCATGCGACCTGAACCCGAGCAGGTGATTGGTGATCCTGCCTGCGGAACCGGTGGATTCTTCCTGGCATCCTATGATTTCCTTGTTAAGAACTACAAGCTTAACCAGAAGCAGAAAGCCTTCCTCAAGCATGAGACCTTCATGGGGAATGAGATTGTTGCTAATACACGCCGTCTGTGCCTCATGAACATGTTTCTGCACAATATTGGTGAGATGGATGGAGAAAGTCCCATCAGCTCCAATGATGCCCTGGTTGCCACTCCCAGCACCACGGTTGACATTGTGTTGGCTAATCCGCCCTTCGGTAAAAAAAGCAGTATGACCTTTACCAACGAAGAAGGAGAACAGCAGAAGGATGATCTGACCTATAACCGTCAGGACTTCTGGACCACCACTTCCAATAAGCAGCTTAACTTTGTACAACATATCCGCAGTCTGTTAAAATCAACGGGGCGTGCAGCGGTGGTTGTCCCTGACAACGTGCTCTTTGAAGGGGGCTCTGGCGAGGTGGTTCGCAAGCAACTCATGCAAATGACCGAATTGCACACTATCCTTCGTCTACCGACAGGCATCTTCTATGCGCAGGGCGTGAAAGCCAATGTCATTTTCTTTGACAACAAGCCTGCCCAAAAGGAACCCTGGACCAAGGAAATCTGGTTTTACGATTATCGAACCAACATTCATCACACGCTTAAGAAAATGCCTATGCGCCTGGAACACCTTCAGGACTTCATCGACTGCTACAACCCTGCGAATCGCTTCAAACGAACTGAGACATGGGATGAGGAAAAGAATCCGGAAGGACGCTGGCGTAAATACAGCTACGATGAAATCGTTGCCAGGGATAAGACCAGTTTGGACATCTTCTGGTTAAAGGATAAATCTCTGACTGATCTTGATAACCTGCCTGAGCCTGATGTGCTGGCAGAAGAGATCATTGAGAATATTGAAGCAGGGCTAGAGAGCTTCAGGGCTGTATTGGCGAACCTCAACACCACCGAATAGATCATTTCATATTAACAGAATACGGCAATCGCTGTAGCGTATGACATTGATAGCTGAATCAAAATTCAGGTAGCCCGTCTGGTTTTCGGATAACGCCGTTAGGATGAGTCCACCTGAGCAAATTCAGTAAAGTCAATATACGGCGTTGGACTGGTTTAGGTTGATGGTAGTATTGATTTTGGATTGAATGGGCTAGAGCAGCGAATACTCGCGAAAAAATCGTGTGAATAGATAAATAGATTAAAGTATTAAGAGCTGTGCTCACCCAATTATGAAGTCTGACATATAGAAAAACAACGATTGCAACTGGATTGCATATTCATGCTAATAAAAATATCTACTAAATAACAAGTAATAATTATTTAAATATATGTGATAATTAGGGAAGAGGAGGATGCTATAGATATGACCGGTGAGGTTACTCCCTTTAGCATTCAAGTTATCACCAAGTTCTGAGTAAATTCTATGTAGACTTCAAGAGGCCCTTTACAAGAGCAGGCTTGAATGAAGCCTTTGAAATAAGTTCAAGAGGAGGAAATGGCTCATTTGGCCTCCTGTACTCCTTTCGTAGTTCTCCCCATTCATAGCATACTGTGTTTAGGAATATTATGGAATTATCCTTAAAGCGATCCAGTATTGCTTTCATGCGATCAACATCGTCAGAATTCCATGGAGGCAAAGTCAATTCCCTTTGGTAGCCAAGCCTGAGCCTATCCCAATGCCTGACCAGTTCTCTAATCGAGGGGTCAACATACAAAACACTTCCAATGTATCTTAGTAAGGAATCCTCATCGGTTTCTCTCCATGTCTCGATTTTCTTTTCAGCCTCCGCAAACACCAATGTGTCTGAGTCCAAGTAGTAGTGATTGCTTCGTCCAGGTGAAGAATCCCAGTCAATTAAATCGTAATCACGCAATTTGATCAATGCGTTTTCTACCGTTTTTTCCGATAGGCCAGTTTTCAAGGCTATGGTTTTCTTCCTTGCGAAGCACTTTCCTTGACCATCCTCTCTGATAAAGGATAAAAGGCATCCATACACTAATTTCGCTGACAGGCTCAGTAACTTAGATTGTGCAATCCTGTTAGGAATCTGGAGGAAACCATGAGCAACAATGCTCTCCTTATATTCAAGGTTCAGATTTTTCTCTCGTTCTTTAATGGGAATCTCCTTGGCTACCTGTTGGTTGAAGAAAATTGGGCATATATATGCCTTTATTAAAAAAACTCTATGTTTATATGCACCTTTGTTATCAGCAGTAATTATTGCGGAACTAGATGCGTAAAATATGCGGTTAATATACCGTAATAACTACGTAACATACAGTAAAAAATACGTGACTCCCGTACGAAAAATGGACAGGGGGGTATGATTTTTGGACATATAGAAAAAGGGTGTCAAATTCAATGTCAATGAGTATAGGAGAAGTTTGTATATGACTGAAGAGAAAACTATCACACGGGATGAATTATATGGCCGCGTATGGGCACAACCTGTCACCAAGGTTGCCAAGCAGCTTGGAATCTCCGATGTTGCTGTAAGCAAGATCTGCAAGAAACTCAAGGTGCCAAAACCAGGATTGGGTTATTGGGCAAAGAAACAACATGGGAAGAGAGTTAGGCAAATCAAGCTGCCACCTATGAGCCCAGGTGGGCAGGAAACATACACCATCAAGGGTGCTGTTGATAAGAACCTGAGTCCGACTACAGAGCTAATTGAACAGCAGAAGGAGTTTGAGAGCAGGGAGGTGAATAAGGTCGTTGTCAAGCGTGTACTCAGGAATGCTCATCCTCTGGTTAAACAGACGAAGCAGCGTCATGATATGTATAATAGTCGAAACTATCATGAATATCACAACCTACCTCCCGGTCTTGAAGTCTCAGTGGGTGATGAAAGCTTTGGCAGGGCTCTTCGGATCATGGATGCACTGGTTAAGGCAGTCGAGAAACGTGGTCATCCAGTTACTGCTCGGAAGGGATATGGAAGCTATACATCTGTGGAGGTGCACGGTGAGGAGATCACCTTCGATATCTTTGAATCATCGAAGCGAATACCTAATCCTGAACGCAAAACGAGCCGACATGCCAATCAGTATGCCTTCGTTCCAACTGGGAAGTTGTCACTCAGGATCAAGAACTATTACCCTGGACAAAGTGTGATATCCGATGGCAAGGTTAAGAAGATCGAGGACAGGTTAAACGAATTCATAATCCTGCTGGTAAAAATCTCGGAGAATGAGAAGATCAGGCGCCAAGAGAAGGAAGAGTGGGAGAAAGAGTATCAGGCCCGAGCAGAAAAAGAAAGGGTAGAGGCCAGAGTACGGCAGATGGAGACCGAGAGAGTAGATCGACTGTTCGAGGGTGCTCAGACTTGGCATAATTGTGAATTAACACGAAAGTTCATTTCGGCAGTTGAAGCAATGAACAGCAGTGAGAATGGCTTGGCTTGGGTAAATTGGGCGAAAGCCCAGGTGGAACAAATCGAATCACAAATTATGCGGCATCAAACTGGACCCTTTTCCGATTAGATCAGTGCAAGGCTGAAAACAGAAAACCGACTATCGACTACATTTTTCACCTTTGAATAAATGCACCTATTGATAAGTTCCTGCATTACGGTACATGAAATAGTCGCAAAGAAGTATTTATAAGGATTTTCGCTAGAGGTACTTTCAGGTAGTTGTTTCCCTGAGAGAATAAACACCTGCGACCCAATTTTTAGATAATCGAAACATTCAGGAGTCTATTTACTTATGGCTGATAAAAACCGCATAGTTATTAAATACCTTTCTGATGTACCGACGGACAATGACCTGTTTGGTGGGCACGCTCGCATTGCTGATAGCATTGCCAACACTATCTCAAACGACGAGAATGGAAAGTCCATCGCATTAGTAGGGTCATGGGGAACTGGAAAAAGTACAATTATTCAATTGGTAAAGAAAAAATTAATTACTCTTGCAGAGGACACGCTCGTTTTCGAGTTCGATACATGGGCTCATCGGGGCGATCCTCTAAAACGGACATTTTTAGAGAAATTAATCGACTTTTTCTTCGAAAAAGATATTCCACTCAAAAAGAAATTTTGGGAAGATAAGCGTAATGAGTTATCAAGAAAACTGATTACAACTAAGACAAAGCGGACACCAGTGCTCACTGGATGGGGTCGGGTATTAAGCTTCAGTACTTTATTGCTACCAGTCGGCATCGCATTTTTCGCAAAATCTTACGATGGAATACTTGGACAGAATCAACAAGGTTTCACACCAGGTGAATGGCTGGGAGTGATCCTGATGAGTTTACCATTTGCAATAGCAATCACGAAGGGGATAGTAGGTTGTTTTAAGGACACCGGACCCTATCTGATGGAAGAAAGCCAGGTGGAGGATACAGTTACCCTCCAAACCCCAGAACCAACCTCAATCGAATTTGAAGAAGCCTTCCTACTCCTGATGGAACAAGTACATGTAGAAACGAAGTCAAAAATTGTGTTGGTAATTGATAACCTGGACCGAGTAGAAAGAGATGAAGCCAAGCTTCTTTGGGCGACGATGCGCTCAATGATATCGCAAGAATTTGATTCAAATAGAAAATCAACAATTCCATATGTCTGGCTCGTAGTTCCATTTGCAGAACAAAGTGTTCGGAAATGGTGGGGGCAGGAGTTTCAAACTAATGAAGACTATTTAATGGAAAGAGCAAATGCCAACGATAGGCAGGTTAAGATTAAGAATTTAGAGGAGAGGAATAAATATCTGGCTGACTCGTTCATTGAGAAAACATTCGATATTGTCTTCTCAATCCCAGAACCGGTTCTCTCTCGCTGGGTCGAGTTTATGAAAGAGAAATTATCACTGGCATTCTCAGGACTCTCGGAGGAAGAAGCATATGACATTGTACGGGCTTATGATCACGACAAGAAATCTGATAACGATTTAGCTCCCAGGAAGATTGTTCAATTCATCAATCGATTGGGACTATCAATTTCGCAGTGGCAGAGGGAAATTCCCATTAAAGATCAAGTGTATCATATTTTATTTCATGAAGGTCCAATCAAGACATTTATTAACGAAATCCCTGAGCAGCATAAGGTGCAGTATCTTAGTGAAAAATACATTCATAGTCTCGCTGCTTTGCATTTCAATATTAAGCCAGATAATGCAATTCAGGCTCTAAATTATGAGGCTATCAGATCAGCTATTCAATCTGGTTCCTTAGTTGATCTCGAAGCTCTCGCAGCCTTCCCAGGGACGGATAGCCTGATTGATCAAGTATTTGAAAACATGTTAAATGAGTGGATAAAATCTGATCCAGACATCATTGGAGTTGCTGCTTACGTACTTCAGGCAGTTGAAGCAATTTATGAACCACGCATTAGAAGATGGGAAAGCCAGCTTCAAATCGCACTATCCCAAATAGATACCTTTCCCATACTATCGCAGAAAGGATTGATAGGATACGAGACACTGCTTTCAAAAGACAATACACTGGCCATCGAAAACCTTATTCAGGTACTTTCACATGTAACTGTTGATGATGATGGAAATTTAGTAGACAATTTAGAAACTTGGGTGCAGGGGACTCAGAATCTAATAACACGACTAATTGCGGAGCGGGGAGAAGACTTTAGGAGCAAATTGGTGCTGGGAAAGACGGCAACTGATTATTTGCAGATTATGAGTTTATTGAAGGAGCCAGAAGGTACGTTCTGCACCGATTGTCTTAAACCCCCATCCTCAGATGATGAGATTGTTGAAGCGCTGATCAAGGATATTAAATCTGAAACGGTGAAACTTAACTACTCAACAATCATCAATTGTCTCTACCAATACAATACCGAATTTGACTGGTCACAATTTGAAGCCCATCTCGCCGAGCGATTAAACACGTCACAAATGGACGCAAATGTCGTAGAAGCATACATGGGTTGCATTGATAATTTTTTTAGACTGGGTATCATTAAGTGGTCAACCGATACTCGACTTATAGAATGGGTAAAAGGTGGAAACGTATATCATTTTATTCAGATCGCATACGAGCAGAAATTAGATGAGATAACAACTCTTCTACTGCTTGTTATGCGACTCGATCCACGTACAAATCAAGGCCAAAACCGTGGGCAATCTCCTGCGGGAAGAAATACCTATGCAACTGCCCTGAATAATAAAGAAATTTTGCAAGGTGTTGTAGACTTGGCTGAAAGTATGGGCTATGCACAGGAAATAATAAAAACTGCTCTTTCTGACGCTAACACAATAAGTAGAAATCTGATTATAACAGCCTTCTGTGAGAATGAATGGTCTGGAGGTGTCTTTACTTCAGAATTATTCATGGTGCACTATAAGTATCTAAATGACCTACTCGATGAGGATGTATACAACAGATTAATTGGCGCTTTAGTTAAAGACAGCGACCTTGAAGAATGGATCATAGAAGACGGATTTGATCCTGATGATATTCCTCTATATCTCGAAATATTAGAACTGGGAGCGTTTACCTCCAAACCGTTCCTTGCCTTCATAAAGGGGTATATTTCAACACTGGAGAAATCTGAATGGCTTGAAATTATTGCTGATGATAGCCAAGAGCTTCATTTAATCTCAATTCTCATAGAAAGGGGAGTGAACACTGTACTCCGGGCACCAATGAGAGATGCAATCATGGACCGGATCGAGCAACATGATATCCGTCAAATCAATATTGATAAGGATGAAATTGACTTGCTGTATAACAGCTTAGAAGGAAATCAGAAGAAGTTGTTGGTCAAGGACATTCGTGATTATTTAATCGAATCAGATGGAGCGTTGATGCGAGTTGTTGATGAACTGCCAAGAGATTTATTCAATTGTGAAATCTACAAAGAAAAAGCCGAGGACATCGTTCGCAGAATGGGCAGGAATATTTTCGAGCGCCAGGAACCTGCCGAACTTGACTTTTTTGGTCGTTTGGTTGGAACTGATTGTCCCCAAATACTTAAATCCATCCCTAAGGAAACTAAATTAGATCTGAAAGAGCGAGTCAACTCAATCTTAGATGAACTTGGTGATGATGCGCCAGAATCTGTAATTGGACTCAAACAAACTCTTTCGAAGTGGAAGTGAGTAGCGCTTCAGACGACTTTAATGCTCATTTTCAGAGTCCCAACATACCTAAACCTATGTCCTAATAAATTTTAAAGAATTATATTCTTTGTCAATTTACTCGGATTTTTTAAGAACTCTCGTTACCCAAGCTCGACTTACTCCCAGTTGCCTTGAAAGCTCTGCCCGTGTCCACCCATACTTGAGCATCAATGCTCTGAATTCCTGAGCTCGTCTAGCCTTTACTTCGGGCCTGGAAGGGGTAGTAACCTTCTCCTTGTGCTTGGGACGGATATAGGAACACGGGAGAGTCGCCCAGAGCACACACCCCCTGGAGTCGTCAATCCTCTTGATAGACAATGAATTGTTTAGGCTGACCAAAGACAATTTCACCCTGATTGAAATGGTGTTCGCATTACTACGACCTCTTGGGAGCAAACAAGAAAGCCTCCCTTTTCGGGGAGGCTTTCTTGTTTACTGAGGGGCAGATGCGAAAGATCATAGAGCGAAGCTCGCAGCCAAATCTCTCCTCTCCCTCGGCAAGCTCGGGACAGGCTCCGCAAATAATAGAGGTTCCCACCCGGGAGCCTTTTTTGTTTTAGTAAGGGCTTTTGTGATTAGATAGGGACAGGGTTTAGGAGGTTTGAGAACTAGTGCATACCTGCCAGCTTGTAATCCTTTTCCCCGGCTTCGATAGCAACATCAAGAATATTTTCAGGTGGCGGGAGTGGACAGGTGGCGTAGGGTGAAAATACGCAGGGCATGTTATAGGATCTATTGAAATCGATAACGGTCTGCCCGTTCTCATCCACCGCAGGGATGACCAGGAAACGTCCTGCTCCATAGGTGCTGATTCCATTCGTGGCATCTCCAAGAATTATGAAATATCGCTCATCACCTGGATCTCCCAGCGGAGTCAGGCTCTGTGGTGTTCCATTGATCTCAAAATGAAGGATCCCGGGAGTTGTGCTGGGACTTTCATCGCCTAGAACATTGATAATGCCAACTGTGGTCGCCGTGTCAAATGGTTCAAGGTGGGCAGGAATCCTCCAGTTGGAATCGATGGGAAAGAGTTCGGTTGGTTTAAAATTGACATAGTTCGGGTTGAGCGTGTCCTTCAGCCGGATACCAATTCGGTCCCCCCGCTGGATCACGTACCAAGTCAAACTGCCCCATGCCAGGATATCCGGTTCCCCACTCAGGTCACTGGACAATCCAGCTTCCATAACGACGCTATCGTTAAGGGTGATCTCTACACCCGGTGCCGCAGTGAAATGAACACTATCACCTGTGAGGTACAATGATCCCAGTCTATTGGGGATGTTTTCTCCAGGAAAGACCAGGTCGTTATTGTTTCCACCACCGATCCGATTTTCTCCCTGCTCCAACCAGAACAGTCCGGAAAGCGTAAGCCAGCCGTCGGCCTGGTTCAGCCTATCATTTCTGCTCTCATGCCAGTCCAGGATCTGTTTTTCATATGCTGAGGTCTCTGAATTCTGTACCGGGATGGTTGTGCTGCAAGCCTGAAAAATGAGTAGAACGGCGGCGAGGAGAAGATTTCTTATCATTTTAAATCCATTCATTCATGAGGGTTTGTCAAAAAATGAAAATAATGCAGAGCAGACGCTCAAACAAACCCCATCGAATTTGAAAGGTCAGAATTATTGGGTGAAATAAACGATGGCCAATGTGCCAGGACCGGCATAGCTGCCAATTCCCGGGCCGATCTCCGTCATCATATGTCTTGCCGTTGGGAATGCTGTTTCAAGTGCTGTCTGTAGTTCCTTCCCTTCTCGAAGGGCTGCAGCATGCATGACACCGATCTCAGTTGGTGATCGATCACCCAATTCCCTGATCACACGATCGATAAGTTTGGGGATGGTTTGATCATTATTTTTCACAATCCCAGCGCGGCCGAGAGACCCATCAGGTTTATACGTGATCAGGGGCATCAGCTTCAGTTTTGTCAGCAGGCTGCCTACTTTTGCGTTTAATCGACCCCCTTTGACGATGTAATCAAGACTCTTGAAAACGATGTAGATCCTTCTATTTGCCACAAGTGTCTGAATGTCACTCAGGACCTCTTCCAGGCTTTTGCCTTGCTCGATCAACTCGGCGGCTCGAACCGCAATAATACCCTCTGCCAGACCGCCAGATTTAGTGTCGACCACGGTAATACGACTGGGGCTGACACGTTCTGCTGCGCTGACTGCCGTGGAATAAGTGCCAGAGAGTTGGCTTGATATGTGGAGGGATAGGATATGATCATATTCGTCCAGGAGGGATTCATACAATTTGATGAAATCTCCCGGTGGTGGTTGGGACGTTTTGGGGAACTCTCCACCGGCCGCCAGCTTCAAGTAAAAACGAGCCGTATCCAGATCCACTCTGTCCGTATACTCATCGGTCCCAAAGCGTATCCGTATTGGGATGGTGTGGATATTGTGTTCAGCGATGACATCTGGTGGAAGATCTGCCAGACTGTCCACAACAAGTGCTATTTTCTGCATGAGCTAACCCTTCTTTTTATCAGCCGTGAATGGCACTTTTTGAATATTATTTACATTATAACCAATATCTGCGAGTCGTACAAGAATGTCCTGATAAATGGTTTCGTCCAGATGGGGCTCTCTGGCCATGATCCAGACATACTTGCGGCTCGGCAATCCAATGACTGTATAGCTATACTCCTCATCCAGTTCAATAACATAAAAGGGAAACTTGAGCGGCCAGAAAAATTGCACTTTCCAGCGGGAGGGCTGGTCCTGATCCAGGACAAAGCCTTTTGCATGATATTGTTTTCTCTCATTGTCCTGGGTCGTCACCGAAAAGGTAATGTCCACATTACCATCGTCGCTGAGTCGATAGGATTCCAGATTGTTCCTTGTATTCTTTTCAATAAAGGTAGGAATGTTGGCGATGACATGCCAGTCACCCATAAACCTGTCTAGATCGAGATCTTTGACCGCTTTCATTTCTTCACCTCCCTGGCAGCTGAAAAGCCAGGTATTCATTACAATAATAGCAATTACATATATCCACCGTTTCATGCCGAACACTCATCCTTTCTTGAGCCAGGGCAGGAAGGCACTGGTGGTCCTGATATATTCCCGGTACTCTGGTTTGGTATCCGTGAGCAATTTATCCAGCATGGCAACACCGGAAACTTTCAGTAGTAACCAATGCATGATGAGGGGCGAGATCAACGCGTACCAGTGTCCTCCAGAGAGTGCGAAGAAACCAAAGCCCCACCAGAGGAGGCTTTCGCCAAAATAGTTCGGGTGTCGGGTATATTTCCAGAAGCCACTATCCAGCACTTTCCCCTTATTTTCTGGTTTACGTTTAAAAGCCCACATCTGGCAGTCACCGACGGATTCGAAGAGAAAACCGACCGTAAATAAGCCAAGACCGATGTAACTGAACACGTTCATACTTGCATTCACTTGGGCCATCAGCAGTACATAGGAAACGATCCACATGAAGACGCCCTGAAGCAGAAACACCTTCAGGTAGCTGAACCACCACCAGCGCGGTCCATTTTCATTTCTCCACTTGAGGTAGCGTGCATCTTCAGACTGGCCCCAAGCACGCGCGCCGATGTAGACGGCGAGACGAAGCCCCCACAATATCACCAGTGACAGTAGGATACTAGCCGCCAGGGAGCGTTGGGGGAGATAATAGGCGTATACCTGACTACTCAGGATAAAGCCCAATCCCCAGAATGTATCCATGATATCTGCTCGTTTAATGAGCAGAGAAAGGATCCAGATCGCCGTTACATAGAGCCAGATAGCCAGCCCACCATAAAGAAAGATCATTCCCACATCCATTATATCTTACTCCTTTTTTCGGCCTCAATGACCAGGTCTCTTACCAGGTTGAGGACACCTACTTTATTGCTCTTTTCAACCAGTGAGCCAGGGATCCATCCGCCAATATCCATGTATAATCGATAAGATAGTCGAACACGGCTGTTATCGATAGGGTCAATTACAAAGCGTCCAACTCCCTCCTCCAGGTAGATGGGTCCATCATAGGCAGAATTCATCAATTCAATAAAGCTGGTGTATTCATCTGCGATGGGAATGAGTTCCCAGCCAGTGACCATACGCTCATTCAGCTGGAGGACATCAAGATCAAAACGATAGAGATAGTGACGATTACTGAAATAAGGCACATTGATGTGCTGGTAGCCGATGATAATTTTATCCTGCTTTTTCACCGTTTCGAAATCAATGGATTTAGCACTAGTCAGAAACTTCTCGTAATTTTCTATGTCGTGAATCACATCCAGGAGGAGATCGGGGGTCGAACGTACATCAACTGAAACCTGGATCGCATCCATGCTATAACCCGGGATGGCATTTTGACTGATGGTATACCCACCCTCAACCTGTTCCACTACCGTCCACCCGTCTTCGCTCAGCAGGTGATTCTGGATTTCAGTATTTGCCAGGATCAAGCTGGCAAGCGCTGTTATTAGGATGGTTCTTTTCATGATTCAACCACTCCCAACCGTTTATTGATCTCATATAAGCCTACAATGGCGCTTCCCCAAACCAGTGCCAGGACCAGAGAAGCTGGTATCCAGCTCCACTCAATATTGATAACACCTAATTTCTGACCAGAATAATAGGAGAGGGGGCCAAAGATCGCGCCCATGAGAAAGCCCAGGATAGGTCTGCCATCCAACCATTTAAGCGCATGGTTCAATGTGGCTGTAAAACCGGTCCACATAGCAGTGATCCACAGAGGAGCAAGCCAGATGTGTTCGTAACCTCCTCGAAAAGAGAGCATACCACTTCGAGTGTACAGACTATCCAAGAAAGTTCCACCGACACCGGCAATAAGGATCAGAATGAGTTCCTTCTGATTCTGGAAGATCTGGTAGTGCACACCCAAAAAGATCAACATATAGATCGGTCCCAGAAGGGGTACATTTATAATCACACCCAGTACGCTTAGCCACCATCCGAGCTGGAACCCGATGGCATTGAATGCAATTTTTGTTTTATTTTTCATATTTCTTCAACTTTCAATTTTCGGTTCATTTGTCACTAACACCATATTAAATCACAAAATAGCGATGTCAAGTAAAAAGCGCGTTATGCGCGATATTAAGTTAATTCGCTCGTCTCGATTCCTAGATACAGCTGTCATCCAGGTAGGGAGGGCTGTATCTTTTAATTGTGATCATTCAATATAAAATATATAGAGTCATTCTATTCGTGTTGATGGGACCTGTTTCCTTGATGGCGGATGATTACGATGATGAATTCGATAAGTGCGGGATCCTGGATCATAGCCTCTCCAGACTTTCTCTCCAGGTTCTGGGCGACCACTGGGGTTATGGATATGATAGTCTTCTAATAGATCTGGAACGTTGGGCTCAGAGCCCCTATGTCAGGCTGGATTCCCTGGGCACCAGTGTCCAGGGCAGAACACTCTGGGAGATGACCATCACCGGACCGGACTCTACAACAACTGGGATTAAACCGGTTGTGTATGTTCACGCCCGAACCCACCCCAACGAAGTGCAGGCCTGGTGGGTGACCAGGGAGATGATCAAAATCCTGCTGTCCCAGTCTAGCTTGGGTCGGCACCTACGGGATAATCTGATTTTCCACATCATACCCATGTACAACCCGGACGGGGTTGAACTGGAATACCCGAGACAGAATGCAAATTATGTAGACATCGAAAGTAACTGGTATTCAACCGTCCTCGAACCTGAGGTCCAGGTGCTCCGCAACAGATTTGTGGAACTCATGAATTCTGAAACGCCGGTAGATGTGGCTCTGAACATGCACTCTTCAATAAGTGGGACACGATTTTTCGTTTGTCATGACCAAGCTGGTACCTCCCCTTTGTATTTTGATTTTGAGAAACGGTATATAGGAGAGGTCCGCTCTTTCTATCCCCATGGCATCGAACCCTGGTATTACAGCGTTACCTGGACAGCGGGTACGCCTTTACGCTATCCGGAATCCTGGTGGTGGTTGAATCATCATGAGGATGTGATGGCACTGACTTACGAAGATAATAACAGTATGCTGGCATCAGCCTTTGATACCACGGCAGCAGCACTCCTAAATGGATCCTACGAGTATATATATGGCCACCCGGTGAGTATCGACGGGTTCAAGGTTGGAACAACTCCACGAGAGGCTCGACTCATTGGTAGCTATCCCAACCCCTTCAATCGATCGACAAAAATTCAAATTGATCTGCAAATCCCTGGCACACTGGAGATGAACGTCTACAATCTACGGGGGGAGAGGGTAACATCTTTCCGCCAGGACTATGCTGAACCTGGTCTGTACCAGCTATCCTGGCAGGCATTAGATGCTGCTGGGCAGACATTACCTAGTGGGATGTATATCTGTCGCTTGCTCCATAATTCCAGACCAAAGGATGCATTAAAACTCCTCCTACTCAAGTAGCATCCGGCATTAAAACATTATAAACAAGAGTATAGGTTAGTAATATAAATGTGACATATTCAGTTATGCATGGAATATGTCGTATAATAGAGACACTAGACTCTCAGAATATGATATTATGTCAAAATAATAAGACGTATTTTATTGAGCAATAATTATAAGACATTTATAAGTAAAATATTAACAGTACATTATAGAAATAAACAATTGTGGCACATCGTTTGAACTAATGTTGGCAGGGTTAATTGGAAGTAGGGATACAACTAAAAGGGTTGTATATGTTAGTAAGCGTGATCACCATCTTCCTCGTTCTCTCCTTTACCGGTGTCGCCGTTCTGGACATCTCCTACAGCTCCAGAACCATCTCCCTGGAAACTTCAAAAAATATTAAAGCGCAGTTTGCATTTGAGTCTACCCTTAACGAAGCCTTATGGAAATTAAATAATGGCGCTGATTCACTTGTGACCGATTCATCCTCTACTGTAATTACCCGCTGGGATGCTGTTACACAAACCCTGACTGTTGCTGTCGACACCATGGGTTATCAGATTGCAACTGAAATAACCATGGATGCGCTTAATCCTTTTGAGCAGCACATTTCCACTCCCAATGATCTTCAAACCAATGGTCATGCATACGGCCAGGAAAATGGTACTAAGAACCATAAATTTAAAACCATGCCTGAAATTGATGCGACATACTTTTTTAATAATGCAGTCGCTATCCATCATGGTAATCAGAACTCCTGGCAAGAATCAGATCTGGCCAAAGAGGGAATCCACGTATTTATCGGTAACAATCTGGAAATTGATAGCCGCACATTTACCAACTCAACCTTATACTTCATGGGTAATGACATTACGATCATCAATACCACGATCTCTGCGCCCACACCCTTAGATAGCATTGATGCACTCCCGGCACTTGTAGTGGACAACCTGAGTACTGATTTTACTGTTTATGCCTCGAACGTCATAACTGGATCGATCTACACAACCGGTCAGATCAATCTTGAATCTGCAACAATGACTGGTCCCGTCATCGGCAATGTTATCAGTCTTGATGAAGATATTGAATTTATCAAGATCCAGGAAGAGGCTCAGTTCACATGGAATTCAGGATTTGGTGAAGAGGATTCATATGACTGGGATAAGAGCATTGATCGTTGGAACACCACCAAATGGCAAAAGAAACGTAGCGGATAATCCCCATAAGGTTTAGCGTTCGACTCCACGTAAACACAATCGGTTAGTCTGTACTATATAAGAACATGGTCTTTATAGGTCATGTTCATATATTGTGCCTGAAAATGTGAGTGAATTCTCTAAGAGGAGTAGATATGCATATCAGGATCGGCATCATGATCATCTTGCTAGCCATGGGCTCAACGAGCACTGGCATGAGTAGGAACCAATCTGACACAAAGTATTATTTAATTCGACTGGATGATATGGGCATGTCCCACGGCGTCAATATGGCCGTAAAACAGGTCATTGAAACAGGCTTGCCGGTCTCCACATCCGTCATGTTCGCCTGCCCCTGGTATCAGGAGGCTGTGGATATCCTTAAGGAACATCCAGAAGTCAGTGTCGGAATCCACCTCACGCTGAATGCCGAGTGGAAGAATTATCGTTGGGGTCCCATTGCTGGCAAGGATGCAGTACCCAGTCTGGTGGATGAACATGGTTATTTCCTGCCTGCTCGTTCACTGCTTTACGCTCAGGAGCCCAAATTGGAAGAGATCGAACTGGAGTTGCGAACGCAGATCGAGCGGGCTGTCAATAGCGGGATCAAGATCGACTATGTTGATTATCACATGGGTGCAGCCGTCCAGACCATCGAAACCAGAGAGGTGGTGGAAAACCTGGCTGCCGAGTATGATCTGGGCATGATGTATTACTTCGGAGAAAGATCGGCCAGCAGCACCTATGCCCCCAGTCACGATGCCAAGCTGGATTCACTCATCAGCAATGTTGGCAGACTGGAACCTGGTTATAATCTCCAGGTTGTGCACGTTGCCCTGGATACACCTGAGATGCAGGCAATGGAAGATCTGAACACATTCGGCTTGAAAGAAATGAGTAAACACAGACAAAGCGAACTGAATGCTGTCTCATCTGCTGATTTTCGGCAGGCAATCAAGGACAATAACCTGACGCCAATCACTTATAGGCAGCTCATTGACATGGTGGGACTTGAGGACATGAAAAGACCGCCACTGGAGGACTGAAACAATGCTGTCAAACCCTGTCATTGATACCCAATTGAAGCATGTGACCGTTCGCTCCTTCAAGCATGACCCCATCGGGGATGAAATGCTAGAGACCATACTGGAAGCGGGTCGGCGTTCACCCACCAGCAGTAACCTCCAGACCTATAGTATCATTGTGGTCAAGGATCCTGAGAAGAAGCAAAAGATCGCCGCCCTTGCCGGGGGTCAGCAACACATTATCGACTGTCCCGTTTTTCTGGCCCTCTGTCCGGACCTGCATCGTTCCGAACAGGTTTGCGAAATGTATGGACTGGAAATGACCAATAATCTGGAAACATTCCTGATCTCCACGGTTGATGCCGCTCTGGTAGGCATGTCTATCCAAACAGCTGTAGAATCGTTCAAGCTTGGTGCCGTGATGATCGGAGCTGTGAGAAATAATCTGAAAGAAGTGGCCGAGCTACTCAAACTTCCCCACGGGGTTTACCCGGTCTTCGGCATGTGTATTGGCTGGCCGGTGGAGGAGCACATCCCAACCCAGAAGCCCAGATTACCAAAGGAGTTGGTCATCCATTCTGAGACTTATAAACAAAAAGACATCAGTGCTTTCATGGACCTCCATGATCTGAAAATGGCTGAGCATTATGATTCCCTGGGCAAGAATATCAGTGAGCATGCCTGGTCAGAACCGGTAGCGCGCAACCTGAGCCGACCGCTTCGACCTGAGGCGGGGAGGATCATCAAGGAGTTGGGATTTAATATCTAGTAAGCTTGCAATTCCTTCTGCCAAATTTTGCGATTACTTCTGAATTATCAATTCATTAGATTAAAAGGCTTTAGGGCAGAGGATTGGAATAACGCAGATCACCAAAATGGCCAGAGAAACTGGAAAAAGACCGGACCGTTCGGCTCGTTTAAAAAAGCGGGGTGGATTTACCTTGATCGAGATCATCTTTGCCATCACACTATTGGCAATAATTGCACTGGGAACTGCCCAATATATGGTGTATTCACGCTGGGATATAGACAGGGGTATCAGGAAACAATTGGCCTGGATGAACATGGCCTCCAGGATGGAGCAGGCGATCGATTTTGGCACAAGCTCACTTCAGGATAGTTTGGTGGAAACAAATACTTCGCTGATCATTAACAATATTCAAGCCTATCGAACAACCATAGTATCGGCCATTGATGACTCGACAGATGGATATTACCCGGCAGATGGGACTCAACCCGACTACTATAAGATCCAGATGTACATTTCATGGTTCACTACAAATAACAAAAGTGATAGCGTGACAGCCTATCTATCCGATGATACGAGTTGGAACTTCTGATGAAAAGGAAGGGCTCAACAGGCACCACCTTACCAGAGATAATGATCGCACTTGTTATTGCTGGAATTGTAGCGATCGGATATGGTTCCATGCTATTATATACCCGGACAATGTATAATAATACGGTCATAAGGTCGCAGCTCAGTCAAGATGCACTGATCATTGACCAATATATACGATCAAACCTGACCCTACAAATCAGCGACTCACTGAAAATATATGCTGATTCGACGGCTGAGAATGCTGGGACACCTTCAAGCTCTGGCACTGTAATGAGAGCAATGCGAATTGATAATACGGTGGACCACGTGGAGGTGATCTCATCTCAATTGGTCTGGGAGATAGACAGTCTGCAACACTATCCAATTGACTCCGATGTAGCTTCGATCCTATTCACATCCTATGCCGGAAATAATACTGACATGCTGGATGTAGATATTCAATTAGTTGAAAGTACTGACACCCTTGATCTTACGTGGACTGTCAGTATCAGGAATTAATGCTATGTATATCGTAGCCATCATGATCACAGCGGTAGTTTTCAGCATCACCGGTCTCGGTGTCCTGAACCTGGCATTCCTGGTGAACCTGGGTACAGACGAGGCCGCTCGAACCATTGAACATAAGATCGAGGCTGAATCTGCTGTCAATATTGCGCTCTGGAAGATCAATTCTGGTGCAGATTCTCTTGGTACCTATACTCAGGGTGATCTGGTAAGCACGTTTGACTCTGCTGAAGTATCATTAACTGTGTCTGTGGGTCACGCTGGTGGTGACACAGCGGGTTTCAAGATCTACCTGGAGCGGGATCACCACTTTAATCATGTTATGTCCTCCCAATATGAAATTCTAACATATAGTTACTCAACTTCCTATGAATCTGATAATCGTCCCAGGGATAATTTTAATTTTTTACCCATCGCTGATGAGTCCTATTGGTTCGCTATGGCAGATACAATCTATCCGGACAATGCAAGAATATTTCAAGCGGGTGATCTGATCGAAGGGATAATTGTATTCACTGGTACAGCAAATAAATTTCAAAATATTAACGTGGAGAACACCACCATGGTATTCAGTGGTGGCGGGGAGGTGGAATTTCGCCAGAGTAACACCATTAAATCCGCCAGAACCGATTCAACGATATATCCTGCACTTGTGTTCACTGATTCTACGTCGACGATATATATCAATGAAACGAACCTGAGTAGAATCGATAGTGTTTTGGGACCAATTTTCTCAATGGGGAGTATTCGTATCGGCAGGAGTGCTTTGAGCGGACCGATTGTTGGAAGGGATATAGCTGTGATTGCCAATGTGGATTTTCTGGATGATGAATACCCCGAATATTATTCGATCTGGCCGAAGGGGTTCAGCACGCTGGAAAGTTATGACTGGCCGAAGCAGATCCTCCGTTGGGAAGAACTCTACTGATCCTAATTAAAAGTTCAAAATGAAAAATTAAAAAAGTTGGGTAGCATTTCCCACAGCTACAGCTTTTAAGGCAAAATGCAAAACACCAATTTCCCAAACTCATAAACTCCCAACTCATAAACCCAAAAACCCCCAAACTGCTTTTTATGTCACATAATCAAGACAGATATGTCACATTTTTCTGATTCGGCCCTGTTGCTCCGGGGAAACGGAGTCATCCCGGCTTATGCATCAGTGGCTTTTGGAAATTTATTGCGGATTTTTTGTTAATCTCATATACTTAATAAAAACAATATTATATAGCATGCAATATTGTATGGAGATCAGGGGTTTACTGCACGGTATTCGCAGGAATGAGAGACCCGGTCATAGAGTGGCACGTATCTTGACCTATTAGTAGGCAGTTATGCTTAAACTGAATGCAGGGCATAAAGCGTTTTTTGGATGAAGAGCTTATGGGACCATGTGGGGAGCAATTCCCCCGATTTTTGCAGACATGCCTTGCATTGAATATTGGTCATCTTTGGGTTTTTGGCACTCTTCATTTCCATATTCCTACGGTAACCCATTGTCAATTACCCAATTGTGACCGATACTTTCAACACTTCTGAACAAACAATTATCAAAACTCTACAGGTGGAAATGTCCCAGAAATATTTATACCTTGCTCCCAGAAGTTTTTACCGTCCAGGGAGGAAAAAGGTGACCCTTCTGAATCAATGTGAGAAATATCAATTACGAATATTGTCACCAATAAATATGAAAGAATATAAATCGATGATAATATTAGGGTAAGAGTGTATTACATGATGGTTTTTAAATATTGCGGAGATCGTGATGCTTGCCCCGAACAATTCTTGGCATGCATCTTGAAGTTACCAAATCGCATATATGTTGTATATTAAAGGCTGTCAGGACAGGCAACTAAAATAGGGGCAATGGGGATAGAAATGCAGGTTGATGCAAAAAGAGATGTGATCAAAAATCGCAGAGCGATAGCTGCGCTGATCATTTTTTGCACCATTGCGGTCAACGTGTCAGCGCAGCCGGTCGGCTATGAATATCGCAAATTGATCACCCTGGAAAGTTCCCAGATCAGCGGTGCCTCTGCTCATCTGAATTTTCCTGTCATGGTTAGCCTGACAGACACCATGCTACGCTCTACCTCAAATGGAGGTGGTGTAGAGAACCCCTCAGGATACGACATCCTGTTCACGCAATCCGACGGTACCACATTGTTAGATTTTGAGTTAGAGGATTACAGCTCAACTACTGGTGAGATCCTATTTTGGGTACGCATGCCCACCCTTTCACCTGCTGTGGATAGCACGATCTATCTGTACTACGGGAAGACGGGGGTCTATGCTGACCAATCAGATACCACCACCTGGAATGATAATTACCTGGGTGTGTGGCACCTTGAAGATCTGACAGATGCCTCCTCGGGCTCGAATACCTTGCTGAATCGCAACACGGCAACCAGTGATTCCGGTATGATCGGGGCCTGTCGTGAATTTGATGGCAATGGTGACGATCTGGAGGAAGTAAATGCAGGAAATTATCTGAATGACCTGGATAGCTTAACGGTTTCGCTCTGGGCTAGAGCCAATGTGCTTAATTCTGACATGGGTTTGATCTATGGCGATGATCCGGATGGAGCCGATGCTGCCCTCATGATCCGCCAGGATGCTGCTGGAGAAAGGGGGGGCGGAACCAATGTTTACCGTACCTCCATGAATACAGGTAACAACAACAAACTGAGACATGAATCCAGCAATGCTTCAGCGGATACGACCTGGCAGTACCTGGTTCTGACGCATGTTGAAAGCGATACAACAAGATTTTATATCAACGGCGGATATGATAATTATAGCTGGGCGAACAGCAAATTAGGTCTGACCAGCAAGAATACAAAACTGCTTATCGGTAAAGGCTCCAAAGATGGTCCCACCAGCTCCTGGAATGGATTCATAGACGAGGTCAGGATCTGCAGTGTCGCGGTAACACCTGATTGGATCGCAACAGAATATGCCAATATGTCCTCGCCTGGAACTTTTCTCACGGTAGGCACGACCAATGAGCTGCCTACTCTGACAGATATTGAGACCATCGCCCTTTCGTATCAGGCAGACGACCCAGCAACTATAATGACAAACAGCTTGACCTGTCACGACTACAGCGAGTTCAATTTGGACAGTGCAAAAATTGAGCTTACTGCAAATTTCCTCCGTTCTGAGGATACGCTGATCTTTGCGAACAACTACGGGATAACCGGGACTTACTATGGTGGTCTGGGATTGATGAAGCTTACAGGGAATGCCAGTTTAGCGGATTACTCCTCGGCTTTGCAAGAGGTGAAATACCAGAATATAAATAGTTCACCCGATACATTGACCCGAACGGTAAGCTTTTCCGTGAGTGATGGTGATGGTTATAGTAACATAGTGACACGAGACATCACGATTGGTGCCACCAATAGTCCACCGGTATTGGGCAGTATTGAAGGAACGACCATTGCCTATACGGATGGCGACCCAGAAACCATTATCACCAGCACCCTGGCTATCAGTGATGCAGATGACTATTATCTTGATACGGCCTGGGTGACTATCTCAAATAATTATGTGAATGGTGAGGATTTTCTGGATTTCACTTCAGTTTATGGGATCACCTCAACCTGGAGTAGTGTTTCTGGTGAACTCCTCCTGGTCGGCAGTGCCTCGGTTGCTGAATACCAGAGCGCATTGCGATCAGTGACCTACGACAACTTGAATCCTGACCCAGATGATATGGCTGTTCGAACCATCGAATTCAAAGTGAGTGATGGAGAGGCTCACAGTAATACTCAGACTCGCGACCTATCTGTCACTGCAGTGAATGATGCGCCTGTTTTAGCTGATTTGGAAGAATCGGTCATCGTGTACAACGAAGGGGATGGTGCCATATCCATCACTGACTCGATCCTTGTCTTAGACGGTGATGATACAAAGCTAGATAGCCTCACCATACAAATAACCAGCAACTATTTTGTCAATGAGGACAGTCTTGGATATTCTGCCATTTATGGGCTCGGCGGAACCTGGTACAGAGGGGTTGGTAAGCTGGTTATTGCCGGTTTGAAATCACTAAGCGTGTACCAAAGCGCTATACGCTCGGTGATCTATGAAAATGTGGCAGTGAATTCCCATACACCCACAAGGACACTAACGTTCATTGCCTACGATGATGGTCAGGTTGCCAGTACGTCGGTCTATCGCCTGATCGCCTCAGGAATTCCTGCCACCATCTCAAACCTAGACCTGTGGTTGAATTCCACTTCGGGTGTCTACACTGATGTAGCTGGAACCATTGAAGCCATAGATGGCGATGATGTTGAATTGTGGAAAGACCAGAGCGGGAATGGGCGGGACTTCCTGGCTGGTGTGAAAAAACCAGTGTTCAGATCCAGTGTCACCAGTCTCAATAATGAAAGCTCTCTGGAATGGGTGGTTGCCAATACGGATATGGAAGATGCCGATGGCTCCACTTACATCAACGGACTGACGGAATTTACGATCTTTTTCGTCCTGGAATCGGATGTGACGTCCACCGACAATGGATTCTGGATGGTGGAGACCAACAATCCCGGCGATCGATATTTCTCCCTGCGCTATGATGCCGTAGGTGATAACAGCACTGAGCTGGATGTGATCAAAACTGCCGTCCTCAGCGATGTGGCTGCCAACGAGATGGAAAGTCACCATAGCATGCAATCGGTTGATCCTCAGGTTGTTTGTCTGGACTGGAAAAGCGGTGATACCTGGCGTATATACATTGATGGTGTACTCAATAGTGTGTCCTATGCCGGATCTCCTCCAACAGGCACCATTTCCAACGCTTTAACCGTAATGCTGGGTGAAGGTCCAGAGGGGACCTGGGATGGGATGATCACTGAGGTCATCCTTTATGGTCGCCACTTGTTGGACGCTGAACGTATTCAGGTCGAAGACTATATTTCCGATAAATATGCCATCAGTGTGCGTCTACTTGAACCTGCGACAGGTGGTGAAGCGATCTCCGCTGATGATGCAGGTACAACAAACTGGACAACGCTAACGGGCCCCCGCGTAACAGAGGATTATGCCGGGCAGTTGGCTGTCAGTGGAACAGGTGTACTACGAGTTCCTGATGGATTTGAGTGGGATATCGGCGGTGCAGATCCGGTTATAACCGTGCAGCCTGCATATGGAGCCTCAACAACACTCAACTGCACTTATACAACCCGTGATGATACAAGCGTAACATTTACTATCACAGCAGCTTCCAACGCATCAAGTGCCCCGGGGGAGATCATTGTCAGCGGGCTACGCGTTCGGCCAACAACAGGGATCATACCCAATGCGGGCAATATTACGAATATTGGAACAACAGGTGGTGGGGATCTTACCAATTATGGGACTCTCACCATGATTGCTGGAAGCCCCTCAGCAGTGATATACAATCAAGATCCGCCGACAAGTGGCACAAAACACGAAGCACTGACGCCCACGATCACAGCAGAGATCCAAGATGCCAATGGGAACACCATCGAAGCATCTGGGACAACCATTAATATGAACCTGGTATATGAGATTCCGGCCGCTGCAGGTCTTGAGGGAGATTCAAGTCTTGTTACCGATGCGTACGGACAGGTTGCTTTCACTGATCTGGCCATTGATACCTCCGGTACCTTTGTTTTGGCGGCAACCAGTACCGGATTGGATACGGCATTCAGTGATACGATCACCATTACAAATCCTGGACAATATACAACATTTTTGGTGGAGAAGGTCAGTGGGGGGAATATCCTCACTCAAACAGCTGGTGTACCCTTCAATATCAAGATCTCAGCGGTGGATGGCACAGCTTCAGTCGATACGAATTTTCTCAGTACGGTAACTCTGACTTCTTCAGGTACGTTGAGTACGGGTGGTGGTGACACTCCAATTTTTACAAAAGGTGTCTTGTCGCCGGATACCGTTTCGATCAATACCATTGGCAGTTTCACAATAACCGCTACCGATACCTCAGGTCAAATTGCAGGGGTCAGTAATACCTTTTCCATTGTTTCAGGACCTGCCAGTGAGGAGACTTCTACGATCACTGCAAATCCGACAGTTCTTGAGAATGATGCTGTCAGCACGTCAACGATCACAGTGCAGGTCAAGGATGCCGGAGGAAATAACCATGCAACAGGCGGTGAGACGGTGAATTTGATCAGCACAGCCGGAACCCTCTTGGGGGCAGTTGTTGATAATGGCGATGGGACCTATTCACAGGAACTACAGTCCTCATCCTCCATCGTCCAGGCGGTCATCACTGGTGTTTTGAATGGGAATGCCATGACAGACAACGCCACAGTAAATTTTAACGCCTATACCAATATCTGGGAGAGTGATCCTGGGGCGCTGCCCTATACAACACGCTGGGATACCCTGGTAAACTGGGATGCAGGGACAGTGCCCATTAGTTCAGATGCTATTCTCATTCCTGGCACGCCTGCAGACGGAACCCGGTACCCCATAATCTCTACGGATAGCGTGGAGATCTCTTCACTCACCATCGAATCTGGAGCGGATCTAAGCCTCTCTGGTGGGATCGTATTTGACGTAAATGGTGATATTTTGGGTGGGGGTGACCTGAATGGTAGTGGAACCGATACGTTGCGCATTGGGGGTAATATGGGTATTGCCTCCAGTAATATTAAATATGTGGAATTCGACGGTAGCTCACGTCAATATATAACCAGTCCACTGACCTTCACCAATGTGACAATAGATAATTCCACTGGTGTGGAAGTCGCTGATAATATCACCATCACGGATACACTCACATTAAAGAGCGGTAGTCTTATTCTGGAGTCAGGTAAATCGCTCCTGGCGAATACAAAAAATGTTTTATCCGGAACGATTCAAGCCCAACGTGAGATTACCGGAGGGACGGGCTGGCGTCTGCTGGCCTCGCCGGTGGCCTCGACCTACGGTGATATGTTTGATGAGATTTTCTCTCAGGGATATGGGGGCTCGGATTCAGCCTCAGGCAGTCCGTCTGTGCTCTGGTATGATGAGACCTATGCAGGAACAGATAATCAGCGGTGGAGAAAGCCGGATACCACAACAGATGTAACCGTACCTGGCCGGGGTCTTTTTGTCTACGTCTTTGGCTCCATCCCTGGTGAAGCAGCTTATTCTCAATCCCTCCCGGTAACGATTGATGCGGCTGGAACTGAGGCAGAAGGAACTGGTGGTGAATTTGATTTTGGGGTCACCTACACAGCGTTAGCTGACACAGGTTGGAATCTCATTGGTAACCCCTTCTGTGCCACCATTGATTGGGATCATGCGGGGTGGACAAAAAGGAATGTGGATAATGTGATCTACGTTTGGGACGTGACCGCCAATTCCGGTGAAGGTGCGTATCTCACCTGGAATGGTAGCACTGGATCATTGGGGAATGGACTGATCATGCCCTTCCAGGGATTCTGGGTGAAAGCCAATACTACAAGCCCGATCCTCAAGGTACCCAAAACGGCCAAGACAACGGGGGGGGCATTCTATAAGCCAAGCTCAGCTATGCCGCAGATCATGTTGCTCTTAGAGTCTGACACCCTGGGAGCGACGACACACATCCAGTTCACAGAGGATGGGTCCATGCGTAAAGATCGCCTTGACGCCCACTATCTGGTACCGCCGACAGAAACCTATCTGGAGCTGTATACAGAAAGTATTGATGATCATTTGCTCGCCATTCAGAACCAGCCCTATCGATTTGGGTTACCTATCGAGTTGCCAGTCTATGTTGGCGGGTATTCGGAAACCACGCCTTTAAGCGGTACATTCAGGCTTAGCTGGCCAAGAATAGATGCCCTTCACGAGGAATGGTCTGTTTACCTCATCGATCAGGAAACAGGCGATCAGATCGATCTTTTGGCTGACTCCTACTATGAATTTGATCTGGATGGATCACTGGCTAGACCCTTGAATAGCCTTCGTCCTGCCAGACAACTACTTGATACCCAGGCATTTAACATTTTAAAGAAGTCAGGAACAGAATCCCCACGCTTTCTCCTGCGTATCGATCCAGGTAATGCATTTCCGGAAATACCGAGAACCTTTGGACTTGACCAAAATTTCCCCAATCCTTTCAATAATGGGACCACCATTCCATTTTACCTGCCTGTGGAGGGAGCAGTGGATCTTGTAATATATGATATGCTTGGCAGGGAGATCGAACACGTGGTTGAAAATGAGACCTATCCGGCAGGGAAGTATTCGGTTCACTGGTCTGGGGCAGAGCAGAGTAGTGGATTGTATTTTTGTCGTTTGCAGATTGGTAACAAAAGTTTTACCAGGAAGATGATTCTTTTACGATGATTAGAACAGTCAACATATTATTACTTTTAGTTTTATTTTCGACACTGGGTCTTGCTCAGTCGGATTCACCTACCGTAACTGCTCGCATTACCGCGACTGTTGAGGACTATATCGAAATGGTCACCTTGTCCAATATCGATGTTGGCATGATCATTCCCACGGAGGACATGCTCAGACTGGATCCCAGAAGTGACCAGGGAGCAGGGTTGATCCTCATATCAGGGCAGAAAAATGCCAGTGCTCAGATCGCCTTCACAGCACATGTTGAGATGACAAATTTTGCATCGGATATTCCATTGAATGTGTATTACAACATCAGTGGGAATGGCGAGAACAATCAAAGTGCCTCAGAGATATTCACCACCAATCCAATGACGGTCAACTTGAGCAGTATTGGTACGTATTATTTATGGATTGGGTGTGAATTCAGTTTAAAGGACCTGGTGCCTGGTTCTTATGATGGAGATTTTGTAATTGAGGTAGACTATAACTGATGCTTAAGCACTTGACATATTTGATCATTGCACTCGCAATTCTGGTGAATAGCACGCTTGCCCAGGTAATCACCTTCAGTGTGCACGTCTCCAGCAGCCTGAATGCGACCAAGGATCAAGACATGGATTTTGGGACCATCATTTCTGGTACGGGATTGACTGAGATCAATCTTGGGGATGCTGGCATGGGGGTGTTCGCCATCACCGGGAATGAAGAAATGGATGTTATCGTGACGCTTACCGCACCGGCCAACCTGATCCATACGGGTGCTTCCTCAGATGTGATCCCATTCACCCTGAATTTTGCGTATGCGAATAAGGGCGTCAATGACATCAACCAGGCTGTGACCAGCACGGGTGGCACCGCCCGTTTCCAGATGCGAGAACGTGAATCTGGACCGGCCGGTGCACCGCCCACGCCTCCGAGTTCACATCACACGCCAGCAGAAGCGACTGCTTATCTGTATATCTATGGAACCTTGAATGTTGGCAATATTGACGCCGGTACCTACTCGGCAGATGTCGATCTAGAAGTCATCTATGATTAATTCAAGGATGGTAGAAAAATCGTTTCGCTTCGCTGGTTGGACCCTTTTTGTCACAATTAGTTGTCGTTTATTAAGGATGTTGTAATATTATTATGACTGTTCGGACTGAAAATAGATGAAGCTAGATGGATATAATCTCAATATTATCAATATATTATAAGTTGTTTTAGTCTTTGGCATGCCATTTGTACTATTGATTGATAGTTTATTGAGAAAACCGAATCCAATTCTATATTGGAAGTGAAGAGAGAGAAGAAAATTGGAAAATTGGAATAACAAAGGGAATGAGGGAAGTAAAATGAAGAAAATGGTAATCATAACAATCGTATTAACTTTAGGCTTATCCAGCGGTGCGTTTGCACAGGAATCAGCCACAGCAGTTGTTGATGCTGTTGTGCAGGCTGCACTGAGTATCGCCAAAGTTTCAGATGTTGATTTTGGAAATATCTCCGCTACATCAACACCGATCATTGATCCAACTGGTGTAAGCCATACTGATGTAAATACACCAACCGTTGGTGAATTTACGATCACAGGTCAGAGTGGTGCAGGCGTAAATATTACCTTGACGTCGGCAACGACCACGCTTGGTGATGGTACGAACACAATGACGTTTACCGCAGATCTGAAACAACATGCAACGACACAGGCTTCTGCGATCGCTATTTCAAATCCCGTAACCTTGGGTGGATCCACACATAAGCTCTGGTTGGGTGGAAACCTCGGTACATTGACATCACAGCCGTCTGGTACATATGCCTCTGACAATGTGACTAATGGTGGTGGCGATATCGAAGTGAATGTTGTTTATAACTAACATCTTCGGTTAAATACTCTAGAAAGACCGCGTATATCGCGGTCTTTTTTTTGGCTCTGTTTCTCACTAAGTCCATGGTTTTAAGCCATTTTTTCATTAATATATTATGCCATTGTCTATTAAGTTTGGATAACAATATGAGAGTGAGTCTAATTCGATGAACAAGAAACTTATTATAGTCCTGTTGATCTTGGTTTTTACTGCAAACATTTTTGCACAAGTAACCATTTCTCCGACATCTTTGTTTATTGACAGTAAACGTCGATTTGAGACGCTGCTTATTATGAATACCTCTGCCACAGCCCAGGAAGTGAAATTGCGGTGGGAGTTCGGATATCCGATCACCGATGAAAATGGGAATATGACCATGACATATGGTGATACCATTCCGGGCCAGGAGCATTCGGCTGCCGGGTGGATCAGGGGCTTTCCCAAGAGTTTTATCCTGGAAGCAGGTGCACGGCAGACAATACGTATTACGGCAAAAGCACCACGTGGCCTGGACTCAGGTACTTACTGGACTCGCATGATCACCACGTCCAGTGCGATCAGCCCATCAATCGGTGATACACAACCCGGGGGAATTACAGCCCAGATCAACCTTCAGTTCAACCAGATCACATCTGTTTACTATAAACACGGGGAACTGGATTGCGGAATAGAGATCACCGATGTTCGACCAGTCGTGAGTGATGAATCCGTACGCATTATTGCGGGCTATGAGAAGTTGGGTAATTCACCATTCCTGGGAACCATGGCTGTAAAAGTGTACGATGTTCTGGGGGATATCGTCAAGAATGAACGTATATATATATCTATCTTCAATGATGGGTGGCACCGGATCGATTTTGATGCCACTGATCTCCCCATGGGTAGTTACGATTATGAGATCAGTTTCTTTAGTGGACGAGCCGATGTCCCTGATTCTGATATCATTCCTATTGAAACGGTGACCGCAAAGGGTTCCTTTACTAAACTTTAGTGTCAACAAGTAAGTATTTCCTTCTATTTTTTCTTCTCTCTAGTCAGCTTTTTGGAGGTTTCTGGTTCCAAAAAGATACGGTTGAGACGTATGAAGAGGAAGTGTATCTCTCCCTCCGCTACAATGGAATCATCGATGAGATCATCGTCGCCTACTATGATGGTGAAACATTCTTCCTACCCCTGACAGAACTCTTCGATATCTTCGCCATTAATTATGAACTGGATCCCAGCAGTTTCTCAATTGAGGGGAACTACTTAAAAGAGGATAATCGTTACCACATCGATTTCTCTCGGTTTTATGCAGAGCTTGGTGACCAGGTCTGGACACTGAACGCACATGACTTCCGTGTGAAGGAGATCGACTACTATATCAGTCCAAAATTATTCAGGGAAATTTTTGGACTGGGCGTGGATGTTGATATTTCACGTCTGACGATCAGATTAGAAGCACCCCAGGATCTGCCCATCATCGCCCGCTACACCAGACGCCATAAAGAGGAGCTCAGACAGAGATATAATCCCGTTGTCTCGGATGAAAATTATGATCTGCTCCTGGGGAGACAACCCAGTCGTGCCGATGGCGCATTCATCGATTATTCCGCTTACACTGCCATTTCTGAGAATAACCGGTACGTAAACATGAACATTGGTTTAGGCGGGGAATTGGCATTTGGTGATGTGCAAGGAAGTATCCTCTCTACTGTTAACCGGACCACAGGACGTCTGTCTGCCTCAAATTTTAGGTGGCGCTATGTCGATGAATCCCGGCCCTGGTTCTCATCAGCTACTGTCGGTCAACAGAGCACCATCGGGCTATTGAATCAGACCTACCTGGGTGTTCAGGCGACCAATGAACCCCTGGTCCCAAAACGGACCTATGATTCCTATGTTCTGGATGGACTGACAGAACCTGAAGCTGAAATTGAACTCTATCAGGACAATCGTCTGGTGGATGTGATCAAATCAGATGATGTGGGCTATTACCGGTTTATGATCCCCCTGAGTTATGGACAATCCGACTTTAAGATCAGGATATTTGCCAGACAGGGGCGGGTTATTGAGCTTGATCGAAGAATACAGATCCCCTTTAATTTTTTACCGGTTAAAGAGGTGAGATACCAGGTCGGGGCCGGTCGTCTGACTTCCTCAAGTTTGCCCTGGAACGAGCAACACGAAGTTTTTTCTGGTGTTGTTTCAATGGGTCTGAAAAACTGGCTAACCGGTGGCATCGGTGTTGAGTATGTTGAAGGGAATAATCAGGATCAACCGGTATTCTACAGCAAACTTTCCTCCCGACTAGCCAGTGGTGTTCTTGTGGGACTGGATGCCGTGCTAAGCAAATACTACAAGTTGACGATCAGACGAACGGCTGCCAATGGGTCATCATTCAACAGTGACTATACCTACTATAATGCGCAAAGTCTATATAATGTCCGGGGCTATATCCACCAACTCACGTCCAGCTATTTTTATCCTTTTAGTTACAAGGGCATGAACTTTACGGGTAGGAGCACCTTCTCCTGGTCACAACTACCTGATGAGGATAAGAGGTGGACCCCAAAAACTGGACAGTGGCTTAGGTGTGAACTCCG
Organism: Fidelibacterota bacterium; assembly: GCA_021734255.1. Classification (GTDB taxonomy): domain Bacteria; phylum Fidelibacterota; class UBA8477; order UBA8477; family JABMPR01; genus JABMPR01. The sequence goes on along the minus strand of JAIPJM010000010.1, from coordinate 93 downwards.
GATTAATATGAGTCCAGAAGGAGGACACCATGACAAAGAGAAAAAGACGTAACCACAGCCCTAAATTCAAAGCAAAGGTAGCATTGGAAGCGC
>JAIPJM010000039.1 GCA_021734255.1 Fidelibacterota bacterium | reverse complement strand
TCTCGACTGATAGTTGAGGGATGAACTTCTATGAATTTTGCAATCATTTTCTGACTATGTCCTGCTTGGTTCATCACTTTTATTACGTATCTTTGCTCCTGGGTAAGCTGCTTGTAGTTGCGCATGTGTGCTCCTCAATGGTTTTGCGATCAGAGGATAGACTATGACAGCTTACCCCTTTTGCAATACCTTTTGAGTTGCACTTACGAGTTGAATTCAAGAACTTTTAATGACGCTCCTCTTGCTTTTCAAACTCTGAGAGTGAGGGATGTGGATCTGTATCAGAAGTTGGGCTGTGATGGTCATGCTGAACTGATGATGGTCTTGATCTCAGTCTTCAGGATTGTGTGCAACTTTGCATTTGTGGCAACGACATTGCCCGCGAAGATGGAAAACTGATCCTGGGTTGGGGAGGAGACAGAACCCCCAGCTTCTGTGACCAGCAATACGCCGGCTGCCATATCCCAGGGTTTGAGTTCCATCTCCCAGAAGCCGTCCAGACGGCCACATGCGGTCCAGGCCAGATCAAGAGCAGCGGCACCAGCTCGTCTCAAGCCCTGAGTCTGGCCATAGATCTTTACCCAGAGCTGCATATTCAGGTCAAATGTTTCATCATTGGCGTATGGAAATCCTGTCGCCAGCAATGATCGATCCAGGGAATCGGTTTTGCTCACTTCGATGGGCTTATTGTTCAGGAAGGCACCATTTCCCCTGGAAGCGGTAAATATTTCGTCTCGCAGTGGATCATAGATGACACCAAGCAGTGCCTGATTCTGGTAATGCAGGCCAATGGAAACACAATAAGCAGGAAATCCATGGACAAAATTCGTGGTCCCATCCAGAGGATCGATGATCCATTGATAATCTGATTCGCGGTTTTCATGGTCACCGCCTTCTTCTGCCAGGATATTATGATCTGGGAATCGCTCTTGGAGTGCGGATACGATGAGGTTCTCACAGGCCTGATCCACCTCAGTGACCATATCCCGGGCACTTTTATAGGATACTTTTCGATCCTGAGCCTGCATCTCCATTATCAATTCACCTGCTGAACGGGCAATATGACTTGCTTCTTTAAGAAATTGTTCTGTCATTTTCTTATTGTACCATTTTCTCATTAGCCCCCGACTTGAGTCGAGGGTATGAAGAACATCTTCTAGCCATCACTTTCCAGTCAACGTTTAGCTTTAAATATAAACGAGAGCTGAAAAGTGATGTGTTCATAAACATTTTGAAACACCGGGTTAAAACCCGGTGCTATTGGGATCTGTTACCGTTTCTTGTATGGAATATGCTCTTCAGCAAAATAGTCATTGGTCATGCCCTTTAATTTCCTGGATAGGAGAACGATAGCCACCAGGTTGGGGAATGTCATGAAACCCAGGGCTGCATCACCAAACTTCCAGACGGCATCCAGACTGGCAATACCACCCAGGAATACAAAAAAGACATACACCCAGCGATAGGGGAAGATCGCTCGCTCACCAAACAGGTATTCTGATGCTCTGTCACCATAAAATGACCAGCTAATGGCAGTGGAGAGCGCGAACAGTAGGATTGACATGGTGATTATCTTGTCACCCCATGAAATCATGCCGCTGAGACCTTCCTTAAAGGCAAAGGAGGTGAGCAAGCTGCTGTTCATCAATGTTTTCCCCTGGTAGATTCCGGAAGCGATGATCTGGTCAGCCATTTCGGCAGTCTCTACACTGATCCTTACATAAAACTCGGTATGCTGCCAGGCGCCTGTTGTGATGATGGCCAGACCGGTCAATGTACAGATCATGATCGTATCAATGAATGGTCCCAACATGGCCACTGCGCCTTCGCGGACGGGGTGATTTGTCTTCGCTGTGGAATGGGCGATCGCTGCACTTCCCTGACCCGCTTCGTTGGAATAGAGTCCGCGCTTGATGCCGTGGAGCATGACGAGCAATACACCGCCACCGACACCACCAGCCATAGCAGGTGGGTTGACTGCCATTGAGAATATGAGTCCGAACGCTTCTCCAACCTTATCGATGTGGGCAAAGATGATGAACAGCGCGGCCAGGATGTAGACGCTGGCCATAATGGGTGCCAGATATCCGGTTACCTTACCGATACGCTTGATACCACCAATGATGACCAAACCTACCAGTACTGCCATGAGGAGTCCATTGATGATCTGTTGAACGGAGACAGCGAACCATTCGAAAAGCTGATGCTTCACGGTTAACCAGTGGCTGGTCCCAACGATCTGTGAAACCTCAGAATACACCTGGTCGGAGACAGTAAACGATTGGATCGCGTTTCCAGTGGCCATCGAACAGATAACGGTGAAGGCGGCAAAGGCTACAGCGAGCCAACGCCATTTGATCCCCAGACCGTTCTCAATCGTATACATGGGACCACCGGCAGTATCGCCATTCTCATCCATCTCTCGATATCTCAAGGCCAGGGTACTTTCAGCAAATTTCAGGGTTGTGCCAAAGAATGCGGTGATCCACATCCATAGCAGGGCACCAGGCCCACCGTAATAAATGGCAATGGCCACACCAGCGATATTTCCGATACCAACGGTTGCAGAGAGTGCTGTGGTCAGGGCTCGAAAGTGGTTCAGATCCCCTTCATCCTCTGGATCATCGTAGATCCCCATGGTGACCTGCACGCCGTGCCAGAATCGTTTGATCTGTGGAAAACCAAGATAGACAGTGATAAAAATTCCAGATCCAACCAAAGCAAGGACCATGAATGGGATAGCTCTCTGGGAGGGGAATGACCAGATCGCATCGAAGAAATCCACGCCAAATGCGTATAAAAACAAAGCGATGAGTGAGAATGCAATAATGCCAGCTTTTGAACGACTCATAAAATACCCTTCTGTAATGGACGATTGTCTAATTGACCTCAGACTATTTTAAGGCTCACAGATGTGGGAAAAAGTAAAAAGTGACTATTTGTACGTCACCAGGCGTGAGTTTTTCACCCGGATGGGTCGAAGTAAAGCACCTGTCCCGGAAATGCGGCCACTGGCATACTCGCCTGTATCTCACCCAGACCAGAATAGAAATGAACTGAATCAGGCGATACATAGTCGCTGGTGCCGATGACTGCCATCCCATTCTGAACCGAGAAGGAGTAGATATTTGACAGATTACCAATTGCCTGTTCATCTATCAAGCGGAGTTCTGAGCCCAGGGGGACGATGGAACGTCCGTATACACGATAAGGGACGCCATTCAATATGTCGATATCTGCTGTGAAATTCTGGTACACCCCATGATCAACCCAGCTTACCTGTCCTGAACTCAGGTCAATACGGGATGTTCCTGTTGTGGCTGCCCAGCTGACAGGATCATAAGCCAATGATGTTACGTAGAGTTTATCATTCAGGAGTGCCATTGATCCAGGACCAGGGAGAACCGTGAAGGTACGGGATATGGTTGCTTCAGCGGACCCGATATTGAGTTCGAGCACTTGATCCATGGATTGCCAATCGGTATCGGCATTCATGGACACATACAGCTTGTCGTCTGATATCAGCATTTCGCCTGGCAAGCCATTCAAACGGATCGTGTCGGAGACTGTTGATGAGCTTAGATCCAGGATCAAAATAGCCCCAAGACCCCAACTGCTAATAAATGCACGGTCCATTGAACCCTGAACAAGTATTTGGCGGGGGCTGGCTCCTGGTAGGTCAATTGTTGTGGAATATTGGAGACTGTCCGCCAGGGTGAGGCTCTTTATCTCATGTGAATTATTTAACACCAGGTAAAGGACATTGCCATCCAGTGTCATGGATTGTCCCACGTCTCCGAGTGGGTTGTCAGATGTATTCCAGACCAGGGGACCCATAGATTCACTGAGTGATTCATCAATGGACCAAAGTGAGGCATTATTTTGACCATAATTTCCTTCGCTGATCACAAAATATTGGGCAGACATTCCCTGGCCATCCTGATCATCTCCTTCATTCGGGTCTAATAGATCGCAGGCACTCAACAGGAGCAGGATCAATACAGTCATTGTTACTAGGACAGTTCGGTTCATTCGTTTGGTGTAGGGTCTCATCAGGTACGTCTCCATTATTGATTCCAATTATATTTAATACTCATTCTGAATGTTCTTCCTGGCTCTGGGTAGCCCCGGATGGTCTCATACTGCACATCTGAGAGGTTATCGACACTTAGGCTGAGTGACACAGACCCCGGGTCCAGTGCATGGATGTAGGTCAGGGATGCAAACCAGGTTGAGGTGCCGGGCAGGATGTTATCTGCCGGAAAATCATACATACTGATGCGTTCACCCAAATAACGATAATTCATCTCAGCTTCGATAGGGTGGGGTGTCCAGCTCAGACCCAGGGCTCTGGTTTGCTTGGGTGCATAGCGTAGGGGTTTATTCGTCGCAGCGTCATTCGTTTTGATGAACGCAAGACTGGCGTAAGCCGACAGGTCGTAGCTGGAAATTTCCAGAGACCAGCTGAGCTTAGCGCTTTGCCGGCTTGTCGATTTGATATTTTGAGGTGCCCAGTATGCCTGGCTTGGTATCCACTGGATCAGATCTCTACTGACCTTCGATTGCCACTGAAACCTTAGTTTACCGAACACGCTCAGATCAGTCAGTAATTGGGCAGTCCCGACCCTGGTTTTTTCAGGGGCCAGGTCAGGATTGCCACCAGGCTGCCAGTAGAGATCATTGAAACTGGGATAACGAAATACCTCGTGATAGCCGAGGGCTACCTGCTGAAATGTTTGTGACCCAGGATTTATCTGCACCTGGATATCACCGCTTGTTTTATTGAAAAGGGATGGGCTGTAATAATGTTTGAGGGCTGGAGAAACGCGTATCGATCGATGGCCTATCACGGGGGTGAGGGCGGCACTTACTGTTGTTCGGCTTCGATCTCCCGTATCTGTACTTGAGATTCTGTCATTCCTCAGGCTCAGGTCTGTGATCAGCTTGAAAGCAGGGGTGAAGCGACTCCTATCCTGAATGGCTATCCTCCGACTGGACAATTCATGTTCTGCATCTAGATTAAGAAATGGATTCTCATAGTTTTCAAAGGAGTAGCGGCTGGAAATATTCAAGTCAGTCACCCCCTGTGGCCGGGTCCACCCCAATTTAGAGCCAAGCAAGCGTAAATGATCGCGGCGGTGAGAAAGGGTATCCGGCGACCAGATCAATCCAGCTACGCCCCTGGATTGCCTGGATTCCAGGGCAGACAGTTTCCAGAATAGATTTTGACTGATGAGATGGAGGAAAGAAATGGCAGCATATTCTTGCTCAAACCCATTATTCTCACGCTCAAACGCTTCCCCTTGCCACTGTACTAGGTAATTTCCGCTATCCTTTCTTTTGCCGACCTGAACACTTATCAGGGAGCCGAATAGGTGGGTGCTCAGATTGAGATCTGCCGATCGATGACCATAACTGCCTCCTGCAATGGAAACTTGATTGCCATTAGGATCACTTTCCAACTTGAGGATACCATCACTGCTTCCCGTCGTGTTCTGGCTAATGTCAGAGGGGATATACAAGATGCTCTGAATAAATGGTTCCGGTATCTGGGATAGATCTGTTTCTCCATTCTGAGGAGATGTGAGGCTAATGCCATTCAGGTAGACCAAAGTCTGAGACGAAGGGCCACCATCCATACCCAGGGTCGCAATACCGGCAGGGCCACCATACGATTTTAAAGTGAGACCGGGGATGCGACTGATAATGTTTGCGTGGCTGGATCCTGTACTGGATGCAGGTTTCGTGTGTTTGTGCATGAGGGGGAGCACCAGGGAGCGTACGGGGCTTGCGTTCGCTTCAACCTTGACTTCATCAAGTGATATGCTTGCCGGCTCCAGAATGATGGGCTCCGAGCGACTGAATTCAAGGAGTGGTAAGTGCTGCTCCTTGTATCCGATACGCCTGATGATCATGGTATCTGTGGACTGGAGCGGGATCATGCAAGAGAAGTAGCCGTATTCATCCGACAGGATGGCCATTGCCGATTGCTGAAAGGTTATGGATGTATAGGGTACAACTCGGTTCTCAGTGTCGATGATCTGCCCCTGGATCACAGGTTTTAGAGTGGCGGATGACGCATGTGCGTCTGTAAAAATGAGCAGCAGGAGCAGAGGGGCAATAAAAAAGCCCCTTCTCTGTTTGGGGCTCTCGTCTGAATGCATCCTGGTTTTCAGGAAATTCATTCCGTTCCCTTTCTCGCGAAGGTTGATGGAAATCGGTCCTGGCCAAGTATCCTGACTTCCGGTTCATCCGCAGTAGACACCTTCCCTCAATCAGAGGTGGTCATCGTCAACTTTGTCACCGGTTACAGTAGCGCGACTGTGCTCGATTTTCACGAGCTTCCTTGCACCAAAACCTGTTAATAAAGATCAGGTAATATCTTATCCGAAATTCACAGGTTTGTCAATTGGTTTGTTGGGTGGGAATTTCCAGGACGCTGAGGTTCTCGAAGCGCCTGGAACACTACTCGTAGTTCTTGCTCAGTGTTACCGTCCATTTCGAGAACCTCAATGTCCGGAAGATCAATACATTACAAATTTGGCCAGTCGACCGTCCAGACCACCATTCATTAGAGGCTTCTTCCATTCAGGACGCAAGCCAATATTCTTCAAATATTTTCGGTCTCCAAAATAGACATATGCCGTACTTCCGGTGCAGGACTGCTTGAGCCAGTCGCCCATTTCCTTGTAAAAGTCAGAGAGATCCTGGCCCCGCAGTAAGCGGATACCGTAGGGTGGATTCATGACCAGTGTTGCATCCGTGATGTTTTCTGCTTTTCTGAAGTCGGCCTTGCGGGTCTTGATAGTTTTTCCCCCGGGTAGAAAATCCAGATTTCTGCGGGCAACCTGCATTGCCTGAGAATCAATATCCGATGCCTGGATGGGTACATCGTTGGGGATCACAAAAGCGGCATCCAGGCCAGATTTGACCTTTTTCCAGAGTTTACGGTCAAAATCAGGCAGCCTTTCAAAGCCAAAGGACTTTCTGAAGTGGCCTGCCGGCATACCAGTATGTGCCATATAGGCTTCAGCTGGCAATGTTCCGCTCCCGCACATGGGGTCGATGAATTGGTTTTCACCCTTCCAATCGGAAAATTTAATGATGGCAGCCGCCAGTGTTTCCTGCATGGGGGCTGGGACAGAATCCTGACGATACCCCCGCCTGTGGAGCGAGCTCCCGCTGGTATCCAGACTGATGACAGCCCGGTTCTGCTCAATGTGCAGGTTTAGCCAGATATCTGGATGTTTTGGATCAACATTAGGTCTAACCTGCACCTTATCCCTGAATCGATCCACAATCGCATCCTTAAGCTTGAGAGACGCATATTTGGAGTGACTGATATTGCTGTTGGAGACCTGGGCGAAGATAGCGAAGGTCTGCTCCGGGGTGAATAATTCCTCCCAGGGAATATCCATAGCAGTTTTATACAGGTATTTTGCACTATGGCAATCAAAGGTCAGCAGAGGCGCCAACACACGGGTAAGTATCCGTGAACTATAATTTATTCCGTACAGTTGGGCTGGATCCGCTTTGAAGTAGAGGCCTCTAAACCGTTTGTCTATCTCTGTAACCCCTAAGGTGGATAATTCATCAGCCGCCAGATCTTCCAGACCATTAGCGACCTGGGCGAAATAGTGACCGGTTCTCTGGTATTGATATTTCATACTAATCGTTGAGTCGCTTTTCTTTGCGCATCTGGCTGAGACGCTTATTGGCATCCAGTTCCATTTTGCGGATGCGGATATTTTCAGGTGTGATCTCCACCAGCTCGTTCTCAGAAATGAATTCTATGGCCTGATCCAGTGTGAGGAGGCGAGGTGTTCGCAGGGTCACTGTGGCATCTGCAGTTGCGCTACGCATATTGGTCAGCTTTTTCTCTCGGGTGATGTTTACATCAAGGTCACCGGGTCGATTGCGTTCACCAATGACCATCCCACCGTAAACGGGTGTTCCAACCTCGATCTGAAGCTCCCCACGGTCCTCCATGCTTAAACTGGCATAGGCAGTTACCTTTCCAGGGCGATCTGCGACCAGCGCTCCTGTATTTCTCTGGGGAATAGCACCGAACCAGGGTTCATAGCCTTCCATAATCGTATTCATAACGCCAGCCCCTTTGGTCTCAGTCATGAAAGTGCTTCTGAAGCCGATGAGCCCCCGGGAGGGGATGCGGAATTCAAGATTCACACGGCCACTGCCATGATTAATAATATTGATCATGCGACCCTTACGGGCAGAGAGCTTCTCCGACATGACACCAACAAATTCTTCCGGGATATCCACATACAACATTTCGACTGGCTCGTGTACTTTCCCTTCCACTTCCTTGGTGATGACGCGAGGTTTGGATACCATGAACTCATAACCTTCACGACGCATGGTCTCAATAAGTACTGCCATCTGTAGCTCTCCGCGGCCTCTCACCTCGAATGCATCTGCCCGTTCTTTCATCTGTTCGATCTGCAGGGCCACATTCAGTCGCATTTCTTTTTCAAGGCGTGCCAGTAGATGTCGGGAAGTCAGATATTTTCCATCCTGTCCGGCAAAAGGACTGGTGTTCACATAAAAGATCATGGAGACGGTCGGTTCATCGACGTGAATACGGGGGAGAACATCAGGATTCTCGACTGAGGTGATGGTATCACCGATGGCGATATCCTCGATCCCAGCGAAGGCAATAATGTCGCCAGCGATTACCTCATCGACCTGTTGACGGCGGAGTCCCTCAAATGTGTAGAGGGCAGAGAACTTTACATTGGGATAGTGTTTATGTTCGCCGGCCAGCAGGTAATTTGTGTTCATTTCCAGCGTACCATTCTTCAGGCGACCGATGGCGATCTGGCCCACATATGCGTCATAATCCAGGTTGGCGATGAGAAACTGGGGGACATGGTCCTCATCTGCTTCAGGTCCGGGAATGTAATCCAGAATAGTATCGAATAGGGGGCGCAGGTCTTGGGAGCCATCATCTAGCTCCAGGTGCGCGTGTCCTTCTTTTGCATGGGTGTAAAGTATGGGAAAGTCGATCTGCTCTTCAGTGGCGTCCAGATCGATAAAGAGGTCATAAACTTCATCGATAACTTCAGCAATGCGGGAATCGGGTCTATCTATCTTATTGATAACCAGGATAATACGTAGATTCTTCTCAAGTGCTTTCTTAACTACAAATCGCGTTTGGGGCAGCGGGCCTTCACTGGCATCGACCAGGAGGATGGCACCATCGACCAGGTTGAGTCCACGTTCTACCTCACCACCAAAATCAGCATGCCCGGGGGTATCGATAATGTTGATCTTTACATCTTTATAGGTGATAGCTGTATTCTTGGCGGAGATGGTAATACCACGTTCCCGTTCCAGATCCATGTTATCCATGACGCGATCTGTTAATTCCTGATTCTCGCGAAAGATACCGCTTTGTCTCAACATACCATCAACCAATGTGGTTTTCCCATGGTCAACATGGGCAATGATGGCGATGTTTCTGAAGTTCTCTTTTCTCATTTATTTCCTTTACCGTGTTCCTTGCGGAAACACCGAAAAATTAATCCCTTACTTAGCGCGCACAGGATGGCTTGCGAAGTGTCAGATTCCAAGCAAAATATGTCATTCCACACGTAGTAGAGCGAAGTGAAGAATCTTGATCTTTGGACTCGAAACGGAGTAATGAGATCCTTCGTTTACACTCAGGATGACAAGTACGTGATGGTTTCTATTTGTACTCCTACCATTCATGTTCAAATTCCCACGATGGCAAAGGCAAAGAAGATCTACGCAATATTTAAGGGGCATCAACCGGGTCTCTATGACACCTGGGATGAAGCTTCAGCCCAGGTTAAGGGCTTTAAAGGTGCTGTCTACAAAAGTTTCAGCAGTCGCGAGGAAGCGATCCTGTGGTTAAGACAATGCGTTCTCGATGAGCAGGAACCCGTATCGGAACAGTTGATAGACCTGATCAAAACCGTGGATCCAGCGGAAAAAAGAGACAAGCGCATCATCATTCATACGGATGGTGGCGCCTCGCCAAACCCTGGTAAAGGGGGGTATGGGATCGTTCTGGCTCACGGGCAACACAGAAAAGAATTGTCAGCCGGCTATAAACTCACCACCAACAATCGGATGGAGATGATGGCAGTGATCGTCGCCCTTCGGTCTTTGAAACAGCCATCGGAAGTGACCCTCTTTACCGACTCCAAGTATGTGGTTGATTCTATTTCCAAGGGTTGGGCCAAAAAATGGCGGTCCATGGGCTGGAGACGCTCGGATGGACAACTTGCTGAAAACATTGATCTATGGGAACAGTTACTCCTGCTGTTGGATGACCATGCAGTGGAATTTAAGTGGGTAAAAGGTCATGCCGGGAACAAAGAGAATGAGCGTTGTGACCAACTCGTTGAGAAAGCCAGGAAATCTGCGAAACTCCTGGTCGATGAGGGCTACAAAGGCAAGACCTGATTGCAGGATTGTGCGATAGATCATTCTAATTTAGAACATTCTGACCCAAACTTAGGGCCGAAATAGGGGGACCGAATGAAACAGGGAATCATGAATCAATTGCGAATTATCAGTTTCTATCTGATATTCATACTACTACCAATATCACTTTTCTCTGCTGGAACTGTCTACCTGGTGCTTGGTTCCGATACCGCGATCTGGGACGGGATGTCCACCAGTCGCTACCACGATACCTATGATCAATCCCTGTTCACTGATCCCCTTCAAAATGCCTACAAAGTGATGGACCCAGCTTTCAGGGCTCCTCTGGTTGACTCCTATGGTACGCCCATGAAAATGACCTGGTGGATGATGGCCGGAAATATTTTCCGCTACGCCACCAACAACAATTTCCCCATCAATAACATCATGACCATGTATCTCATGAAGAAGTACCATGGTGAGAATGTGATCGCCAATGGCGATGAGCTTACACTTCACTATCATACTTTTGCATGGACCGATTATGATCAGGATGGGCTCTACCACTGGAATCAGGCACTTACATTCGAAGAGAGCCGAGATGACTGGGATTTTACCCTGGCTCAATTCCTATTAGAGGAGGATGTCTTCCCAGTCTCATTTCGCAGTGGCTGGCATTTCATGGATAACACCTGGCAGGCTGAATTGAATCAGATCCTGCCCTACAGCATGCATAATGCCTGGCCTTCGTATAAAGCAACTGATGAAGAACCCTATGCCAATGTGATCGATTGGCGCTTCTCACCGTCGGAATGGGTTCCCTATCATCCTTCCGCGGCGAATTACCAGTTGCCTGGCGAGGGACCGGGCTGGAATCTCCGCTCGGCGCACTTCAATACGGCTCTGGCCAGGGGATATATGGATTCAGTCTTTGCCCATGCAGCAAACGGAGAGGATCAGGTACCCTGTTTCTGGGGCCATTTACCAGAAACCGATTTTGCTGATAACATGATCGCCCTCCATGAAGCTGCGGTGGCAGCTGCCGAGAAATATCCCACGGTTAATTTCAAATACTGCACAGCTGTGGAAGCCATGCAATTGTGGCGTGGTACTGCTGACATTGATCCCCCGGTCCTCACCCTCACACCGCAAGGTTCGCCAGGATCACCCTTTTACCGAATTCAGACCAATGAACCGCTTTTCATGCCCCAGCCATTTGTCGCTCTCAAACTGAAGGACAACAGTTATCACGTTCTGGAATGTACTGTTGTGGATGATACGACCTGGGAAACGCCAGTATTGCAACATCCTCTGGAAATTGCAAAGATCGGTGTGGCTGCAACTGATACAGCAGGGAATTTGAGTACAGAATTCATCCCTTATGTTGGAGATGATATATTTGTTGATAATCTGGATCCCGGATATACTGAGTATGCTGGTTCCTGGAGTGATAGTGAAGAAAAACCAGCCTGGGGAACAGACTCAAGAGTGTCCACAATGAGTAGTATGGACCCTGGTCATATTGGATGGACCGTGGATATTCCTCAAGATGGACCCTATCATGTCTTTTATCAGGTGCCTGCAGGTTATGCTCACGAAATGTCTTTGAATTTTGTGGTTCACTCATCATCTGGTACTGATACTGTGTTCCAGATGAGTCATCCAGAACCCTATAAATGGCAATATCTTGCCACACCTCACCTGATAGCAGGACACCAGGAAGTGCTGGAAATGATCTCGGTGGAGCCCTATCCAACAGGCACAGCTACGATGATGGCAGATGCGATCAAACTGTCACCTCTGGTAAGGGAGAAGGACTTCCGTGTGTCTTCACGGAACGTGGACTTTGGTCCGATAGCAGAGGGAGTGGTCACATCACGAACCGTGCGGATCAGCAATCGGGGAATAGAAAAATTGACCATAGCCAGCATACAAGGCCAAACCGGGCAGGCAGCCATAGATCTGACGACCCCTTTGGAACTGGCACCGATGAGTGAGATCGACCTCGAAATTCAGCTATCGCCCCAGGATCTTGGCGCGCTGACCGATACCATTCGAATTGCCAGCGATGACCCGCTACATCCATATTATGATATCGCGGTAACAGCCCTGGTGGAGCCACCCTTTTACCTGGTGGACAACGATGATACAACAGGCTACTTCGAAAGTGGTGACTGGCGGACCAGTGTTGCCCAGGCCTGGGGGCAGAGCAGTCGCTATGCTTTTCTGAATAATGGTGCCTGGGCTAAATTCTCCATCGTGTTACCGGATGCTGGCACCTATAAGATCCAGGAGATCGTTCCAACGACAGTGAATTCCAGTGATGATGCGCTTTATATCGTGAAGGTGGATGGCAGTCCCATTGATTCGGTCCATCAGGATCAGAATGCCGGCAGTGGCGCCTGGGTGACCCTGGGCGAATATACCTTACCTGCTGATGAGACCATTGATGTGGAAGTCTGGGATACAGGGAACAGCCAGGTAAGCGGCGTCTTACGCGCAGATGCTATCATTTTTAGGATGCAGGCGCCGGGTGTGGCTGTGGATCCGGATCAATCAGGTTTGCCCAGGGATCCGATCCTGTATCAGAATTTTCCAAATCCCTTTAATCCTACCACAAGTATCCGGTATTTCATCCCAGAAGAAACTGATGTCCAGTTACGGATCTTCGATGTGACGGGTCGGGAAATACTGGGTCTGAATGAGCATCAGGTGGCGGGCCAGCATCAACTGCACTGGAATGGTACGGATAAATGGGGGAATTCTGTAAGTACAGGGATATACCTGTGCCAGCTGCAGACCGCAGGTCACATCCAAACCATCAAGATGATCTATTTACGCTAAGCTTTCCGGAGGACCTCGCCGGCGAGTGCTCCCGTGTGCTCACCATTCTTTATCGTGACAGTCCCATTCACGATCACTGTCTCGATCCCAATAGGATATTGATGAGGATCAGCAAAGGTAGCCTTGTCGATAACAGTCTCTGCATCGAAGATGACGATGTCAGCCTTTTTCCCCACATCCAGGACACCTCGATCCTTGAATCCCATGGACTGGGCCGGCATGGAGGTCATTTTCTTGACTGCATTGGAAAGACTCAGTACGTTCTCATCCCGGGCATACTTCCCCAGGACACGGGGAAACGTGCCATAATAGCGGGGATGCGGTTTACCCGTTCCCAACTTACCATACGGCGCCACAGCTGAGCCATCTGATCCAACCATGACGAAGTCCGCATTGAGGACCTTGTGCAGATTCGCCTCATCCATGGCAAAGCCCACAACGCCGACACTGTTATTCGAGTTGAGCAGCAGGGAGCGGACGAATTCAAAGGGCGCCATTTCTTTTTCTGCCGCTCCTTCGAGTACGGTCAATCCTTCACAAAATTTATCGTCTTCGTAGGAACAGGAACTGATCATGACCCGATCCCAGCCACCGATCCTTTCGGCACGTTCATGTGAGTAGGCTTCGATCTTTTTCAGATCATCCGCATTATTCAGTCTGGCAAGCACCTCCTCGGTATCGCCCTGGCGAGCCCAGAGGGGCATGAACATGGAAAGACCCGTGCCCCAGGCGTCATAGGGATAACGATCGGCGAGGACCGGTTGATCTTTTTGGGCTGTGGCGATCATCTCAAGCATGTGATCAACTTTGTGCCAGTTATTGCGGTTACAGGCCTTCAGGTGAGATATCTGCGTGAATACACCTGCGTCCCGTCCGATCCTTAATGCTTCTTCGATGGCTTCTTCAACACGGTCATCCTCATTGCGCATGTGGGTGGCATAAATACCCCCATGCTCGGAAAGTGCGGAGGTCAACTTGATCAGCTCCTCCGTGCTGGCATAACTACCGGGTGCGTATTCCAGACCGGTTGAAAGACCGAAACTCCCTTGCTCCAGAGATTCGATAAGGACCCGTTGCATGGCCTTGAGTTGATCTGCATCCGGCGCTGTGTCATGCAGTCCGACCACATAGCCTCGCAGGTCCCCCTGACCGGTAAGGGTTGCGTAATTCAGAGATGTGCCGCGCTCCTCAATAGCTGAAAAGAATCCATCCAGATCGGTCCAGCTGGTCTCCAGACCATATTTGTCTTTGAGGCGTCCATGATACTCAGCCGCATAAGTCTCACTGATCGGAAAAGGGGAAGACCCACAATTGCCGCCTATTTCTGTGGTTACGCCCTGGTGGATCTTACTCTCGGCTTTACCATTGACCAGGAGCTCCGTATCCGTGTGGGTATGAATATCGATAAATCCTGGACAGACAATTTTTCCCCTGGCATCCAGGGTGGTCACGCCTTCCAGCGAGGGGAGTTTGTCAATGACATAGATGGTGTTGCCTTTTATCCCGATATCTTTGACTTGTCCCGCTCCACCGAGACCATCCAGTACCAGACCATTTCGAATGATCAGGTCAAGATTTTGTGCTGGTTTGCACCCCATGATGACCCCCAGACTCCCAAGTGTTGTTAATTTAACGAATTCGCGTCTATCGAGTGATCTCATGATTCTGACTCCAAATTGTACGAGCATTTAAGAAAGTTGCCTAAGATAAACGGAATGGATTCTAAATCCATGAACAATGCGGGTTGAGTGGATGGTCGCTTGCTTGACTTTTCCTGAATATGAGATAGATTATCTCATAAATAAGACTTCTTAAACCAGGCAGGGGTAATCTGTGGGCATCAATATCCGTCGATCCTATCGCAGTACTAAATCACATGAGCAGGTGCTGGCGACATTTGTAGGCGCCGCGCAGAAAAATTATACAGATCACATCCTGCAGGTATCCAATGATCTGGTAATGGTAAAGCAGCGCACGCGTAGCTCCTCCTGGTGGTCTCCGGAGCTGAACCTGCGGGTTGAGCAGGAAGGGGATGGGAGCAGACTTTATGAAACGATCGGTCCCAATGCTTCAACATTCACACTGGCCATGTTCATGATTATTTTTGGGGTGGTCCTGTTCCTGGTTGCTGTTACCTGGCTGGTGGTTCAGCTGCAGCTGGGTGAGTCATCGACGCTATCGTTCATAGGATCGATTGTATCGATCATCATGGTGGTCAGCACCTGGACCATTCTGGCCTACGGTCGTCTCAAAGCCAGGGAGCAGGTGATAAAAATGAGACGATTTGCAGGAGAGATCGTCTCGTCATTTTAATTTTGAGATAAAAAAAAGCCTCGACACGAGTGTAGAGGCTTTTGATCCAATTCTTATTTAAGAACTAGACAGCAGTAACGTTTTCAGCCTGGGGGCCTTTTTCGCCCTGAGTGATGTTAAACGTAACGTTTTGTCCATCTTTAAGGGACACATGTCCCTCGCCGTTGATCGCTCTGAAATGAACGAATACATCTGGACCATCTTCCTGCTGAATAAAACCGTAGCCTTTGGAATCATTAAACCATTTGACCACACCGTTGACTAATTGATCAGCCATTTGTACCTCTCTCTAAAACAATACCACCTCAGGTGGCTAACACACGTCAGACATTTCTACAGACTTTCGCAGAAAACACTTGTACCCAAAAATTGGATTTTCCTGACAATCGGCATTAATATGCTCATGGAAAGTTTAAAACAAACAATCATTTACATTTTTATAAAAAAATATTTTTAATGAAATATCATCATTTTGGGTCAATTTTACTTAACAGGAGCAAGCTTTTTGAGTGGATCGAGCCTGATCTCGCCTAGAATTATCTCAGGATTCTGGACGGGCATTGAGGTTCTCGAAATGTCCGGAAAGGCTGCTGACACCAAAGCAGTCGTTTCACTCTCACTGTCTCGAACCTACGACCGTTGAGTTTTGAACCCAACGAATAGCAAGTATTATCAATGCCTTATGATAGAACTGTGATGGATATGTGACATTCAGATGCACAAAACACTCGAGATGGTGATCCCTGCTGGACGGTTTTCTTATCCGTAGTTCACAGGTCCAAATACCTTTCGGAGAACAACATTAACACTCCTGTAATACAGTGATGTGAACATCATGAGGATGCCCAATCACAAAATGCTCCGACTCCAGCCTGCTCCTGTTGCTTATTCCCTTTACCGCTTTTCTACTTCCGACCTGCTACCCTCTACTTGTTCTTGAGACCCTTGGGCATGCCGTGCTTGCTGGACTTTTTCCAATCCTTCTTAAGGTCCTTCGATGATTCCCACTGGTTATTTTGTTTGCGATAGTAGATCCCATCGTAGTAATAATAGCCTGTGTAACCCACCACGATGTAGATACCGAGATTGGAGTCGTAGGTCATTTCTATCCCGTGCCTGTTCTTTTTGCGGTGTCCGTGGGCCGGAGCATGGGACGGCGGACCGTGCCTGCCACGCCGGCTTATAAAAATCTCGGTGGGGATACAAGCG
This sequence comes from Fidelibacterota bacterium, assembly GCA_021734255.1. Lineage (GTDB taxonomy): Bacteria > Fidelibacterota > UBA8477 > UBA8477 > JABMPR01 > JABMPR01. The sequence continues at coordinate 4,956 of JAIPJM010000039.1, read as the reverse complement.
GCCAGCAGAAATGCTACTCCGGCGAAACTGAATGATCTGATAAACTTGCGTCGGTTCATGATCTTTGTCCTTCTTGATCTTACAAGGGTTATGCAGTCGTTATGGTTGACTCAAACATCGTTAAGATCACGGACAGAACTTCCAGCAGACAGTGTGACAGCCTGGAATTGCTTTGGTGCTCAGTAAGATGTGGTTCCGGAAATGATCCATCACAAACTCCTGTTTGTGTGGGGAAGGTAGTGTCCCCTTAGGATATGACAATGCTTATTTAGTATTAGATTTTTATGGGTTTAGAGCATAGGAGTCCAACTTCGTCCTCCTCTAACTCTGCTCGGTTTCAATGAGAAACCTCGCTTCGTTTCGAACAATTAGGATTTGATTTCAATCTCCACAAAACAAAAATGGCCACCAGAAGTAAGCTCTGAATATTGAGGTACTCGAACTGGACAGAGCAATGGTAGGATTCACGTCACGTTGTTCCGTGTCCCTCATCCCAAATCCACTGGCTTTGCTCTTCGTGATCGAACCTACGGCCTTTGGGTTATGAGCTCAACGAACATTCATAAATAACAGTTATTTACGGAGTTAGTGTGGCGTATATGTGTCACGACTCGCACCCGTAGATATGGCGCAATAAAGCTTAAGCTATATCTAATGAGCTAATCACCTCTAGCATCTCGGCAGCCGTCCAGGGCTTACGAACAAATCCATTAAACCCCAGAGACTCAAACTCTGATTGCAGCTTTGGATCAAGAATACCACTTGTCAGCACAATTTGTACTTCACTAGAAAGTTTGCGGACCGCTTTCCCAAGCTCCAAACCTGTCATCCTGGGCATGGTCAGGTCAGTGATGATCAGATCAAAGGCCAGGATGTCTTTCTGAAAGACTTTGAGTCCTTCCAGTCCATTCTTCGCAAGAGCGACCACATACCCCTTATCCTCGAGAATACGCTTACCCGCTCTGGAAATCAACTCATCATCATCTACAAAGAGAACTCTTATTCCTTGTACATGCTTTGATGCTTCTTGCTGAGTCAAATCACTCTGCTTTTTCTCTGCACTGACAGGTAAGAGAATCCTGAATGTGGTTCCTTTACCATGCTGACTTTTCACGATGATCTGTCCCTGCATATCTTTGATGATCCCGTGCACGATCGATAAGCCCAATCCCGTACCTTCATTCACATCCTTGGTCGTGAAGAAGGGGTTAAATATCTTCTCCAGGGTTTTGGTGTCCATACCATGCCCCGTATCACGCACAATTAGTTCGAGAACACCCCTCTCAGGTGAAATGGTTTCCCTGGTTCCACTTCTATCGGTGACTCAGTTTGGTGCAAACAGACCGATAGCTGCCCACCCTTATCTTTCATGGCATATATGGCATTGTTGCAGAGGTTGATAAAGACCTGGTGGAACTGGATAGCATCACACAAGACAGCCCCACAGTTTAAATCAATATTCTCTTTGATATCGATAGTGGCGGGTGTGGAAGCCCGGATCAGTTTTAGAGCATCCTTAATCAGATACTGGATTCTGGTTGGCTTAAATATGGCTTCTTCTTTACGGCTGAAGGTGAGAATCTGTCTGACTAGCTCTTTAGCTCTATTGCCTGACTCGATGATATGCTGAAAATCAGAGTGAACCTGGTCATCATCCGGAAGTTGCTCTTTTATAATATTGGTATAGAGATACAGCCCTTGAAGGATATTATTGAAATCATGGGCAATTCCACCTGCCATGGTACCAACTGCTTCCAGCTTTTGGGATTGGCGAAGTTGGGCTTCTAGCTCGCGCTCCTTCTCTTCAGCTAATTTGCGCTTGGTGATGTCAACAAAAGTAACGGCACATTGATTTGGACCTGCTTTAAAAGCAGAAATGGAGTAATAATATCCCAATAATTCAGAGCCTTGCTCAAACTGAATGGCTTCCCCGGTGAGTGCCACCTTAGAATAAGTTCCGATCCAATCGGCTTCATCCTTTTCTATTCCGGGCAAAACTTTGGTGAGATGTTTTCCCATAGAACTTTTCAGGTCCAGACCTGTTGTTAGCCTAAAACCATCGTTTGCCATGACAATCAGCAGATCAACTGGATGGCCCTCTGTGTCTTGAACAACTTCGAAAAGCACAAAACCGGCATTCATGTTCTCAAATAAACTCTTATAGTTCGCTTCTGATTCGCTGAGAGCCTGCTCTATCTTTCTATTATCTGATATGTCGACAATGTTTGATAGCATGTGTTCAACATGATTGATTTTTATTACTTCTGCACTCAACAATATGGGGAGCTCTCGGCCAGACTTGGTATAAATCATCACCTCATGTAATTTCAGTCCACCCGTTGCTTTCTGTTGATCCAAGGTTCTTTCCCGTGTTTCAGTACTCCAGATGCCAATTTCGGTTGTTTTGCGCCCAACGAGTTCACCTCGACTAAATTCAGAGATTTTCAGAAAAGCATTATTGACATCCACAATCAATCCATCTTCAAAACGGGTGAGTGCCATGCCGATCGGAGCGGAATGGAATGCCAGGGAAAACCTTTCTTCGCTCTGCTTCAGCTGGGCCTCTTTGAGTTTTAGCTCGGTGATGTCTATTCCTGTGGTGAAAATGAGCGGTTTATCACCCTCGGAGTGGAGGACAGATGAGATCAAGATAAAGCGAGTGGAGCCATCTTTGATGGTGAGGGGAACCTCTACATTTCGGACCGCCCCTTTTTCCTTGAATTCTTTGAGAAGTAGCTCATGCGCATTGGAATCCATTAAATTAAGATCTGGTGTCGTTTTTCCGACCACCTCCTCAGCACTGTAGCCTGTGATCGAGCTCCAGGTATTATTTACACTGATATATTCTGCATTCTCGGCCTTTTGTATGGTTATGAAAGCAGGACTATTCTCAAAAGCCACAGCCAGTCTGCTCACATTCTCTTTTAGTAGATCTTCTGCTTGCTTCCGTTGCGTGATATCTTGGGCCAGGATGGCAATATTATCCTCCATGGGAACTACTACAATGCGGAACCAGGTTGGCGATTCAAGAGTCTCACCAACATATTCCTCCTCAAATGTTAGGGGTTCGCCAGTTTGTGCCACCTGGATATAATTGTTCAGGAATGCCGTACCTCGGTGCCCAGGGAATAGATCCAAAAGACGTCTGCCAACAACTTTCTTCGGGTCCGTCCCATTCATCTTTGCCACGGCATTGTTCTCATAAACCCAGATAAAATCGAAAATTTCGCCCTTTTCATCACGGACGGGCTGCAATATGGTAAAACCATCCGGGGACATTTCCTGGGCTATGCGGAAGCGCTTCTCAAATATCTGCCTTTCGACTTCTGTCCTTTTTCGCTGGGTGATATCCTGCGTCGCACCAATGATCTTATTTTGCCCTGTTTGTGGTATCGCTCGTTCGCCCCACACCTCATACCATCTGATTGTGTCATCTTCAAGCTGAGTTCTGAATTGAATGTTCATCGGACGATTGTGCTGTAAAAGTCTCTCTTGAGCAGTGAGTAATTTTTCACGGTCATCAGGATGTATTCTATTTAGGTAGAGCCGAATGTCTGGAACACCCTGATCTATTGGAAAGTTGAACAGGGTGAACATTTCAGGAGACCACCAACTATCTTTTCCCTCAAGATCCAGCAGCCAGATTCCATGATTTGTCAACCGCCTGCCAATCGCATGAAACTTCTGCAATTGTTTCTGTTCATGCATCCTCTTCATTCGATCCTGCTGTTCGGCCATAAGCGCCAGCACCAGCGTTGTTACGATGGGGTATAGTATGAGGATGGGGAACCAGAGATCTTTCAGTACTGCTGCTCGTGTATCCGGGGGAAGGATACCTGTATAGGATAGCATGAGAACATGTACAATAAGCCCCAGGATGTAATAATATCGGGCAGCCCTCAGCCAGGGGTTCCTCAGCAGGAGGTAATAGAAAAGCATCCCCAGCCCACCCGATGTCAGGATTACTGCAACGCCCATGATCATGCCATCGCCCCCAGTATTCAATCTATACAGGCTGCTTACAAAAACTGTGAAAATGGCGGGAATCGGTCCCGCGAATGCTCCAATCGCAGTTAAAACAATTGACCGACTATCAAAGAAGACGCCCTCAGATATAGTGAAAGGTACTGACATAGCTAGGAGCGTAGTTGCAGCAAAGAATACACTTTGCATACCGATTGTATAGGTCTCCTTGCTGCTTTTTATTCTGAGGAGGAGTCCATACACAGCTACTAGGCTGATGATCATGGTGAAATTATTGATCAGTGGTAGGAGTAAGTTCATGGTGTCATTCTACAGATACTTCTGTAATTAATATTTTTATAGGCTGAGACTGTAATATAGCCGGAGAAATGGTAAAAAGTAGAGCATGTAGCAAGTAATCTGCGAATGACTATTGCAGGTAAAACTTAACGATCGCGATTGCAAATGACCTATTACTGTACCTGATCGATTCTACGAAGATGCCAATAGTTTGGTTGGGTTAGTCCACTGGAATACTAGTATCGTAACTTACGATGTCTGCTCGCCATGTCACGACGTCTGTCCCATCAATCACCCAGATTATCTGAGCCTTTTTAGGAACTAGCATGCCGGCAACTTCTCGATAATCACTGAATTCCCCACGCCAGGGTGTGGGAATATATTCACCGTTCACTTCCCGGTATCTGGATTCTGTGGAGACGGCTTTCACCAGGTCATTGGCGTCAAAATGAAAATGGAGACTGACCGGGTTGCTGCCGTCAGTCAGGGTAGCGAGGGCCGTACTGTCGTCCACCGCGGTCCACTCAAGGTTCTGAAGTTGGAGCAGCGCTTGAGGAAACCAGACTGTCTCTGCCAGGTAACGCTGGAGTGCTCCCTGGTCGAGTTCAGGCTTATCGGATTCATCGATTATGGTCAATAAACGGGCAAGTTTGCCCTTCATGGTGGCCGAGGCGTCATAATAGGTATCGCGGA
>JAIPJM010000038.1 GCA_021734255.1 Fidelibacterota bacterium | reverse complement strand
CTGCAGATATTGGTAGCAAATTATCATCACTCTTGAGAAGGCAGAGGTAACCAGCCAATTAATCCGCCTACGCCCTGTGGGCTACGTCGGACAGGCTTTTGAACTTTTCATTTTTAACTTTGAATTTTGCACTACCGAATCTTGGAGCTGATCACGCTGGAGTGAGAGCGGTTATATTGGGTCGGTTTCCCTGGATCACTTATTGATGGCGCGTTCCGGGGGTTTAGATATGCTCTGCTATTGAGGTGAGCTAAAGAAACCGTCCAACTCTCAAAGTCTTCTGAATCTGATCCCGTTGTTTGGGATTCACCTGCACCTCATCAGCATAATCTGCCCAGCGGGAGACAACAGTATCAACTTCCTGGATAATGTGCTTATACCGTCCTCGTTTTAACATGGCAGTTTCTGAACAAACCTCAAAGTCATCAAGGCTGAAATCATTCTGCTTACCATTCATTGTCATTTGATGTTTGCCAGTCCAGAGCCCATTTGGGTCATAGCTGTAAGTCACGTCATAGGCAGGAGCCAGAGCCCAGGTTCCGTTTTCATCCATAATGAAAGCGATGTTTTTCACGTGATCATCTTGATTTTGGGCAATAATATTAAAGACCATCCGTCGGAATGCCTGTTCAATTTCTGATGTCGACAAGCGCAGCTTCCGCATGACCAGAAAGGCTTCTTCATATCCGTGGGCACCCGCTTGATTGTAATCAAGATGTGCAATAGCACCTAGCGTTTGAACATGAAGCTTTTTGCCGTTATTCATGCGGTCAAAACGTTGCGTCATAAAATGTCGACGGCCATTTTCCTCAAGCAGCTTGCATTCACTCATTGCTATTCCAGCGTCTTGAGCCATTTTTGAATAGGCAAACTCAATCGCACCATAGCCCTTTGGATCGGCCAGTTCTCTATCTCGATTGTTTTGCACGCCATCGAACTTCAGCAGCCAGTATTGAAATCCAGGATCGGTCTTAACTTGACCGGAGCGTACCTGTCCAGTCATTGGGTTCCAGGCGATAACCGCCTTTGCTCGAGCCCCCCCGGCTGATGTCCCGACTTGAAGAATGTCGCGGAGCGCTTGCTCGCGTTTGCCTGTAGCAAAATCGGCAGTCATATCACTTCTCTGAGAAAGGATCTCTGAGGCCAGAGATACAAGCTTACCAAGCTGTATATCTGATGATCTTCGAGCTCTAGGACCTTTTACCGGGCGGTATTCAAGCGCGCCCATTCCCCGCTTACCTGTGTAACAAAGGCGCTCTACTGCGGTGAATGATTCCGGTGAACGACCGTCTCTTGCCAGCCAGGCGTTTATCAAGGCATTCCCATATTTATCAGGCAGAGAATCAGCCAACATGCCAGGCAAGCCATTGAACGTTTCATATGATAGATTGGGGAAGCGGTACGGTTTGTTTGAAAGCGGCATCACCAGCGGAGCAAGCTCAATTCCACTGTCCGCAAAATTATCAGCGTATTGAAAATCAGCTATCCGGCTACCTTCATCCAGGGTTACAGCCCCGATCGTTCTGCCCCAGAGTCTGACTTCAGCTGTCATGCTCACACCTCATCTCTCCAGGACCAGGGTTTGGATGCTTTTGTTTGTTTGGGTGAAGCTGAGGCTCTTTTGCGTTTCTTCCCCCCTGTTTTTAATCGTTCCATGGGGCTGGCTTTAGCGGCTGGAATTAAACTGTCCAGCACATCGAGTATATCAAGCGCCCTCAGTATGCGGATCAAACTGCTTACCTGGGCATCTCGGCCTGCTTCAATCCTTTCCAGAGTGGGTTTAGATATCCCTGCCTGCTCTGCGAGTATGGCCTGGGTTAAATTGTACCGTACGCGCATGCGAGCTAAGCGACGCCCCAATTCTTCCAGGATGGCCGTATCGGTATGTAGATGTGATATATCCATATTCATCTCCTGTGATGAGATAGCGGCAATAATATAATATTAATCATCAGATATGAAGAATAAATAATATCTTAATAAATAATCATATATGAGGATATAAGCTTAGATATGAATATATATCATTAGGTGTGATGAATTATGAACCTATAAGTATTGAATGAAAGTGGGAACCATTGGCGTTCACCCGCCTGTGCCGGCGTAGCTGGTAAGCGATGCCGCATCACTCGTCACTAGAATAGAGAAGGCAGAAGTCTCCACCAAATTAACTTTAATTTTTCATTTTTAATTTTGCACTACCGTAGGTTGGAGCTGATCACGCTGGATTAATAGCAGTTTTCAGCTGGGTTACCGCCAGGCTTGGCAGTAAAATGCCCAAGAGTTAGGGAAGGCAGAGATCTACCGCTGACCAACGTTTAACTTATAATTATTAATTTTGCACAACTCATTTGCGAAGCTTAGAACGGATCTGTGAAGTGAGGTGGAATCACTAGCTATCCAAGCCAATCCCATTGCATCCTAATTCGACTGAACTATCTTAACTGTACACAAACAAGAGGCTTACCATGAGGAAGCATATGGTTGACCAAGGTCGTTGGTTTTCTGATGAAGAAATTGCTGTTCACATAGGTGTCAAGAAAGATACGGTATACAAGTGGGTGACAAAAAAAGCACATGCCAGCCCACACGAAGACAAGGACCTTAAAAAGGCTCTAGCAAACGTGTGGCAGAAGAAAATACTGAATGGATACAGTGGTCATATAATTTGATACTATATTGAGAAACCTCTCAAGCCTACTGCGGTATAGTGATGGAAGCAAAAGGAAGTAGCATTGGTGGCAATTAAGAACGATAGCGGAAAATCTCTCGAGTCCTGGATCTGGGATGCCGCATGCTCGATCAGGGGAGCCAAAGATGCCCAAAATACAAGGACTATATCCTCCCCCTCATATTTACGAAGCGCCTCTGCGATGTGTTCGATGATGAAATCAATCGCATCGCCTCTGAAGTCGGTTCTCGGGCGAAAGCCTTCCAGCTTGCCAAACGCGATCACAAACTGGTGCGTTTCTACCTACCCTTAATACCCAACGATCCTGAACAGCCTGTCTGGTCTATGATCCGCAAGCTCGCTGACAAGATTGGCGAAGGCGTTACAACCCACATGCGGGCCATCTCCAAAGAGAATCCACTACTGCAGGGTATTATTGACCGCGTCGATTTCAACGCTACTACCCATGGACAACGTGACATCGATGACGATCGTCTCTCAAACCTCATCGAAGCCATCAGCACCAAGCGGCTGGGACTAAAAGATGTTGAGGCCGACATCATCGGCAAGAGCTACGAATACCTCATCCGCAAGTTTGCCGAAGGTGGTGGTCAAAGCGCTGGCGAATTCTATACCCCCGGCGAAATCGGAACCATTATGTCCAAGGTTCTGCAGCCAGAACCAGGCATGGAGATCTATGATCCCTGTTGTGGCTCTGGTGGGCTGCTGATCAAGTGCGAGATCGCCATGGAGGAAAAGACCAGGGGCAAGAAGCGCACGATCGCGCCTCTGAAACTTTATGGACAGGAATATATTCCTGAAACCTGGGCCATGGCCAACATGAACATGATTATCCACGACATGGAAGGTGAAATCGAAATAGGCGACACCTTCAAGAATCCGAAATTTCGCAAGGCTGGGAAGTTACGCAGCTTCGACCGCGTCGTAGCCAATCCCATGTGGAATCAGGACTGGTTCACCGAGTCCGACTATGACAACGACGAATTCGATCGCTTTCCCACCGGGGCTGGCTTCCCTGGAAAATCCTCTGCCGACTGGGGCTGGGTCCAGCATATGTACACCAGTCTCAATGCTTCTGGCCGCGCCGCCATTGTTCTGGACAGAGGAGCCGCCTCCCGCGGATCTGGTAATGCTGGCACCAACAAGGAAAAGACCGTCCGCCAGTGGTTCGTGGACCAGGACATCATCGAGAGCGTCCTTTATCTACCCGAAAATCTTTTTTACAACACCACTGCACCGGGCATTGTGTTGTTCCTCAATCGGTCGAAGCCCAAAGCCCGCAAAGGCAAGGTCTTCCTGGTCAACGCCAGCAAGGTATTCGAAAAGGGTGATCCCAAGAACTTCATCCCTGACGAAGGGATCCAGCGCATTGCTAATATCCTCATCGGGTGGACCGAGGAGGAAAAACTCAGCCGCATCGTCGAGCACACGGAGCTTAAGAAAAACGATTACAACATTTCTCCCAGTCGCTATATCCACACCAGCGACGCCGAAACCTACCGGCCCATTGCTGAAATAGTGGATGAACTGAATGTCATTGAGTTGGAGGCCAAGCAAACCGATGAGGCTCTGCGTAGCATCCTCAAACAACTCGGGATTGGCGCATGAACTTGATCTTTATCAGTAGTCCCCAAGCGGAGTTTGCACGCCAGCGAAAGGAGCTCTGCTACTTTGTTCTGACGGATCCCTATCTGAAGCAATATTTTGACGTATTCCTCTTTGAGAATCTTCCTGCGAACCAGCGAAATCCTCAGAATAACTATCGCAATGTGGTAGAAGAATGTGAAATCTATCTTGGTTTGTTTGGAAAGACCTATGGCACCCCTGATGACGATGGAAGTTCAGCCACTGAGAAGGAATACATCTACGCCTCTGAATTGGAGAAAGACAGGTTTGTTTATATTAAAACACTGTCAGTTGGTGTTAAGCCAGCAAAGAAAATGGCAGCCCTGATCGAAAGGGCGAAAAGGGAAATCACCTACGACAAGTTTTCCTCACTGGCAGAATTGAAGTTGAAGGTCATGCAGAGCCTTCTCTACTGGCAGCAACAGAACGGACAGGCTAATGAATAAGAATTCACCATTCTACATGTCTTATGCAAAAGGGGCTAAACTCTCAGATATTTCCGAAGATCGCATTTCCTGGTTTGTTAAACGTGCAAAAGACGAACGCGAATACTCCTTTTCGAAAATCAGCAACAACCGCAATATGCTTGAACAGCTTACACTCCAAGTTGAAGGCGGCATATCTAATGCTGCCATTATGCTTTTCGGGAAGTATCCACAAAAGTTCTGTCCTGCTGCTATCGTGAAATGCTCTTATTATCTCGGAACTGAGGTAACCCGGCCCATCCAAAGTCAGCAAAATTTTGAGGGAACATTATTTGAACAAGTCGACTCTGCGACAGGTTTTGTACTCTCGAAATTGGATCGCACGGTGGGAGGGCGTGAAAATTCAACTGCTGCAGAAGTCAGATTGGAAATTCCGAAGGAAGCCATTCGCGAGATAATAGTGAATGCCGTTGTCCATCGCGACTACGATTCCAATGCTTCCGTACAAATCGATGTCTTTGCAGACAGGATTGAAATTATAAACCCAGGCATGCTTCCGAAGGAATTAACAATCAGGGCTCTCTCCAAGAAGCATCTCTCCGTGCCGGTGAACCCTTTTCTGGCCAGGCCCTTTTACCTTGCTGGCTACATAAACCAACTGGGCTACGGCACCCATAATGTCGTTAAATGGTGTCGCAAAGCCGGTCTACCGGACCCTGACTTTATTTCGGGCGACAACCAGTTCACTGTCACTATCTGGCGTAACTGGTTGACCGACGACCGGATCAATCAACTCGACTTAAATGATCGCCAGCGCGCCGCAATTACCTTCCTCAAGGAGCACCGCAAGATTTCGAACCCCGAGTATCAGAAAGTCGCAAAAGCAATCAAGAAAACCGCCACCCGTGACCTGAAGGACCTCGTTGAAAAGGGCGTCCTTGAGCAACGAGGAACCCGCGGACCGGGAGTGCACTATATTCTGGCAACGAATAGGGACAAAATGGGGACAATGGGGACATCCACTTCTAAAACAGGCAATAGGGACAAAACAGGGACAAAAGGGACATCGCGGGAAAAATGATGCCGGAATTTCATCCACAACACAACACCCGCTATCCGATCGAAAAGGGGCGCCAAGGGGCATGAGGGGCATGGCAAGAGTCCGCCGGGAATTGGGACATAAACGATCCAATGGGTCCATTCGAATTGCCACGGAAATGGCTCATAAATGGCTCAATCGGCCCATGCATCCTTGGGAAGAAGCAGAATGATGAACTGGTATGGTGGTGGTGAAGATGACGGACATGGTCTTGAGGGACCTGTCAACCGTAGCTTCAACGAAGGTGGAAATTCTGGAGAAGATCGGGATATGAGCGAATGGCAAACATGCGCTGTCTCCGATTCGTTCGTTAAGAACAAGGTCGGTCGGCAAAACCAAATTCCAGCGAAGGACATCGCTAAGGTTGGTCGTTTTCCGGTCGTCGACCAAGGGCGGGAGTTTGTCGCTGGCTATTGTGACGACGAAAGCAGGGTCATCGACTTCGATTTGCCACTCATCATCTTCGGAGACCACACGCGCTGTTTCAAATATGTTGACTTCCCATTCGTACTAGGTGCGGACGGAACGAAGGTGCTTCTTCCGAATAAAGAGCTGTACGACCCGAAATTCTACTACTTTACTATGTTGTCCTTGGAGCTTCCGAGTCGTGGCTACAACAGGCACTTTAAGGTACTCAAGGAACGAAATCTTCCCCTCCCCCCACCTCCTGAGCAGAAGAAGATCGCCCACATCCTTTCGGTGGTGCAGCGGGCCATCGAAGCGCAGGAGCGGATCATCCAGACCACTACCGAGCTGAAAAAGGCCCTCATGGACAAGCTCTTCACCGAAGGCCTCCGCAACGAATCACAAAAACAAACCGAAATCGGCCCTGTCCCCGAAAGCTGGGAGGTGGTGGAGTTGGGAACATTCTTTCAAATCAAACACGGCTTTGCCTTTGACGGAAAATTCTTCAAACCTTCGGGTGACTACATTCTGATGACACCCGGACACTTTTATGAGGAAGGTGGATTTCGGGGTCAAGGCGAAAAGACCAAGTATTTCACGGGTGAAATTCCCAAGGACTATGTCCTCGCAAAAGACGACCTCGTTGTCGCGATGACCGAACAAAAGTCGGGCCTCCTCGGTAGTGCCGCTTTTGTTCCCGAAGCCGGTCGCTACCTTCACAACCAGCGACTCGGACTGATCGTGGATTTGGATGCGGAACGATTGAGCAAGAATTTTCTCTTCAATGTATTCAACCTTCCACATCTCCGAGTCGAAGTCGCCAAGACCTCAACGGGTTCGAAGGTGAAGCACACGTCTCCCACAAAACTGCGCGCAGTCAAAGTTGGGATTCCACCCACCTTGGAAGAGCAGGAGGAGATCGCTACGGCGATCTCAGCGACTGAGCAAAAAATTGGCGTGGAGACAAACAAGAAGACCCAACTCCAAGACCTCTTCCGCACCCTGCTTCACGAACTGATGACCGCGAAGATCAGAACAAATTGAGGATTCCCATGCCGCGTTATCCATTACATGAATTGAACGATGAGGAATTCGAGGACCTCGTAACTAGGATCTGCAGAAAGATTCTTGGTGCGGGAACGACCTCGTTTGAAAAAGGTCGAGATGGCGGGAAAGACGCGAAATTTGTGGGAACCGCAAATTGCTTTCCGAGTTTAACAGCTCCGTTAAGTGGAACTGCTGTTATCCAAGCGAAACACACTACCGACCCGACAAAATCTTGCACCGACAACGATTTCGAAAAGAACAAGACATCGATCTTGAACGAAGAAATTCCCAAGATTAAAAAGCAAGTTGACGAGGAAGCAGCCACTCACTATCTACTTTTCACGAATAGGAAGAAAACAGGTGGAGCCGAGACTAGCATACCCGCAAAGATCATGGCTGAGACAGGTGTGAATCAAGCGTGGCTTTTGGGGAACAAAGACATCCACGATTTCCTCCTCGATTACCCAGAAATCGCGAATGACATTGGTTTAAATAGGCTTCGCTCTCCCATCCTTTTCACACCAGACGATATTCGCGAAGTGGTTTCCGAGTTTTTCAAACAAAAGGGTGTGATAGTCCAGGCGTTTGACAGCCAACACGATTTCCAGAACTACCCTGGAATCGAGAAGAAGAACGAAATAAACAATCTGAGCAGTCGATACTTTGACTACATTCAAACAGATTCATTGCCATGGTTCACTCAGGTAGAATCTTTCTTGAAGAACCCACGCAATGCCACACTCGCCGATCAATACCATGCCGTCGCGGATGAATTGAAAGGACAACTGATTATTCACAGAGACTCATTCGAGACATTTGATGAGGCGCTTGAGCATGTGTATCAGTTGATTCATGAGCGCAGTCCCGAACTAAGGGCAGCCTCGCACCGTCGCCTTGTAAAGATCTTCGTTCACTACATGTATTGCGACTGCGATATTGGAGAAAAGGTATAATGATTCGCCCGGCAAAACATTTGGACTTGAACAGCTGTGTTCTTCGCGCAGCGAGCATCTTATTGTCGAAACTTCAAGCGACAAGAGTCTGCAAATATTCTGATTTACGAGCGAACCTGACGGTACTCGGAGATGATACAGATGTAACCTTTGTTAATGCGGTCCACTTGCTCTTCCTCCTCGGTCGCGTCGATTATCACCCGCAAACCGATTCGCTAGAATACATACAACCCGGAAAGGCGTCATGAAACTAAGCCGTTTATACACAAACGATGATTCAGTGTTCATCCCGATAGACTTTCGGGATGGATTAAACGCAATCGTTGCTCGCATCCAACATCCGACTGATGATGATAAGAGCAGTCATTGCCTCGGTAAAACCCTCATCATCGACGTTATCGATTTTTGCCTGTTGAAAACAGTCGGCAAAAAAGGGCATTTCCTAAAAACTCGAGACGATCTCTTTGGAGACCTTATCTTCTTTTTGGAAATAGAACTGGGAAAGGGAGACTTTGTCACGGTGAGGCGGGAGGTGCGAGAGGCTACAAAAATTGCTTTTGTGCGGCACCAGGAACGGCATCGAAATTTTAATAACATGCCCGATGACAAATGGGACCATGCTGGTGTCTCTCTATCTGCTAGTGTGCGAATGCTTGATGGTTATCTCGAACTAACAGCAATAAAGCCTTGGTCATATCGGAAAGGTTTTAGCTACTTCCTCAGGCGCCAGGAGGACTACTCGAATGAGTTTCAACTTCGGAAATTCATGAGTGGCAAACATAAGGATTGGAAGCCATACGTTGCAAGAGTCCTTGGATTCGACGAAACGGAGATCATTGAAAAATATGAGGCTGATGCTGACGAAAGCGCAATCATAAGTCAGCGCGACGAGGCGCAAAGTGACGTGACGGTAAAGGTTTCAGACTACGAAAAGTTGCAGGCGAGAATCTTAGCCAAGGGGGATGAGGTAACAAAAAAGGTTTCTGCGCTTGATCGATTCGATTTCAACGCTCAGGAAATGGGCCTCAATCAAGAGCTCGCTGATGATATTGAGGGGCGCATTGCGGAACTAAATGACAGTATATACAATGCTAAATTTGATTTAGCACAGGTACGCAAGGGGCTCGAAACGAAGGTCGATTTCAATTTGGATGATGTTCAAAGGATATTCAAGGAGGCTGAACTCACGTTTCCAGATCAGCTCGCAAAGGATTACTCTGAACTGGTAGACTTCAATAAAAGAATTCATCAAGAGCGTCGCGCTGGGCTAATGAAACGGGCCACCGAACTCGAAGCAACTTTAATTTCATTTGGTAATGAGATGTCATCTCTTTCGGCTAAGAGAATGGAGATACTCGAAATTCTCGGAGGAACGGATAGCCTTGAGAAGTTTAAGGGGCTTCAAAAAGAACTTGACCGCGATAGAACGAGTCTAGCCCTCATGGAGGAAAAATCCGCCAAGCTCGACGCAATCAAGGCGTTCGACAATCGATTGAGAAAGGCAAAGGAGCGGAAGGAACAGCTTACTGTTCAAATTGGTGACCTGATCAAAAATGGGTCGGACCGTTACAAAGAAATCCAGAGAGTATTCACCCGAATTATAAAGGAAGTTCTTCACCGCACGGCGGTTCTTTATGTGAAACAAAACGACAGTGGGAACATAGATTTTCATGCCGAATACACAGACTCAGAAAGCGACGAAGAGACCCAGGAACGGCAAGGCACTTCGTTTAGAAAGCTTCTTTGCATAGCCTTTGACCTCTCTGTCCTGATCAGCTACTCGGAGGATAGGTTTTTCCATTTCGTTTACCAAGACGGAGCACTGGAACAACTCGAATCGAAGCGTAAACTAGCGCTGCTTAGTTGCGTTCGAGCAGCATGTACAGAACACGGCATTCAATACATCTTTAGTGCAATTGAAGAGGAACTTCCAACTGCTGATGATCTGGAAAATCTCTGCCCAAATCCTGATGAGATCGTTTTGGAACTCAATGACAGCGGTGAGGACGGAAGACTATTCAAAGTTGAAACCTTTTAACTATGCCCTCACCAGGAGAACATAAAACCGTCCAGTCCCGCATCCTGAAATACGCTCAGGAGCTCGGCTGGACCTTTGTTTCGAGAAAAGATGCTGACGTACTTCGAGGCAAATCAGGCGACAGCGATAAGGCACCACCCTTTCTTTTCTTCGCTGATTTGCTGGATACCAAGGTCCGTGTGTTCAACCCGGACTATTCAGATGCATCAGGGGCGTTGCTCACTTCCTTCAACCACCTTCACACAGACATCTACGGTAATCGCGATTTTGTGGATTACCTGCGCAACCGCGGCAAGTTCTTCGACCATCTGGAAAAGCGCGAGCGCGACCTGATCCTCATCGATTATAACGACTCAGAAAGGTCACCGGCAGCTCGCCGGAACATTTATGAAGTCACCGAGGAGTGGGCCTTTCACAACGGCCATTACGGCACCCGGGAAGATGTGGTCTTTCTCATCAACGGTATCCCGGTGCTGGTCATCGAGTGCAAGAACGCCGATAAGGACGAGGCCATTGCACTGGGGGTAGACCAGATCCGCCGTTACCACCGCGAGACACCCGAACTATTCGTACCTGAACAACTGTTCACCGCCACCGACGCCATCGGATTTTCCTACGGGGTGAGCTGGAACACGGTGGGTCGGAACATTTTCAACTGGAAAGATACAGAGGTAGGCAACCTTGAAGCTAAGGTGAAGAGTTTTTGCGCCATCCCACAGGTGCTGGCGTTCCTGAGGGACTATATTGTCTTTGCCGAAAAGGACGAGGAATTGAACAAATACATCCTGCGCCAGCACCAGACCGGCGCGGTGGACGCCACCGTGAGCCGAGCCCTCGATCCCGTGCGTAGCCGCGGCCTGGTCTGGCACACTCAGGGTAGCGGCAAGACTTTCACCATGATCAAGGCAGCGGAGCGGCTATTCCGCGCCCCCGAGGCGGACAAACCCACCATCCTCCTGATGATTGACCGCAACGAATTGGAAGATCAGATGCTCAAGAACCTTGCTGCGCTGGGTCTGGGCAATCTGGAGCATGCCAGCAGTATCACGCGGCTCAACGAATTGCTTAAGAACGACTACCGGGGTATCATCGTCACCATGATTCACAAGTTTCGCGACATGCCGGCGAACCTTAACAAGCGCTCGAACATCTACGTCCTCATCGACGAAGCGCATCGTACCACGGGCGGCGATCTTGGCAATTTCCTGATGGCTGGCCTGCCCAACGCCACCTACCTCGGTTTCACCGGCACTCCAGTAGACAAGACCGCCTACGGCAAGGGCACCTTCAAGACCTTCGGCTGCGAGGACGACCAGGGCTACCTGCACAAGTATTCCATCGCTGATAGCATAGAGGACGGTACCACGCTGCCGCTCTACTACCAGCTTGCCCCTAACGAGATGCTGGTACCCCACGAGACTCTGGACAAAGAGTTCCTCGAACTAGCCGAAGCTGAGGGCATGGCTGACATCGAGGAGCTGAACAAGATTCTGGACCGAGCGGTGAACTTGAAAAACTTTCTAAAGGGCGAGGACCGGATCCAGCAGGTGGCGCAGTTCGTCGCCAACCATTATCTGGAAAATGTTGAACCGTTGGGTTACAAGGCCTTTCTCGTCGGCGTGGACCGTGAAGCCTGCGCCCACTACAAGCATGCTCTCGATCAATTTCTTCCTTCGGAATATTCGGAGGTTGTCTACACCGGAAGCAACAACGATTCCGCCCTGCTCAAGGAATTTCACCTTGACCCGAAGAAAGAGCGTCAGATCCGCAAAAGCTTCGGCAAGCTCGATCAGCAACCCAAGATTCTCATCGTCACCGAGAAACTGCTAACTGGCTTCGATGCACCCGTCCTCTACGCCATGTATCTCGACAAGCCCATGCGCGACCACACATTGCTCCAGGCCATCGCCCGGGTGAACCGACCCTATGAAAACGAGGCGCAGGAGATGGTGAAGCCCCATGGCTTTGTCCTCGATTTCGTCGGCATCTTCGACAAGCTGGAGAAAGCACTGGCTTTCGACAGTGAAGAGATCAACGCTATTGTCAAGGACCTCAAACTTCTTAAAGTGCTTTTCCAGAATAAGATGGAATCCAAAGTGCTGGAATACATCGGTCTGATCGAACGCAATTTTGATGACAAAGATGTGGACACCCTCATTGAGCATTTCCGTGATCCCGAGCGGCGGAAGGAGTTCTTCAAGGAATACAAAGAGATCGAAATGCTCTACGAGATCATCTCACCAGATGCTTTCCTACGACCGTTTATTGATGACTACGGAACTCTGTCGGCCATCTATGCCATTGTCCGGAAAGCCTATACCAAGCGGATCATGGTGGACCGAGATTTCCAGCGAAAGACAAATGAGTTGGTGCGAACACATGTGGGAACCAGTTATATCCAACCTATCGTGGCGACCGTGAAAATCGACGAGAACACCGTGAAGTATATCGCGTCCCAAAAGGGGGGCGAAAATGGCAAGGTCATCAATCTGATCAAGAGCATTGAGAAGGTGGCGGAAGAGCAAAGCGATGATCCCTATCTGATTGCCATGGCCGAGCGCGCCCGTCTTATCCAGGAGACCTTTGAAGCCAGGCAGGCAACAACGGCTGAAGCCCTGGCCGCACTGCTTCGCGAAGTGGAGGCAAACGAGGCCCGCAAAAAAGAACAGGCAGCCAGGGGAATCGATGGTCTAACATATTTTGTCTGTGATCTTCTGGAAAAGGCAGAGGTAGGGAATGCCAAAACAGTTAGCCGCAGGATCAGAGAAGCCTTTATTGCGACACCGAACTGGAGTCGTAGCGAGAGCGAGCAGCGGGAGCTGCGAAAAAAGATAACTTTCGCCATTTTTGCAGAATGTGACGACCTCGAGAGAGTCGCCACTTTAGTAGATAGCTTGTTTCGGATCTTGGAAAAGACAGAGCGGATATAGTTTATGGTCTCTGCAGAAACAAAAGCGGCCTTCAAAGAGAGGGTAGGTCAGTGGGCTAATAAACTGGAAGTGAATGTCGTTTGGCTTGGTGTGCGCCCCATGAATAACAAATGGGCATCGTGTTCCACCAGCGGTCATTTAAACTTCAATACCGATCTTCTCGGTCTTAACCCGGATTTATGGGATTATGTCATTGTCCACGAGCTACTGCACTTTTTCGTTCCAAATCACGGAAAACTGTGGAAAAGTTTGATGCGGGCACATCTGGGCGATTATGAGGCACAGGAAGCAAAGTTAAAGAACGTAGCGCTTCAGCGGACAAGCTAATGCACGCTACATGGCTTCGGCGTGATAAACTGATTAGTTAAACCGTTCAATAATCCCTTTCGAACCAAAAGACCTCTACATGCACCACTCATATCATTTTGATCTGACCCTCATATACTATCGATGTGAAAAGTAACCCGCTTGTGAGGTGTTAATTGTCAAAAACCTCTGATGGTAGTCTTAAACGATCTTCATCTGGTTCTTTGAATGCATTACACTTTGTGAGATCGGTAACTGTTTGATCCCAATTATTATATTTAATTTGGCTAGAAAATAGCTGAGCTTTCATCAGGCATTCAATCAGCGGTCTAGGATTCTTGTTACGTGATAGAGCCCTGAGAGCAAGCAGGTAATTTTCTCTATAAACTGTTGGTATTAATATTTTTTGGTGACCTGCTTTCTCAAGCTCTGCATTCATCATTATTCGTGCAATACGACCATTGCCATCATCGAATGGGTGGATTTCTGACACCAGGAACATTTGAAAAATGGCTTTTGCAATGGCATTGGGTAATCCGCTATGCATCTCCCAACCTTTAATCAGTGTTCCTTTAACCAACTCTGGGGTAACAAAATGGGTTGAACCAGCCTGGTTGGGTTTCATTTTGAACTGTCCTGGAGACTTATCTGGTCTCATACCCATAATTGCCAGGTGTCTCGCTTTCAGGAGTCGTTCATAAGAATCATAATCAGGACTCTTTAATATCATTTCATCTGGGTTACTAACAATCCAGTACGTCCCCCTGATATCATGCGCATCACCTGGCCGTTGATAGGGCTCATGATTGCTAAAAACGATCTCTCGTGCCTCGTCAAGTTCAAATATGGTTCCCTCTATGTAATTTGAAAAATATGCATCAAAAAATGCAAATAATTGAGACTCCTGATCTGTTGACTGGGTACTTATTACCTCTGGGAGTATGCTTCGGCCTAACTCTGTGAAAAGGATGCCAAACAACTCCACCCGGAGTGGATCATAAGGTTGTCCTTTGGACCGCGCCTTAGTCACAGGTGATTGTAGGTCATCTGCAGGACGAGTGCTGAGTATTGCACTGATCATCGAAGTTAATATCGCGAACTGTTCTTCCATATCAAGCTCAGCGGCTTGAATGCTTGCCTCGTCGCGTAACTCGTTTAGTGCATCCTCTCCTTTTACCCTACAGATTTGATCTAAATAGTTTTCTACCTCTGATCGCTCCAAAGTTTTCTTCACACCTTGTCGTTCCTTACTGGGTTGTAGATTTTCTAAAAATGCCCGAGGTTGTGAACTTATACATATCCCTGTCGGTAAGCATTGGTCGTGATCTGTCGCCTCAGGACCAGATAATAGATGAACAGTCAGACCTGGGAACGTCACGATTCTGTTGTATTTGTATGTCAGAAATATGTGCCCCGAAGATGTTTCACTCCACTCCAAAGCAGAGCGATGGCTAAGGGTGGCGCCAGAGAATAGATGTCCCAAAATTTCCCATTTATTGCGGATTATAATGGTTGCGTCATCGTCAGAGAAGTTGCTTGTATATACTTTCTGGACCAGCTTGCGAATGCTACCGTTTTTTAAGAGGTGACTTATTCTCTTTGATTGACTGTTATTTGAGCCGCTCACGATGATTTCTGGTAATGTTTTTTTCACAATCATTTCTCCGCAACTTATTAGAACATTTTTTACTTTTGCGCTACATAAAGGGGAATAAATATTTTATTAATAGAATATATTTTGTAATTAATAAAATGAAAGGAATAAATGTCATAATAAAGGAATATATGTTAGAATAATTAACCAATAAGGGAAGAATATATAGTATTATGAAAAGGAATTGGAATATTTATTCTAATAAATGGGGTAAATATGGGAAAAACAGGGAAAAGTGGGGGAATATTTTTGAATAAGGGAGAAATACATCGAATGACTGTACTCTTAAAGTGATGCAAGTGATTAGCGGATCGTCCCACCATAGAAATTTTCAATAATTATTCACAGCTAGTTTAGTAGATGCAGAAAATCATCAGGTCCGGTCCCGGTATGCTCGAATTTTACTCGTTTCCAATTCGGAGCGATGACATGTCCCGTCGTCGTTTCAAGGAAGACGGATCGCCATAATAGTTTAATGGTTGGGAATCAGGTCTGCAGGGTCCAGGCCTCATATCATAATGATCTAACTTTCAATCAATATGATGTGGAAAACGCCATTGGCAGGCTGCCATTTTAATCACCGAAACGTAACATATATCCATAATTAACAAGATTTTATATTCTCTACAATTAAAACATGGCATACGCATTGCGATAGGTAGTGCGTCCGGTCGTAAAGCTGGACATATGACACTCCTCACCTCCACCTTGTCCTTTTTAACCGGCGGAGCTCAGAGAGCGAAGACTGTCGACAGGCTCAGGAAGACAGGTGTCGGTGGGAAAATTGAGGGAAATTATGGATAAAAAGATCGAATCCGCCTCCGCTCTTCAAGCTACGGCGCGACAGGCTGGGGGAAAACATGGATAAGAAAATTACACAGTCACCGTGGAAAAAACGCTGGGCACCCATAAGTGCCGCGGCAGTGGTCATCCTGATCATCCTCTATATCATCCCCACCAATGGGAATGGATCCGAGCTACGCGTCGGGATGGAACGCATGCGCACCGCTAAAGTGGAGGATGGTAAGTTTCAGGAATTCATCGCCATGAATGGATCAGTCATCCCCATCAATACCTTCTACCTGGATGCCGTGGAAGGCGGACGGGTGGAAAAACGCTTCGTGGAAGCCGGTACCTACGTGGAAAAAGGCCAGAAGATCGCACGCCTGGGTAATACCAACCTGCTCCTGGATATCATGTATCGGGAAGCCGAACTCTTCCAGCAATCAAATAACTTACGCAATACCAAACTGGCCATGGAACAGAACAGACTCCAACTCAATGGCCAACTCCTGGACCTGGATTACGGGATCAAACAAGCCGAACGGGTCTACCTGCGCAATAAAGAATTAAGAGCCAAAGAACTCATCTCCAAAGAAGCCTACGAGACCAGTCGGGATGAATTCGAATACCTCATCGGCAAACGGGAACTGACCCTCCAGTCCTTTGACCAGGACTCCATCTTCCGCGAAACCCAGATCCAACAACTGGAAAATGGCCTGGATCGCATGGAAGCCAACCTGGAGATCGTCAAGGAGAACCTGGAGCACCTGACCATCAAAGCCCCGGTATCCGGACACCTGACCAGTCTCAATGTGGAGATCGGTGAATCCAAGACCCGCGGCGAACGCCTGGGTCAGATCGATATTCTGGACGGTTTCAAGGTCCGCGTCCCGGTGGACGAACACTACATCACCCGCGTAGACCTGGGCCAACGCGCCCACTTCAAACTGGCCAATGAGACCTACTGGGTCACCCTGACCAAGATCTTCCCGGAAGTATTGAATGGTCAATTCACCGTTGAAATGACCTTTGAAGAAGGCGAGGAACCCACAGATATCCGTCGCGGACAGACCATCCACCTGCGCCTGGAACTGGGTGAACCCAGAGACGCTGTTCTGTTGGAACGCGGCGCCTTCTTCCAGACCAGTGGTGGTCGCTGGGCCTATGTCCTTACCGATGATGGCAAACGAGCCGAGAAACGCGAGATCAGATTGGGACGCCAGAACCAGGACTTCTATGAAGTGCTGGATGGGCTCTATCCCGGTGATGAGGTGATTACCTCAAGTTATGCGGCTTTAGGGGAGCAAGATGTACTCATTTTCAAGTAAACGACAAACAGTTTTGCCCAATCACAGAAATCACATGCTGTGGCACATAGGCAGGAACGTAGCATGCTACGTTCCTATCAACCCTGCCACCAAATCGATATGGCGGTTGACTTGAATCGAAGCTCAGTGAAGATGGGCGGCTTTGCGAGAGGAAATAAAGAACAAGCCCCTCGCTGTTGGCCCTTCGAGAGCCTCAGGGTGACAGCTCGGGGCTATGAGGTCAATAATTAGCATGCGATCGCCTACGCTTGAGATCCTTCGGCTCCCCCCGACAATCCTGTCGGGGATTCGCTCAGGAAGACATTCTTGGGTTTGGTGGAGAGACTTAAGTGGAGCTGCAGGATGACAGTTGCAGAAGAAAAGGGCACGAGGCTAGAGGCGTTGATTTCGAAACCTCTCGTATCGGTAACCTTAAAAAAATCTCTGCGCCCTTAGCGGCTTAGCGGTGAAGAAAAATTAAACGAACGAAGCAAACATAAAGGACATAGACATGATCAAGACAGAGAAACTATCAAAGGTATATCGGACAGAGGATGTGGAGACCACAGCCCTGAATGAGCTGGACATCGAGATCAAGAACGGAGAATTCGTCTCCATCATGGGACCCTCCGGTTGTGGAAAATCCACCCTGCTGAATGTACTGGGTCTCCTGGACAGCCCCAGCCGCGGACAGTACTACTTTCTGGACACCGAAGTGGGCGGCATGAACGAACGCCAACGGGCTTCCTTCCGTAAAGAGAATATCGGCTTTGTGTTCCAGAGCTTTAACCTGATCGACGAACTCACCGTCTACGAGAACGTGGAACTGCCCCTGATCTATCTGAAGGTCAGCGCCTCGGAACGCAAACAACGTGTCGAAGAGATGCTGGAACGCATGGGGATCGCCCACCGCAGTGGTCATTATCCCCAGCAGCTCTCTGGTGGACAGCAGCAGCGTGTGGCTGTCTCCCGGGCTCTCATCACCAACCCCAAGATCATCCTGGCGGATGAGCCCACCGGTAACCTGGACTCCAACCACGGAGACGAAGTCATGACACTGCTGCAGCAGTTGAACAAAGATGAGGGTACCACAATCGTTATGGTAACCCATAGTCCCAATTACGCGGATTACGGTCATCGCACCATCAATCTATTCGATGGCAAAGTGGCAGACGAAACCCTGAACGGAGACTTTCACGTTTAGTGAGACTGTCCTGAACTTGATAGGAGACCCATTATGTGGTTGAATTATATAAAAACAGCACTCAGAAACATGATCCGTCAGCGGGGCTTCGCAGCCATTAATCTGATCGGACTGGCTCTGGGCCTCACCATTTGCATCTTCATCCTGCTCTATGTACGTTTCGAGCACAGCTACGATGAATTCCATACCAATGCAGACCGTATCGTACGCACCGGTGTGAATGGTAGGTTGGGTGACAATGATTTCAGTATGATCTATAATAGCGCCCCCTTTGCTTTCACAGCTGTGGAGGAATACCCGGAGATCATCAATGCTGCCCGTATCTGGAATCCGGGATATCCAGTGTTTCGCTATGGCGATCGCGCCTTTAGTGAAGAACACGTTTACGCTGCAGATTCTACGATCTTTGATATTTTCAGCTTCGAGTTTGTCATGGGTGATCCAAAAACAGCCTTGACTCAGCCGGGGAATCTGGTTTTGACTGAGGAGATGGCCGAGAAATATTTTGGGGATGAAAACCCCGTCGGGAAGGTCGTTAACTCGGATAACCGGAATGACCGGACCGTGACCGCTGTTGTGAAATCCTTTCCAGAGAATTCCCACTGGAAATTTGATTTTCTCATGTCGGCAGTCACCTATCCCGGGCAGTCACAGAACAATCAGTGGGTGAACAACAACTGGATCACCTACCTGCTTCTGGAAGAAGGAACAGATTACAAGGTGCTGGAGCCCAAACTCCGCGATCTGGTCACCAAATATGTCGGTCCCCAGGTAGAAGAATTTATTGGCGTGCCCTGGGCTACCCTGGAAGAGCAGGGCTCAGGCTATGAATATTATCTCATGCCCCTTACCGATATTCACCTGAATTCCCATGTGGATGGTGAACTGGAGTCCAATGGCAGCCTCACAACGGTCAGAGCGTTCACATTTATCGCCCTGTTCATCCTGCTGCTGGCCAGTATTAATTATATGAACCTGGCCACTGCAAGGTCTATGACCCGTGCCCGGGAAATCGGAATCCGGAAGACCCTGGGAGCTACACGTTCCCAACTGGTTGGCCAGTTTCTCACGGAATCGCTGCTCACCGCTTTGCTGGCAACCGTTCTGTCTGTGATCGCCGTTTACCTGCTCACACCCTGGTTCCAGACCTTTCTCAATGCACCCGTTGAACTGGAAGCATCAGATCTGCTGCTCATCTTCCTGGCGGTCATCCCGGTTGGCTTGATCTCTGGATCTTACCCATCCATCTTCCTGTCCAATTTCCGTATCGTAAAAGTTTTACGCGGGACCAAGCAGGACAGCCCTCGCAGCGGGTGGATGCGCAATGGCCTGGTGGTCTTTCAGTTCACCGTGTCCATCGTACTCTTTCTGGGGATGATGGTCATCTCTAAGCAGTTGAATTACCTCCAGACTAAGGATCTGGGCTTCAATCCAGACGATGTGGTTGTCGTGGAAAAGACTGATGACATCGGTCAGAATATGCAGTCATTCCTGTCTGCCGTCCGCGACATCGATGGGGTCCAGTATGCCTCCAACAGCACCGGATTGATCGGTCGCGATGATGGTATTGGCTCCAGCGTTTTCGGTGTGAATACAGATGAAGGCATCAACAATCAGCTCCTCATGAACATGTTTGTGGATCATGATTTTGCTAATGTCTTTGATCTGGAACTGCTCTCGGGTCGCTTCTACTCCAGGGAGCGTCTCACAGATACCAATGCTGTGGTCTTGAACCAGGCAGCAGCCAGGGTCCTCTATGGAGAACAGGAGGCTGTTGGCCGGGATTTTCTATTCCATGGTGAGAATCCTGGTGAGACGGTTCCGGTAGAGATCATCGGTGTCATAAAGGATTTCAACTTTGAATCACCCGAGCGTGCGATCCGACCCATGGCCTACTTTCTTTTTGGCTCTCATGTCTGGGGACCAGGTAATACAGCCCGATTTGGCCGGATCGTCAGCATCAAGACCCGTCCCGGGATGGAAGAATCTGTTCTGGCCCAGGTGGAACCCATTTGGAAGAACTATGCTGCAGACCAGGCCATGGAGTATGTCTATTTTGATGATGACTATGCGCTGAATCTGGAAAATCAGGAACGCGTGGGGCAGGTCGTCCTGCTGTTCTCAGCGCTGGCAATTGCCATTGCCAGTTTGGGATTGCTGGGTTTGGCCTCTTTTACTGCTGAGCGTCGCACCAAGGAGATCGGTATCCGCAAGGTTTTGGGTGCCAGTGAGGTCACTATCCTGGGGATGTTGTCTACCCACATGCTGAAGCTGGTGGCGGTTGCCGCTGTTGTGGGATTACCCCTGGCGTATTATGGCATGCAGCGCTGGTTATCCGGATATGTCTATCGGGTATCCATCACGCCGGATCTATTGATCCTGGCAGCCCTCATGGCGGCTTTTGTGGCCACGACAACGGTGGTATTGCAATCCTTGAAGGTTGCCTTATCCAACCCGGTGAATTCACTCAGATACGAGTAATTTCCCTCAAAAGAAATGGGGGCGCTGCGGCGCCCCTGTTTCACAATTACACCAGGAGAGAAAGTTTAATTTTAGTCTTCCTGACCCTGAGGCTCTCGAAGGGGAAGGATCTCTGATCTGTGCCAAGCAACAATCTGAGATTCTTCGATCGCCCGACCTATCTGTTGGGACTCCTCAGAAAGACGAAACGGGGTGGACCTATTGACAGCTACCAATAATAGTCTGCCTGCTTGCCACGGCGAAGCTCGAACCGTGCCAAATGCTTGGCGTAGGCGGGTAAACCGTTAAAACGGTTACCAGATATTTGATTGGGATAAATCACCCAACTGAAGTTGGGTGCTAGTAGAAAAGTGCCACGAATGAGTTTTATTTTTGGCACGTTTCATTTAGCACCGGGTTTTCCTGCCACGGCGAAGCCCAAGGGGGCAGAGACTGGAACCCGGTGATCTTGGTACCCGAAACATCGCTAAACCGTTTCAACGGTTTCTAAGGCTACCAGAACCACGTGCTATTGACAAAATTTGATTTAATTTGACACTACACGACAGGGAGAGAAAAATGAGAGGCATTATAGCTTGGGGGGTCATGCTCGGTCTATTTGGATCTACAGCATTGGGCTCACCGCCAGACAGCAGCAGAGCTAAACAGTACGAATTTAATGTCTATAACCAGTATGACCTGAGAAATTCATCAAGCAATGCACTCACGGTGCAATCCATGCTGCATGATGCCTTCGAGTCGCATCTATTAAGACGGCCCAACATAGTCGTATGATATAAGTGTTAAAATGTTATATTGAGCCATGGAAAAAACAGACGCAAGAAAACTATCGTTAGAGAATCTGGAGTTACTGAGAAATCAGGCAATCAGATTATTAAAACAA
>JAIPJM010000037.1 GCA_021734255.1 Fidelibacterota bacterium | reverse complement strand
GATGGTTATGCCTGGCGATAACGTAAACTTGACGATTGAATTGATTCAGCCCATCGCCATGGAACAGGAACTCCGCTTCGCTATTCGTGAAGGTGGACACACTGTTGGTGCTGGTGTTGTTACTGAAATCATCGAGTAATTAAGAAGCTTTTAAGCTTAGATAAGGACTACAAACATGCCGTCACAGACAATTAGAATAGGTCTCAAGGCATATGATCATAACCTGCTGGATAAGTCCACGGCAAGAATCGTTCAAACCGCTAAGTCCACTGGGGCTGTTATTGCGGGGCCGATTCCGCTGCCCACGAAGCGTTCTATCGTGACGGTATTGCGGTCCCCCCATGTGAATAAAAAATCACGTGAACAGTTCCAAACCAAGATCCATAAGCGTTTGGTCGATATTCACAACTCGTCTGCAAAGACAGTTGATGCCCTGATGAAACTTGATTTACCTGCTGGTGTTGACATTGAGATCAAGGTGTAAACATGAGAGGTTTAATCGGACAAAAATTGGGGATGACGCAATTCTGGCGTGAAGATGGGCGGGTTGTACCTGTTACCGTCATTCAGGGCGGACCCTGTGTCATTACTCAGATCAAAACAGAAGAGCAGGACGGATACACATCTGTTCAGCTGGGGTACAAGGATAAAAAAGAAGCACGTGCTACCAAGCCTGAGATAGGTCACTTCAAGAAAGCCAATACATCTCCCAAGTATTTCGTTCAGGAATTTCGTGACATGAATGTTGGAGATAAGAAAGAGGGCGACTCAGTTGATGTCGATCTCTTCGATGTAGGCGATCTGGTGACGGTTTCCGGTACGAGCAAAGGCCGTGGATTCTCTGGAGTTATGAAGCGTCATGGCTTCAGTGGTGGTCGCGCCTCACACGGAAAGTCTGATCAGTTGCGTGCTGGTGGTGCTATTGGTGCCAGTTCAGACCCGAGTCGGGTATGGAAAGGCACGAAAATGGCTGGACAGTTTGGCGGTAAAAAAGCAACGGTCAGAAATCTGGAAGTTGTTGCCGTCGATGTGGACAATCACATTGTTATGGTCAAAGGTGCTGTGCCGGGGCCAAATAATGGTTACGTCGAACTGATGGATAGAGGTTGATCATGAAGTTGAAGATTTATTCATCAGCCGGTAAGGCAACACAGAAGTCAGTGGAGTGTGTAGACTCCGTTTTTGGTATTGAACCTAATGAGCATGTTGTTCATCTCGCAGTGAAAGCTGAACTGAACAATCTGCGGCAGGGTTCGGTTAAGACCAAAAGTCGTGCAGAAGTACGAGGCGGCGGTAAGAAACCTTGGAAGCAGAAGGGTCGTGGAACTGCACGAGCCGGCTCCACCCGTTCTCCGATCTGGGTCGGCGGTGGTCATACATTTGCTATTTCCCCAAAAACGTACAACATGGCTCTGCCGAAAAAAGTACGTCGCTTGGCGCGTCGTAGTGTTTTGTCAGATAAGATTAAATCTGAATCGATCGTGGTCGTGGATGCTTTCAAGTTTGACGCACCCCGGACCAAGGATGTGGTTAATCTCCTTGATTCATTGAAGCTTTCAGATAAGAAGGTGCTCATCCTTACATCCGTGTTCGATGAGAACCTGATGCTGGGTGGCCGCAACCTGATGAACGTTGCGATCATTGAGACTGCGAGCGTATCCGCATACGACCTCATCGATAATGAAGCCATCCTCATGGATAAGGCTTCTATTGGTATCCTTAACGAACAATTAGCTGAGTAGGAGAGAAAAGGTATGAATCAGAACATTATCCTC
The DNA here is from genome assembly GCA_021734255.1 of Fidelibacterota bacterium. Taxonomy (GTDB): domain Bacteria; phylum Fidelibacterota; class UBA8477; order UBA8477; family JABMPR01; genus JABMPR01. Next base: position 21,117 of record JAIPJM010000037.1, on the reverse strand, counting down.
GCACCTGTTCTCTCTGAGAAAAGTGCGACATATCAGGAAACTGAACGCAAGTATGCTTTCAAGGTAGAGCAGTCTGCCAATAAGATCGATATCAAGAAGGCTATTGAAGCTCGCTTTGATGTTAAGGTTGAGAAAGTTGCAACCATGAACATGAACGGAAAAGTCAAGCGATCTACCATGCGCAGCGGTGGCCGTGTCATTCGTACAGAAGGTCCTCGGGCTTCCTGGAAGAAAGCCGTGGTCACGCTGAAAGCAGGTGAATCTATCGACTTCTTCCGCGATGAGCAGGCATAAGGTGGGTAATCATGGCAGTTAAAACATATAAACCGATCACACCAGGACAGCGTTTTAAGACCACTCATTCATTTGAGCAGGTTACGCGCACCGAACCGGAGAAGAGCCTCCTTGCTCCGCTGAAAAAATCAGGTGGTCGCAATAATAGAGGCCGGATCACCTCACGTCGTCGTGGGGGAGGGCATCGCAGACATTACAGGATCATTGATTTCAAACGTGACAAGTTTGACATTCCAGCACGGGTGGATTCGATCGAGTACGATCCCAATCGATCCGCACACATCGCCCTGCTGATCTATGCCGATGGTGAGAAGCGGTATATCCTCGCTCCTCAGAAACTTGACGTAGGTGCCCAGGTTATATCCAGTGATTCCGCACCGGTCAAGGTTGGAAATTCACTGAAACTTGAGAATATCCCGGCCGGTTCCGTCGTCCACAATATTGAATTGAAGCCTGGTAAAGGTGGTCAGTTGAGCCGATCTGCCGGTGCTGGAGCACAGATCATGGCTAAAGAAGGTGAATATGTCACCTTGAAACTTCCCAGTGGTGAGATGAGAATGATCCACAAGCGTTGCCGTGCCACGCTGGGAGCCGTTGGAAACAGGGAACATGAGAACATCTCACTTGGAAAAGCAGGTCGTTCTCGTTGGATGGGACGTCGTCCCAAAGTTCGTGGTGTTGCCATGAATCCCGTCGATCACCCAATGGGTGGTGGAGAAGGACGTTCTTCAGGTGGTCGTCATCCATCAACACCCTGGGGAAAACCAACCAAGGGATATAAGACACGTAAAAAGAATAAAACTTCCAACAAGTACATTGTTGCTCGTCGGAAGAAGAAATAAGGGTTGATCGATTATGCCAAGATCTATTAAAAAGGGACCTTACGTCGACGCAAAGCTGTTGGCGAAAGCCCAGGCTGCTCAGGAGAGCAAGAAGCGGACTGTGATCAAGACCTGGTCCCGCCGCTCCATGATCGTTCCTGAGTTTGTAGGGTTGACCTTTGCAGTCCATAATGGGAAAAAATTCATCCCTGTCTATGTTTCAGAGAACATGGTGGGGCATAAGCTTGGTGAATTTTCACCAACGAGAACTTATCGCGGACACGGTGATAGGGCGAAGGTGAGGTAAGTCATGGAAGCTACTGCAAAAGCCAGACATATCCGCCAGTCAGCACGTAAGGTACGTCAGGTGCTGGATGAGGTTCGCGGAAAGCAGGTTGAGAACGCAATAAGTAAATTGCATTTCTCTCCCAAAAAAGCAGCCAAGGTAATTGAAAAGACCTTGAGAAGTGCTGTGGCCAACGCTGTCAATGTAGAAGGATCTGAAGTAGACGCTGATAAGCTGTTTATCAAGGAAGCTTTCGTTGACGAAGGACCAACCATGCGCCGCTATCGTGCTCGCGCCATGGGTCGTGCATCAATTATTAGAAAACGTACCAGTCACCTGACCATCGTGGTCGCTGAGAAAGAGTAGAGGAGTCGTTTTGGGTCAAAAAACACATCCTGTAGGTTTCCGTCTTGGATTTAACAAGACCTGGAGTTCCAACTGGTTTGACGAGAAGAATTTCGCAGCCAAGCTGAATGAGGATATCCTATTAAGAAAGTATATCCATCAGCGTTTGGCACATGCTGCTATCGATAAGATCGATATTCATCGTACCAGTAAGAAAATAACACTTTCTGTGTCCACAGCTCGCCCGGGTATCGTTATCGGTCGTAAGGGTGAAGAGGTAGACCGTCTTCGCGAAGAGATCCGCAGACTGACTGGTCGTGAGATACAGATTAATGTAAATGAGATCAAGCGTCCTGAATTGAGTGCTCGTCTGGTTGGAAAGAATATTGCTGAGCAGCTGGTAAAGAAGATCGCCTTCCGCCGTGCTGCAAAAAAAGCGATTCAATCAACCATGAGGATGGGTGCTGAAGGTATCAAGGTGACCGTGTCTGGTCGTCTTGGAGGCGCCGAAATGTCACGTACCGAAACCTTTCATGAAGGTCGTGTACCGCTGCATACCCTGCGTTCTGACATTGACTATGCCCTGGTAGAGGCCCATACCACCTATGGAATCATTGGTGTGAAAGTGTGGATCTGCAACGGGGAAGCAGTCGGGATCGCCGGTTAAGGGAGATATAGAACATGTTAATGCCAAGAAAGGTTAAATACCGTCGGCATCATCGCGGAAGAAAACATGGCAATGCCGCCAGAGGGAATGAAGTGTCTTTCGGTACCTTTGGTCTAAAAGCCCTGGAAGCCGGTTGGATCACCAGCCGTCAGATCGAGGCTACACGTGTTGCTATCGTGCGTAAAGTAAGGAAGTCAGGCCGTATGTGGATCCGTATTTTTCCACATAAGCCAGTAACCATCAAGCCTGCCGAAACTCGTATGGGAAAAGGAAAGGGTTCTCCAGAATACTGGGTAGCCGTTATTAAACCAGGTCGTATCCTCTTTGAGGTTGATGGGGTGAACTTACAGGAAGCCCAGGAAGCTTTCCGCCTTGCCGGTCATAAGTTGCCTATTAAAACAAAAACTGTCGCAAGACGCGATGTTCATGAGAATTGATTATGAAGACCTCTGAATTAAAAGACTATTCAATAGAAGCACTGCAGAATAAGCTGACTGATAATGAGACAGAGATGGCAAATCTCCGTTTCCAGAAAGCGCTGCAGCAGCTTGAGAAGCCTACTCGTCTGAGAGAACTGAGAAGAGAGATCGCTCAGATCAAAACCGTTCTCCGGGAGTTGGAGCTGGGTCTTCGTAAAGATAAGGAACAGAAAGCATGAGTGAGCGAGGAAATCGCAAGGTCAGACAGGGGATTGTGGTAAGCAATGCCATGGATAAGACCATCGTAGTCAAGGTAGTTCGACGCTTGCGCCATCCGATGTATGGTAAGTTCATTAATAAGAGCAAGAATTTCAAAGCTCATGATGAAAACAACTCATGCAATGTAGGTGACGAAGTTAGAATTATGGAAAGCCGTCCATACTCCAAGGATAAGAGATGGAGACTTCTAGAAACCGTTAAGCAGGCTGCTGAAGCCTAAGAGCAGGTGAGAGAGAACCATGATACAACAAGAAACACGACTCGCAGTCGCTGATAATACAGGAGCTAAGGAAGTCCTCTGTTTCAAAGTTCTCGGTGGGAGTAAACGCCGCTATGCCTCAGTCGGTGATCTGATCGTCGTAACTGTGAAAAGCGCTATCCCGAACAGCACGGTGAAGAAAGGTGAAATTTCTACCGCCGTTGTTGTGAGAACCAAGAAAGAGATTCGTCGCAGAGACGGCAGCTATATTCGCTTTGATGAGAATGCTGCTGTTCTGTTGAACGCTCAGGGTGAACCACGTGGTACCCGTATCTTCGGACCTGTTGCACGCGAACTTCGCGAGAAAAAACATATGCGCATCGTTTCTATGGCGCCTGAAGTGCTATAGGAGGGTTGAGAGATGAAAATTAAGAAAAACGATCAGGTTATTGTTCTTTCCGGTGCTGATAAAGGCAAGACTGGGAAGGTCCTCGCTGTATACCCTAAGACGGGACGCGTTCTGGTTGAAGGGATCAACTTCATCAAGAAACATCAGCGCCAGACCTCAGCAAATGGCCCCTCAGGGATCATTGAAAAGGAAGCAGCCATCAACGCTTCAAGTGTTGCCCTTGTACAGGATGGAAAAGCAGTCAAGGTTGGATATAAATTTTTAGACGATGGTCGTAAAGTCCGCTACTTGAAAGACAGTGGCGAGATCATCGATCGGTAAGGTGTGGAAAATATGAGTGATTATACACCTAGATTAAAGACAAAATATTACGAGGAGGTCCTTCCTGCTCTGGTTGAGAAGTTTGAATACTCAAGCAAGATGCAGGCCCCTATCCTTGAAAAGATCACGATCAATATGGGTCTTGGATCGGCTAAGGAAGAGGCGAATCGTCTGGAATCCGCTGTCACTGAATTGACCGTTATCACTGGTCAGCAGGCAGTTATTACCAAGGCAAAGAAAGCCATCTCGAACTTTAAATTGAGAGCTGGAGATCCTGTCGGAGTGAAAGTGACCCTGCATGGTAAGAATATGTGGGAGTTTCTGGACAGATTGATAGCTATTGCTCTGCCCCGCGTACGTGACTTTAACGGTATTCCCAATCGATCATTCGATGGTCGTGGGAACTACACGTTCGGTGTCAAAGAGCAGATCATTTTCCCTGAGATCGATTATGATAAGATCATCGGTGTGAATGGTATGGATGTAAGTTTTACCACATCTGCAAATACCGATGAAGAAGCCTATGAGCTATTGCATGCTCTCGGTCTTCCCTTCAGACGTAAGCAGGTATAGGAGCAATTGAATTATGGCTAAAAAATCCCTGATTGCCAAAGCGAAGAGAACACAGAAATTCCAGGTTAGACAGTATAATCGCTGCCAGGTTTGTGGTCGCCCACATGGTTACCTCCGTAAGTTCGGTCTGTGTAGAATCTGTTTTCGTGAATTGGCGCTTAAAGGCGAAATACCTGGCATTGTTAAGGCCAGTTGGTAAGGAGATTATTCGAATATGTCAATGAATGATCCAGTAGCTGATTTCCTGACCCGTATACGTAATGCACAACAAGCTGGTCACCGTTGGACAGATATTCCAAGTTCCAACCTTAAGCTTCGTATGGCGCTTTTACTTAAGCTGGAAGGATTCGTTAAAGATTTTGTTGTTGTCGAAGATGATAAACAGAATGTGTTACGTGTTTATTTGAAATATACAACTGATGGTTCACCAGTGATCGGTGGGTTGACTCGTATCAGTCGTCCTGGAAGACGGCTATATGCATCCGCTGATAACTTACCCCGTGTTCGTAATGGTTTGGGAATTGCTATTCTCACCACCAGCCGGGGAGTTATTACCGATAAGCAGGCTAAGAAAGAGCGTGTCGGTGGTGAAGTGCTGTGCCATGTCTGGTAAAGTGTAGAGGTATATTGTGTCAAGAATTGGAAAAACACCTGTCGTAATCCCGGATGGCGTTGAGATCAAGATCAGCGGTAATACCATTGAGGCCAAAGGCCCTAAAGGTAATGACCAGTTAGATTTTATGTCCCTCGTCAAGGTCGAAAAGGTCGAGAACGAGATCATTGTAACACGGGGAACCGACGAAAAGGCTGCCCGCTCTGCACATGGCTTAACTCGTGCATTGATCAATAATCTGGTTAATGGAGTTGCAACTGGCTATAGGCGCGATCTGGAAGTTGTTGGAACCGGTTTCACCGTAACTGAGGAAAAGGGAGGTCTACTGTTAAACGTTGGCTTTTCCCATCCAGTCTTTGTAGGACCCGTAGATGGGATCACCTATGCAGTAGAGAAGGGGAACACCTCATTTTCAGTGAGTGGATTCAATAAGTACATGGTCGGGCAGATTTCTGCCAAAATACGGTCAGTACGTCCACCAGAACCCTTCAAGGGCAAAGGTATCCGTTATAAGGATGAATACGTGAGACGTAAAGCCGGTAAAACTGTAGGTAAGTAAAGGATTAAAGCTGTGAGCAATTCTACGTCAGCAAAAATAGTCAAACGACTAAAAAAGAAGAAAGCCCTCCGTGCCAAGATCACCGGCACACCTGAGGTCCCTCGTTTAGTCGTTTTCCGTAGCAACCGTCATATATCAGCTCAATTGATCAATGACCAGGAACATAAGGTTCTCATGGGCACAAACGATCTGAGTGAAGCTGTACAGGGACTGTTGAAAAAGGATAGTACAAAATTAGATGCCAGCAAGGCAGTTGGAAAGACAATAGCGGAGAAGGCCAAAGCAGATGGCATCAAAAAGGTCGTGTTTGATCGAAATGGGTTCAAGTATCATGGCCGGATCAAGGCGCTGGCTGATTCAGCAAGAGCCGAAGGATTGGAGTTTTAATGAAGCGATCGATTAATCCCAGCGAAATCGAATTCAAAGAAGAGAAGGTCGTCAAGATCAACCGTGTTGCCAAGGTTGTGAAGGGTGGCCGTCGATTCAGTTTCAATGCCATAGTCGTGGTTGGCGATGGTAACGGTCATGTAGGCGTTGGACTGGGAAAAGCCAATGAAGTCATGAACTCTGTGAATAAGGGCAAAGAGAACGCTAAGAAGAGCGTTGTCAGTGTACCGATCGTTAATGGAACCCTACCTCACGCTGTCATCGGAAAGTTTGGTGCTGGCCGTGTCATGCTGAAACCTGCCTCTCCTGGTACAGGGATCATCGCCGGTGGCGCTATCCGTGCCATCATGGAGCAGGTTGGCATAACTGATGTGCTTGCCAAGATCCTCGGCACTCGTAATCCTCACAACGTCATCAAGGCAACCATGGATGGCCTGGGTCAGCTAGAGGATGCGACAGAGATCGCCAGAAAGCGTGGAATTACCATTCAGGAGTTATTTAACTAAAATGAATGCGAAGAAAAAAGTAGATCAGATCAAGGTTACCCAGATCAAGGGATTGATCGGACAGAAAGAAAAATTAAAGAAGACGGTTGAAGCACTTGGTTTGAAGCGCATCAATCATAGTGTGGTTCATGAAGATAATGATGTCATTCGTGGCATGATCTTCAAAGTGAAACACCTGGTCTCTGTGGAGAAGGTATAAATGAAGTTAGGCGAATTAAAACCAGCTGCTGGTTCAACCAAGAGGAAGAAACGTATTGGTCGTGGAAATGCTTCAGGTTGGGGTCGCAATGCCGGTCGTGGTGAAAAGGGATACGGTTCAAGAACCGGTTCTAAAAGTGCAGGTCTGTTCGAGGGTGGTCAGATGCCATTGCACAGAAGACTGCCAAAACGTGGTTTTACCAACCATTTCCGCAAGGAATATGAAATATTGAATCTCCGTGATCTCGACAGAGTTGAAGCAACAACTATTGATGCTGACGTTCTAGTTGAGTCGGGTCTTATCGATAAGGCTACTAGCCTCATCAAAGTCCTGGGAGATGGAGCTATTGAACGCGCAGTGGAGATCACTGCAGATGCCTTCAGCAAATCAGCTGAAGAAAAGATCACCGCCGCAGGGGGAAAGGTAACGCGTAGATGATTGACAAAATCAAAACGGTTTTTCGGATCCCGGAACTCAGACAGCGAATCCTCTTTACACTGGGGATCATCGCTGTATTCCGTCTCGGTAGCCATGTGCCGCTGCCTGGCGTAGATGTTGACGTACTTGGTGCTGCCATCGAGAATCTGCAACAGGGATTTCAGGGTTTCCTGGGATTATTTGATCTGTTCGCAGGGGGTAACTTCAAGAAAGCCACCGTTTTTGCCATCGGCATCATGCCCTATATCTCAGCATCGATTATTATTCAGTTGCTCGGATCCGTTGTTCCGTATTTCCAGAAACTCCAGAAGGAGGGTGAGGAAGGCCGGAAGAAGATCACGCAGCTCACACGTTATGGAACCGTGCTTATTGCGACTATGCAGGCCTGGGGCATTGGTATTTTCCTGAGCAGTATGGAAGCGAATATTAGTGGTGGCGTGGCTCAGGTTGTCCCTCAGGGTGGCCCTGGCTTTATGGCACTTACCGTCATTACACTGGTCACTGGAACGATCTTCCTGATGTGGCTGGGAGAGCAGATCACAGAGCGTGGTATCGGAAACGGTATCTCATTGATCATTATGATCGGTATCCTTGTACAGTTGCCACAGGTTGTTTTGAAAGAGATCCATTACGTACAGAATGAGGTACATACCATTTTCACCGAGATTCTGTTGATCGGTATCCTTATTGTAGTGGTTGCTGGTGTTATTTTGCTCACGCAGGGTACTCGCAAGATTCCGGTGCAGTATGCCAAGCGTGTGGTTGGCAGGAAAGTGTATGGTGGCCAGTCCACTCATATACCCATGCGGATCAACACGGCCGGTGTTATGCCGATTATTTTCGCCCAGGCTATTCTCATGCTTCCAGGTATGGTTGGGACTTATTTCGCAGAGAGTCCATGGGTTGGTTCCATGCTGCGACTTTTCGATTATAATCATCCCTTCTACCTGACGGTCTTTGGATTGTTTATCGTCTTTTTTACCTACTTCTATACTGCGATTGCCTTTAATCCAGTTGAGGTGGCAGATAATATGAAGAAGCAGGGTGGCTTCATCCCGGGGATTCGCCCAGGCAAGCGCACTGCGGAATACATCGATAATATCCTGACACGCGTCACCTTACCGGGTGCCATTGCCCTGGCTATTATTGCGGTATTCCCTTCGATCATTGTGAAATTTTTAAATGTTGACTACGATGTAGCCAGCTTTTTTGGTGGCACCAGCCTGTTGATCATGGTGGGTGTCGCTCTAGATACATTACAGCAGGTTGAATCTCATCTCTTGATGCGTCATTATGATGGGTTCATGAAATCAGGGAAGATTCGCGGCCGACGTCGCATGTAGTCTTCTCACTGCGCTTTTTGATATGATTCGGTACAAATCTAAGGATGAGATCCAGAAGATCCGGCGTGCTGCAAGGATCGTTCACGATACCCTGCTCAAGGTTGAAGAAAATGTTCAACCGGGGATTACCCTGAAAGAGCTGGATACGATCGCTGAGGATTACATCCGTAGTCAGGGGGCTATTCCAGGTTTTAAGGGCCTGTATGACTTTCCTGCTACCCTTTGTACATCTCCTAACGACATGGTTGTGCATGGCATTCCAGATAACACGGTGCTCAACGAGGGGGATATTGTCGGGGTAGATTGTGGTGCCATTGTGGATGGATTTTACGGAGATCATGCCAAGACCTTTGCGGTCGGTGAGATCTCAGCGGAGCTGCAAAAGCTCCTGGACGTAACGAGGGAATCGCTGTATCGCGGCATTGAGCAGTGTGTCCCGGGAAACCATCTAAATGACATTGGACACGCTATACAGTCATTCTGTGAATCACACGGTTATAGCGTTGTTCGTGAACTGGTTGGACACGGCATTGGAAGAGATCTGCATGAGGATCCGCAGGTACCCAATTATGGGATAGCGGGGACCGGTGTGGAGCTGAAAGATGGCATGTGTCTGGCAATTGAGCCGATGATAAATGCCGGTAAGAAAGAGATTTTTACTGGTAAGGATGGATGGGCTGTTATGACCACAGATGGTCATATGTCAGCTCACTTTGAACACACTATCGCTATTACTCAGGATGGTGCAGTGGTGCTGAGCACCGCTGAAGAAACGGTATTTGATTAGGGCAAAGGACTGATGGCAAAAGAGAAAATGATCGTTGTAGATGGCAGCATTCTGGAGAATCTCCCGAATGCATCATTTCGCGTAAAACTCGAAAATGGTCATGAAGTACTTGCCCATATTTCTGGTAAAATGCGAATGCATTATATCAAAATATTACCTGGTGACAAGGTAACGGTTGAATTATCACCGTATGACCTTTCCAGGGGCCGGATCACTTACCGATACAAATAACTAAATAGGACGTAGAACCATGAAAGTAAGAGCATCAGTAAAACCAATTTGTGATAAGTGCAAAGTGGTTCGCCGAAAAGGCAAGGTGTTAGTTATTTGCGAAAATCCTAAACATAAGCAAAGACAAGGTTAAGGAGATATCACTTGGCACGTATAGCAGGTGTTGACTTACCCAGAAACAAGAAACTCCAGTACGGACTGACTTACATCTATGGGATCGGCTACACATTTGCCGGTAAGATTTGTGAGCAGGCTGGCGTAGACCCAGAGATCCGAGTACAGGATCTGAATGAGACCCAGGTTAGAGATATCCGTGATATCATAACCAAGGAATACAGGGTAGAGGGTACACTGAGAAATGAAAATCAGATGAACATCAAACGCCTTATGGATATTGGATGTTATCGTGGATTAAGACATCGTCGTGGAATGCCGGTGCGCGGACAGAATACAAAGAATAATGCTCGCACACGGAAAGGTCGTAAGCGCAATGTTGGAATCAAGAAGGGTTAGGAGATAGTTAAGTGGCAAAAGCACAAGCTAAATCCAGAAAAAAGAGAAAACTTAAAGTAGAGCCTGAGGGCATTGTCCATATCAAGGCTACCTTTAATAATACAATTATCAGTATAACTGATCGTAACGGAAATGTTATCACATGGGCGAGCGCAGGAGTTGCAGGGCTGAAAGGCTCACGCAAGAACACTCCTTATGCAGCCTCGCTGGCCGCGGAAAAGGTTGGTAAAGAAGCCATGGATGCTGGACTGCAGCGTGCAGAGATCCGCGTTAAAGGTCCTGGCGGTGGTCGAGAATCAGCGATTCGCTCCATTGCAGCTCTAGGGCTTGAGATAACAGCAATCAAAGACATCACACCTATTCCACATAATGGGTGTCGTCCGTCTAAGAAACGTCGCGTTTAAGGAATTATAGAATATGGCACGTTTTAAAGGACCACGCGGGAAGATCTGTCGTCGATTGGAGTTTCAGGCTTTCGAGTCTCCGAAATTTGCATCACCGACCAAGAACTATCCGCCTGGACAACACGGTCCAAGTTATCGGCGCAGGCCTTCAGAATATGGCTTGCAGCTGAAAGAGAAGCAGAAAATGAAATACCTGTATGGTGTTCTTGAGAAACAGTTTCGTAACTATTTCAAGAAGGCCAATAAACAAGTAGGTATCACCGGTCATAACCTGGTTGTCATGCTTGAAAGTCGTCTGGATAATACGGTCTACCGTCTTGGATTTGCCCGTACCCGACGCCAGGCAAGGCAGTTGGTAACCCATGGTCATTTTCTTGTGAACAACAGAAAGGTCAATATCCCCAGCTATCAGATGAAGCCTGGTGATATGATCAAAGTTCGCGAGAAGAGTAAGAAGCTGGAATTCATTCATGACGCTATGCGTCGTGTACAGGGTGAAGGCAGTTACCCGTGGTTAAAGCTGGACAAAGCCAACATGGAAGGCATCTATGTTGAAGAACCAGCCCGTGACCAAGTTCATGATGAATATAATGAGCAGCTCGTAGTTGAGTTGTATTCCAAGTAAAAGTGAAGAAAGGATACCATGCCTAACTTTCACATACCCACGTCATTTAAGATCAAGGATGGCAGCACAGACAGTCATCAGACATTCGTTGTTGGACCACTTGAAAGAGGATATGGAATTACAATTGGTAATGCACTCAGACGTGTATTGCTCTCCTCCATGCCCGGTGCAGCTATCACCAGCGTTCGCATGGACAACGTTCTCCATGAGTTCGCCACTATTGAAGGTGTCAAAGAAGATGTTACCGACATCGTTCTGAATCTGAAAGGTGTAAGATTTAAGCTGCTTGAATCCAATCCCGATAAGGTTCAATTGACCCTGAAAGGACCTCACAACTTCACCGCTAAAGATATTAACAACGGTGAGGATCAGTTTGAGATCCTGAACCCTGATCACCATATCGCCACACTGAATGACTCCGCTGAATTGAGTATTGAACTCCGTATTCAACGTGGTCGCGGTTACGTGCCGGCTGATCAGAACAAGTTACCCGATTATCCCATTGGAACGATCTTCATTGACAGCATATTTTCCCCTGTTGTCCGTGCTACTCATGAAGTTATACAGCTTCAGGGTGCAGAAGATGAAGATCTGGAGATGTTGGAGCTTACCGTCGAAACGGATGGAAGTATTCCTCCTCAGGAAGCTGTGAACTATGCAGCAAAGATGCTCATCGACCATGTTCGTATCTTCGTAACAGAAGATATCAAGTTGATCACTGAGCCGGAATCTGAGATCGATGAGGAAGTTCTCCGCATTCGCAATGAACTTAAAAGAAGTATCGATGAACTTGAATTATCTGTTCGTTCCTATAATTGCCTCCAGGCTGCTGAGATCAAGAACATCGCTGATCTGGTTAGCAAGGAAGAGCAAGAGATGTTGCGCTACAAGAACTTTGGCCGCAAGTCACTTACTGAGTTAAATGACAAGCTTGCCGAGCTCGGTCTGCATTTTGGGATGGACATTGATAAATATATGGCAGAAGAATAGGCTGGATTAAAAGAATGCGACATAGAAAAGATGGTAGAAAACTAGGAAGGACAGCCAGTCACCGTAAGGCAATGTTAGCCAATATGGCGGCGAACTTGTTCCTCCACAAGCAGATCCGGACAACGCATCCTAAGGCTTTAGAAGCTCGTCGTTTTGCCGAAGCACTGATCACCAAGGCTAAGAAAGGGGATCTCCATTCTCGTCGAATGGTGTTAAAGGTGATTCCTCAGAAGGATATTGTTAAAATTCTATTTGAGGAAATTGCACCCCAGTACGCAAATCGTGAGGGTGGCTACACCAGGATCATCAAGCTGGGCCAGCGCAAGAACGATGCTGCTGCTGTTTCTTTGCTCTCACTGGTAGACTTTGATCCTTCAGGGGATGTTGCTGCAAAATCTCCTGCGAAGGAGAAGAAGCAGGTCGCTGCTCCCAAAGCTATCGAAGAAGCGGAAGTCGTTGAAGAAGCGGAAGTCGTAGAAGAGGCCAAGGAAGAAGCTGTCGAAGAAGTTGAAGAAGCGCCTGAGAAAAAACCTGAGGCAAGTGCTGAAGACGCAGACAAACCTGCCGAAGCAGAAGCTCCTGAAACTGAGGAAGCTGAGACTGAAGCTGAGAAATCCTGATCGATCAATTTCAAATTGAGAATTTGATGAATACGAAATTCTTTAAGGCAGGGTTAATCCCTGCCTTTTTGATTCTTATTAGCTTTACCCAGAGCCTGATCGCACAGGATGTGCAGGGCATCTGGGTTGTAAGACACTCCATAACATCTCCTGAGAAAGTCAGACGCCTGATAACCTTTGCCAGTGTGAATGGCTATACTGATCTTTTTGTACAGGTCAGGGGCAGGGGAGATGCCTATTACAACAGTAGCATTGTTCCCCGAGCTCACCTGCTACCAAAGAATGCTTACGATCCACTGAAAGATATTATCCCGCTGGCGCACGCTAAGGGAATCAGGATACACGCCTGGGTGAATATGTATCTCTCCTGGTCGGCCCGAAAACTCCCCAGAAACCCTGAGCATATCGTTAATAAATATCCGCATTGGGTGGAAGTGAATAGTTCGGGTAAAAGTGATCTTGAGTTTGTATCTCAGAATGGCAGAAATGGCCGGGAAGGTGTCTACCTTTCACCAATGAACGATCAGGTGAACAACCATCTGCTCCAGGTGATCAACGAGATCGTTGCCAGTTATCAGGTGGATGGTGTCCACTTGGACTATGTCCGCTTCCAGGATCGAAACTATGGCTACAACCGGGATGGTCGGAAAAAGTTTTTGATGACCTATAATGTCGATCCAATTACACTGGGTAATGGCAATGGGTCGTACTGGTATCGCTTGAATCCTGAGGAAAAAGAGAAATACTGGATATACTGGAATGAATTCAGACGTGCTGAGCTCTCCCGTTATATTCAGCGAATTTCCAATAGCATCCATCAGATCAACCCAGCAGTCAAATTATCCGCAGCTGTTAAGCCCAATCCCGAAGTTGCGAGGAAACGGTTCTTTCAGGATTGGCCAGCCTGGCTAAGTAGCGGAAGTATGGATTTTGTCGTACCGATGAACTATGCGGTTCCGGCAAACAATTTTACTCATAGCATGTCGATGATGAAGAATGAACGTCTCCCCCTGGATCGTATTTATATGGGGATTGCCACCTACAATCAAGATAGTTCCACGTCCGGTTCAAAAATTCACTATGCAAGGAATGCAGGATTCAATAATTTGGTTATATTCTCCTACGATACATATGAGAAAAACCCCAGATATTTTGACCAGATCCACCGCAATTTAAGAAAATAGGAGGTTCTATGAGCCGAACGGTTAAACCGCCGATGGGAAATACACTTCATTGTAAGGGTTGGCACCAGGAAGCTGCCTTTAGAATGATTCAGCATAACCTCCATCCAGATGTTGCCGAGAAGCCTGAAGAACTCATTGTTTATGGCGGGTATGGTAAAGCCGCCCGGAATTGGGAATCATTTGATGCCATTCTAAAAGCGTTGCAGGAGCTGGAGAATGATGAAACATTGATGATCCAATCCGGTAAGCCCGTCGCAGTATTCAAATCACATGAACAAGCCCCCAGAGTGCTCATAAGCAATTCTATGTTGGTTCCCAAATGGGCAACTTGGGAACACTTCAATGAATTGGATAAAAAAGGGTTGATGATGTTTGGTCAGATGACCGCCGGCAGTTGGATCTACATTGGAACACAGGGGATACTACAAGGTACATACGAAACGTTAGCATCCCTTGCCAGGCAGCACTTTGATGGTGATCTACGAGGGAAGGTGGTTGTTACCGCTGGCCTGGGAGGCATGGGTGGTGCTCAACCACTATCGGTAACCATGAACAATGGCATAGCCCTGGTAATCGAGATCGATCCTGCGAGGATCAATCGCCGACTTGAGACACGCTACCTGAACAAAGCAACACAAAGTCTGGCAGAAGCGCTTCTCTGGATAAACGAGGCAAAGGAGGCGCAAAAACCTCTCAGTGTTGGCCTGGAAGCCAATGCTGCTGATATTCTTCCTGAACTCATCTCACGTGGCTTTATTCCTGATGTGGTAACCGACCAGACCTCTGCCCATGATGAGTTGAGAGGCTACTACCCCCATGGTCTGAGTTTCGCGGATGCCAATATCCTGCGGGAATCAGATCCAGCAAAATATGTTGAAATGAGCTACCGCTCCATGGCCAGACACGTCGAAGCTATGCTCGCCTTCAAAAAAGCCGGATCCATTGTATTTGATTATGGCAACAATATACGGGCGCAGGCTGAAAAGGCTGGAGTCAGGAATGCATTCGACTTTCCTGGCTTTGTCCCGGCCTATATCCGCCCTCTATTCTGTGAAGGGAAGGGGCCTTTTCGCTGGGTCGCGCTATCTGGAGACCCAAAGGATATTCACCGTACGGATGAATTGGTCAAAGCGCTATTCCCAGAAGATGAAGCCCTCATCCGCTGGATCAACATGGCCCACGATCAGGTTGAATTTCAAGGGCTGCCGAGTCGCATCTGCTGGCTAGGTTATGGTGAACGGGCCAAGTTGGGGCTGGCAATGAACGAATTGGTACGCAAGGGCGAGATCTCAGCACCTCTGGTTATTGGTCGTGATCACCTGGACAGCGGTTCAGTGGCTTCACCAAATCGGGAAACAGAAGCTATGAAAGACGGATCTGACGCCGTGGCAGACTGGCCCATCCTGAATGCCATGATAAATGCAGTTGGTGGTGCAAGTTGGGTATCTGTTCATCACGGTGGTGGAGTTGGAATGGGATATGCCATTCATGCGGGTATGGTCATCCTCGCGGATGGCTCCAAGGAAATGGATGAACGACTTCAAAGGGTGCTCACAACCGATCCAGGGATGGGCGTCGCCCGGCATGCTGATGCAGGATATGAACGTGCAATAGAGGTAGCCAACGAACGGGGTGTGAAATTACCCATGATCAATGGCTGAAGACCCGGATGCATCTAAAACCAATAAAGGGAATCACGAATCTTGGACAATGGGTCTCCTGGGACCCGGGTAAACAGACAATGGAAGTCCACCAGGGGGGAACCTGGCTCATTGAAAATGGCACTTTTCAAGAGCATGTGGCAAAGCATTACACCGCTGATGGATTCCTCGATGCTGAGCAGAAACTACTCACGCCCGGGCTCATCGACTCACATACCCATCCGGCATTTGCTACCACCCGTGAAGATGAATTTGTCCTGCGAGCTCAGGGTAAGAGTTACCAGGAAATAGCTGCAGCTGGCGGCGGAATCAGGCAGTCGGTACGAGCCCTAAGAGAGATATCACAATCTGACCTCAGCAACCTGATAAAAGATCGCCTGAGGCTGATGCTCGAACATGGAACCACAACGCTTGAATGTAAAAGCGGTTATGGATTGGAAACCGAGGCCGAGATCAAATCTCTCCGAGCGATCAAAGCTGCAGCGGCTCAACTACCCATCCGAACATTTTCAACTTTCCTTGGAGCACATGAGATCCCTGATGAATACAGGGAGGATCGCACCGCATATGTCGATCTTCTCGTTAAAGAGATGATCCCCCGTGTTGTACAAGAGGATCTGGCTGATTTCTGTGATGTTTTCTGCGAAGCCGGTGTGTTTACTCCTGAGGAAACAGAATTGATCCTTTCTGCAGCAAAAGAACAGGGAATGGGGCTCCGCTTTCACGCTGATGAATTCGTCTCAATCGGCGGGGCCGAACTCGCCGTCAAACTGAACGCCCTTTCTGCCGATCACTTGATGGCAATTTCAGACCAGGGGATCAAGGACATGGCAGGTTCCCATACAGTGGCAACCCTATTACCAGGTACAACCTTCTTTCTCGGCAGCAATACCTGGGCACCAGCCAGAAAGCTGATCGACGCAGGTGTGACCGTAGCGCTGGCTTCCGATTTCAACCCGGGGAGCAATATGAGCTTCTCGCTACCCTTTGTAATGACCCTGGCAGTCATTTACTTAAAAATGACACCCCTGGAAGCCTTGCAGGGAGTAACATACAGTTCGGCAAAGTCCTTAGGAGCGGAAGCCCATCTGGGGGCTATCTACCCCGGTTTTTCAGCAGATGCTGTTGTCTGGGATCTGGAAAATCATCGGCAACTACCATATTTCTACGGCATCAACAGGGCCAAACAAATCATCGTCAATGGATCACTGATCTCCCCGCTTGCTTGAATTTTGGCATTGTAGTATTCCATAGGGCTTGATTCACAGCGCACAAAACGTATATTGATGAATCGTAGTAATATTTGAATTGGAGGAAAGCCGGTGCAGATAAGAAAAATATTAATAATGTTACTAGGTCTGGTGCTTCTGGGCTCATTCAGCTTTGCTCAGTCGAGTTCGGCGATGTACAAAGAAGCACAAAAGGTCTTTAAAAAATATAGATTTGAAGTAGACTTTGCTGATTTTCAACTGAAGACCTACCAGGAGGGTGGCGAAACTGTCCTTCAGCTTCTGGTCATTATCAAATCCGGTCGGAATCGCTTCGATGAAGCCATGAAAATTGGATTTGCTGCCAGTGGAGCTGCAATCTATAAAACAGATGCTGAGATTGACAGGGTCAGTGTCGTGGTCAAAATACAATATAAAGACGAAGAATCCATCGCTGCAACCGCAGATGCGGCTGATGCCATCAAACTGTATAAGGGTGAGATGAACGGTGGAGCCTTCATGGCAAGGCTGACCTGGTATTAAAATTTAAGCATATATGATGAAGAAAAAGCGAGGATTCATTTCCTCGTTTTTGTTTAATAAACGATTAAGAGGTAGGAATATGCAATCCTTGAAGAAATCAAGATCGCTAGTAGCTTGGGCTTTGGTTTTCTCAATCATATCCTGTGCAGGTTTGATCGGTCCCGATGTGAGACCAGGCATTAAGCTATCGGAATCCGGCGATCACACAGGTGCCTTGGCGCACTATGAGTCGATCATTAACGAGCAGAAAGCCAATGCGAAGGTGTATCGCCTGGCGTACGAATCAGCATTCAGGTCCGGGAAACGAGCCACTGCAGCTAAATATTATTTAAACGCGCTAGAGGCTGGTTATGATGCCGACTCCCTGCAATCCCTCGCAGTTGGTCTCTGGTATGAACGAGCACTGTGGGTCATGGGAGCTCAACGTTGGGATGATGCCCTGGTTGCTGGAGAAGCGATCACCAATCTGGATCCAGGTTCCGATGAAGACAAGTTTTGTAGACTGATCCTGCAGGGTAAGACAAAATATGACCAGGGATCCCATAAGGGTCTTTGGGATGCCGTCGCTGATTACCATGATGCAGCTAATCTGAACCCAGAATCAGGTCTGCCATATTTCCTCATGGGTCAAGCCAGATATAAGAATAATCGATCTGACTATGATGCGGCCCTCGAAGAATACTACAAAGCACTTGAAGTAGAGCCCAATGGCTCTTTTTCCTCAGAGGCAAAAGCAGATATAGAGAAAATTGAAGCTGTTAAAAAGAAGATGAAAGATTTTTGGGGTAAATAGAGGCACTCGAGCCCTTAACCACAGCAGACGCAGAGATCACAGTGATAGATTAAGGGTTGCTCATCATATGGCTGCGTGTATTAATCCCAAATTTCCAGTTTCCAGTTTCCAGTTTCCAGTTTCCAGTATCTAGTTTCCAGTTTCCAGTATCAAATATCTTTCTTTCTAAATATCCGGGCCTTTTCAAATCGGTTCTCAGTACCCTCCCTCATTCGTGTAATATTTGAACGGTGCGTGAAAATGATGAACAGGGGAATGAGTAGCGCAAATATTCTCAGCGTGACTGATATTTGCATGTCAGGCAGGTAGCCTTCCAGTATAAAAAGGGAGATCGGAAGTGCCGTGGCAGCCAGCATGCTTCCCAATGATACAATGCCTGTCGTTATCAGGGTGATGATAAAAACCAGCAGACAGATCGGTACTGCCAGTGGAAAAAGTGCGATGAGCATCCCCGCTGCCGTACCCACACCTTTACCACCTTTAAAGCCTGCGAAGACGGTGTAGGTATGACCGAGTACTGCAGCAAAACCAGCCAGGATCATGAGCAGGTCAGGGTTATTTGCGAAAAGTATACTATCCGATTGCAAGTGACCTGCTACGAAGGCTGGTAACCACCCCTTGAAAACATCGACAAGGGTCACGAAAAGAGCCGGTTTCCAACCAAAGGTACGGAAAATATTTGTAGCCCCAGCATTGCCAGATCCATGTTCACGAACATCAGTCTTGAAGACAGCCCGAGATACAATAATGCTGGTTGGCGTTGAGCCTATTACATAGGATACTAATATTAGAATAAGTAGTTCAATCATTTCAATATTCCTTATTTATGGAGTATATCATTCTCCCTCACCCCCGTACTGAATGGCGACTCCAGCCGCTCCAATGCCTCCATGCACACCAAGAGCCGGACAGATCTGTGCAATGAAAACAAAAGCACCTGGGAAACGCTCCTCCAGGACCTTCTTATAGGAATCTGCTATTTCAGGGATCATGGCATGCACAATACCGATGCGTTTGACTGGCCTGTCCTCAACCTTTTTCAGAATGAATTTCAGCAATTTGTCATAAGGGTTTTTCCGGCCAAAGGTTGCACCCTTCGGTTTTAAATAGCCCTCCTCTGTAATACTAAGGACCAGATTCAATTGGAGGAGGTCGATGATCCGCTTTTTATTGAGACTCAGACGTCCTCCTTTAAGAATTGAATCCAGACTTTTTAAGCCGATGAATATTTTTGTATTCTTTATGGTTCTTTCAGCGATCTCACGGATCGTTTCAAAATCCGCATCTGCCTCAATGGCATCTGCGATCTCTAGAGCGGTGATCCCGGTACCTGCAGAAATGGACAGAGAATCAAGCAATACCTTGTTTCCCTTGAATTTGACCCCTTCCAGGCCTTTAGCGGCATTTTGATAGGTCCCACTGAGGACTTTTGGTAAATGAAGGGATATCACAGATTCATAATGCGAAGCAAGAAACTGATACATCCGACTAAAATCCGCAGGGGGTGGCTGGGAGGTCTGAGGATGTTCTTTACTCTCCATGAGTCGCTTATAAAATTCGTCATTCGAAATAGTGACACGATCAATAAATTGTTCTTTGCCAAAATTTAGACGCACGGGCACCACGTGGATATGATGCTGGTCCAGGATCTCCACAGGAATATCACAGGTGGAATCCACCACCAGGGCCACTTTCTCTTCAGCCTTGATACTCTTGCCCTGCTCCCGCATATCATCAACCTTTTGCTGAGTAACCTCACCAAATTGTTCCAGCCCGGAGAATAGGTCGCCCGGGTCGTCGGTATGGATGTGAATCTTTGCTCTGGTTTTTGATCCGGCGATGACAATACTGTCACCTCTAACTCTGAGATACTTATTGAGATCCTCTCGGATAATTTTTGGCGCAACGACAATACATTCCGTGCAGAATGGGAAATCCATATTTTCCATGTCCTGCTCTGTCATCTGCAGCGCGTTGGACGAGAAATCGGATTTGATCGCTGGGAGTTTTCGAATATTTCCGGTCTCGATAAAATTGCTTATTCCCTGAAGCATACTCAGAAATCCTTGCCCAGCAGCGTCAACGACTCCGGCATCTTTCAAAACTTTCAATTGTTCCGGTGTTCTATCCAGAGCCTCCTGGGAACGATCCTTAGCGGTGCTGAACAAAATCTCAAAATCAGCCACCCTTTCCGCCGATTCGATCAAACTGTTGCTCCAGGCTCTCAGTACTGAGAGAATGGTCCCTTCTCTGGGATTCATCAAGGCAGTATAGGCTTCATCAACGGCTACTTTTGTGGCTGATGCGAACTGAATGGTGTTCACTTCTTTGTACGGCTCAAGACCTTCACTTAGTCCTTGAAAAAATTGAGCGAGAATAACACCAGAATTACCCCGGGCATTATCAAGCGCTGCATCTGCGATCTCATGACTCAATTTATTGAGACTCAGATGACCCCGGGACCGAATATGCTCAATGATACCCATTAAGGTAAAAGCCATATTCGTACCGGTATCGCCATCAGGTACAGGGAACACATTGATCTTATTCAAATACTCCTGATCATCCAGGAGGTTTTGGATCCCTGCATACATCACACGGTAGAAGCGAATTCCATCCAAGTAGGCAACTTTCATTTAACTCCTCTCGCTATGGCTTTTTCAGATAGACGTCTGAGTTATTATATGCATAATCTAGATTCCTCCAATATACGTCGCAAAAGGTAAAGGGGGCCAAAATTTCACAAAATT
Source organism: Fidelibacterota bacterium (assembly GCA_021734255.1). Lineage (GTDB taxonomy): Bacteria > Fidelibacterota > UBA8477 > UBA8477 > JABMPR01 > JABMPR01. The sequence goes on along the minus strand of JAIPJM010000037.1, from coordinate 150 downwards.
GGTCTTGGGCAAGCATTGCTGTCCAAAACGTTTCAAAACTGATGGTATACCCTGTCTAGATCAACGATTTAGGACAGATTATTCCATTTTCTGATTTTAATCCCCTCATTTAGCCCACTCTAGTTCCTGTTGTCTTGGGTTATCAGCTTG
>JAIPJM010000036.1 GCA_021734255.1 Fidelibacterota bacterium | reverse complement strand
TACCATTCTTCAGTATAGAGAGCTTGTTTATGAGTATCATCCTGACTTAAAATGTACGGAAAAGAACTCAGAAGAAAACAAATGAAACTAAATCACAGAAACTTGGATACAACTAACCGGAAGTACTTCCTAATAGAAAGTAACAGCCACTTTTTTATACCAGGCACAGTCCCTCAAATGGCCATCAGACCATTATAGCAGAACAGCCCGCCAAATGGTGGGCTGTTTAGTAAACTGAGGTTCTGGTGGAACTGGCTATTCGTTATCAGATTTGATCATGGTCAGCAGCATCTTTGCGTTCTCTACTGCTCGTAGCGCATGGGGAATATTGGCCGGTAGAATGATCCCCTGCCCTGCTTTAACCACCTGAGGGTCTCCTCCGATGGTGATCTCCATCTGACCATCCAGGATCTGGACCAGGGCATCAAAGGGCGCGGTGTGTTCACTCAGCGCCTGACCTTCGGCAAAGGCGAACAGGGTTATGGTACCCGTTTTTTTCTTAAGGAGTGTGCTACTCACGATAGCCTTATCCTGAAAGTTGATCAGTTCATTAAGTTCAAAAGGTTTATTATTATCATTCATAATGCTCTCTTTTACTGTTTTTTGCTGTTAATGTGTTATCGCTCAGTGCTTGTCATGCTTATTGTGGCTGCCGTGTTCAGCTGACATCATATTGTGGACAGCTTCTACAAAATGGACATAGCCGACATAGGCTTCCACATATTCTCGACCAGCTGCAACACTCTGTGTAGCTGACTTCTGTTTCTTGAGTGCGATTTCATGTCTTGATTCAATCTCATGCTTCACGGCTTTACTAATTTTGTTGGAAAGATGAGCAACACGTCCGGATTCCAGTGCTTTATCAGCAAGTCCAACAGCTGGCCCTATCTGTCCTGCAGGCTTCAAGCCGGTGTAAGGCGCTCCCTCTGTTTCTCTATGCAACCTGATCAGCGTTTCAAAGAAAAAGCGGTCAGCCAGATCTGCAGCTTGCGGACTCAGTGTCCTAACCTTCAGGGTTTGATCAAAAGCAGTCCGCAGCTCATGTTCTTGATCTGAGCTTACCCATTTTAAGACCAGACTAAGATCGTTTGTAGCAATAGCTACCTTCGCTTCTGTGATGATGGGTCCATCCATGCTGTCACAGTGTGCCATCAGGGGACTGGACATAGGGAGCAGCCAAACCATCATAATTAACAGGGTAGTAAGTTTGTTGAGCTTCATTTCGTGTTCCTTTCTTTTTTTTACAGGGGGATTATACCCGAAAGGAACCCACAGAACCATGATCCAGCTTAGTTTACTGCAATTTTTTTTGAAGCATTTAAAAAACATTTTTAGTGGTCGATGTATCCTGATAGAGCTGAAGTCTCTACTCATCAATTTCTGCGATAGCGCTTAATCGCAGGACGTCCTTAACCGTCATCCATTGTCTGCCAGTTTCAAGAAGGCCCTTTTTCTTAAATTGACTCACAATACGGCTTGCAGTTTCCGGTGTTGTCCCTGAAAATTCGGCGAGATCGGCTCTTGAGAATGGGAATTGTATCAAGACTCCATTTTTTGTCGGCTTGCCAAGCTTGTCTGCAAATTTATAGATGGTGAAGGCCAGTCTGCGCTCGACTGATGCCGTTGCTTGCATTTTAACCCGGGTTTGAAGCATGCGCATCCGCGATTCCAGGATCTCAAGAAATTTCATGGCAACTGCGGCATGCTTTGAGGCAATATCTTTAAAGTCAGACCTGTCTATTTCCAGTATGCAGCATTGCGTAAGTGCTATGGCTGTTTCAGAATGGAAGTGTGTCGTCTGATCTTCTGTCCAGGAGCCTCCCAAAAACTCACCTGGTCCAAGTATATCCAACAATACATTATGTCCTGAGGAAGTGTGTTCAAGCAATTTAACTTTACCTATTGCAATCACATAGAAGCGCGTGGACTTCTTGCCGGAGAGGTAAATAGTCTCACCTGGCTGATAGCCATGTTCGCTATAGCTTGAATTTATCGCCTGCAGCGAATGATGGTCCAACATGCTGTAAAACGGAAGCCCGTGAAGAATATTCAAGCGATGATCGTATGAACAACTTTCGACACTGATCGACTCTTTTTTTAATGGGCTTTCTTGTCTCATGAGAGGAATCCCCTTTGGGCTCTAGATTCAGTTATAATTAGAATCTTTCCCCTTTAGACTCGCGTATCTTACTGCCAACAGCGCGGATCCGCCCCCACACTGAATACACCAGACCAACGGAGGCAATTACCTGCAACACTGCGCTTAAAAATCCGGCAGTAATCCAGATTGGGTTTTTATAGATCCCCTGTATGATTTCAATGACAAAACGACCCCCTGTGGCTCCGGTAAATATCCAATAAAACCATAGAACAAGGACAGGATTATATTTTTGGTCATCCTTGGGCGGACGTGGAAAAAACCAGACTGCTACACCCAGGATCATCATGTAAACTCCACCCATCAGCAGAACATGGGTGTGTGCACTCACAAGCGTATACGGAACTGGCCACTGAAAAGCCTTGGCGCCATATAGATATAAGCCTGACAGGATGCCAATGATGAAGAAAATGAAGGCAGTTTTTATAAATAAACGGGCGTTAGTGAACATGCCGCTCCATGCTCTTCTTCTGACCTATAAATCTGATTAGCGATTCCATTGGGTTGCCAACAGGCTCCCCTGGTGAGCAAAATCAATCGCTTCACCCAGGATACGGGCAGCTTCCTGGGGTGCATGAAAGCCCATGGAGTTTTCGGCAGCGATGAAATCCAGGCGCCACTGCGCCTTACGCTGCATCTCCAGTGATTCCATAAGATCTGCTTCAGAGGCACCTCTGGCTTTCGCCGCTGCAATCGCATCCAGTTGACCCATAAGGGCTGTTCCTGCTCGTTGCAGGAGATCAAAATTGGTTTCCTGAATCCTATCTACCCGCTGTTTGATCTCATCCTCTGAGAATCGATGACAGGTTTGACAGGCTCGGTTTATGTTGAGTAAGGGACTGCGAACCCAGTGATCTGAGATCTTACTGGCCCCGTCCCGCATATACGGCATGTGGCAATCTGCACAGGAGACACCACTGCGGGCATGGACACCCTGACTCCAGAGTTCAAATTCGGGATGCTGGGCTTTTAATACCTTGGCTCCTGATTCGGCGTGGGTGAAATCATAGAATGGTTTACCGTCTGGGAAAGTCGTCTCATCCCAGAATTGCTCCACCTGCTCGACCTTTAAACCGTTGCCCCAGGGGAAGGTTAATGTCATGTTGCTGCCACAGTAGTATTCAACGTGGCACTGTCCACAAACGTAGGAGCGCATTTCTCCACGGCTTGCATCTGCGTTTGGATTGTAGGCTTTGTCACGAGGGCCATTGCGCCACAACTCAATGGATGGTAAATGAGGCACACTGACGTCGGATTCGGCCAGGCTCTGTATCCCCTGAATGAACCCGGGACGCGTGACGCGGATTTCCATGGTTTCAGGAGAATGACAGTCAACACAGGACACAGGATGAGCATGTCCACTCTCTTCCAACTTCTGGTATAGGTCCTGGTAGGAGTAGGTATTTGTTGTTTCAAAACCCTTCATGGCATCTCCGTTCCCCAACTCCCTGTAAAGTGGCATAATTGAGGCATGACAATGGAGGCATGATCCTGATTGCGGCTTGGTCTGGCGTTTGGTCTGCAGTTGATCCTCCAGCATATAGGCATGTCCCCTGCGATCACGATAATCAATGGAAAAGGCATAGCCCAGGAACATCCGCTTTAACCAGGGGTCTCTGTCTATCTTTTCCTCAGGGAGTGCCTCGCTGCCGCCATGTCCACCAAAGCGGGTCCGGGTTGGCAGTGAGGTTTTCATATACCCATCATACTGGCGTGGCCAGTTTGCCTTCCACAGTGAGGGATCGGTATCGTTTTCACTTACCTCTACAACACGTGCATAGCGTTGGGCCGCTTCTGTCTTCCGCTCCACCATATTAACCAGCAAAGCTGTAATGCCCGCTGTGAGTCCCACTGCAACAATGAATGTACCTATCAGAACTGGTTTAGATTTTAATAAATCAGTCATTTTCTATCTCCTTGTATTCGTCGGCCAGCAAGGGTCCACCCAGACCCGCTCTTTCCCCATGTCCGACACTGACATGGCAATGGACACACGACATTCCCTCTGTATCGGCATGGGCCTGATCCTGGATATTGGCGATCATGGGTTGATGACATGCTACACAATTTTCCTGGAGTATTCGGCTGTTCTTGGGCGTGATCATGATGGGCTCATGAAAGTTTTGCAGCGTGAAAGCCTTGGAATGGTTGTATCCGTTCTCAGCCTTCGCCAGGTATTTTCCGATAAAATCATGCGGCAAATGGCAATCCACACACGTTGCTGCTGTGTGGTGACTTGCTTTTTGCCAGGAATCAAACTGCGGTCGCATGATATGACAATTTTGACAGGCTTCAGGGTCGGTACTAAAGTAGGATAAGCCTTTTCCATACTTAAAAGTGAAGGAACCCATCCCCAGGATGACAGCAAGCAGAACTACCAGGATTAAAGCGGTGCGAGTCATGTTGACCTTCTAATTCCGTGAGTGGATCAATGGTTGCAGATCTTCTCCTTGAGTGTAGAAAACCCAGCCCCCTGATTCACGAACTTGCCTTTTTGCTCAAGGAAGGTGATCAGTTCATCGGCAGTCATCCCCTCTGCTGAGCAGGTAAAAAACCGGGTATCAGGTCCGAATCGGGTCAGTATATCTTCCTTCAAGGTATCATGCGTATAGTCTTTATCTGAGGCCACCATCATCTCCATGACGGCATGACCATGTATGCGATTTAAACTAGGCATTTTCATGCTCCTCTATTCCTATCAACTTCTGTGTGCTTTCGATCGAGGCAAGACTTGTCGTCGCTAGCATTTCTCTGGTCTGTTCCCTGAGGGGTCCCCAGGTATCATGTACCGGGCAAGGCTCCTCAGAACCACACGCTGGTAATCCTAGAACACAACCCTGAAACACTTCATCTCCGTCAATGATAAGTACAATATCTAGTAAAGATATTTTTTCAGGTGCTTTTTGCAAACTGAAACCGCCAGCTTTACCTCGTTGACTTATAACGACTCCCTCTTTTACCAGGCTTTGTAGTGTCTTGGAGATAAATTCTCGTGACATGCCCAGTTCACCTGCGATCAAATCTGCAGATATCGGTCCTGAATCCCGGTGTTTCGCCAGGTAGAGCAGCCCTTGCAGCGCGTATTCACATTTCCTTGAAAAGAGTACCGTCATTTCATTCCTTCTACGGAAAATAGGGATTGAACTTTTTGATGCAAGTCTATTCGGACTTTCTTGTCCGATTATGTTTTTCCGTTTATATTGCCGCCATGATCGACAAGAATACAAGCCCCTCTTCACAGAAACTCAGGTCAATCGTCCAACTTGTTTTTCTAGTCCTGATCCTCTTTATCGGTATGCAATTTATTCAATATGTCGCCTGGCTTGACAGTGGTGGCATCGGTGATACCCCCCGGCGTCCTCCGGGCGCAAGCGGCTTTCTGCCCATCGCCTCCATCATGAGCCTGTCATTCCTGATTCAGACAGGTGACGTACACGCAGTACACCCGGCGGGTCTCTTCCTATTCATTGCGTTCGTCTTGATGAGCTTTATTGCCGGAAAATCATTCTGCAGCTGGGTATGTCCCTTCGGATTGCTGTCAGAAATGCTCGAGAAGCTGCATCGCCGACTGTTCAACAGCGTTCTGTCACTCCCCCGCTGGTTGGATTATCCCCTTCGCAGTTTGAAGTATCTGCTTTTAGGATTCTTTCTGCTGGCTATCATTCCCATGGGGGCCATAGAACTTGGTCACTATCTGAATAGCCCCTACCATGCCGTCGCTGACATCAAGATGTACCGCTTCTTCGCCCAGATATCACCCTTTGCTGCCTATGTTACTATAGGACTGCTGGTCTTTTCGTTGGTGATACCCTATTTCTGGTGTCGCTACCTCTGTCCATATGGCGCCTTAATGGGTGTCATTGGTCTGGTTTCACCGTTTAAGATCAAACGGAATGCACAATCCTGTATCGATTGCGGCAAATGCACAAAGGTATGCCCGGCCCGTATTCTGGTCGACCAGGTGAAAACGGTTCGGTCGGATGAGTGCACCAGCTGTTATCAATGCGTTGACACCTGTCCCGTGAAGGACACCCTGGAAGTTGTCAATTTCCCCACCAAACGCAGGATCCCAACGCGTTTCCTGGGAATCACGGTCGCGGCAACTTTTGTTGTACTTGTAGGAATTGCGTACATCAGCGGTAATTGGCACAGTTCACTTACAGCTGCAAAGACGTTGGAGCTGTACCCGGGAATTGACCTTTACCTGCATACCGGTTCTTATTAAGCTGTGCCGGTTGAGCACATAAGTCATTCACGCTCATGAACCTGCTAAGAATTGTCACAAGACTTAAAAATTGATCGAGTTAATAATGACAGATCACTATGCAAGTACCGTGGATTACCTAAGCTAATGAATGGAACTCACCCTCGTCACTAACTTCCCATGATGCGTCTTTCTACGACTGCAGTTGTTGTTGATCCCTCCGGCGGATATTGAGGTGAAAACCAATCCAAATAAGTACAATACCAATCAGTTCCCCTAAATATAGCCATTGAGTCTCACCCATGCGGCTTGCAATTCCACCCAAGCCAGGTAAAAGTGCACCAATAGCGATCAGGACATTGCCCATAAATCTATCCAGGGCTATTAGATTTTCGCTTTTCCTGAAGACCCTGGCAAATCGATAGGCAGATAGAATGGCGCCTCCAACCAGGAAGATCAACGCATAGGTATTAATGAATGGACTGAATAAGCGTACCCACTGCCATACAAAGACGTCGCCATTGGGTAAGTGCTTTTCCACAATTTCATAATTAATAGGACTAGCTATGATGAACACAGTAGCCACAGAGGCAAACACAAGAAAGATGATCGTCAATATTTTGGCAGTCCTGGGTCGTAATAGAAACCAGATCGTCCCCTGCGCCAGCGGCGCTCCGCCGAACAGCGCACCAGCAATATACCAGGTTTTAAAAATTACAGGGTTCCAACCCAATAATGTGATCCAGCTCTCGGTGAACGTACCTAAACCGTATAAGATGACACCCGTTCCCCACCACAATAGATGGGGGGCATTATTTCTACTTTTTGCTCTATTCAGTATGACATAGGCAAATACCACTGATAGTAATGTGGTAAATATGGGTAAATAGTGAAGGGCATTCTGATTCATAATTTTCTTTCCAGGTTAATGAGGTGCCCATCAAAATCTGACAGGCACCTCAGAGAGAGATCTTTATACTAGATTGCTGCGTAGGAATAAACCACGATCCCTGAACTATAATCGTCAAATCGAAGCATGTACTGTCCTGAAGGCGTGTCAATGATATAGATCAGCGTGGGTTCCTCAACGATAACCTTGTGGTTGTAGGGCGGTTCAGGATGATAGACCAATACCGGGTGGCTGCCGCCATTGCCAAATGGGTGTTCGGCACTACTATCGCTTATCCAATTAATGTCTGCAGGAACTTCGGTAATATTTGCAGCCTCCATATCATCTATGATACCAACTTTCACTCCAGCACTCCCATTGAACAGGATAGTTGGCATGTAGAAATTTGTTTGCAGTTCTGTGGAGTATTCAGGGGTTGTAGCAAATACCATATCCCAGCTTGAAGGCTCCACAACATCACCGGTCTTAAATGAGAACAAACCTGGTGCTGAGGAGCTGTAAGCGATTGTTTTACTCTGGATATCGCCAAATCCGGAGCCCTCAGCAAATTCTGCATACTCAATGGTAAATGCAGAAGGGCTGGCCTGCAGGACACGGAATTTTACCCACCGATAGTCAGTGGAACGAATAAAATAAATCATGCTATTGCTACTGATGCTGTGGTCACTTGGATTGTAGGTACTTTCATCCATCCAGGTGTCACCAATGATCAATCCGCTGCTGTCCGGACTGTAGCCTACAGCAGGCAGTTCATCTGTATCAAAGGAAATGGTGTCAGTTGCAAAAGCCAATACACCTGCTGTCGAATTCAGGGCTACCTGATATGTCATTTGTCCAGATTGAAAACTAAGATCATAGTCCTGAGTTGAGTAATTTCCTGTTTCCAGGTTTAAAAATCGAGGCGCTGAATTGATATCTTCAGTATAAAATTGTGTTAATTCCAGTTCCCCATTTTCCTCACCGTCCTGAGTTTGTTCACAAGTAATGAGGAAAATTGAGAGCATGAGCAGCACGCTCAGCATTTGAAAATTGCGTAACATTTAATTGCCTTTCCATTGTGTTTGAATTTCTAAATATAGTGTGCGTCCAAAGAAGGGACCGTAGCGATCATCCGTGATGTTCAGTGCATTTTTTAACCCAGCCGTTAGACGCAGCCAGGGGAAGAGATTATAATGACTGTCCAGGTCAAGCATGATGTATCCATCTCTCCTGCTCCGCTCCAACTGCTGCGTGAGCACGATGAATTCATCAACTATATAGCCATCAACGGCTTTGATCTTTGAGGACACAGAATAGCGCCCACCTGTTTGTTTGTAGGTCAGACGAAAAGTCCCAGAATGCACTGGCAAGTTTGGGACCACTTCCCCAGTTTTCACGTTTTCGTTCAATGAGAATGTATACCCCCAGCTGGTAAGCCACGACTTGTTCACTTTCCAGCGTACCTGGAGTTCGATCCCTGAATAATCAACCTGCGCAACATTGACATACGTGAAAAGTCCTGGCTGCAAAAGTGAATCGACAATCATATCTGAGAACCTATTTCTATAAACGAACAGGCTGGCTTGATACTCAGAAGGGTGGTAATAATCTACACCAAGAGAAACACCTTTTGATCGTTCAGGGCTTAGATCTGGGTTCCCTTCGATCCTGTATCCAAATTGCTGGTGATTCCAGTCGATGTATCTGTCCATGAAAGAGGGTTTGCGGTATCCAGTGCCTGTAGAAACCCTGTAGCGCCACCGACTGCTTGGCTGATACATCAATGCAAGTCTAGGATTTATGACTCTCGAAAAATCTGAGCTTTGATCCCCTCGAGCACCAGCAACCAGGGTCCAATCTTTACCAGGGTTTGTCTCCATTTGAAAAAAGAGCGCCTGGTCTGTTACGGTCTTTTTGCCCCCAGCGACTCTCTCGCTGAGATAGGTGTGACTCCCAAGCTCACTACCCAGTGTTAGGGTGCTGTTATTGAAATAAAAATTGCTGATTGTCTCAAATTCGACCTGGTTCTCTTTGGTGAGTTCATCACGAAGCGTATCTCCCCATGGTCGGATTTGTTGATATCCCCGTTCATATGCAGAGCCGCGTGACCTGAGTTGCAGATCAAAGTGGTCGTTACGCGTCCATTTATAGATTGCATTTGCACTACTACGAGCGGTATATGTTTCAGAATTAAGCAGGCTGGCAGACCCCTGTTCAGTATTTTTAAAGTATGACCCCCCAAGTTGAACACTGTGATTAGCGCCAGGTGCGAAGCGGAGGTCTCCACCAAGGTTAGTTGTTTGAAATTTGTCAACGTCTATATGTTGAATGGACTTATCAACATTAGCTAATAGAAGATCTGCGTTGAGGTTAAAGTTCAGGCCATTTCCACTGTTTTGATAGGTCAGAGTAATGTTTCGCTGACCGGAGTTCATATCTGCTGGTTTATAATTCGCCAATTGATCACTATGTCTCACATTTACCGTGAGGGGTATCCCCTGAGTTTCCTTCTTGGTAATCACATTGATAACGCCGCCCATGGCTTCGCTGCCATAGAGGGAACTACCTGGCCCCTTAACAATTTCAACCTTTTTGATAGATGCCGTTGGAATTTGATCCAGTAAGACCCGGTTGTTGAATTTACCCGTAATTGGTTGCCCGTCCACCAGCAGCATCACGTATTTGGAGTCCATCCCCAACACATTGACAATAGTACCCCCCTCAACTGAACTACTCACCGAAACGCCAGAACGCTGCTCCAAAAGTTCTCCAAGGTGTCTGGCACCTGAATCCTTGATGTCCTGGGTGGTGATGAGCTCTGTGGCGACGGGTGTATTAAGATGTATTTTTTCTGTTCGTGTTCCGGTGACAACAACAGACTCCATCTGAAAAAATGTTTCTTTAAGCGTTATAACAAGTTGATTATCGAAGGGAATAGTGACCGGAATATAGGCAGATTCATATCCAATAGCGCTAACCTGGAGATTATACTCTGTGGGGAGGAGATCCATGATCATGAATCGCCCCTCATTATCTGCAGCAGTACCTATATTCTGGTTCATGACAATAATATTTGCTCCAGGTATGCTGTGTTGGCTTCCAGCTTCTAAGACACGCCCAGACAGATTATATGTTTTAGAATCTTCTGCTTGTAATGAAGAGACGATCAGCGTACCAAGCAAAAGTAAGGGTAGGCGGATAAGGTTTATTCGACGCGCTGTACTATAATTCGTCATACGTGTCGAAATTTAGAAAAGAACGTCAACTTCCAAAGAAGTATCTTATTTCCCATTGCAAAATATTATCAGGAGGTAGAGTGAGGGGTGATCTCGAGAACTTTTTGAACGAGGGCTTCAACATCTTTACTCTCGACGGCTTGTTTTCCTTCCTTCAGAAAAAGGAGACCGTGAAATATACCGCCAACCGCCCTCATAAGCATTCCAGGATGAATGTCAGGGAAATCTCCTGTTTTGACACCCTCTTCCAGGATGCTGCGGAGTAACATGTATAACTTATCCTGATACATTTTCCAGCTTTGGTTGCCAAGCTTTACGTTGGGTGCAGAGAATAGGAAGGTATAAAGTTGCCGATCTTCAAGAACAACATTCCCCACTTGCTTCACAATACCTAGAAATCGAGCACGGGGGTCAAGGGACTCATCTTTATTCTCATCAATTGAATCCCAAAGCTTGATCCATCCTGATTCGAAAATATGGCTAAACAGTTCCTCTCTGGACGCAAAATAATAGTAGAGACTCGCACGACCAAAATCAGCTTCTGCTGCTATTTCGTCCATAGTTGTTGCTTCTATACCCTTTGCTTTAAATACGCGCAGGGTCGCCTGGATTATAGCATCTTTCCGTGCTTGTCTTTCCTGTTCCTTACGCGAGCTGGTCATACCCTCCCCACCTATCATTGATTAGCGATTCATATATAATATAAATAGAGAGTGAGGTCCTACATCACTATTTAATATTTTGAGGTCGCAGACATGCAGAATATCTCGTCAGTACATCTTTGCGCCCTGAAAAGGGGTAGATATTAAAGACTCATTAAGGCACAGATGGCAAAATCCACATCACCCGCGTCAAGGGCCAACGTAGCAGCAGACTCGATGAGGGTCCTTCCCCGCTCCCCCTCGGACCCAAGCAATTGCAGACCTTGGCTGAATAGTCCCCGGTAACCAGGATCATCTACCTCCGCTTTACCATGAGAAGCGACGAATGCACCGATAGCGGACTGGGTGGGAAGTGCTTCCAGCCCACCCAATTGGGCCAGGTGGTTTGCGGTTAGAAGAGTCGATGTTTTGATGTGCTCGGGAAGCGCATCAATGCCAACACCCACCCCTACAGGTTTTTTCAGTGTAAAGATGGCGTCGCCGGATGCCCGGGTATAAAAATTTGCTGAGTTGCGCCCGACCAGATCAATGGCTTGTGGATCGATGACGCCCTCATGGATGACCGTCTCGTTCACATGGAAAGTGACCACCCTGCAAATGACCAGATTCCCGGAGCCCTTGCTGCCCCCCAACTCCACAATTTGGTCCACTTCACATTCCATATGAAAGGGGGATTCCTGAACACGCTGGGGCTTCACCCTGTCAGCAGGGATGGCTGTAAAACCTGCTTTTTCAAATTCATTCACCTCAGGGGGAAAAGTTGCAGAAGCCAGGCTCACCTGTTGGACCATGGCATGGGAAACGGCATGTACCACACACTCCGGGACTGCTCTTAAATTATTCAGGGTATCCTTGATTGAGCCATCGCGACCGCTGTTGGCCGGAGAAAACGCGATATAGGGAGGATTTGCCCCAAAGGCATTGTAATAGGAAAACGGGGCCAGATTCGGGATCCCATCAGCTGAAACGGTGGAAACCAGGGCAATGGGTCTCGGGGTGACACCACCCAGCAATAATTTATGTATCTCCGGGAGGGGCGCGTCATGGGGATCGATGGTTTTAAATTTTGGGTTTTGGGTACTCATGGTCACTGCCTGCCATTCATTCCGTTTTCTTTTTCTTGGCCAGAATGGAATAATTCTCACCGCTGTGTACTATTCTGTTGGTGAGGGTCCCCAGGCCTTCGATCTGCAGCTCGATGACATCCCGATCTTCCAACCAGGTAGGCGTAAAGTCCACTCCCTGCTCTTTTGCCTCCAGAGCCGCTGTGCCATTCAGTTCCAGATAGCACCCGGTCCCCACAGTACCTGAACCGATCACATCCCCAGGATATATTTCTGTGCCGTAGGACACCCGCTCCAGGATCTCAGCAAAGGTCCAGTTCATATCCTGCATGTTCCCATCCGAGATCTGTTTCCCGTTGTGGAAAGCCTGCATCCGTAAATTATACCGATCACCATTTTTACCAGGCACCCGACAGGACTCCAACTCGTCCGGTGTTACCAGCCAGGGACCGATAGTCGTGGCAAAATCCTTCCCCTTGGCAGGTCCCAGATTGAGCTTCATCTCTTCCATCTGAAGTAAGCGGGCAGAGAAGTCATTCATGATGGTGTAGCCTGCTATGTATTGATCCGCCTGACTTGCAGAGATGTTCTTACCGTGCTTGCCAACGATGATGGCCGCTTCCAGCTCGAAATCCAGCTTGTGCAAATGGTCTTCCTCAATAACAACATCACCGCCACCATAAACGGCATTATGATTGGTAAAATAGAAGATGGGAAACTGGTCAAACTCAGGGATCATGGGCACGCCCCTATTGCGGCGGGCAGTGGCTACATGTTGCCGGAAAGCGTAGGCATCCCTGCACGATGTGGGATCGGGAACCGGTGCCGCCAATTCGGCAGAAGGGACTGCGACACCCCCCTCTCCCCCTTCAATGGCGGTCTGCACCTGTTTTGCTGATTGCATCCCTGCTTCCTCAAGCTTGAGTAAGGCCAGCATGCTTTCGGGCAGGTTTAGCCCGATGGCCTGAGCACTATCTGCCAGGTCGTACACCTGCTTGTTAATGAGCAGACCACTGCGATAACCTTTATCTGAGTTGTATGATACGAGTTTCAATTTTACGATCCTTCTGGTTTACGCTTTAAGAGGAGTTGGTAGACCTCAGAAATGACCTGAGTGGCAAACACCGTCTCCTCCATGGTTCCTGAATTGATCCGAATCCCCTCTGGGAGTCCGAATCTGTCCACGTGACGAACGATCAAACCCCGGTCCAGGCAGGCTTCAGCGAACGCTTTTGCAAAGGAAATGGACGGCATTAAGACCAAAATGAAATTGGTATAGGACGCCACGTGCTGCATGCCGTTCTCGTCAAAACAGGCTTTGAACAGGGCCAGTGATTGTTTGTTCAATTCAATGGTTTCAGCTAAAAATTCATCATCATCCAGGGCGGCTATGGCAGCCTGCTGTGCCAGGTAGTTTGGCTCAAAGGGCAATCTGACCTTATACAGGGATTCAATGACCTTGTCCGGGCCCACTGCATAGCCAATTCTCAGACCAGCCAATCCCAAAGCCTTGGATAGGGTCCGGGTGATGACAAGGTTTTCATAATCATATCGGATCCCATTGGGATAGTCGGGATATTCACAGGCATAATCAGTATAGGCTTCATCCAGGATAACCATGATATGGGCCGGCACCTGCTCCATGAAACGTTCGAACTCTGTCCGGGTAAACATGGTCCCGGTCGGGTTGTTGGGGTTGGCCAGATAGATCATATTTGTTTTGTCACTGATGGCGGCGACGATAGCATCCAGATCGAAGGCATAGTTCTTCAAAGGAACCTGGGTCAGATTACGGCCTAATTTTCGAACCGAAACATATATCCCAATAAATGAACCCTCGCTGGTGATTATCTCATCCTCTTCATTGGTAAAAGCTGATACCACATAAGCCAGGAGAGAATCCGTACCATGGCCAGCGATGACATGATTGGGTTGCACCTTGAATTTATCTGCAATTTTCATGACCAGATCGTAGCCTGCCGGATCTGAATAACGGTTTAGGCCCAGTACTGAGTTCCTGATGGCTTCAATTGCCCGGGGACTGGGTCCGATGGGGTTTTCATTGGAAGCCAGTTTGACGACCCGGGTCAGCTTCTTTTCCCGCATGAGCTCTGCGATAGGTTTGCCCGCCTTGTAGGGCTCCAGGTTTTGGATAAATGGGGGAATTTTAATCATTGGGCATCCAGGATCGGTAATAGTCATCCAGCAGAGAAGCCTGTAGCGCTGTAGTTGGCTTTAAGGGACTGAAGGTATCGATCATCAGGGCATACTCCTCTGTTTTTTCCACGCCGATGGAGTCTTCTGTTCGACCGGGTTGAGGTCCATGGGTGATCCCGCCGGGGTGGAAAGTGAGGGAGCCAGAGACGACCCCTTTCCTGGACATGAAATCCCCGTCCAGGTAATAGAGCACCTCATCCGAATCAATATTGTTGTGAAAATAGGGCGCCGGAATAGCCTTTTCATGAAAATCAAAAGGCCTGGGTACGAAATTACAGACGACAAAAGAGGCTGTTGTGTAAAGTAGATGTACGGGAGGCGGTAGATGGATCCGACCGACTTTGGGATGAAAATTTTTGATATTGAAAGTAAACGGATACAAGTACCCATCCCACCCGACGACATCGAAGGGGTGGTTGACGAGCGTGTGTTCAGTATAGCGATCATCCGCTTTGAGGATGAGGGGATACTCACCCTTCTCGAGAATGGGTTCTGTATACTCGGGCGGTCTAAAATCACGCTCACAGTAAGGCGCATGTTCTGCCATCTGTCCGTTGTCGTTCTTGTAGTGTTTGGGGATCTCGAAAGCCGTATCAGACTCGACGATCACGAGCTTCACCTGGTCCAGATCCTCAAAACTCATACGATAGATGGTACCGCGGGGTACGACGATCTGGTCACCGGGCCCGAAAGGGTTTTTGCCAAACTGGCTATAAAGCACGCCGGCACCATGGTGAATGAAAATGAATTCCGCCGCTCTCACATTGCGATAAAAGATCTCACTGTCCTCATCAACATGGGCAATGGAGATCTTGCAGCCAGCGTTTTCCAGATAGGTACGCCGGGCAGTGACAAAATTTCCTGACTCCTTGTGTTTGTCCGTATCGCTGTGCATGTAAAGCGTAGGGGCCTCTGTCCAAAGTTCTGCAGATGCTAATTTGAGATCTTTATAGGCTTTCATGCTGTTGGGCAGCTCATGATGATAAACAGTGGAGTAAATACCGCTAAAGCCCTTGCTTGAGACGAGTTCTTCTCGGTACAGGGAGGTCCCATCCGGCTTGTAAAAGGTGGTATGTTTTACTGGGGGAAGCTCACCCAGCTTATGATAAAAAGGCATCTCTGGACCTCCTCAATCAGTTGTTGGAATCAAGATTGCCACGTAATTCCTGATCCAGCTCAATGGATTCAAATAATGCCTGAAAGTTGCCTTTACCGAAACCGGTTGCGCCTGCACGCTGGATGATCTCGAAGAAGAAGGTGGGGCGATCACCAATGGGCTTGGTAAAGATCTGCAGTAGATATCCCTCAGATTCTTTATCACAGAGAATCCTTAGTTTTTGGAGCTCATTCATATCCTCTTTGATCTGAATGTCTTTACGGTCCCGCAAGGCATCATAATAGGTATCGGGGACGCTTAAAAACTCAACACCGTTCTTTCGCAGGGCAGCGATGGTGGAGATGATATCGCCTGTATTGATAGCCACATGCTGGACACCAGAACCATGATATTGTTCAAGATACTCTTCGATCTGTGATTTCTTCATGCCTTCATAGGGCTCATTAATGGGGTTCTTTATGGTTGATTTCTCAGATCGGACCACCTTGGAGAGCAGGGCTGAATATTTCGTACCAATATCACCCTTCTGGAAGTCCACAAAGGTTTGGAAATTCATGGTTTCATTAAAATAGTTTGCCCACCTGTCCATTTCGTTCTCGCGCACATTCCCCACAATATGGTCCACGGCCATCAGGCCCGTTTCTTCGGCCTGAATCTCAATATTTTGAATCGGTTTATCATAGCCCGGTTTAAAAATATGCCCATAGTTATCCCGGTTTATATAGACCAGCTCGGTGTCATCAAACAACCTGATAGCCGCTTCGCTGACCGAGCCATGCGCGTTTTTCAGGTGTTGAGGACGCCTGACACTGATGGCTCCCTTTTCCATGGCGTGCGTGTAAATCTTTTCTACATCATCTACTTCTATGGCCCAGCGCTTGATACCATCACCATGCAGGTTGAGAAAGTTTAGAATTTCAACACTGTCAGGTTTTAAGCCCGAGGTGATAACGAACTTCAGCTTGTTCTTGCTGAGGTAATACGATATCCGGTCCCGAACCCCGGTCTCTGGTCCTTGATAACCTGTGATCTCCATATTCAGGGCCTTGGCATACCAGTAGGCAACCATCTTGGCTGATCCCACATAAAATTCAATATAATCATATCCTCTTATACCGAGACTGTCAGACATGGACGACCTCCTTGAAATAGCATTAGAGCCAATTTAATCATTCAGTTTTAGTCCATTCATTATTAAGGGCTCCAGGTGTGGTTTTACCTTATATAATTCATTTAAGTAATTGTATATATCTTCCTTTAAAGCGCTGCCTTCCAGCGACAACTCATGAAGTTCAAGGCAGAGTAACCATTCCTCAGGATGGTCCTGCCTGAGTGTCTGAAAGATATCCTTCAAATCTACACCCTGAGTGCCAGACTGACGATGATTTCTCACTGCTGCATAAAGTGTCTCCAGGTGCTGTAATTTGTCTGATCTGGCAGTGGCAGCGGTCCTTTCGGATGGAACATGGGTGCTTAGATCAAAACTATCTACATCTGCAGGACCGGCAAATGCTGACACAACCGATTTTCCCACAGCCATATCATACACACCCCAGTCAGGCTCGAAGAGAATTTCATCCTTGTAACGCACCTGGCATTCATCAAAGCTGATCAGTACAATTTTCCCCTGCAGGTTCCTCGTACCCGTGATAACGACGCCAGAAACGGTGACACCGCCCTCGAACGTCAACTCAGCGCGTTTTCCTTCGTAGATATTATAGGCAACCAGATCGCGGGGACTCATATCCTCTATGGCCAGATTAATGCCCTTCAACTTGCCAATGGGCGAGCCAAAGCCCTGGGCGTGATATTCTTTTCCATGACCAACCAGCTCCTTGTCACGCAGGGCCAGAGCTGATTCCCCTTCTGTCTGGATGTAAATGGGTTTGTCTTCGTGGGCGATGACCCGACTGAAATGTCCCGAGATCTGAAGCCCGGTACTTAATTCCAGGGTCGTAAGAGATTTAGAGTTGAGCACTTTTTCCACACTGACCAGTCCCCCTTTGCGCAGTGCCATGGTGTTGGCAAATTCTTCCAACACCAGACTCAAGTGGGCAAAATCAGGAGTGACGAATAACTGTGGTTGGGGCTTGGTGATATCAAAATTGACCTGGGAGGCCGCCACCGTGTAGGGGATCTTTTCTACTTTATCAGAAAGACAATTACTGCTCTCACCTACTGATGACAATAAGCCAGCACCGTAGATCCGCAGGTCATCCCCCTCCCCAATGAGCCCGTACTCCACGGTCCACCAGTGAAGATTTCTGATCTGGGCCATTTCGCTGGGTTCTCCCATATTGTCCTGGAGAGATAAAATGTCCTTTTCCGCAGCATCAATCTCCTCCTGGCTTGTTCCGCTGGCTTCCTTGATGATGGAGAGGTGGCGGACAGCCTCATAGAGTTGATAGTCTTTTTCACTGCTGATGGCTTTGGAGCCGATCTCTCCAAAGCGGTGTAAATACTCGGCATACTCTGGATTGGCAATGATGGGGGCATGACCGGCGCTTTCGTGAATGATATCTGGAGCAGGTGTATATTCGATATGCTCTATCTGGCGGATGTCAGCAGCAATAACCAGTACATTGAAAGCCTGGAATTCCATGAATGCAGTTGGGGGGATAAAGCCATCTACAGCGACAGCAGCCCAACCAATATTTGACAAGATCTTATTCATGGACTCCATATTAGGGATCTGCTCAATGGAGATGCCTGTTTGCTTGAGACCATCGATGAAGGATGGATGGGCCATGTGCTCCAACTGCTTCACATTCCTGCGCAGCACATAGCGCCAAACGGCCTGGTCAATGGGAGAATAAGCCGCATAGTTCTGAGGGGAGATGAACTGCTTTAAGTGGCTTGGCAGTTTATCAAGGATCGGATTCTTTGATTTGTTGTTGTTTTTTGTTTCAATATTCATCTAATATATCGCTCCCTGGTTTGCCCTCAGCTGAACAAGGGTGTTCCAAGTTTCATCCTGGTCTTTATCACCTTTTTAATTCATCGATCTTTTTATATAACTCTAGTGATTCAGGATTTGCAAGTGCTGAACGGTTTTGTACGGCTTTTCCCTGGATGACCTGTCGTACTGCAATTTCGACTTTTTTACCATTAATTGTGTAGGGAATATCCGCTATTTCGACGACAAGTGCCGGCACATGTCGCGGGCTGCAGTTCTGACGAATACAGGTGCGAATGTGTGACTTGAGTTCCTGATCCAGGGCTACACCTTCAGACAGCATGACAAATAGGACGATCCGTTCGTCTCCCTCCCAGGGTTGCCCAATAACCAGACTGTCCTTCACCTGGGGCAAACTTTCTATGGCTGCATAAATTTCAGCAGTGCCAATGCGAACTCCTCCAGGGTTCAGCGTAGCCTCTGATCGACCATAGATCCGCAGGCCCCCACGATCATTGATCTCCACAAAATCTCCATGTTTCCAAATCCCAGGATAGTCAGCAAAATAGGCCTTCTGATACTTATCCCCCGTATCATCATTCCAGAAACTGATTGGCATGGAAGGAAACGCCTGGGTACAGACCAACTCTCCACTCTCATTGAGAACAGAATTCCCGCTAGCATCAAAAGCCTCAACTTTCATCCCCAGACCCCGACATTGCAGTTCGCCGCGTACGACGGGGAGAACAGGATTTCCCAGGGCGAAGCAGGAGATGATATCCGTTCCACCGGAGATGGATGCCAGCAGCAGATCCGGTTTCACGTCGGCATAAACGTAGTCATAGCTTTCCTCTTTCAGCGTTGACCCTGTAGAGAGGATACAGCGCAATGGACTTAGCTGCAGCTCCCTGCCTGGCTTGGCTCCCGACTTTTGGAGTGCGTCTAAATATTTAGCGCTGGTACCAAAGACACTGATGTCAAGATCTTCAGCCATATTCCATAGGGCCATATTATCTGGGTAGAAGGGGTTGCCATCATACAGAACCAGGGTAGCACCCACAGCCAGACTGCTCACCAGCCAATTCCACATCATCCAGCCACAGGTCGTGAAATAGAAAATTGTGTCCTCACGTTTGAGGTCGCAGTGCAGCACGTGTTCTTTAAGGTGCTGAATAAGCGTTCCGCCAGCGGAGTGCACAATGGATTTGGGGAGTCCTGTGGTCCCGGAGGAGTACATTATGTAGAGGGGGTGATCAAACGGCAGGGCTTTGAAATCGATGTCCATGGCATCATTGTCAATAAAGTCACTCCAGAGCACCGCCTGCTCCAGTTCAACAAGATTGGCGTGTCCGGTATAATCAACCAGGATAACTTGCTCTACACTGGGCAGTTCCTTCAGGATCCCCTGTAGTTTGCTCTGGCTGTCAAAGACCTTGCCCCCGTAGAAATAACCGTCGGCAGCAACAATGACCTTCGGCTTTATCTGAGAGAATCGATCCAGGACACCCTTGATCCCAAAATCCGGTGAACTGGAGGACCAGATAGCTCCCAGACTTGCGGTAGCCAGCATGGCGATAACCGCCTCCGGTAAGTTGGGGATGAATCCGGCGACCCTGTCCCCCGCTTGAACCCCTATTTCCTTAAAAGCCTGGGCCGTTTTTGCGACCTGATCATAGAGATGGGAGTAGCTCAGGCTTGCTTGAAGCTTATCCTCGCCCCTGAACTGTATGGCAACTTTATCATCCCTATAGCGCAGCAGGTTCTCGGCAAAGTTTAAGGATGCTCCCTCAAACCATTTTGCACCGGGCATTTTGTGGATATCGTCAACGGTACGGCTATAGTCTGAGTGTGAAATGATCTGGCCATAATCCCAGATCTCAGCCCAGAACTTATCAGCTTGTTCAAGGGACCAGGTGTAGAGATCGGTGTAGTTTGCCAGATCCAGGGCATATTTTTCATTCACCCCCTGGCGAAATTGCGTGATCTGTGCCTGAGCGACTTGGCTCTCATTGGGTTCCCACAGGATGGTTTCACTAACCATGATCACGACTTTCCTTAAAGGCTATTTCCCCCGTTTGGTAATAATAATCGGGCGCGGTTGGCCCTCAGTAAATGACTTCTGATTTACTGCTAAACTATATCAGCGGGAACGCTTTGCAACCTCTAATGCTCATGGTTAAGCCAACAGAATTTTTGACCTGCTACTCGTAAATAACTTTGTTTACATCAATGGAAATATACTCGAAATCCCCTTCTTCTAGCTTCCAGACGACCGTACCATGGGTCGGGATATTCAAGCCGCCACGCTCACCATACTCATCCACCATCACAATCCATTCTTCGAGCCGGGTGGAGTCTTTTCCCATAAAATAACGCTCAGCTTCAAAGCGTGCGAATTTGCCAGCATCATCAAATTCAAAAATACCTGAAACATCCATATTGGCTGCATGCAGGGTGGCTTTAGCCCGGTTTTCATCAATGGGCGCCCAGGTGATCATCTCCTCTAAAAAGACCTGCGGGAACCAGATCGTTTCTGACAGGTAGCGCATGAGATCACCCTGATCAACGGCTTCCCCTTCTGCTGAGACCAGGGGAATAATACCCATGAGATGCATTTTCAGGAGCCCTTTACCGTTCTCCAGTTTATCGAAACCACGAACCGACACAAGAGGGGCGATTTTCATTTTTGCCTTCCAGAGGAAGGTGGGTTCTTTCAATTCGTATGTCTGCCAGGCTGCCAGAGGTGAATAGGGCTTATCCTGTGCAATTTTAAATAACCCGGTCTGCTCCAGGTAGACCGTCTGGATTCTTGGTGTACCCACAACACCAGCTTGCTTGAGATGTCTGATGACCGGTTGGGGTAAACCGCGCATATCCTCAACAGTTATCAGGTCAGGCTCCGCTTCGTTCTCGACTACCATTTCGGCTCCTATAATATGACCGGCCCCCAAAATGACCAGTATCAGGATCAACAGGGTCATTCGCTTTTGAGTTTTCATTGTCCCCTCTTTCAATTGTGTCTATTATTTCTGTGTGTTGATTAATAAGACCTGCATGGTTTTCAGGGTGATCTCAAGATCCTTGGCCTGAATCCCCTTAAACAGATCACTGATATATTTTTGATCCGCTTGAGCTCGCTTTTGCCAAAAATTTCTATTCTGGGAAGTGATCTCGAACCGCAGGGCGCGTTTATCCTGATCATCTTGTGAAATATTTAAAAAGCCACGTTTTTCCAACCCCAGCGCAAGTTGCTTCACATTCTGTCGGGAGGTACCAAAGGCGCGGGTGATCTCGTTCAGTGTTGCAGGTTTCCCGCCCAGGTGTTCGATGGAAGCCAGCAGCAGCCACTGCTTGGCCGTTATGTTTTCTGCTGCCAGATACCTGTCACCCATGGTTTGCCATCTTTGGGCCAATAGGAAGATGGTCCCAAACAGTGCCTGACTTTTCTTGTCACTATTTTCCTTCATGTTAACCTCCTGGTGCGTAATGTATTACCTAAATATGCAATGCATTACATATTTATTAAAATAATTACGCCGGATGGATTAATTTGGGGTGTAGCATATCGACCCACAACATTCAGTGTACAGAAGCAATCATGTTAGTGATTAAAACTGCAACATATTGGACGGTTCGAAGTAAAAAGTGGATCATTCTTTAAAGGAGTAATAAAGTTGCGAGAAAACAAGATATATAGAAACATCGGGATCTGGGCTGGTGTGACAGCAGTCCTTCTCTCTATCCCATTGATAGCCGGCCAGATGACGGGTGAAGTCAACTGGAGCGTGTTTGATTTTGTGATTATGGGCATCATGATCTTCAGTACTGGACTAATTTTTGAGATACTTCGGCAGCGGTCAAAAATTGTGGCTTATCAGGCTGCTTTCGGTGTAGCGCTTTTCACAGCATTTTTGCTTTTCTGGATAAATGGTGCTGTTGGATTGATCGGCAACGAAAACAATCCTGCGAACCTGCTGTATCCTGTCGTCATTGCCATTGGTGTGCTCGGGGCGGTCATTACACGCTTTACGCCTGGTGGGATGGCCAAAACGCTGTATTTGCTGGCAGGGTGTCAGTTTTTTGTCCCGGTGATCGCCTTAATTGCCTGGCCACCCAGTGCAGTATCCTGGGGTGGTGCAGGTGTCTTCGGTGTATTCATCCTCAACCTGTTTTTTGTTTTCCTCTTTGCCATTTCAGCCACTCTATTTAGACAAGCAGATCAAACAGAATCTGAGAGAGCAGAGTAGAGGTACCCCAACACTGAATTTCAGCGGCCCGGCTGAACCTCTGAGAAGTGACCTTGCTCGCGTTATTTTCTCTTATTTAAGAGTAGCACTAACCAAAGCATGAGTACTGGCATGAAAGCGATCGTGATGAACATGTAGGTGATGGGATGTGTGGCTATCGCACCACTGGGAATAATGACCATGGCGTAGACAAGAGCGGTAATCTGAAAACTACTCAGAACAAGCAATCCTAAGCGCCTTGCCTGCCGCCTCTCCCGGTACAGCATCCAGCCATACCCAGCCAGGCCAATGATCAGGCACATGTCGAGTGTACCCAGAATAATGAGGGTGTTTAATTCGTGTGGAGACCATCCCGAGAGGGGTGCCGGAGCCAGAAGCTTGAGAGAACCAGCCTGAAGTAAATTCTTCAACTCAAGAATGAGGGCAGTAAAATGGGCCAATTGAACAGCGCCCACGCTGTAATGTAGAGCTTTCTGCTTAAATCCTTTGCTTAGCACCTTAATAATATGAGCTGATTAACACTCAATTTCATCAGTAAATACCTTAATGCTTGGGATTTTTGAGTTATGTCCTTAAATTTCTGTAAAATTGGATTAGGGTAGAAAAAGAGTCGGCCACGGTTTCTCCAAATTATCTTGAGGTGTTAAGGAAAACATTTCA
Source organism: Fidelibacterota bacterium (assembly GCA_021734255.1). Lineage (GTDB taxonomy): Bacteria > Fidelibacterota > UBA8477 > UBA8477 > JABMPR01 > JABMPR01. Next base: position 41 of record JAIPJM010000036.1, on the reverse strand, counting down.
AGAGAAGGAGAGAACCAATGGCCGAGAAACAGATTAATAAC
>JAIPJM010000009.1 GCA_021734255.1 Fidelibacterota bacterium | reverse complement strand
TACAGATCGAATAAGCTCCAAATGGCATGCTGAGAACCAAATATCCGTCCAGGAACAACTTTTGGTGAAATCTGTGTTTATCCGTGGCTGGAAATGAAAAAAGGCCGCCTCAGGTTCTGAGACAGCCTCTTTTTTGTTATTACTTACAATTTCAATACCCCGGGGAAATTCAAATTGACATTATTCAAAATAAAGCACTTCTCCAAGCCTGTACAGGCATTATTTTAGCGCCATGTTAAGCAAGATTATTACAAATATATTTGGGACCAGTTCAGAACGTGAGACCAAAAAACTTCTGCCTCTGGTCAAAGAAATAAACGACTATTATGATACCCTGGCTGATACGACACAGGAAGACCTGATCGCTAAAACCGAAGCATGGAAAGCCAGGATCAAGCAGGAAACGTCAGAACTGGAAGAAAAGCTCATTTCCGAAGGCAGGGATCTCAAAGCCATCGATGAAGCGATATATGAGCTGGAACAGACCATTATCGAAGAGATCCTGCCTGAAGCTTTTGCCGTGGTCAAACGTGGTGCAGCCCTGCTCATGGGCCAGACGATCCAGATCACAGGTCAGGAAATGACCTGGGAAATGGTACCCTACGACGTCCAACTCCTGGGAGCCATTGTCCTGCATCAGGGTAAGATCTCAGAAATGAAGACGGGTGAAGGAAAAACGCTGGTTGCAACCATGCCCATCTACCTGAACGCACTGGTAGGGAAGGGCGTGCACATCATTACCGTCAATGATTACCTGGCCGAACGCGATTCCCAATGGATGGGAGCGCTCCTGAAATATCTGGGGCTTACCGTTGGGGTGATCCTGAACCAGATGGATCCTAGCACCCGCCAGGAAATGTACAATTGTGATGTGACCTATGGTATCAACAGTGAGTTTGGTTTCGACTACCTCCGCGATAATATGTCCATCAACAAGAATGACCAGGTCCAACGCGGTCATTATTACTCCATCGTTGATGAGGTGGATAGTGTTCTCATTGATGAAGCCCGAACCCCACTCATTATTTCCGGTACAGTAGACTCACCCATCGCTCAGCGTTATACTGATCTGCGTCCCCTGGTCGATGCCCTCATGCGTAAGCAGACCCAACTGGTAAACTCCATCCTGGCCGATGCTGAGAAACTCCTGGAGGATGAAGCCAGGGAATACGAAGCCGGTGAATTGATCCTGAAAGCCCATCGCGGTAGTCCCAAGCATAGACGCTTACAGAAACTATATCAGGAACAGGGGATCCAGAAACTGCGGCAGCGGGTAGAGAACGACTATCTGCGGGATAAGCGCATGCATGAACTGGACGAGGAACTTTTCTTCATCATTGAGGAAAAGCAGAATAGTGTGGATCTTACTGACAAGGGAAGAGAAGCCCTTTCACCGGGTGATCCGGACCGTTTTGTTATTCCTGACCTGCCAACACTTCTCAACGAACTTGAGTCAGATGAAGGTATCTCCATCGAGGAGCGGAACGCAGAGAAGGAAAAGCTCTACGCCCTCCATGGTGAGCGCTCTGATACCATCCACAACCTGAGCCAACTCCTGAAAGCCTACTCTCTTTTTGAAAAGGATGTGGATTATGTAGTCCAGGAAGGTAAGGTCATGATCGTCGATGAGTTCACCGGTCGCATCATGCACGGACGTCGCTACAGTGATGGTCTCCACCAGGCCCTGGAAGCCAAAGAAAAAGTCCAGATCGAAAAAGAATCCCAAACCCTGGCTACGATCACCCTGCAGAATTATTTTAGACTTTATAAAAAATTAGCCGGCATGACCGGTACTGCCGTCACCGAAGCAGAAGAGTTTTACTCCATCTACGAATTGGGTGTTGTTGAAGTCCCGACCCACCGTCCTATCGTCCGTAATGATGAGAATGATCAGATCTACAAGACCCGCCGTGAAAAATTCAATGCGGTCATTCAGGAGATCATTGATTCACACAAGTCGGGTCAGCCTGTATTGGTTGGAACGATCACTGTAGAAGTCTCTGAGACTCTATCCAGGATGCTCAAACGCTTGAAGATCCCCCACAACGTACTGAACGCGAAGCAGCATGGACGCGAGGCTGAGATCGTTGCCCGCGCTGGTCAGCCACATGCCGTAACTATTGCCACCAACATGGCTGGTCGTGGAACCGATATCAAACTTGGCCCCGGTGTGACGGAGCTTGGCGGTCTGAAGATCATCGGAACGGAACGTCATGAATCACGACGTATCGACCTGCAGCTACGTGGCCGTGCCGGACGACAGGGTGACCCTGGGGCTTCACGCTTTTACCTCAGTCTGGAAGATGATCTTATGCGGCTCTTCAGTTCGGACCGGGTGGCAAGTGTGATGGACAGGCTTGGTTTGCAGGAGGGCGAGGTGATCTCGGCCGGGATGGTCACGAAAGCAGTTGAACGTGCCCAGAAAAAAGTGGAAGCCAGAAACTTCAGTATCCGTAAACACCTGCTTGAATACGATAACGTCATGAATCAACAACGTGAGGTCATCTACGATCGACGGCAGGCAGCCCTGGATGGACTTGACCTGAAAGAAGAATTTCGTGAAGTAATTGAAAATTATGTTGATAGCGTTGTTGAAAAATATACTGATATGGAACGCGATGTTGATCTCTGGGACTGGAATGGACTTATCTCGGACGTTGGTGCCACCGCCATGGTCCAGCTACCTGCAGAGCCAGCCACTGATATGGATCCAGAGAAACTCAGTGATATGCTGCAGAAATCACTGGGAGATGCCTACAATGAGAAAGCAGAAATAACGGGTAGCGCAGATAATTTCAAGCGACTCCAGCAGTTTGTCTATCTCAGGGTAGTGGATGAAAAATGGCGTGAGCACCTCTACGAGATGGACCAGATGAAAGAGGGTATCAATCTGCGCGCCGTTGGGCAGAAGGATCCACTCATTGAGTATAAAAAAGAAGGCTATGGTCTCTTTGTCAAAATGCTGGATCTCATTGACAGGGAAGTCCTCAAACTCTTTTTCCACGCCCGTATCGTCGATGAACGGGAGAACAAAATGCGTCGTGCTCGCAACCTGTCATCCCAACACGCGGATACATCCAATATGGGATTTCTTAATGCTTTGCCACAGGGGGGAGCCGAACAGCAAGCATCAGCTGGACAAATGCCTCCCCAGGCTGGTCCACCCCAGAAGCAGCAGCCGATCACGGCAGATAAAAAGGTGGGTCGCAATGAGCCCTGTCCCTGTGGTAGTGGCTTGAAATACAAGAAGTGCCACGGAAAATAACACTCGATTACATGTGGATTTAACTCGCCCCGTTTTCAACGGGGCTTTTTATTGCATCGACCCTTGCACGGTATATCTTTCATGGCTTTTTTTGCTGATGCGTGCATCAGCTATCCCGGCGGAGTCTTGACTTCCGGGAAAGACGAAGACGGATAATGCCGCGGTGGCGGAATTGGTAGACGCGCTAGATTTAGGATCTAGTAGGCTCAGCCTGTGGAGGTTCGACCCCTCTCCGCGGTACTCGACTATGCTCTGAAGGAGAGTAGGAGTCCACGCCATAGCCGAGTATTACGAGGCGACGGCGGGTACTTTTACCCTCAATGAGTTTTATTTTCGGAGCTACGTCGGTGCAGGCTCGACCACGTCACTTCGTCCAGCTCAGTATTAACTCCGCTGAGGTAACTAAAGCGAAGACGGGTCAATAAATTTCCCCACAATCATAGAGCTACGCCGCTGCATGCTCTCCAATTACAATTAATCGAAGACGGGTTCCCCCCCTTTTTTAATAATTGTGCTATTATCGGAGAGGCTGGGATTAAACCTGTCCTCTGCTGACATATTTCAGCAAACTCCTGAAGAAGCAGGTCGCATAAACAAAATTGAAAGCGATCGATTCAGCTGAAACATGATTCCTTTTATATCATTTTCAGATAGACATATATATTAATGATATAAAATCCTGTGAACGCGATATTCTAGAGCACAAATTAAACGCTATAATATCAATATTAATAATATCATAAGAAGACATGGATATGAGTGGCACAATATTCGTCATACTAGATAATGATATGCAAAAAATGTCATGTAAAAACCGCTTGTCGAAGAATGGTGCCGAATACCGAATCACCAACTATTTGAGTCGACCCAAGCATTAAATACCGGAGAAAATTATGAAAACGATGAAATCTCTACTCACACTACCACTAATTATTGCCCTGAGTGCAGCAGCTCATGGACAGACATCTGTTAGCAAGGATCTGTACATTGATAGTGGGGAGAAAGTTAAAAGAAATGTATCCTCAGTCAGTGGCGATATCAGCATAGGGAAGAAAGCCAGGATCAATGGCAGTGTTTCTACCGTGAGTGGGGACATCGAGGTCGGTCCTAGGTCTCAGATGGAAAATGTCGAATCCGTCAGCGGTGATATTGATCTGGCAAAAGGGGCTGAGACAGGCAGTGTCGAAAGTGTCAGCGGTGATATCCATCTCTATGGATCCAATGATATCAACGGCCGCCTGAAAACGGTCAGTGGTGATATCACTGTCGAAGGTGGCTCACGGATCGATGGTTCTGTAATTACCGTCAGTGGTGATCTTGAGCTGGATGACACACGTGTTATGGAGAATCTCCAGACCGTTTCTGGTGATATTTCACTCTACAATGGTACGGTAGTCGCTGGCGATATTCTCATTAATCGAAGACGAGGTAACACTTTTCCCATGGGTAAGCTGGAAGTTGTTATTGATCTCAATTCTGTGGTCAAGGGATCGATCAGAGTAACTGAGGATGATACCAACGTCGTTGTTTATCTGAAGAATGGTGGAACGGTAGAGGGGGAGATCATTAACGCGAAGGTGGTACAGTAAGAGATCATCCCTGGACACCTTCCAAAAGGGAGTAAACCATGAAAAACCCTGAGACACTAATTATCCTAATAATCTTTTCCTTACCCGGACTGCTATTTGGACGGGCAGACGGGAAGGCGGTTCGTGAAGAGCGGATTGCCGAGGCCTGCCAGTTAAATGGCACAGGCATCAGGATAGATGGCAATTTGGATGACTATGTCTGGGAAAAGGCGCCGCGATTTGGTGACTTTAAACAACGTAATCCTGAAGACGGTGCTGCTCCAAGCCAGGATACGGAGTTCGCAGTCTGCTATGATAATGAACACCTCTATGTAGCCGTTCGGGCCTATGACAGCGATCCGTCGCAAATTACCGGTATTTTAACCCGACGTGATGAATCATCACCATCTGATTGGGTCTATATTTCAATTGACAGTTACAACGACAATCGCACGGCCTTTGAATTTGGTCTTAATGCAGCTGGTGTGAAACAGGACCTGAGAAGATACGATGATACGAACGCAGATTTTGATTGGGGTGCTGTCTGGGAGGGTGCCGTAAATATTGATGCGGAAGGCTGGACCGCAGAATTCGCCATACCCTTTCGCGAATTGCGCTTCAACACAGGCGCTGAACCCATATGGGGGCTCAATGTCTACCGTGAATTACCCAGAAATGACAATGAACTGGCGATCTGGAATTATTGGTCCCACGAGCAAAGTGGTTTCGTATCGAACTATGGGGATCTCACCGGTCTATCAGGGCTTGAAACCAAGCAGCCAATTTATGTTTCCCCGTATATCATGGGGCAGTCAGGTGCGAATGATGCCCTGCTTAAAGAGGTGAATGAGTATGAATCACTCACGAATATTGGTGCAGATATCCGCAAAAATTTTGAAAATGGACTCACATTCAGTGGAACCATAAATCCAGATTTTGGGCAGGTAGAAGCGGACCCTGCAGAATTCAACCTAACCGAATTCGAAAGTTTCTTCCGGGAGAAGCGAGGGTTCTTCATCGAAGGCGGCAATATTTTTAATTTCTCATTGGGCTTTGGTGATGGGGATCAGTCTGCAAATACACTTTTTTACTCCAGGCGTATCGGCAGGAGCCCACAGGGATACCAGGATTATAAGAGTGATGCAACGGCAATTTCCGTCGATAAACCAGATCACACACGTATACTGGGTGCGGGTAAATTCACCGGAAAATTGAATAATGGACTTTCTCTCGGATTAATGACAGCTGCCACCCCTGAGGAGAGGGCTGTGGTCCTTTATGATGACGGCTCCACATCTGAAAATGTCATTGAGCCGGCCACATCATACGTTTTGACACGCGTTCAGCAGGATTTCAGAGAAGGCTTGACGACTCTGGGTGGTATTTTTACATCCACACAGCGTTCCCTTGATAACACGGGCATGGATTGGCTCAGGGAAAAGGCCTACACAACCGGTATTGATTTTAACCATAATTTCCATGATAGAACCTATCTGATCCAATCTGCACTGGCCTATAGCTATGTATCCGGTAGCCAGGATGCTATACTCGGTACCCAATTGCATCCATCTCGATATTTTCAGCGTCCCGATGCAACCCATCTCTCAGTTGATTCAACAGCCACATCCCTTAGTGGTTACGCCGGCAAATTCATCCTGGGAAAAACCAGTGGACGTTTCAATGCCTTCGGCGGTGTGCTTGCAACCAGTCCCGGATTTGAGGTCAACGATCTGGGATTCATGCGTTCGGTGGACAACATCAATGAATTCCTCTGGTTAAGCTACCGCAACATGAATGCGAATGAATATCTCCAAAATTATCGCATCAATGTGAACCAGTGGGCCAATTGGACCTTTGGTGGCGAGCGCAAGAGTCTGGGCGGTAATGTGAACGGCCATGTGACTTTTCTTAACAGCTGGAGTGCTGGCGGTGGGATCAACCGGAATATTGGAGGCATGACACCCTACCATCTCCGGGGTGGACCGGGCGTGCAAGGACCGGATAATTTAGGCATCTGGTCTTACCTGAACTCGGATTACCGAAAAGCGCTTAGTGTCAACTTATTCGCAAATTATTTCCAGAACGATGACGGAGTAAAAGCCATTAGCCTTTCACCTGGCGTCAACTGGCGACCAAAAAAGAACATTTCACTGAGTCTCGCTCCTGATTTTAACCTGTTTGAAGACACCTGGGCCTGGGTCACCAGCATGGAAGATGATGAGGGGAGCCCCCACTACATATTCTCAGGTATGGATCAGATCGCCACTTCGCTCACTTTTCGGGCTGATGTGATCCTGAGTACCACACTTTCAGTGCAGTATTATACGCAGGCTTTTCTTACTGGTGGAGATTACTACAATTTCATCGAAGTTGCTGATCCAACACAGAAGGACTTCAATAAACGATTCACGCCTCTGGACGATAACACTCTGGAGTTTGAGTCCTATGGTGCGCTGAGCGGTGTGGATTTCGATCAGGATGGCATGCTTGATTATTGGCCAACTGGTGGGGTTGATTCTGATTTTAATTACCAGCAGCTTACATCCAATCTCGTTCTGAGATGGGAATATTCAGTCGGATCCGTTATGTATGTGGTCTGGTCCAGAGGTGCGTCTTTTTACGATGTGTTTGAGTGGGGATCCAATGGCCTCGACAGTGACCCAGTACAAGACCTACGCCATGCTATGGGACTGGATGCTGACAATATGTTTCTCCTCAAGATCAACAAACTCTTGAATCTTTAAAACAAGCGAATAGACCTAGCTTAGTAACAGAAAAGGGAGCTTTCGGGCTCCCTTTTTCTTGCTATAAAACTAGGAAAACCCTTATAGAACACACGATGGTGTGTTTTTACTTTCAGCGTGGTTTGATAAGGATTAACCTTTTAGCGTTATTAACCCTCGTGGTTGATACCTGGATGAACAAAAATAATGAAGTTTCTTAAGCGATATTCACTTCCGATTGTCGTCTTTGTGCTGATATCAGTCATTGGTGGTGTTGGAATCAATTACATCATGCATCTGCAGGATGAAAAACTGCAGGTGGAGACGAATGTGATGGCCGAACAGGCCGGTATACGCTTGTATGAATTTCTAAATACGCGCATTGCCAGGCTTGAGATCTTCAGGGAAAGCCTGGAAAATCGGATGCTCTCGGAAGCAGAATTCAGAACAAAGGCTCTGCTCATTCAGCATGAGTTGTCGGGATTCCAGGCCATTAATTGGATAGATGCAAATGGAACGATCCAATGGGTAACTCCCTTGAGCAAAAACCTACCTGCACTGGGTGTGAGTCTATTACAGCACGGCGATAAAAGAGCAGTTGCCGCCTTTGAGAGAGCGCAACTCTATCGAATAGATATGTCCACCGTGTCAGTAAATTTGATCCAGAGTGGCCTGGGCTTTGCCACCTATTTCCCGGTCATTCAACAAGACAATATCATCGGTTTTGTCAATGGTGTCTTTCGTATCGAACAGCTCATCGATGAGTGCTATGGAAATTCCATACACAACTTTAACTATGAAGTACTCCTGGGTGGAAAGCGGGTATATTTGAGGGGCGAAGAGGGTAATTTTAATGACCCGATCGCTATCAGTCGCTATAATTTCATTCTACTTGGACAATCCTGGGAATTGCAGATCGCTCCTGGTTCATCAGGTGGAAAATCCTCCAGTCTGATGGATGTATTAGCACTCACAGTAACGATCGTCATTGCCCTGTTGGTTGCCCTCATCACGCTTTATCGTCAAAGATCCAGCGAAGAGCTGGCTCAGGCTTACAAGTATGTTGAAGATTCAAGACTCAAATTCCGGACGATATTCGATCACTCGCCCGCCTGTTTGCTACGCTTTGATCAAAATGGCGTGTTCACCGATTGGAATCGTCATACCGCATCACTATTTGGGTTTGAATTTCCACCCCACACTGGGAAAAATGCCTTCGAGTTAGAAGCCGTGGCTGGACTCCTTCCCGCTATAGAGAAAGCACTCAATGGAGAGAATGATGAGTTCTATGGCTTTGTTGCGCTCAACGGAAAAAACGTGGCCATTGATGCTCATATTGAATCGCTGGTTTCTGGTACGGATATGGTACAGGGTGGGATCGTATTATTGAACGATGTCACTGAGCAGAATCAGGTTTTACACGCGAAAGAAGTCATGTATGAGATCGCTAATCTGACAAATTCAGAAAAAGAATTGCCAAAACTTTTCGAATCGATCCATAAAAGCCTTGGTCGGGTCTTGGATACTAAAAACTTTTATGTTGCTCTATTTAACGAAGAGACGAATGAATTCAGCTACCCTTATTATCAGGATGAATTTGACTCTGCTCCTCCAACCCCTATAAAAGATGAGAAAGGTTTATCAGCCTACACACTTAAGAATCAGGAAACCGTTCTATACAGTAAGGAGCAGGTCTACGAATTGAATCGCGTTGGCAAAATAGATTTGATCGGAACACCATCAGAACAATGGCTGGGCGCTTCGTTGATTGTGGAGGGCAAGCCCATCGGGATCATGGCAGTTCAATCCTATTCCAAGGACTCTGTCTTTGGCGAGACAGATATTGAGATGATGCGATTTGTCTCTGATCAGATCGCTGTTGCCATCAAGATCAATCTGGAAGACACAAAACTTCGTGAATCTGAGATCATGCACAGGGAACTCTCGATCAAGCTGGGTGAGTCAAACGATATGAAAGCGCTGTTACTCGATATCATCAGCCATGACTTGAAAAACCCGGCCAGTGTCATTTCAGGTATGGCAGACCTCCTGGTGGATGAAAATTCCGAGAGCGAGGAAATGGCCCTTATCAAGGACAGCTCAGATGCACTATTAAAGATTATTGAAAATACGTCGTCACTGGCTCGGATAACGTTGGGAGAAGAGATCAAAAGAGAATCCGTAGATCTGAGCGAGATGCTGTTATCGGTGATCGCTGAGTTTTCGCGTGGCTTCGAAGATAGGCAGGTAGAGCTTAAACCGCTTGTAGAAGAGGGCGTCAAAGCAGAGGTCAATCCTATCATCTCAGAGGTGTTCAGGAATTATCTAAGTAATGCGTTTCGATACGGGCCCAAGGGTGAGCAGGTAACCTGTGGTCTTAAAACCAGTGGTGATCAGATTGAATTTTATGTCACAGATCGTGGCCAGGCGCTGACCGTGGAGGAACAGAATTCACTGTTCCATAGACGGGTTCAATTGGGGAACAGAAAGAAACAAGGGAGTGGTCTCGGTCTGGCTATTGTGAAAAGAATTGCAGATGCACATGGCGCACAGGCTGGGATTCGCTCTGGCAAAGAAAAAGGCAACACCTTCTACTTGAAATTACCTATATTATCCTGAGCAGGAAGTTGAACTATTTTTAGGAGCACCCCGTCACAGTGATGAGTGAATTAGTACCGAAAACCGCCCTGGTGGTGGAAGATGACCCAGCCTCAAAGAAATACATGTCTCTCTTATTAAAAAAGTTGAATTGTCAGTTCATAGTTGCCGAAAGTGGAGAACAGGCACTGGAAATGATGAAGGACCGCGACGTGGATATCATGTTACTGGATATTGCTCTGGGGCCAGGAATGAGCGGAATCGATCTTGGGGGAATCCTCAAGCAGGAGAGTCGACACTCGCAAACGCCAATGATCGCTGTAAGTGCATTTTCCAAGGAAGATGTGAATCGGCTGGAGTCGTTCGGTTTTAGCGACTACCTGGCAAAGCCCTATACCATCAATGGTCTAAAAGAAATTCTGGATAAGTATCTGCATTAGATAGACAGCATTACAAATCTGTAGTTTCATTCCCTCAGATTTCTATAATATCATATGAAAATTTGTGAGATACTTGAGCGATCGAAAGATCCCTTTGTAAGTTTTGAGATCATTCCGCCTGCACGGGGTCGGAGTGCTCAGGATATATATTCTATTATCGATGAGCTCATTGAGTTCAATCCACCCTTCATTGATGTGACCAGCCATGCGGCAGATTCTTATTATACAGATACTGGCGAAGGAACTTTTCAAAGGCATATCAAACGGAAACGGCCAGGAACCATCGGTCTCTGCGCTGCCATCCGCTACCGCTATAAAGTTGAAGCAGTGCCCCATTTACTCTGCAGGGGCTTCAATCGTAATGAGACAGAAGATGCGCTCATCGAATTGAGTTATCTGGGTATCGATAATGTCTTGGCCGTTCGTGGAGATGATGTTGAGTATCATAAGGAACAACTCCCTGGAAGAGCCATCAACGAACATTCTCTGGAACTGGTACAGCAGATCGCCGAAATGAACAGAGGTCGCTACCAGGAAGACATTCTGAATGCCCAACAGACAGACTTTTGTATTGGTGTGGGTGGATATCCTGAAAAACATCCGGATTCTCCAAGTAAGGCAGCCGATATTCGTTACCTGAAGAAGAAAATTGAAGCGGGTGCTGATTATGTTGTGACCCAGATGTTCTTTGATAACCAGGAATTCTTTGATTTTGTCGACGCCTGCCGGAATGAGGGAATCGAGGTTCCTATTATTCCTGGATTGAAATTGCTCACCAATCAGAAGCAGCTATCCTTGCTGCCGAAAGCTTTTTCTGTGAATATTCCGGATGATCTGGTCCGTGGTATCGAAGATGCTTCAGGTCCGGCTGAACGAACAGAGATCGGTATTGATTTCATGATCAGACAATGTGAGGAACTTCTGAATCATGGCGTGACGAATCTTCATTTCTTTGTTATGAAAGATGTTCAGCGCTTGAAGCGAGTAATAAAGGAATTAAAGATCTTCTGATCAGTTCATCCAGCGGATCTCACCGCTGGCAAAGGTCTCAATGTTTGAACCTACCAGTATTCGGGCATGTCCCTCTCTTGTCACTCCCTGGAAGATCCCTGTCACGGCTGTGTTACCTTGCTGCCATTGAACCACTTCATTCAATTTCCAGGCCTGGGCATTCCATTTAGCTAGCAACTCTTCAGGCTTATTGAGTAAATGTATCTGTTCAAAAAAGCGGGTCGTGATCTCCTCTGCCAATACATCCCTGTCGATTGCTGCATGCTCCTGAAGAAGTGAGGTTGAAAAGCGTCTGAGTTCTGGTGAGAAATCCATTTCCTCATGTCTGAGATTGATACCAAAGCCAATGATAGCAGACTGAATGTCATGTCCGCTCCACTGAACTTCAGTGAGAATACCGCCACATTTTTTTGAGCCCAGCATGATATCATTGGGCCACTTCAAACTGGGCTGAATTTCCCCCAGGTGAAAGATGCTTCCCTGGATGATGACGCCGACGTAGTGTGACAGCAGGCTTAGATCGTGCCTTAGGGATCCCGGTTTGGAAATGAACAAACTCGCCCATAGTCCGAGGTTCGCAGCAGATTCCCAGGCTCTGCCATGCTGGCCTTTGCCTTTTGTCTGCTCATCAGCGATATAGAGCACATTTTGCCCGGTGTATGTTTCACGTTGACGTTGAGCTTCCAGATTGGTCGAGTCAACGGATCTGAAGTGAAGCACGCTATCCAGCTGGAGATGAAAAGACATTTAGGCGTGCTATCCCTGGGTCAGGATTGGCTGTATTCACCAAATACAGAGCGTAGTGTGTCAGAGATCTCACCGACAGATGCATATACCCTTACCGCCTGTAGAATGTGTGGATATAAATTGGCAGAATCATGCCCGGCAGCTTTCTGAAGATCGTGGAGCGCCTGATCGACTGCAGTCTGGTCTCTCTCAGATCTGACCTGATCAAGTCGATCCATCTGTCGTTTAGCGGCAGTGGCATCCAGGGCCAGGATCGTCGGTTTGTGCAAATCACCAGTGGTGAACCGATTCAGACCCACGATGGTACGATCCATCTCCTCGATCTCTTTCTGGTATTGGTAGGCACTCAAACCGATCTCTCTCTGAAAATATCCGGTTTCAATCGCTTTAACTGCTCCGCCGATCTCATCAACCTTTTCTATCAATTCGAAGACCTGATTTTCAAGTGAATCAGTAAGTGTTTCCACAACTTCGGACCCAGCCAGGGGATCCACATACTCTGAGACACCACTCTCATAAGCGATGATCTGCTGTGTTCGAAGGGCGGTACGAACGCTCTGCTCGGTAGGGAGGGCCAGCGCTTCATCGCTGGCATTGGTATGCAGGGACTGAGTGCCACCCAGAACAGCAGCCAGGGCCTGGATCGTGACACGGGCCACATTGTTGTCCACCTGCTGTGCTGTCAGGGTAGATCCGCCTGTCTGAGTATGGAATCGGCACATCATCGCCTTGGGATTCGTAGCTCCAAAGCGCTCTTTCATGATTTTAGCCCAAATTCGACGGGAAGCCCTGAATTTGGCTATTTCCTCAAACAGATCATTGTGGGCATTCCAGAAGAATGAAAGTCTGGCACCAAATTTATTCACATCCAGTCCTGCTCTGAGAGCAGCTTCTACGTAGGCGATCCCATTTGCAAAGGTATAGGCAAGTTCTTGAGCAGCGGTGGAGCCAGCCTCTCTGATGTGGTAGCCAGAAATCGAGATGGTGTTCCAAAGGGGAATATGCTCATTACAGTAAGAAAAAATGTCAGTTATTAATCGCAGGGAGGCCTCTGGGGGGAAAATATAGGTTCCTCGGGCGATATATTCCTTGAGTACATCATTCTGGATGGTACCACGGATCTTATCTGAACCGATACCCTGTTTCTCGGCGACAACCTGGTACATGGCCAGGAGGATCGCAGCCGTGGAGTTGATGGTCATCGAAGTGGAGACCTTATCCAGTGGAATGTCTTTGAAGAGAACTTCCATGTCAGCCAGGGTATCGATGGGAACCCCGACCTTTCCGATCTCACCCTCAGCCAGGTGATGATCAGAATCGTAGCCCATCTGTGTTGGCAGATCAAAAGCAACTGATAAACCAGTTTGACCCTGACTCAGTAGATAGCGATAGCGGGTGTTCGAAGCTTCAGCGCTGGAGAACCCAGCATATTGCCGCATGGTCCATTTCTTTGATCGGTACATATCGGGATAGACACCCCGAGTGAATGGATAACTACCTGGTTTTTCCTTAGGCCCAGACATGAAAACCTATAGTCCTCTTTCCGCTTTGATCGCCTGGTAGGCCTCATTAATGGCCTTAAATTTTTCATCCGCCATCTTCTGGAAATCAGGACCGAGATGGTGCACTTTGTCAGGGTGAAATCGCGTCGCCATCGCGCGGAATGCCTGCTTCACTTCTTTATCAGTCGCCGAGGGATCCACTTCCAGAACCGTATAGTAGGCTGAATTATCTTTGGTGACAATGGCCAGGATGGCGTCCACGTCCGCCTGGTTGATACCAAGACGTTGGCCGATCTCACGAATAACTTCGATTTCTGCTTCGTGTACATGACCATCCGCCTGACTAATTCCCATGAGGACATGCAGCAGCTGGAGTTTTTCGGCAGATTTCATGTGGCGATTGATCTGGTCCGCCACTTCATAGATATAGTAATCCTGCTCCAGGAGATTCTTCAGAAGGACCAGCATCTCCTGTGTGTTCTGACGGCCAAAACTCTGGGTCAGGAATCGCTTAACATAATCCAACTCTGATTTGACCACTTTGCCATCAGCCTTCATGACAGCAGCAACAAGCACGAGCAGAGCGACGGCAAAATCACCGGGTCGTGTTTGCTGGCCCGGTTGATTGAAGATGGGCGGTTTGGTTTGCCCACCATCCATTTGGCCACCGAGCCACCAGCCGATCAGGCCGCCGATGGGTCCTGCAAACGCCCAGCCAAGTCCTGCACCAAATATTCTACCTAACATATTTATCCATTTTCAGATTTAAATTCATGTATCTGTTACCCGATCTCGACGATCATTGTTCCCTTTTCAACGGTTTGTCCCTGCTTCACATGTACCCGCTGTATAACACCGGACATGGGAGCTTTGATCTCATTCTCCATTTTCATGGCCTCCATAAGGAGCAGGGGTTCATCTTGATCGACCTCATCTCCGACCTGATGAAATATCTGTGTGATCAGACCAGGTATCTGAGTTACAACCTGCCCGGTTCTGGTTTCGCTGGCGGATTCCCACCCAAGATCTCTCAAGTGCAGGTGTATGGCATCCAAAAGCGAGATGTCAAAGGGTGTTCCATTGACGACGACCCTCTGACTCATATCTGACTCAACAGCGACAACAAAGCTGTGGTTGTTCATGATAACACTGTATACATTTTCTTGTAATGGAACCACATCGAGGACGCTTTTTCCAAGTTCCGAGTGGATGACCACCAAGTTGTCCTGTCGTTGAATATCCAGTTGCAGACTATTCCCATTGATGCCGATCTCATATTTCATCGATGGGTCTTCTCCTGTTGCGATCTGAACCAATTTGATCTTTGATCCACGGTATCATCGCCACTTGTCAGCTTGTTCTTCTGCTGCTCCTTGTGATGATAGAATGATCCACCTGCCACCTCCATCACATTCTCCGGTTTCACCAGCTGATAATGCTTCAATTCATCCCCATGCTGAGCGTAGAAATGGGTGTCATAGGTTCCTTTCCTGAATGTTGGGTGCCTGATCACTGAACGGCAGAACTGGATGGTTGTGGCAATACCGGAAATGTAGAACTCTCTGAGTGCCCGCTCACTGCGGTTCAGAGCAGCTTCCCGCGTATCTGCCCAGCAGATCAATTTGCCCAGAAGGGGGTCATAGTAGGGTGTGATCTCCATCCCCTGACGAATAGCGCCATCAAACCGGGTTCCGGGACCGTCCGGGATCTGGAGGAGCCCGATTGTCCCGGTCGACGGTTGAAAATCGTTCAAGGCATCCTCTGCATAAATTCGGCACTCAATAGCATGACCAGTGATGCCGATATTTTCCTGTTTGAGAGTCAATGCCTGTCCAGATGCGATCTTGATCTGCTCTGCCACCAGATCAATACCGGTGACGATCTCTGTTATCGGGTGCTCGACCTGGAGTCTGGTATTCATTTCCAGGAAATAATAATTCTTATGTTTGTCCATGAGGAATTCAACAGTACCTGCACCCAGATAATTACAGCTACGGGCCACGTCAACGGCTGTCTGGCCCATCTTCTCTCTTAATTCTGGATCCAGAAAGGGGGAGGGTGCCTCTTCAATGACTTTCTGATAGCGACGCTGGATGGAACATTCACGCTCGTTCAGGTGGATAATATTACCCTGGGTATCTGCTAGGACCTGAAATTCAATATGATGAGGTTCTTCCAGATATTTTTCAATATAGACCCGATTATCACCAAAAGCTGATTGGGATTCCCGCTGAGCAGTTTTTACTGCATCGCCAAAGGCAGTCTCTGATTCAACGATACGCATCCCCTTGCCACCGCCGCCACCAGCGGCCTTGATAAGTACGGGGAAACCGATCTTTTTAGCAACTGCCAGTGCTTTATTAACATCTTCAATGGGATGCTCAGTGCCAGGGACGACGGGCAGCTTTGATTTGAGCATGGTCTGACGCGCCATGGTCTTATCACCCATGGTCTCAATGGCGCTTGCAGGCGGTCCAATAAACGTAATGCCTGCTGCTTCGACCCCAGCAGCAAAGACTGTATTCTCAGATAGAAATCCGTACCCTGGATGGATGGCCTCTGCACCAGCGTTCTTGGCGATCTCAATGATACGCTCATACCTCAGGTAACTCTCAGACGAGGGGCTGGCACCCACTGAATAGGCTTCATCAGCGAAGAGGACGTGGGGCGCTGTTCGATCAGCATCTGAGTAGATGGCAATAGACTGGATCCCCATTTCTCGACAGGTCCGCATCACCCGGAGGGCTATTTCACCACGATTCGCGACCAGGATCTTCTTAAACAATTAATCCACTCCTGCCATGTCTTTGAATTCTGTTTCACTGAGCACTTTCACACCCAGTTTTGAAGCCTTTTCCAATTTTGAGCCGGCGCCAGGACCAGCCACCAGGTAATCAGTCTTCTTGCTGATGGAATTTGCAGTCGTCCCACCCATCAATTCGACAAGCTCCCTGGCTGTATCGCGCGTAAAAATCTCCAACTTTCCTGTAAAGACAAAAGAGAGTCCCTGCAATACGCCGGACCCATTGGAAGATATATCCTTCTCTGTATTTAATCCAGCCTTGAAAAGCAGTTCAACGAGTCGCTGGTTGTCCTCATCGCGAAAGAACTCGACGACTCCTCGGGCGACGATCGGACCGACCTCATGAATCGCCTCCAGCTCATCGACTGTTGCCTCACTTATCCTGATCAGAGATCCATACTTATCTGCTAAGAGCTTGGAAAGATGTTCACCTACATTGCGTATCCCCAAACCATGGATAAGACGCCAGAGTTCAGCTTCCTTGCTCTGTTCAATTGCCTGGATCAAATTCTGGGCTGATTTTTCTGCCATGCGCTCCAATGGTGCGAGCTGACCAACAGTCAAGAGGTAGATGTCTGCAATGGAATGGATCAGATCCTCATCTACCAATTGGGCAACCAGCTTGGTCCCTAAACCATCTATGTCCAGGCAACGTTTGGCTACGAAATGTTCGATACGCCCTTTGATCTGAGCCGGACAGGAAATATTCTGGCAGTAGTGCTTGGCTTCTCCCTCTAAACGTACAACATGACCTTCACAGACAGGGCATGTATCCGGGATGATGTAGGATTGAGTACCGGCTGGGCGCTGATCCAAAATAACTTTAACTACTTCAGGGATAACATCGCCGGCTCGCTGAACGACCACTGTATCTCCTACGCGAATGTCTTTGCGCTCGATCTCATCTTGATTGTGCAGGGTTGCTCTTGAAACAGTGACACCTCCCAGGGCTACCGGTTCAAGATTAGCTACAGGTGTGATGGCTCCCGTTCGACCAATACTGGCTTCAATACTCTCAATGCGGGTGATTTCTTGCCTGGCTTTGAATTTCCCTGCAATGGCCCATTTCGGTGACCGACTCCGCATTCCTAATTCTGCCTGCTGATCCAGACGATTCACTTTGCTTACACTACCATCGATATCATAGCTCAGCGTTTCTCGATCGGCTTCCAGAGCGTGGTGAAAATCAATGACCTCATCAATTCCCTTGCAGAGTTTATATCTCTCGTTGACTGGAAAGCCCCAGTCCTTGAGGGCATGGATGAATTGTTCCTGGGTATCTACCTGAAAATTGTCAATGCGCCCGGGTGCGTAGATGTTGACTTTCAGTTTACGCTTAGCCGTGATCCGTGAATCCAGTTGGCGCAAACTACCAGCCGCTGCATTTCTCGGGTTGGCAAAGGGCTGCTTCTCATCATTCAATTGGTTCTCATTCAGCGCTTCAAATTCCTGATGGGTCATAAACACTTCACCGCGTACTTCGAGGTAAGGGGGGATGTCTCTTTTCTGGTCCAAAAGTCTGAGGGGGAGCGATCGTAGCGTTTTTAGATTCTGCGTGATATTCTCCCCGACATACCCATCTCCCCGAGTGGAGCCTGCTGTGAATATACCGTTCTGATATATCAGTTCCACACCCAGACCATCCAGTTTTGGTTCTACCAGATATTCAATTATCTCATCACCCAGCTCTTTGCGGATCCGCTTGTCAAAATCTAATAACTCCTCATCGTTCATGGCATTTGCCAGGGAAAGCATTGGAATGGTATGGGTAAGTGGTTCAAATCTTCCCTGAGGCGCACTTCCAACACGTTGTGTTGGTGAATCCTCTTGAGCCAGATCAGGATACGCCAGCTCAAGTGCCTGGAGCTCTCTCAGGAGTTCATCATAGGCGGCATCAGAAATAGTAGGATCGTCCAGCACATAATACTGGTGATTATGTAGACTGAGTTCCTCCGTGAGTTCACGAATTCTTTGGGAAGCCTGTTGGTGGTCCATAGCGTAAAAAGGTAATCAAAAGGGTATAAAAAAGAAGTGCTCCTTGGTGCACATATTTTGTCTGGAAGGGCTTAATACAGTACAAACTGAAACATAAATATTTTTGGAAATAAAAAAGCGCTCCATCAGGAAGCGCTTTTAAAAAAATTCTGTCTGAATCAGATTATTTCGTCAGATCACCCATGTGTTCTGTGATAAAATCAGCGTGATCGCGTTCTTCAGGGACAGCCAGCATACCTTCTTTAAAACGAAGGCCATTTTTATCTTTTTTCATGGGAAGGATATAACGTACCATCTTTTTGTGGGTACGGACCTTACCGCGTACTTTATCTCCAAATTTTTGTGCTTTGGCCATTGTGTATCCTCCAGTCCTTTAGCGGGGCGAAACTAAACGACACCTGACCACGATGCAAATATTTTCGTCAACTCAGGGATCACTTGAGTGAGAGAACATCATTTTCAAAGATGCTGCGATCTCGGTAGCCTACATACTTACGCTGGATGTTGAGATCACGGTCAATTATAAAAGTAGTGGGGATGCCTCTGACACCACCGTAATCCTGTACCACCTTTCCACTGCCATAAACAACGGGATAATTGATCTCGTATTTCTCGGCAAAGGGGACCACGGCTTTCGGGCCACTCTGGTCCAGTGAAACACCAATGATCACCAGATCTTCTCCATACTTTTCCTGAAGATCGATAAAATCAGGTATCTCCATTTTGCAGGGGCCACACCAGGTCGCCCAGAAGTTTAAAATAATGACCTTTCCGCTATAGTCGGAAAGCGATAATTGCTCACCGTTGATATCGGTCAGGGTAAAATCAGGAGCTTCCTGTGCTTCTACCGAACTTGTGCCAATGGTGAACAGCCCAGCCACAACAAAGACAATGACTGCGGTGCTTGCGATAATTTTATTTTTATTCATAGATCTTTTCCTTCGTTCATCTCTCGTTTCCTCTTAGAGATCATTTGTGTCCCAAGGTTACAATGATCGCCTGGAATATGACTTTATTATCCCCGCAATCACATTATGTTTCCTGCGCAATGCCTGAAAAGTGTAAAAATGTCAGTGATACGTCATTCCCTCAGGTAAAAAAGGTAGTGTGAGACTCATATGAGTGGGAGAAGACATATGAAGACCATCAAATGGGTAGTGAGTCTACTCATGATTGTTATGATTTCAGCCTGTACGAATATTTCGGAGATAAAGAATAAAATGATCGACAAAGCGCCTATTAATGCTGTTGACGAAACGCTGGGACTCAACCGGGAAGGGGGCCATTATGCTTTTCGCATCTTTGCTCCTTCTCTCGACGACCTCCAACTGGTCCTGTTTGAGCGGTATGATGATATGGAGGGAAGCAGCTATCCCATGACCAAAAAAAGTAACGGGGTATGGGAGATCCATTTACCAAAAGCTGAGGTGAAAGGATACTACGGCTATCGGACCTCAAGTCAAGGGGATCGGGTCATTGCTGACCCATATTCACAGGCGGTTGTACGCTTGAATAATTATCAATATTCCAGCAAAACGGTCATTCTGTCCGACGAACCCTTTGATTGGGAAGGAGCAGAGTACACCCACACAGCTCTGAAAGACCTGGTAATCCTGGAAGCTCATCTCCGGGATATGTCCGTCCATCCAAATTCTGAAGCAACGCAGGCCGGAACCTATAAAGGCTTCGTAGAAACTGATCAACGGGGGGGCATCAACCACCTGGAGGATATGGGTTATAATGCTGTTGAGTTTCTCCCCCTCCACGAGTTCGGCAATATCGAAATAGACTTTAAGAATGAGGACCTGTCCCCCTTTAATGACTGGAATCCCTACGAAACGAACCACTGGGGCTATATGACATCATTTTTCTTCGCACCTGAGGTCTACTATGCCAGCGACGGAAGCAGTGAACGCGAAACGTGGGTCGGCATTGATGGTCGGGCGGTTAACGAGATGAAAACAATGGTGAAGGCGCTTCATAAGGAAGGAATTACTGTCATTCTTGATGTCGTCTACAACCATGTATCGCAGTATGATGAGAACCCCTTTAAGATGATCGATAAGGAAGCCTATTTCCGGCTTGATGAGGATGGGGATTATCTGGGGCATAGTGGCTGTGGCAACGATTTCAGGACAGAGCATCCCATGGCTAGGAAAATGATCGTCGAAAGTCTGCTCTACTGGATGAATGAATATAAAATTGATGGATTCAGATTTGATCTGGCAGCCATGATCGACATGGAGACCATTGATGCCATAACGGAGGCAACCCAGGCCCTTAATCCAGACGTTTTGTTGATCGGGGAACCCTGGGGTGGTGGTGGCTATAATCCCAGTGAGTTGGCCGATCATGGATGGGCTTCCTGGAATGATCATTTCAGGAATAGCGTAAAAGGTCGCAGTCCGGAAAATGAGGACTATGGTTTCATCTTTGGTAAATTGTGGGATGGGAACAATACGGCGCACTATAAAAAATTAATGCGTGGCTACCTGCAGAATGAAGGTGGTCATTACACACAACCAGAGCAGAGCGTCAACTACCTGGAGAGCCATGATGATCATACACTGGGGGATTTTGTCAGGCATGCTCTGGAGATCGTTGGACGGGATGAGGTGGTCACTCGGGAGCAGGTGGTAAAATTATCAGAGCCAGAACTGAAGGCCCACAAATTGGCAGCAATTACCCTGCTTTCTGCCCAGGGACCGATCATGCTGGCCCAGGGCCAAAGCTGGGGGCGATCTAAAGTCATTGCGAACAGCATTGGTACAGACCCGAATGCAGGAAAGCTGGATCACAACTCCTACGAGAAAGATGATGAGACAAATTGGTTGGACTGGGATGAGAAAGATCTGAACAGTGAACTTGTGGATTATTATCGGGGGCTCATTGCCATCAGACATCAGCGACCTGAACTTCGTGCTGTGGAGATCGGCACCCGTACGTTCATTGATAGTAAAAATGAAATGTCCTTTGGCTTCAGCATCATTGGCGAAAAGCAGGTACTCGTCCTGCTCAATGGCGACAAAGTGGACGCAGTTAAGTATGATCTGCCCAGCGGAACCTGGGAGGTACTCGCCAATGCGGATCAGGCAGGCTTAAACGTGATTGACCACCTTTCGGGTCAGATATCTGTACCAGCGCAAAGCGGGCTGATCCTTGTAAAATAGGGGCTAGAATGAAGTCAACGACTAAATATCTACACTTTAACGTCCCGGAGAGAATGGGTTTTGTCAATATTACCAGCGATGTTGCTGATGTGGTCAGGGAGAGCGGGGTTCAGGAAGGTCTCTGTCTGGTCAACGCCATGCATATCACGGCTTCCGTCTTTATCAACGATGAAGAATCTGGATTAAAGGAAGATTACAAGCGCTGGTTGGAGTGGCTGGCTCCTTTCGATCCAAGTCCAGAAAAATATCATCACAATCGAACCGGTGAGGACAACGGTGACGCTCACCACAAAAGACAGATCATGGGACGCGAGGTCGTTGTCGCCATTACCCGGGGAGAACTGGATTTTGGTACTTGGGAACAGATCTTTTATGGGGAGTTCGATGGGCGCCGCAATAAGCGAGTCCTGGTTAAGGTGATTGGGGAATAAAGGACCTTGATCCAGCGTGTACATATCAAATTGACGGATCAAGATCCTTCGTTTCACCCAGGATGACAATTACTTCCTCAGCGCCTCTTTAACAGCAGCTTCCCACAGGTCATATCCCAGGGCATTCATGTGCAGCCCGTCATGACCAAAGATCTCTTCCTTTGGCTGACCAGATTCATCCACCATGACAGAGAATACATCCACAAAATGCAGGGTCTCATCCGATTTTGTGTGGTCCAGAATGAGTGCATTGGCTTTTGCCATCTCGTCGATCATGCTGATCCGGGCAATACTTGGTTTGACAGCAATAAAATATATCGGGGTTGACGCCCATTTTTCCCTGACCATCTGGACAAACTTCAAATAATCCTGGTACACACGCTCAGGGGACTTCCCCCAGGCGATGTCATTATCGCCTTCATATACAAATATGGCACCGGGTTCATGAGAAAACACCAGGCTCTCTACATGATAAATAAGATCAGAAAAGTGGGACCCACCAAAACCACGATTGAGAACGTTGTAATCACTCAAGTCTTCTGCCAGAGTTTTCCAGCCCCTGATGCTGGAGCTTCCAACAAAAAGCAGCACACCCGGTTCAGACGGGTTCAGACTGTCTGCTGTTCTGAAGGCCTCTAAAGCATCGGGATAGCGCAGGGGATCTGGATCCGTTGGTTTTTCCGTTTCGACAACTGGTGGATCGACAGGAGCAGGGACAGGGACATTGCCGGTACAGGCAATAAGCGCGATAATGAGTACCGATGCCAGCAAGGATACATAGCTACTTGATCTGTTCATTTTTGGTTCCTCTTCAGATTAAAATTGGTCGTGATCATATACAAAATTCTTTGACTTTTTCGTATATCGTATCAGGAGCTTCTGCGTGCAGCCAATGTCCCGCAGCTTCAACCGTGGTCAACTGGGCCAGCGGGAAGAACTGAAGTATCTGAGGATCGAGATACTCATCCAGGTAAGGGGACTCAGAACCTCTCAGAAAATAAGTGGGTCCCAGGAATGGCTCATTCAATCCCAGGGGCTTTGCGATGTTTGGGTAGCAGTCTATCAGGGTGTCCCGATTAAACTTCCAACCCAGGCTATTATCGACTCTTCTCTGGACGTTCTTCAGGAGGAATTGTCTTATCCTGGGGGAATGAATGAACTGTTCCAGATCAGATTCCAGTTCCCCTCTTGATTCATACTCGTCTGGATCGATCTCGCCAAGGACCTTCAGGATGGACGTGTGGTCGCCGACAGTCTCTTCCAGGCCAATATCAAGGACCACCAAAGTGTTTACTCTGCCTGCGTGCCTGGAAGCAAAATTCATGGCGACCTTCCCACCCATCGAGTGACCCAATAAATGGGCAGCATCTATCCCGTGCTGATTCAGAAAATCAAGCAGATCCTGACTCATGTCATCAAAGGTCATGCTGGATTCGTGGGGTGAGCTTCCATGGTTCCTTTGATCCAGTGTGTACACAGTAAAATCCTGAGACCACCTTCTTGCCAGCGAGTGCCAGTTGTCGGATGATCCGAAAAGACCATGGAGGATGATCAGGACAGGACCTGAGCCATATTTTCGATAATGAAGATTCAAATATTGATGCTACACGTTAAAGTGGAAATAGACGCAATCCCCTTCCTGGACGACATATTCCTTGCCTTCCAGACTGATAAGGCCTTTCTCTTTCAATGCTTTTTCTGATCCATGCTGCATGAGGTCGTCAAACTTGAATACCTCAGCCTTGATGAAGCCTCGCTGGAAATCTGTGTGTATCTCACCTGCAGCCTGGGGGGCAGTAAAGCCTCTCCCAATGGTCCAGGCCCTGACCTCTTTCGGTCCGGCAGTATAGAATGATTGTAGTTCCAGAAGATCATATGCCCGGTGGATCAACTTGTCCAGACCTGGTTCAGGGAGTCCATACTCCTCACAAAATTCCTGCTTTTCGTCCTCACTCAGGATGGCGATCTCCTGCTCCAATTTACCACAGAGTCTGAGAGCGCCTGCTCCTGTGCTTGCAGCATAGTCAAATAATCTTTGAGTAAGTTCACTTCGGTCTTCAGACAGGATCTCCTCCTCGTCGACATTGGCGACGTAGAGGATGGGTTTCATGGTCAGTAGGAAGTAGCCCTTGGCCCTTTTCCTTTCGTCAGGATCCAGATGCATGCTGCGGCCAGGTTTGATATCATCCAGATGCGCTTGGATGCGGGTCAGCAGCACTTCATCTGATTTGGCATTCTTGTCACCTGATTTGGCAAGTTTGGATACACGGTGCAGTTGTTTGGTCACAGAATCCAGATCCTTGATGATCAATTCGCTTTCAATGGTTTCTACATCACGAATAGGATCTATGCTACCGTCCACATGAGTGACGTTATCATCTTCAAAACAGCGAACCACATGAATAATTGCTGTAACCTCGCGGATATGGCCAAGAAATTGGTTCCCTAAGCCCTCACCTTTGCTGGCACCTCGTACCAGACCGGCGATATCCACAAATTCCATGGCAGTAGGCGTTGTCTTTTCGGGTTGATAGATGTTGGTCAGATCCTTTAAGCGAGGATCTGGTACTGGAACGATCCCCACATTCGGGTCGATCGTACAAAAGGGATAGTTCTCTGCCGGGATA
Organism: Fidelibacterota bacterium; assembly: GCA_021734255.1. GTDB lineage: Bacteria > Fidelibacterota > UBA8477 > UBA8477 > JABMPR01 > JABMPR01. Next base: position 65,222 of record JAIPJM010000009.1, on the reverse strand, counting down.
TCTGAAGCTGTCAACGCGTTGAATACCGTTGATTTGCCAACATTTGGAAGTCCGACAATACCACAGGTTAAAGCCATACTTAATTCTTTCTATTCCGCTTATAGATTTTCATTGAATATCTGGATATCATATTCTGGCTTGATATCCTTTAATAATAAATACTTAACAGCGCCAAATCTGTCATTCTCCATATCCTTTGCAACTCTGGACCTGGCAGCCTCAAAGGTAAGTTTGATCCGCTTTCGTTCGATCAGCCTTACCAGCGTCCACTCACCCTGAAACTCTATCGGCCCTGCCGCCGTGCCTACCGTAATTTTCCGGGCAAGCTTGTAGCGGGGATCCTCTACGTCATTTGATCCGAACCATATCCGATTCTCCGGTACACCCAGGAAGTCCTCAGCCGTACGAGATCGGTAGAGTGCCTTGCTTGCTGTGACGCTATCCGAAAAGACATAGGTCTCGATCTGCAGACTATCTGGACCGTGGTAGACCTTATTCTTCCTGACTTGAAAATATTCTCTCTGTCGCTGCTCATTGAACGACATGGTGTCCACGAACTGTTCGACATAAAGGGCAGCCAGAAGCTGATCCTGAGCATCTCTGATCTCATCAGCAACCTCTTGATCAGTGAGATACCCCTTCTTTTGTCCTTCTCGGGCCAGCATCTCATCCCGAATGACGTGGGAGGCAGCGATATAGGGATTGGCCATGATCTGCGCCGGATCCATCTCTGGAAGGCGGTCCAAAATGGCGCCCACAGTCCAATCCTCATCATTAACAGTGAGCAGGGTTGAACTTTGCAGGTCATCCAGGGGAGAATCCATCACCTCGAGTTCTCCACGATTAACCTGTTCCAGCTCACCAGCATTCAGTAGGGCTATGACCTCAGGCCAGACCTGTTTGGCAACCTCTCTGTTGAATTCAATCTCGAATTGAGACATGAATTCATTCAGAACTTGTTTTGCAAGCAGCTCCTCTCTGCGCTCAAATATCTTCTGGTAGATAATATCTCTATTCTTCAGATACTCATCTTCTGAGAGTGCCACATCTGTTTGATGGTCTTCAATGAGGAGTAGGTGCCAGCCATATTGACTTTTTACGGGACTGGATACTCGGCCGGGCTCCAGGTTGTACAGCGTATCTTCGATGGTTTCATCAAGATCTCCGAAGGTGATCCAGCCCAATGCGCCACCGCTCGCCGCCAGTAGAGAGTCAGTAAATGTCTGTTGAGCAATGGTATAGAAGGATTCGGCCCCGGATTCGATCAGCGCTGCATACGATTCTATTTCGGCTCTGGTTTGGGCGTAGAGGTGACGCACGAAGAGTGAGGTTCGGCTCCGGGCAAAGCCCTGGATCAGCTCATCTTCATCGGGCTTATCAACTTGATATTTTACGCGCTCATGATAGATCTTCCTGGCCAGGGCTGTCCTGGTTGCCCGTCCCGTCTCTTTTTTCACGTATTCGCTGGAATCCAGCTCAGCCGCTCTTGCTTCAGTGGCAAGTATTCGGGCGCCGATCAGGAGATTCAGGACTTCAAGCCGGGACTCAGGGCTGTCAAATTTATCACCGTATAATAGCACGGGGAGGTAGGCTCTTTCAAAACTGGTTTTGCTGATCCCTTCACCGTTGATGCTGGCAACCAATTCCGGATCATTTGCCGCAGTTGACTCTTCAGATGAGCAACTCAGTATTCCGCCGATGAACAGGAGAGTGATTGTTAAGAAGAGCAATCTTCTCATTAAATAACTGCCTCACAGATCTCTTCGAATTGGAGCAGGTTCTCCATATTTCCCAGAGCGATAAGCTTGTCACCAGCTTTGAATTTATAATTCGGGTCTGGATTGAAATCAGAAATACCCCCAACCTGTTCTACAGCCGTGATGATAATATTATAGTTCTTGCGCACTTCAAGTTCAGCGATGCTCCTATTCTCAGCGCGAGAATCATGTTTTATGGTGTAGGTCTCCAGGGCAAGATCCAGATTGCCTCTCCGCATGATCAATTCGATGTATTCAACAATTCCAGGAGACATGGCCATTCTTGCCAATTTGATGCCTGCTGTTTCATAGGGATTCATCACCATGTCGGCACCCGCTTGTTTCATCTTGGGAATTGAAGAGAGGCTTGTGGCACGCGTAAGTATGAATAGTTCCTTTTTCATGCTTCTGGCGGATAGGGTGAGGAATAAATTATCCTGGTCGTCCTTCAATACTCCGATGAGGGTGGTGGCTCTCTCAATTCCAGCTTTGATCAGGACCTCATCATCCGTTGCGTCACCCTCAATGTAAACCATGTCGGCCACCATGAGATTGCCTACCTTTTCTGTATCTTTCTCTATGACAACGAATTTTTTGCCGGCAGCAACCAGTTCCTTTGCGATGGCCTGGCCCATCCGACCATAGCCGCAGAGGATAAAGTGTTCATTGATTCTTTTTACCTGACTTGCCATTCGAAATCTCCTGTAATGTTGTAGATCAACGGTTCTCTGTGCGATATGCCCTACAATGAGGAAAAAAATACCGATCCCGGAGAACATGATGACAATTGTCCATATACGTCCCAATGCAGACAATTCCCAAACCTCGTTAAATCCAACCGTAGCCAATGTAATGGTGGTCATATAGAGGGCATCGAACCAGTTCACACCTTCAAGGATGACAAAACCTGCCGTCCCTATCAAGACGATTCCCAGCATCCCCAGCATCAACCGTTCAATTCGCGTATTCAGCATGCCCTATAATAGAATTTCAGAGCAGACATATCTATAAGAAAACGATACTCAAAAGGGGCAAAAAAATTGTGGATGATCAGCTTTCACCACCCCACCTTTTCATTTACATTGTTGGCTGATGATGAGTGGATCTACAATAAAGTTTACATACAGAATTCTAACAAATGAGGCGAAAAAATTATGTCAAAAATAGTTGATGTCGTTGGTCGGCAAATCATGGATTCACGGGGGAATCCAACGGTTGAAGTGGATGTTTATCTCGAGAGTGGTGCCTTTGGTCGCGCTGCTGTTCCATCGGGAGCATCCACTGGTGAACATGAAGCCATGGAACTGCGGGATGGCGATAAAACTACCTATATGGGTAAAGGTGTCACACAGGCAGTTCGCAATGTGAACGATATCCTGGCTCGTGAAGTGATCGGAATGGAAGCAGTGCAGCAAAGGGATATTGATCAAAAAATGATCGAGCTTGATGGAACTGAGAATAAATCAAAGCTCGGTGCAAATGCGATCCTGGGAATCTCACTGGCAACAGCCAAAGCTGCAGCGATGGATTTTGACCTCACACTTTATGAATATCTGGGCGGGGATGAAGCAACCCTGCTACCCGCTCCGATGATGAATATCCTGAACGGTGGAGAACATGCTGACAACAATGTGGACTTCCAGGAATTCATGGTATTCCCCCTGGGCGCAGAAAATTTTGCTCAGGCCCTGCAGATGGGTGCAGAGACCTTCCATAATCTTAAATCCGTACTCAAGGCCAAAGGTATGAATACAGCTGTTGGAGATGAGGGTGGATTTGCCCCCAATCTTCGATCCAATGAAGAAGCTGTGGAAGTGATCCTGGAAGCCATCGAGAAAACGGGCTACAAAGCAGGAAAGGATCTGTTCATCGCATTGGATGTTGCTTCGAGTGAGATATATGATCCCAAAACAGGTCTGTATAGCCTGGCTGGTGAAGGGCGTACACTCAATTCGGAAGAGATCGTCGACTTCTATGCTGACTGGATCTCCAAGTACCCCATCGTTTCCATCGAAGATGGCATGGACGAGAATGATTGGGAAGGCTGGCAGAAGCTGTACGCTAGATTGGGTGACAAAGTTCAGCTCGTTGGTGATGATCTCACCGTGACGAATCCTGTGCGATTGAAAAAAGCCATTGATACCTCAGCTATCAATAGCATTCTGATCAAACTGAATCAGATCGGGACGCTCACCGAAACTCTGGATACGATCTCCATGGCCCATGAGCACGGTCTGACATGTGTGATCTCTCATCGTTCCGGTGAAACAGAAGATACAACGATCGCCGATCTTGCAGTTGCCACAGGTGCTGGACAGATCAAGACGGGTTCTGCTTCTCGCAGTGATCGCATCGCCAAATATAATCAGCTACTGCGCATTGAAGAGGAGTTGGGTGACCTGGCAGGATTCAAAGGGAAGTCTGCACTCAATCCCCAGAAATAAATACATCTTTGTGCCCTGTAGGAGAGCTGCAATTTTTTACAGGGCACTTGATTTTTCAGCAATGAATTTGAAATAATTATCAGTATGGCTAAAAGAAGAAAACCAGCAGCAAGACGATCCAACGATAGATTCGGCAATAAGATTGCCTGGATATCTGCGGCTATTATTCTGGTCATATTGGTCCAGCTATTTGTGTTCAGGGATGAAGGACTATATACCCTCATTAAACTCAAAAAAGAGATTGAGGAGATGGAGGCGCACATCAATCGGCTTGAGATCGAAAAAGCTGAATTGGAAAGCGAGCGTGACAGACTGCTGAATGACCCTGAATACCTTGAGCGAATTGCACGTGAGAAATTCAGGATGGCAAAACCGGGTGAAAAGGTCTTTCATGTTGTCATAGACTCAAAGAAAAAAGATGAGATGCCTTAAGACAGTTATCACTGCTCTTTTTGGTCTGTTTAGCTTCATCCCCCTTTATAGTCAGGATTCACTGGCATTTAAACTCCAACAGGACAACCTCTCCACAAATAATGATCTAAATGTGGATCAGACCTTTCGGATCGGCCCCAGTACTTTAGTCGTACACGATATTCTCAGATATAAAGTATTTTCCTATGAGTCCAGCCCGAATGATGATGAACAATATTCCATTGAACATCAATTGAAGTCGGATCTGTTTCCATTCGAGAGTCAGAACAGTTCGATCAGACTTGAAAGCAATCAATACCAGGACCATCGGACGGGTCTACGTTCCTCCATCACTAACTGGGCTCTGCTCGGAGGTTACCGCTTTTCAGAAAACCTGTTCTTGTACCTTGGTGGTCGATCAGAGAATCGCTTTGGTCTTGAGGATAGGGGCTGGACCACCAGTTTGCAGGGTCGAAAACGTTGGCGAGGGGACACCCAGTCCATCTCGCTGAATCTGGCCGTAGATGTGGATGAACTTGAGGAACACCACAACCACAACATTCAAGCCATGGGTGAGTACCTGATCCGTTTTGGAGGTATCACCTCCTATCGGACATCGATCCGGATGGAGGACCGTCAACAGGAATTCTTTACTGATTCTCTGGCCAGTTCCCAGGCCCGATACAACAACAACTTGATCTGGAATAATCATTTTGCTTATGACCTGAACCGCAATTTCAGGCTGACCCACGATCTGAACTGGGGGGATCAGTCCACGGAGATCAAGCGTGAACGGATCGATAGAAATCAAGCCTCGACTCTGACAGACGAAGAGAGAACACGTCTGGTGCTCTCCAACGAGACCGGACTACAAATTGACGGCGAAAAGTTTTCATCTGTTGCGGCATTCAAGATAGAGAACAGCCAGAACAAATACTTCGTGGACTATTCACAGGTACTCTACCAACTCAGGGAGGATATCATATTCCACTCCAGTGGTGTGGTGGACACTGTAACCTGGCGAAACACCTTGTCTCGACTGGAGTACGATACACCGGACACCAATAATAATGATGACAGGGACGAATGGCGCTTCAGGACAGAGATCAGCGGGACCTATCAACCCAACCCATTCATCCGCTTTGAAATCGGTACGAAACTGAGCCTTTTTCATTTGATCTATCTTTTTAACACCCGGAGTGCTGAAAATTACTGGAATCGTAATCTGGTGCTCTGGTCAGAGTTCGATTGGAGACGCAATACCTGGGATGGTCGTGCAAAAGCACGCATCAGGAGCAATTACTTCGACTATGACTATGATGATCTCTTTATTGAGATGGATCAGCCATCCCGAAGCTTTGTCCACCGCTCTCTGGACTTATCAAAACAGGTCAGGTATCGATTCCTGACTCGATGGTCACTAACAACCAGGTTCAGCTCCAGGTGGGAGGATGAAGGCCAGCTGGACTGGAGTAAATTCATTCAGCAGGTATCCAGTGAACGTCAACAGACCGAACTGTCAATGAAGCTTGCTTTTGCATATAGGGGGTGGGTTGGTTGGATTGGTTACCTTAACCATAGTCGTACGACAAGCTATGCATCCACCAAGAGAGATGATGACCACTGGAAAGGTGAGGGTCCGCTTTTTGGAGTCAGACATCTGTTGGGGAATCACTTATTTCTGGATTTAGATGGGCGGGTGATCTCCGTCGTCGATGGTGATCGCGATTATCTGCTCCCCAAGATCTTTCTTTCTCTGGTATACCGCTAGACCTGGAAAGGTATCGGTTTCTCCAACTCCACCATTCTTTCACCCATGGAATCGAGAGCGGCGGACAGGTGCACCTGGACATCCTGAATAGCCTGATTATAGTATAGCGGACCAAAGGTTTCCGTAATGAAGTCGATAAGAAATTCGGCTTCAAAATTTCCCAGCTCATGGTCCAGTTCAGTTTGGGTATATGCTTTGATCTTATCGATCATTAGATCTTTTAATTCGCGACTGAACATTTGTGACATATGCACTTCCTACTATTTTAGTTATTGCTCTGAATAAGTTTTACTTTTAAACTAGATCACACTTTTAAAACATCAATCAAAGTTAACAATCGGATCGAATTATGTTGAAACTAATTCATGCACTGTTTTTGTGTATGCTGTTTGTCAAGTTTAGTATTTTACCCGTCTCTCTCAAGGCTGGATATGAGCTTATGGAAGCGGGCTGGCCTAGCGCTTCTGGCAATGTCACTGTGGTTGGTGCGCCATCCCTGACACGAGTGATGATAAATCCGGCGCTCCTGAGTGTTGCAGACAACACTGGTATACAATTTAATTATTTCATTCCATACCAGAGTTTAAATATCCACGCTGGTTCACTTCGTTCCACGATGCAGGTGAAAAACATTCCCCTCGCTGCCAGTTTGAACTTTTTGGGAGATGAGTTCTATCAGGAACTACAACTCACCCTGGGGATGGCATTAGAGCTTGAGGAGAAGTTATCTGCTGGGATAAGTTTTAACTATCTGCAGTTGGGCGTTAAAACACTGACCACTCGAAGGACCATCTCACTCTCGCCAAGTATCATGTATCGTGTTTCCGATGATATCACGTTTGGCTCCACTATGTTTCATCTTATTCAGGTCAAAAAAGCCTTCCGCGTTGCTCAACGGTTTCAAACTGGATTGTCATATACCACAGCTAAGACAGAACTCATATTGGGTCTTGAGAAGGAGGAGGCGCTCCCACCGGAGTTTTGTTTTGGGTTAAGCCTGGATCTATATCCTCACTTGCAGGTCGCCGGTGGATTCAGGGACAAAAGTCAGAAGCTTTCCATGGGCTGGAAGTTCAGTCGGGAGCCGTTCGACATATATTATTTTTATGTGCATCATCCCATTCTGCCGGCCTCCCATGGCCTGGGCCTGGAGATCGCTCTGTGATCACCAGACTTAATCTACTTTTCTGCTTGTGTACGCTCCTTAGCGCTCAGCAGGACCAAGAATCCGTCGTCGAAGAACTGGGTGAACCAGATGAGTTGAGATATGAGACTGAATTGATCAACCAATTGCACCAAATACCGACTGACTTGGATATAGCATATGCTGATTCCTTGTCCGGTGCGCAGTCACCATGGCAGTTTTCCCTGGGCAAGGCAGTTTTGCGGCAACGCATCCAATATTCACCCTCGCTTCAGGGCTGGCGTATGATGAATAAAGGGTGGGTAAAAAGCGACTTCCTGGATGTGACTTTTGTCCTTGAGCAGGACCCTGGAGAAAAGAGGAGTAATGACCATGCTGCTTTCTCAGTTGCTACAGATCGTCTTCAAGGCATAGATCAGGTATTACTGGGGAACTTTGTTGTCAGGGCTGGAAGCGGGATGCTGTTCAGCCCGGGGTATTCCAGGTTAAGCATTCTACCTGGCAGTTTAACTACAAGGTTGAGACCCAGAGCTACGGCACATTATTCCACCCGGGAAAATGGCTATTTGCAGGGTATAGCCGCAAGCTGGCAAAGGGATGGAATGGACATTGTTGCTTATGGGTCAGGCAGGCAGTTGCTAGGACGCTGGCGTGAGTCTGGATTTGCCGAAGACCTTACGGGGATTCATCCTGTTTCAAAATCATATGCCACAAAGCTACACCGGGAGTTTGGTTTGCTCATGCTTTATTACGACCAGGGTACCTTCTATTATGTTGGATCAAAGATTACAAAAGGCATGGAAATGGAGCTGGGATATCAGTGGGAGCATGATAATCAGAAGATCCAGTTATTCATTGTGCTGGGGGCGGGTTATAAGCGACTCGTCGCAGATTGGGCCGTGCGAATGGAGCTGCTGAGGGTGAGCATACAGCTACGTCATTATGAAGAAAATGATCGAGGAACTTCAGCCCCGCTGCGATTGATCAGTCAGAATGGATCCGGAGAGACAGCATACGCCTTAAGAATCCAGACGAACCCCAGAAAGTTTCTTCGCCTTCATTTCTCCTTGGATGGCGGTTTACCGTCCTACATCAACTCGCTGGTTGATCTGCAACATATCCAACAATTTTCTCTGATGGCAATACTGAAAGCCAGGGAGCGGAAATTACAGGTGCAACTATCCAGTAAAAAGCGCTACCCCATGTATCCGGATGATCTGTGGAGTGGTTCCAGAATAGATTGGAAAGTGAATAAACTGTCATTGTCTTACTCACACCAGTTGCACCAGAGCTTGCGGTATAGAGCAAACATTAAAGTGGCACAGTCGGGCCACCAGCGATCTGCGCTTCTTCAACAGAGGTTACAGTGGTCACCAGTCAGAAGTTACCGAATCAATTTGGGGTATTCGAGGTATCTCGTCCCGGACTCCCGCCTCAATCTTACGACCTATGAGACCGGTCTGATAGAAAGTTATAGTTTTTTCTCTGCCTATGGTGATGGTCAAAGATGGTACTTACTTGTCAGGTGTGAGCCTTTCCGTAGTAGTATCATTGAATTTAGGGTCGCTCAGACTCAAAAATTTCAAGAAACTTTTACCTCAATACCACCCGCCTTCGGATTTCAGTTGTCCATTGTGTTGTAAAAGCACAGCAACTAATTTCAACGCTAATTATGACCAGAATTCGACATACGCTTATTCTCCTTTTGCTGCTACTAGTGGCGAGCACTCTGTTCGCTCGGCGGACAGAGGTGATCCTCCAGAAAGCGTCCAACGATCACTACGTTCCTGCCATCCCCATTTACGTTATCAATCAAAACCAATACATTTCAGTTACAGACCTGCTGAACGCCTATAAAACAACACCTTTCGTCAACCCAACGGTCCGAAAATACGTTTTCCGCCTGGACAATTTGAAGGTGAAAGTTACGGCCTATAATCGCTATATCATGGTTGAGGATAAGACCTTCCAGATGTCCAGACCGGTGGTTGTATTCGATGGTGAGATCTACTTGCCCATGAAGGATTTTGTTGATCTACTGCAAAAGGTTGGCCTGGTCTCCGCTGTGACCATGCTGACTGGAGAGGACACAGAAGACCTCATTGAGCAGCAGGCTGAAGAATTACCAGAGTTCTCTCCTTACGAGATCGTCTCATCGCAGATCGAAGAAAGACAGAATGGAACGGTCATCAGGATCAGAACGGCGAACCGCTATGATGCCAAATCAGTGAAGGCCTGGATCAACCGGGGGGAGTGGTTGTATGTTACCTTGCCCTCTGCCAAGGTCGATAAAAAAACACTGGAACAGACTGTGATACCACAAGGTGGCTCTGTCCGGTCGGTCTCAGCTGATCAGTTGGACGGTACGACCCAACTAACTTTTCGTCTCAGAGGTGAGGTCGAAGGGCATGATGTCCTCCATCGTGATTCTCCTCCTGAGATCCTGATCACCATCAGGAGACCTTATGTGATCGATCAGACTCATTTTCTGGATCAGGAGCGTGCCAAATGGAAGCTAAACAAGGTGGTCCTTGATGCTGGACACGGGGGGCATGATCCTGGAGCCAGGGGCAATGGGGCGAAGGAAAAAGATATCGTTCTTGATGTGGTCAAGCGGCTGGGTCGGCTGATCGAGCAGCGTACAGATATTGAGGTTGTGTACACCAGAGATAAGGATGTATTCGTCCCTCTGTGGGAACGGACCAAGATCGCCAACGAAGCCGAAGGCAAGGTCTTCCTGAGTATCCATGTCAATGCGAACAAGAACAAGCGGGCATCCGGTTTTGAGACCTACCTCCTGAAACCGGGAAAGATCGACGCAGCCATTGCAGTGGCAGAAATGGAAAACTCAGTTATCCAACTTGAAAAAGCCACTGACCATTATAGTGAACTCAGTGCCGAACAGGTCATCGTTGCAACGATGGCTCAAAGTTCTTTCATGCAGCAGAGTGAAACCCTGGCTGACCTGGTGCAGAGCGAATTTGACAAAAAACTCGTCGGCCAGAATCGCGGGGTAAAACAGGCCGGGTTTATCGTGCTTATTGGTGCAACTATGCCTAACGTACTCATCGAATTGGGCTTTATTTCGAATAAAAATGATGCGAAACGATTAAAACAGGCAGCCTATAGACAAAGGGCAGCAGAAGCGATATTTAATGCCTTGATGAAATACAAGACCAGACATGAGAAGCTACTCTCACCATGACCGCTCTCAATTCTGAACAAGCCATCGGTATTTTTGATTCCGGTTTGGGTGGAATCTCTGTCGTCAGAGCTCTCATCGATCTTCTGCCTCATGAACATCTGGTCTATTTCGGCGATACAGCCCGCGTCCCTTACGGATCTAAATCCAATGAGACCGTCATCAGATTTTCCCACCAGATATCATCATTTCTTCTGGATCAACAAGTCAAAATGGTGGTGGTGGCCTGTAATACTGCCTCTTCAGTAGCATTGAGATCGCTTCAGGAAAACCTGGATATCCCGGTTGTGGGGGTAATCGAACCTGGATCAATGGCCGCTGTTGCAGTTTCACATAATAAACAGGTCGGTGTCATTGGCACTGCTTCGACCATCCGCTCAGGAGCATATAGCTCAGCCATAAAAGCGATCGATCCCATGATGAATGTTAGGGAACAAGCCTGCCCACTTCTGGTGCCCCTGGTAGAGGAAGATTGGCCCCACGATGGTGTGGTCACAGAGGTCCTTGAAGAATACCTGAAGGTTTTCGCACGCAATAAACCTGATTCACTCATTCTCGGTTGTACTCACTATCCCTATCTGAAACCCGCCATTCAACGTGTCATAGGAAATGATGTCAAGTTGGTGGACTCAGGCGAGGAAACAGCTCAGGTTGTCAGGGATGTACTGGAAAAGCTGGGCCTGCTCAATGACCAGGGAAGTGATCCGGGGAAACACCGCTTCTATGTCTCCGACTTTCCCCAAAAATTTGAAGAAACTGCCTCCAGGTTTCTCGGTCGCTCTCTGGAGAATTTATTCAAAGTCGAGCTGGAAGTTCTGGAATCCTACAAGCATCTGAAATAAGCTCGCATTAATAAACAGGATCACAGCATGACAGGTGAAAGTCAGAAAATATTTGACTACATTTTTGGTCTCACCGTTCCCGGCGTGAAACTTGAACTGGCCAGGGTGGAAGCATTCGCAGAGAGAATTGGAACTCCCCATAGGCACTACCCCATTATCCACATTGCAGGGACGAACGGGAAGGGCTCAACAGCAGCCATGTTAGCAGCTATTTTAAATGCATATGGACACAAAACGGGACTGTTTACATCCCCCCATCTGATCAAGCCCAATGAACGCATTCGAATTGGTAACCAGTTGGTCCCAGACCGTTTTATTATTGAAAAGGTCGAGACCTGGAAGCCGGATATTGAAGACCTGGGCATAACCTTTTTCGAGGTGCTGACCATGCTGGGAATGACCTATTTTCATGAACAGGACGTCGATCTGGCCATATTTGAGACCGGTCTTGGAGGACGCCTGGATGCCACAAATATTGTGGAACCCAAACTGAGTGTGATCACCTCAATTTCAATGGATCATGAGAATATTCTGGGTGACAGCCTGGCAAAGATCGCCATGGAAAAGGCCGGGATCATCAAGGCTCACAAACCGCTGGTCCTGGGAAAGAATGAGGGAAGTGTCGTAAAATTGATGCAAGAGGTCTGTGAGCAAAGAAAGGCTGAGATGACCTATGTCCCCTCCGTCAGCTCTATTCAATCGATCACGCCAGTTGGCTTGACACAACAGGTAGACCTGATTTGCAGTAATAAACAGGTGAATGTCGAACTCCCATTCCATGGTTTGCACCAGGTCGATAATTTCTGCAATGTCCTGGCCTCCCTGGATACCCTGGGTCTGGAATTGAATGAAGAGATCATCCAACAAGGATTGAATGATATGCATTGGTTAGGCCGGATGCAGCCTTTAAGTGTGGATCCAGTCGTGTTGTATGATGTGGCACATAATGTTGAGGGTCTGACAGCGCTGCTGGACTCATTGCGGCATGCAGGGATGCAGGATGCGATCCTGATCGCCGCATTTAATCAGCGCAAAAATATAGATGGGATGTTACAGATACTCCAGGGGTGGACGGGGCAGGTCCTGTATACCGAGTTCAAAGGTTACTCTGCCCTGGGCAGGCAAGCCATGCGAGACCAGGGGGTTGATCCAGATCTCATTCATAATGATCCACTTGCCACACTTGAGTTTGCATCCCGGATGAAGCAAACCCCTGAACAGGCGATCTGCTTTTTTGGAAGCCACTATTTAGCTGAATCCCTCTTCGAACACTTCCGGATTGACACATAACACAATCTCAATTATTGATGCAATTTTAATTGACATGGTATACAGCGGGATTAAATTCTTATTGTGAGTCCCTTAACCAGCCTCACGATTTTAATCTCCCGGAAAAAGAATTTTTTCACAACCAGATAAAATTAATACTAATCACAGAAGAACAGGTTTAATCAATGAGTTATAGCATTAGCCAGCTTCAGGACATGAAGCTAAAAGAATTGGCAGACATTGCACAAGAACTGGCAGTCCCTGCAGTCTCGAACCAGAAGAAGTTGGATCTTACTGAAGCCATCTTGGAAGCACAGACGGAAAGCGCCGGGATGATGTTTTCCACCGGTGTTCTGGAGATCCTTCCCGATGGATATGGATTTCTCCGCGATGCCGACAATAATTATCTGGCGGGACCCCATGATATCTATGTCTCCCCGTCGCAGATAAAACGATTCAATCTACGAACTGGACAGATCGTCTGGGGACAGGTTCGTCCACCTAAGGACAATGAACGATACTTCGCACTCATTAAAGTGGAAGCAATCAATTACCAGGATCCAGAAGAAGGCAGGATCGTCCCTCAGTTCGACAATCTCATTCCCCTCTATGCAGACAGTAAACTCACCCTGGAAAAAGGTGCCAAATCATATTCCATGCGGGTCATGGATCTCATAAGCCCAATAGGAAAGGGCCAGAGAGGTCTCATAACTGCCCAACCTAAAACAGGGAAAACGATCATTTTGCAGGATATTGCCAATTCGATTCTGAGCAATCATCCAGAAGTCATCCTCATGGTCCTACTGATCGACGAACGTCCTGAGGAAGTGACTGACATGCGCCGCATGGTCGATGCCGAAGTGATCGCTTCAACATTTGACGAACCACCAGAACGACACGTTCAGGTGGCAGACATGGTTCTCAATAAGGCCAAGTGTCTGGTGGAGTTCGGTAAAGACGTGGTCATTCTACTCGATAGTCTCACGCGTTTGGCCAGAGCTCACAATGCTGTCATTCCTCACAGCGGTAAGATCCTGTCAGGTGGTATCGATTCCAACGCCCTGCATCGTCCCAAGCGCTTTTTCGGGGCCGCTCGAAATGTGGAACATGGTGGTAGTCTGACCATCATGGCCACGGCTTTGATCGAGACGGGATCCAGAATGGATGATGTCATCTTTGAGGAATTCAAGGGTACGGGTAACATGGAACTGGTTCTTGATCGTCGCCTCAGTGATCGCCGCATTTATCCGGCTATTGATATCATTCGCTCCAGCACCAGGAAGGAAGAATTACTCCTGACTAAAGCTGAATTGTCCAGGACCTGGATACTACGTAAGCTATTGAATGAAATGACACCGGTAGAAGCGATGGAATTTCTCCTTGAAAGGATGCAGAGAACGGACACCAATAAGGAATTCCTGCGCTCCATGAATTCCTGATCCAGCCTATATTAGTTCTGTCCTAATCCAAATTTAATCCCTACATTTCACTTGGGAGAAACGGGGGGAGTCCGCGCCACTTTCCTGCGTTTAATAGATGACCTTCCGTAACACCTTTCGCTTGCTAAGAGCAGGGGTGCACGGATATATTGCGCGGCTTTTTTAGGAGAGATGTTAGAAGATGAGTTTTACAAAAAGAATCAATGCCTTACAGCCTTCAGCTACGATGGCTGTGATGGAAGCTGCTGCTCAATTAAGAGCACAGGGGGTAGACATTATTTCATTTGGTGCTGGCGAACCTGATTTCGACACACCGGAGCATATTGTTAAAGCAGCAAATTCTGCATTGGAGGCAGGGAAAACTCGCTACACACCCGCATCAGGTACACCAACACTAAAACAGGCAATTGCTGATAAGTTGAAAAAGGATAATGGTCTTGACTACGAAGCAGGTCAGATCGTTGTTTCCAATGGTGCCAAGCATTCTCTCTTTAATATCATGATGGCATTGTTTGAGGAGGGTGATGAGGTCATCATCCTGACACCCTACTGGGTTACCTATCCAGAATTAGTGAAGTTGAGTGATGCAACACCTGTTTTCATCGAGACAAAAGCAGAAGATGATTTTCAACTGACCCGGGAACAGCTGCTGGCTGGCGTTACATCCAAGACCAAGGGAATGATCATCAACACACCTTCAAACCCAAGTGGTGCTGTCCTGAACCGAGAAAGCTTGCAGGCGGTAGTCGATGTCGCCAATGAACACGATCTGTGGATCATCTCTGACGAATGCTATGAAGCGCTGGTCTATGATGGTGAGCATATCTGCCTTGCCGGACTTGACGGGGGATACGAGCGTACCATAACTGTCCAGAGTATGTCAAAAGCTTTCGCCATGACGGGTTGGAGAATTGGATATACCGCCTCTACACCTGAGCTGGCAAAGGCTATGGGTAAACTTCAGGGCCAGGCAACCAGCAATCCAAATTCCATCGCCCAGTATGCCTCTGAGCATGCACTGCAGACCGAGCCTACTTTTCTGGAGGAGTGGAAGCGTCAATTCGTGGAAAGAAGGAATTATATGGTAAAAGCCTTAAATGATATGCCGGGCATCACCTGTCTGAAGCCTGAAGGTGCCTTCTATGTATTTCCAAAGATCTCAGGTCTCTTCGGAAAGTCAGCTGGAGAATATTCCATCAAGAATGACATGGATCTGACAAAATATTTAATTGATGAAGCCCATATTACCGTCGTTCCCGGCTCCGCTTTTGGTGCCGGAGAACATGTTCGCATGTCCTATGCTACATCCATGGACGCGATCAAAGAGGGGCTAGACAGGCTGGCAAAAGCTGTCGCAAAGTTGAAATAACAAAGGGAGTTAGTATAAAATGAAATCAGGAATCCATCCTAAATATGAGTTGAATAAGGTTGTCTGTGCCTGTGGGAACACTTTTGAGACCTACACCACAGTCGGCGAACTGCATATTGAAATATGCAACGAGTGCCACCCATATTTTACTGGAAAACAGAAACTACTGGATACAGCCGGTCGTATCGATAAGTTCAATAAAAAATATAGCACGACCAAAGCAGCTAAATAGATACCAGAAACTGGTACCATAATGCTGAAACGTCCATTTAGAATCATGTTTCAGGCATTTCTCGCTGCGCAGCAGTCGATCCTTGTTGGGGGACAGGCGTTAATCGAAGGTGTGATGATGAGAGTGCCTGGTGCTTATGCCATTGCGGTTAGAAACCCCAAAGGTGAGATCATTACCCGCAGAGAAGAATTCATCTCGCTGGTGGAAAAGCGGGCTATCTTCAAGAAACCCATCATACGTGGAATGATCGCGCTATTCGAATCCATGAAGATGGGTGTGAAAACCCTGAATGAGTCGGCTGAGATCGCCTTCGAGGAGGAGACGCCGGCAGAAATGGGTCTGAAAGACAGAATTCTTGGTTTCCTCGGTACCCTGCTGGCTTTCGGGATCGGGTTGGGATTGTTCTTTGTCACACCGATCTTCGTGACCGGCAATCTGCTAAATCTTTCTGAAACCGCCTTCACTTTCAATATAGTCTCGGGCATGATCCGGATAGCGCTTTTCCTTAGCTATCTCTGGGCGATCTCCTTGATGAAAGACGTGAAACGACTCTTCCAGTACCACGGGGCTGAGCATAAGACCGTCTATACATTTGAAGCAGGGAAAACTCTGGATCTTGAATCTGCTCGACCATTTCAAACGCAGCATCCAAGATGTGGGACCAGTTTCATATTCATTGTGCTGCTGTCCTCCATCCTGCTGTTCGCCATTATCGACAGTGTGGTGAAATTATTTGTCGGTGAAATGACCCTGCAGATCAGATTACTGACCCATCTTCCGCTCATACCACTGGTTGCAGGTGTCTCCTACGAGGTCTTGAAGTTGTCCTCAAAATATCGTCACATCAAATGGGTGCGGGCATTAGCTGCACCAGGGATCTGGCTTCAGAATATCACCACAAGCGAGCCTGATGATGATCAGCTAACGGTGGCGATCGAATCACTTAAATCAGCCTTCGGCGACAAATTAGAGGATTACCAGGGTCAGACCTATGTAGCAGAGGCAATTGATTAATGCTTCTGGACAAAAGACCAGCCCTCGAAGAAAAATTCAAGATCCTGGAGGGTCAGCTCTCCGATCCTGAGATCATGACGAACAATCGTCGTTATGCCAAGATCGCTCGTGAACACCGTGATCTTTCAAATGTACTGGAGGTTTTTGACCGCTACAGCTCTCTCCTTGAGAACATCGAAGAGGATGAAGCGATCCTCATGGGCGATGATGATGAGTTGAAGGAGATCGTTAAAGAAGAGCTGGATGGGCTTAAAGACGACCAGGTGAAGCTGGAGGAAGAACTCAAGGTTCTCCTCATTCCCAAGGATCCAGCTGATCAAGGCGCCGCCATTCTTGAGATCAGAGCCGGCACCGGAGGGGATGAAGCTGCCCTTTTCGCATCAGACCTGATGCGCATGTATCTGCGTTATGCAGAGAACAACGCTTGGAAACATGAGATTATCACGTTGAATGAACTCGGCAGCGGTGGAACAAAAGAGGCCATCATCCAGATCAATGGTGAAGAAGCTTACGGAAGATTAAAATTCGAAAGTGGTGTTCACCGCGTTCAACGAATTCCACAGACTGAGTCAAGTGGTCGAATCCATACCTCTGCGGCCACAGTTGCCGTACTCCCTGAGGCTGAAGAAGTAGATATCGAGATCAACACAAGTGATTTGAGGATCGATACATTTCGGGCCAGTGGAGCTGGTGGTCAGCATGTGAATAAAACCGAATCAGCAATTCGGATCACTCACCTGCCTACCGGGCTGGTGGTCTCCTGCCAAGATGAATCATCCCAGCACAAGAACAAAGATAAGGCCATGAAGGTCCTGCGTGCCCGCCTGTTGGCAGAGGAACGCGATAAGCAGAACAGCGAAGTTGCTGCCCTGCGAAAGACACTGGTATCAACGGGGGACCGCTCAGCCAAGATCAGAACCTATAACTACCCGCAGGGTAGAGTAACCGACCATCGGATCAATCTAACCTTATATCGTCTGGAAGAGATCACCAATGGAGACTTATCGGAGCTTCATGAGAAGCTGGTTGCCGCTGAAATGGTGAACCGATTGGAAGAGATTTAAACCAAACAATTTCCACCTGGAAAATGATAGGGTAAAATTGTTGTGTAACGAGACCTGAAGGAAAGCATCCAATCATACGTGAATTGACAAGTGAAGAGACGCCGGAGCTTATTCAAGCCGCCCGGGACGGAGATCAGAAAGCACAAGCCCAGCTTGTGAATATGTACTCCGCGAGGATCTATAACCTGGGTCTGCGCATGTTAAGGAACAATGAAGATGCTGAAGATATGCTTCAGGAAACGTTCATGACAGCCTTGCAGAAGATCCAGACATTCAAGGGTAAATCCAGTTTTTATACCTGGCTTTACCGTATTGGTGTGAATACTGCTCTCGGAAAGTTGCGGAAACAGTCCAGGATGAGGGTATCCCACTCGATTCAGGAGCCTGATTTTGAAAGCCTGCATGGAATGGATATATCTGATTGGCCGAACTACATCGAGACCAAAGTGTCTGATGAAGAGTTCAAGATCGCGCTGAAAGAAGCGCTTGATGATCTGGATGAAAAATACAGGTCGGTCTTTGTCCTGAGGGACCTTGAGGGATTATCAACCGCCAAGACAGCTGAGATGCTGGATCTCTCAGAGAGCAACGTAAAGGTGAGGCTCATGCGGGCTCGATTGTTTCTCAGGGATAGTATGAATACCATTCTGAAACGAGAAGGTTGGTTGGTCAAATGAAACCGAAACATGATGTAGAATTACAGAAAAAGATCTGTCAGGACTTTGGTGCTGACCTCGGTTCTGAATTATGTCAGGAAGTCGGTTCCTTCATGGAAGAATGTCCTGAGTGTAAAGTGTATTATGATACCATGCAGCGCTCGGTAAAACTGTACCGAGTCGTTGAAGATGAGTGTGATGTACCCGCTGATGTTTCCAAACGCCTCTTCAAGGTATTGAACCTGGATAATTTTAAGAAAGATGCGTAAAGATCATGGCAACAGTTGCAGCACAACAAAAAAAAGTTATTATGTTTACTACGCCGACGTGCTCACATTGCACCACGGCAAAAAGATATTTGAGAGAAAAGGGGATCAATTTCAAGGAAATTGATGTCAGCAGGAACCAGAAAGCTGCCCAGGATATGGTCAGGAAAACAGGTCAGCAGGGGGTCCCCCAACTCTGGATCAACAATCGACCGGTTGTCGGTTTTGACAGGAACAAGATCAATAGACTTTTAGGTATATAGGAGCATACTAAAATGAAAATTCAACCTTTAGATGATCGCGTATTGGTCGTGCCCGCAGGTGAAGAAGAGACAACTGCATCAGGTATCATTATCCCAGATACTGCGAAAGAAAAGCCCCGCCGCGGAACTATCGCAGCTGTAGGAAATGATGAAGAATTGCAGGAATTGGTAAAGGAAGGCGATGTTATCCTTTATGGAAAATATGCCGGCGATGAACTCTCCTATGAGGGTACCGATTACCTGATCCTGAATCGTGGAGATATCCTGGCCAAACTCAGCTAGTTTTCATCCACAGTCCGGATTACAAAAGGGAGCTATCTAGCTCCCTTTTTTTGTCACTTTTGAGACTGGTTGTACTCAAAGGAATGTCGGCCTTAGAGCGAGAGTGATCGCTCGAAACTAGGAGAAGTAAGAATGATCTCAAAAGACATGTTGATCGAAGACCTGGTCCAGAAATATCCGAAACTTGTGGGACCCTTGAAAGTTGAGGGAATTGTGTGTCTTGCATGCGGCGAGGCAGTCTGGGGTACACTGGAGCAACAGGCCCATGAAAAAAGTATTGAGAATATCGATCAGATCGTTGAACGGATGAATAAACTTCTGGTCGATTGATCTTTCATATTGAATTAGAAACCTTAAATCATATAATCAGTCCGGAAAAGAACCGGTTATAGTAGGGGAATGAAATGGCAGATATAAAAATTAAACAGGTACAGGGTGCAACTTTTGCAGCCAGGGGAAAAACAAATCACTGGACCATGATGGACGGTGAGGAACAATTTGGCGGTGCTGGTGCAGCCAGTAAGCCAACTGAACTTGTGTTATTTGGCCTGGGTGGATGTACAGCAATGGATGTTGTGTCCATATTGAAAAAAATGCGGGTGGCCGTAGACGACTTTCAGATCGGCATAGACTTTGAGCGAGCCGAGGATCATCCAAAGGTTTTTACGAAGATTGATATGACCTATCATTTTTATGGAACAGATCTCCCGATGGCCAAGCTGGAGAAGGCAGTGTCGCTTTCAAAGGACAGGTATTGCACAGTGAGTGCCATGCTGAGTAAAGCGGTTGATATCAGTGTGAATATTGAGGTGCATGAACCTGAATGATCTATCGTCTGATAGCATATTCTCTGATCCTTCTGGGAGTGATTGGAACTGTATACCTGGCCTTCGAAGGTATTTACAAAGATGAATATACCACACCCTCTATAAGTCGATCAGAACTGGATCAGAGGTTGATGGATACATCTGATATCCTTATTATCGATGTGAGAAATAAAGATGAGATCAGAGAGAGTGATAGTCTTTGGGAAGATGTGATCCAGATACCACTTTTTCTACTTGAAAAGCGAAGTGTGGACCTGGCACCACACAAGGATAAGACCCTGGTATTGGTCTGTCCCAACGGGAAGCGATCTAAGCAGGGCGCCAGTATCTTGCGATTGGCAGGCTACGATGCCTGTTATCTGGCTCGTGGTATTGAAGGTTAGTGGAGCATAGAAAGTACGTATGGATAAGAAGAAAATAAAAATATTATCAGGAGTGGCTGTAGGCGCCATACTGGGTTTTTCATATTATTTTTTCATCGGCTGTAAATCAGGTACTTGCGCCATTACCTCAAGTCCCTATATCAGCACGGCGTATGGGGCATTGATCGGTCTGGTTTTTATGTGGCCGGCAAAGGATAAGGCAGAAAAGAGAAATACTGAGGATCATGAAGAGAATTAGGTACATATTTCTGCTGCTCATGCCAATGCTGCTCGCAGCACAAACCAATGATTTTGAGTACACGCAATTTGATACAGTCTACACAGGTGATTCGTCCTACGTGGAGCTTCATGGAGAGGTTGTCAGCTTTACCAGCTCAGAGCAAAATATCAGTGTGACACCGGTAGAATTGTCAAAACCAGATTCATGGTTGATCTACTACTGCGTTGGACCAGCCTGTATCCCCCTTCAGTTCGCACCCTCTTATACACATATCCTGGCACCTGGTGACACAGCTGCGATTAGTCTGGAAATCAGATCACAAGGTGAACTGGGTGAAGGATCATGGATGATCTTCGTTGTTGACTCCTCCAGTATGGAGATCGATTCTGCATATGTACGAATGGAATATCTCACGACGAGTATTGATAAAGGCTTCAATGTCCCGAAAAATTTTCAAATATCCAATATCTATCCAAATCCGGTGAATGCTCAGGTCAATGTCAATCTACAGATCAATGAGACCGGTGATTACCTCGTTAAGTTGGTATCCCTGACAGGTCGGTCCATCCTGGAAAGAAAATACTCGCTGTCTCCTGGTATGAATCATTTCAGCTGGAATGTGAGCGACCTTCACTCAGGTAACTATCTGCTTACGGTTTCCGATGGTGGCAACCTGCATACGCAAAAGGTGGTCATCGTAAAATGAAACAAATTGTGTCTCTCCTCCTATTCCTGACGCTCGCATTCGGTGCAGGTAACACACTCCCAGATCTGAAATTAAAGGATCTGAAGAATACCAGCCAAAGCACTCAGGAATTAACCCAGGGAAAGATCACGCTCATCAACTTTTGGGCGACCTACTGCGTCCCTTGCAGGAAAGAGATGAAACATCTGAACCGCATCGATCAAAGCTATCAAAAGCAAGGGGTTCAGGTTATCGGTGTGGCTATTGACGATTCCAGGACTGTAGGCCGGGTCAAATCCCTGGTAAGGTCACAGAAACTGCAGTATCTCATCCTTCTGGATACGGAACAGACTTTTTATAAGAATTTCAGTACCAATGCCATGCCTTTCTCAATCCTGGTGGATGCCGAGGGCTCAATTATTTGGGAACACACGGGATATATCCCTGGTGATGAGGTCACGATGGAAGACGAGATAAAGAAAGCCATCAAAGAGCAGCAGACCTCGGGCTAATTCAATTGGTCCCCAGACGTTTCATAACCCTAATACTATTATTGCCGACACTCACGCTGGCTAAAAACCTGTCCTGGAACTACGGAATACAGACCAATTATGGCAAGGGCCAACAGCTTGGTCTGGACTACGACTACATCGAGAATTTCTTTTCTACATCTGTGCAGTCAGGACCGTGGTATTTTGATCTGAACCTTGAATACAGCGCACCTCCAGAATATGGCTACGAATTCACGGGAGTCGAGAATGTCCTTCTCCGGTATTCAGCTGATACGTGGAGAGTGGAGACCGGAAATCTTTCGGCCGTGTTTGGTCGCGGATTAGCCCTCAATCTTTACAAAGATCAAGTCATCGATTTTGACAACCAGGTCCTGGGATTCAGATTTCACAGCAGCATTCTAGATGAGCATGAGCTTGACTTTATTGCCGGGATCAACAATAATTACCGTTTTTACTCACCCAGCTCGGAATTGCGTGAACCAGACGGTGAAGCTGATTACACACTGGCAGGCGTGCAGGCGACGATAAACAGTGAGTCTGGAAGCTTGTCGGCTAATCCCTACTTCATTGGCAGTCAGATGAACTCTGATTATGCACGATATACTATGGACACTAACACGGGGTCGATCTACAGAGACACGCTCAAACAGACTCAACATACCCTGCAAGCTGGATGGGGACAGACGGTCTATGGCGATAGGTGGGATATTTTTCTTGAGTATAACCGGAGTTGGAAAGCTTTCGATGAACCTTTTCTTGATCAGGAATTTGAACAGACCACCTATGGCGTGATCCTCACCAATCGGGATGTTGAATATGAGCGGCAGGGCCAGGCCTTCAATCTGCAGGTCAACTGGTTTCCCGAATGGGGAACGCTTATGTTCGATTACCGTCGATACCTGAATGGACCAGAATTGATCGCAGATAAACGGAATCCACTGCTTCTGGGGCAAAAGGCCCTTCCCTGGCAGATGGGTCCTACTGGTGTACGTCAGCATGACATAAGTCTCCTGGCCAATGTGACCCATCCGGTAGACTATGGCGATGAGTTAGGCTGGACACTAGAACTGCGGAAGTATTTCGGGTATTCCTGGGGGGTGGTGCTTAATGCAAGCCATATCTCACAATCCAGGGACAACCGATATATGAGTATGGATGCTGGATATTTACCCTCCACGGATGAGAGCCAAAATCCCTGGCAAGAATATTTCGCTGAATTGGAGTATACTGGGGATCGCTTGTCTCAGCGCATGCTTGTGGCTTTCACTCGATCGGTGCTTAGTGGGGCGAACAGTGCAGAGATCAGTGATCACTACACCCTGGTGCCTGCCTACCTATCCTGGGTTGCCAATAGTGATCTTGTTCTTTCAAGTGTAGTTGAGATACAGCAAACAAAAGTGTATGGGATGACCTATGATGGCCAGACACAAGCAGGTCACAGTTACAGTAGTTATCATTTTATTGCCAGCGCAGATATAAAAAGAAATTACTCCTTAGCACTGGTATGGGATACGAGTGATGACCCAAACCTGATTGCAGGGGTCAATGATATGCAGCACTGGGTGAGTGGTGAAATATCAGTCAAACCCCTGGACGGTCTGTGGATAAGAGGTTCTTATGGGAAAGAAAAGGGGGGTGTACGCTGTACAGGGGGTGTTTGTCGTATCCTGAACCCCTTCGCGGGCTTCCGATTGACCATGGAGTGGCGGATATGAGAAAACTTTTAGCCCTGATACCGGTCTTTATGCTGCTCCTGTCCTGCGGGTGGCAACCCACAAAGGTAAACATCCCGGCTGAGACTACTTTTCAAACCGTCAACCTTGTCCTAGGTGACACCACGACGCTTGATCTGGAGTGGGCTGGTTTGGTCATATCAGGAAATTCAGATCCAGGTATCGTTGTGGCTGAATTGACACCAACAGGGGATGTTCAACTTATTGCAGGAACAGTTGGAGAATCACAACTCTCACTCTCATACACAACTGAGGATTCAGAGGCTAGTGGATATGCCTACTTTCGAGTGGTAGTTACAGATGCTGAATATCTGCAGCTATATATGGGTGAGGAACATAGAATTTCACTGAGTCATTATCTAGAACTAGATGATTTTAAGCGGATCGATAGTGTTGTTACATCCGGACATGATTCTCTTTCATTTATCCACTTCAGATATGAAAAATACAGAACTTCGCTTGTCGTTACCGGCCAGTATCCAGGAACAGAAACTATAAATTTCGTATTTCTGGGTTCCAGTGGAACACAGATCGCGACGCTAGCATTCAATATGGAGACCATTATCAGGAAGCGAGTGCTGGCTGAACTTTTCACCAATGCTGGTTGTGTCAACTGCCCCACTGCAAATGAAAATCTGGATCAACTCTATGAGGACTACCCGGACAATTTTGCTGCCATTCGCTACCATGTGTTCTGGACAGACCCCAATGACCCCATGAACCTTTACAATCCGGGAGAAGTGGAAGACAGACGTGTGTATTATGGTAGCTCCTTTGAAGCACCCAGACTTTTCATAGATGGTGTGCATGAAAGTGATTTCGCAAGCTACTCAACATTATCCAATGTTTTGGAACAGGGGATGTTAGAGGGAAGCAATGTGCATTTGAGTTATACTGGTCTGGACATATCATCCGACAGCCTGTTCCTTGACATAGCCATTCAAAATTTCAGCATATTACCGGGTGCATTGATGTGCTGGACGGTATTAACTGAAGACAGTATCTATTATGTCGGTACAAATGGAGAGGTAAATCATAATCAGGCCATGCGGGATATGGCTTCCAGCCTCATGTCATCACTTGGCGTGGAACAGACCTTATCTCACAGCTTGAAACTGACCCCCAATTTTTCTATTGATGAAAAGTATCGATTACTGACCTTTGTTCAGGATCTAAGCTCAAAAGAGATCCACCAGGTCCTGGATCGATCCATACCAAGCATACTGGGGAATTAGACAGGAGCATATTCATGGCAGAACTGCATCCGTTTTTTGTACATTTTCCGATCGCTTTAGTGATGGTGGCTTCTGCATTTGATGCCTACGCTGCTGTCAGAAATCAAGTAGATCTGCACAAAACTGCCTTCATCCTGCAGATCATGGCTGCACTTGCCGCCTTACCATCTGCCTTCAGTGGCAATCTTGCAGAGATAGCAGTCCGTTCAAATGAAGCGCTGGCAGCCGCTATTGCTGAATCTCTGGATAGACATACTGACATGGGAAACATCCTGGTCTGGCTTGTTATCATCTTTGCAGTAGCCCGTGTATTCGCTGTTTTGGAGAGAAAGGAATGGGCCCTCTCTGGATGGGTCTTTCCATCTCTGGCGTTGCTTCTGGCAGTTTTCACCTTGGGGACCGGCTTGGCTGGTGGCGAATTGAGTCGAAACATTCTGGAATATTTTGTCGGAAACTAAAAAGGTGAGGAAAACGACTCACCTTTTTAGTTTCATTCAGTATCAAGAAATTAGTTGATCAGATGGACTCCTTATCAAACTGCTTTCCATTCATTGATGCCAGGAATGCGGCGATCTTTGTTGCTTGCTCTGGAGAGATTTCTTGCATTAACTGCATCTCACCCATCATGATGATAGTTTCCTCCAGGCTTTCTACACCACCATCGTGAAAATAAGGTCCAGTTAATGCTACATTGCGCAAGGAGGGAACCTTGAAAATATATTTATCCTGTTCGTTGCCAGTTACCTCGAAGCGTCCTTTATCCTCAAGATTCTTATAGGGCTTCAACAAACCACTCTTCTGGAATATGTTTGCACCCAGCATGGAACCCAGGTGACAGGTTGTACAGGCTTTTTCCATAAAAAGAGCAAGGCCTTCAACTTCGGTTTTGGTCAGAGCGGTCAGATCCCCATGTAAGAAATCATCAAAGCGATCTCTGGTGATGAGGGTCCGCTCAAATGCAGCCAATGCTTCTGTCATGCTCTCATAATTAATAGAACCCTCACCAAATGCTGCAATAAAGAGCGGGGTATATGCATCAATGGCTTTGATCCTGGCAACAGCAGTTGCCGTATCCGAGTGGGACATCTCAGCTGGATTGAGAATAGGACCACCGGCTTGTTCTTTTAGGTCCGCTGCCCGCCCATCCCAGAATTGAGCGAAATGAAATCCGGCATTGAAAACCGTTGGGGAGTTCCGGGTGCCAGGGATACCATTTGTTCCCTTGGACGTTGGGAGATTGTCCACCCCAGCCTGTGTGAGGTTGTGGCAAGTGTTGCATGACATCTCTTTCGTGTTTGAGAGCGCAGTTTCGTGATATAGTTTCTCCCCGAGTTTAATAATACCATCTGTATCATTCTCAGAACCAGGCATTTGTGCTGGGATGACGGCGAACATGGGTTTCGCTTTATCCAGTACACCTTGGTAGTAGCTCAGATCTTCAGCTGCTTTTTTACCTCCGCATTGTAGTATTACCATACTGACAGATATGCACAAGAATACCTTTAGAAATATCTTCATTCGGTTAGTCCTCCGCTTCCGTTAAAACATTACTTGCTAATCAGCATAAGATAAAAAAGTAAAGTATAATTTCAGCCCAAAAATTAAAGGGCCTGTAGTTTCTTTTGTCCCCGGAATAAAAGCATTTCTTGATTCATGTTTATCCTGAAATATATTACATACCGACCAGTCGGTATGTAATTAAAACAAATAAAAGGCGATGGGATGACAGAGAGAAGACCACGCTCGGAACGCAAGATTGAAATCCTGGAAGCTGCGCTCACAGTTTTTGTGCGTAAAGGCTATTCTGAGACCAGAATGGATGATATTGTTGATGAGATCGGGCTAAGCAAGGGGGCTATCTACCACCATTTTCAGGGGAAGCGCGACCTTTTTGTGGCCCTTGTTGAACACTGGATGGATCAGTTTTCTGCCATTGACAGATCAGGAGACATGAGGGGACGACCATCAGCAGAGTTGCTCAAACGTGTTGCACGATTTACAACCAAGATTTTCAAGCGGAATCCTAATTGGTTTCTTGTCGAGCCGGAGATCTGGTCTTTTGCCAATCGAGACAGAGAAACGCGTGAATTGGCGAGTCAATTATATCACCGGATATTATCTGAGCTGGAAACACTGATCCAGAGGGGCATCAATTATGGTGAATTCAAGCAGGTAAATGCACGTCTGATCGCCCTGACGATCATGAACTCACTCCATGGTATGATCTGGTTTGTCCTTTTTCAACCAGAAGATTTCTCACTGGAAGAATATGTGGATATGAACATGGAATTCGTTCTAAATGAGATTGCAGTAAAAAATTAATACGCATGAAAATCAGTTCCAACATAAGGAGACGAATATGAATAAGGGTGGCGCATTTTTAACCACACCCTTTGGCGTGGATGAGATATTCACACGGGAAAAATGGAGTGATGATCAAAAAGAATTTTTCGAGGCTATCAGTGATTTTGCAAGGGAAGTTATTTCTCCCCAGGCAGAAGAAATAGAGAAGCTGAATGAAGACCTCACCCGTGAACTCTTAACACAAATGGGGGAGATGGGGATCCTGGGAATGGATGTCCCAGAGAAATACGGTGGTATTGGTCTGGATAAGACAGCAGCAGCTTTAGCCCTGGAGGCCATGGGAAAAAGTGATAGCTCCTCATTATTGGTCACTGCAACCGACCACACTGGGATAGGTCTGTTGCCCATCCTCTGGTACGGAACAGATGAGCAGAGGGAAAAATATATTCCGAAAATGATGACCGGCGAGTGGATGAGTTCCTATGCCTTGACAGAACCTGGCGCAGGATCCGATGCCCTTAATGGTACAGCAAGTGCCAAGTTGAATGATGAGGGAACTCACTACATTCTCAATGGCGTCAAACAATTTATCACCAACGGAAGTTGGGCAGATGTGGGTATCGTCTTCGCCAAGGTCGATGGCGAGAAGCTCACTGCATTCATTCTGGATCAGGATACCACTGGCTGGGAAAGAGGTCCGGAAGAGCATAAGCTGGGCATCAAGGGGTCGTCAACGACTACCTATGTGTTGAAAGACTGCAAAGTGCCAGTGGAAAATGTGATCAGTGAGGTTGGCAAGGGTGCAGCAGTTGCCTTCAATGTACTCTATATCGGCCGACTCAAATTGGGTGCTGTCACCATGGGTGGTGCGAAGCGCGCCATCAAGACGGCCCTGGATTATGCCAAAGAACGGCATCAGTTTGCGCAGCCCCTGACTGCCTTCGGAATGATGCAGCGCAAGTTCGCAGATATGGTGATCCGCTGTTATGAAGCAGATACTATCACCTACCAATCAACCGGGTCCATCGATCTAGCAGTTGAGAAATTTCCCGAAGATGATCCAGAGTACTACAACCATCTTTATTCCGTTATCGAGGATCATGCCATTGAGAATAGTACGAATAAGATCTATTCATCAGAGGCGCTGTGGATCACAGCTGATGATGGCTTGCAGGTACTTGGCGGATACGGTGTCTCTGAAGAATATCCCTTTGCACGATTGCTCCGGGATGAGCGAGTGAATCGAATCTTCGAGGGAACCAACGAGATCAATAAGATGATCATATCTGGAATTGCCATGAAGAAAGCCATTCTGGAAGAGCTTCCCATGCGGGAGCAGATCCAGGAACTGGGTGATGCATGGATGCCAGTAGTTGAGGTCCCTGATGATCATCCATTGAATGCAGAGATCAAGGCTGTAGAACTGGGTCGCGGCATAGTGCTTAAGACTTTGCATGAGCTGATCCTTAAACATGGACAGGATTTCCGGAATACCCAATTCGAGATCGAGGCGTTCGCAGATATGGTGATCGCCCAGCAGATCATTTTCAGTGTTCTCAGAAGATACCTGCAGCTGGATGAAAACCATCCCAGACGCGATGCCGCACTTTCGGTCACCAGGGTTTCAATTCTGCGGAATTTGGAATTGATCATTTCCAGGTCCAAAAAGATCCTCAGACATATCCTGGGTGTAGATGAGAGGAGCTCAAAACTGCTCAAGTTGGATGAGGCCGTACTTGCCCTTGACTATCATGCAGATGTGATCGAGGAACAGAAAGTAATTTTTCAACTCTTGCTGAAGCGGGGCGAGTACCCGCTCAACGATTAAGCGTAAGGTTTAGGAGATTTAATGATGAGTGAAAGATATAGTGTCATAGTCGATGCCGTTCGCAGTCCCATCGGTTTAAAAAATGGCGAAATGATCGGTATGCGTCCTGATGCCATTGCTGCACAGGTCGTAAAAGCATTGGTTGACAGGAATCCTGGCTTAAAACCTGAATTGGTGGAAGATGTCGTCCTTGGCTGTGCATTTCCCGAAGGCAACCAGGGTATGCTCATGGGGAGAGGTGTCGCTCTGCTTGCGGATTTCCCGGTGACAACCACGGGAAGCACCATCAACCGTTTCTGCGGCTCATCCATGGATGCCCTGCATCAGCTCAGCACGTCCATTCTGGCAGGGGATAAGGAGATCGGTATTGCTGCCGGTGTTGAGGATATGTTCGGTGTGCCCATGGGTGGATACAACCCAGATTTCAGTCCAGAATTATTCGAGATGGACTATTACATGGGCATGGGTGAGACAGCTGAAAATCTGGCCCAGGAGCTGGAGATCAGCCGGGAAGATCAGGATGCGTTCGCCATCCAGTCTCACAAGAAAGCATTGGCTGCCCAGGCAGCAGGCAAGTTTGACAATGAGATCGTTCCCATTGAGATAGACGGTGTAAAAGTAGAGAAGGATGAGGGACCCAGAGAGCCAGATGTTGAGAAGATCAAATCACTCTCACCAGCATTCGAAGAAGAGGGGACCATCACAGCAGCCACTTCCAGCCCCATAAGCGTGGGTGCTTCTGCCGTTTTGGTTATGAGCAATACCAAAGCAGAGGAATTGGGTCTAAAGGTCAGGGCGAAGATCATCTCAAGAGCGGTAGCTGGAGTGGAACCAACCCGTATGGGAGCCGGTCCGCTTCCTGCGACTGAGAAAGCACTTAAAAATGCAGGATTGACCTTGGACCAGATCGATACCATAGAATTGAATGAAGCCTTTGCGGCTCAGTCACTCTACGTCATTCGTAAGGGTAACTTCCCGGTTGATAAGATCAATCTGAACGGGGGTGCCATTGCGCTTGGTCATCCGCTGGGTTGCTCTGGTGCCCGCATCGTGACCACGCTATTGAATGTCATGGAACAGAATGACACGAAGCTCGGTCTGGCCACCATGTGTATCGGGACAGGGCAAGGGATTGCGACCATTATTGAGAGGAGTTAAGCATGGCTTTTAAAATAGAAAAGGTGGCAGTTCTGGGTGCCGGAGTCATGGGTGCACAGATCGCAACCCATCTTTCGAACGCAGGCATTCCCAGCCTCCTCTTCGATATGGATCAGGAGCTGGCTGAAAAGGGCTTGGAGGGGATGAAAAAGCTAAAACCCAGTCCGGTGTACAATCCGAAGACGCTGGGGATGATCGAAGCCTGCAACTATGATGATCATCTGGCCAGGATCGGCGAGGTAGACTGGGTGGTCGAGGTGATCGCAGAGCGCTTGGACTGGAAACATGGTCTGTTTGAGAAGATCATTCCAAAAATGAGCAAAACAGCTATTCTGACCAGTAATACCTCTGGGTTGTCATTGGCTGATATGGCATCAGTCATGCCTGAGGAAGTGAAGAAACGATTTTTCATTACACATTTCTTCAACCCCCCCCGTTACATGAAACTGGTGGAGCTGGTTGGCAATGATGATACCGACAAACAGGCCATGCAGGATATGGCAGTTTTCCTGGAGGATGTGCTCGGAAAGGGTGTGGTCTGGGCGAAGGATACAGCCAACTTTGTAGCGAATCGCATCGGTGTTTATGGGATGATGCTGACTCTCAAACTGGCCAGAGAAAAAGGCCTGAGTATCCCGGATGTTGATCTCCTCACAGGTACCATGATCGGTCATATGAAATCTGCCACCTTCAGAACTGCTGATGTAGTCGGGTTGGATACGCTGGTCCATGTGGCAGAGAATGCTTATGACAAAGGTGAGGACGATGAAGAGCGCGATATGTTCAAGATCCCGGATTATCTCACCAAGATGTTGGAGAATGGCTGGCTGGGTCAAAAAGCTGGTCAGGGTTTCTACCACAAAGTGGATAAAAAGACGATCCTGGCCCTGGATCTTGATACGCTGGAGTATGGTCCTGCAGTCAAGAAGAGATTCGATGCGGTCCGTGTTTCCAAGAACGAAACCTATCTACCTGGCAAATTAAGAAGCCTGCTCAAGATCGACGATGTGGCCGGGAAGTTTCTCTGGGACCTTCATGCTGGCATCCTCATCTATTCAGCCAACCGACTGCCTGAGATCGCTGATGACGTGGTCAATATTGACAACTCCATGAAATGGGGCTTTGGCTGGGAAATGGGTCCCTTCGAGATCTGGGATGCGCTGGGTGTTGCTGAAACCGTTGATCGTATGAAAAAAGACGGAAGAAAGATCCCTCAGTGGGTTGCCAAGATGCTGGAGAATGGCGTCGATTCCTTCTATGGGTTTGATGGGATGGTGAAAACCTTTTATGATCCAGCAACCGAGAAAATGCAGCCCATTCCGACTCATGAATTAGCTGTTGATTTTGAGGTGATCAAGAAAACAGGTGGACTGATCAAAAAGGACTGGTCCGCTTCGCTCATTGACCTGGGGGATGGTGTGGCAGCCGTCACCATGCATTCTGTTCTACAACCCACATTCAATCCAATTGATGGTTCCATCATCAGTATGTTCGATCAGGCTGTTGACTGGGTGAGTGAGAACAAATATAAGGGTCTGGTCATTGCCTCAGAAGCCACGCATTTTAGTGCTGGTGCTAACCTGGCTCTCATGCTGAAAGCCATTGATGACAAGGACTGGGACAGTTTGGAGAACATGAGTAGATCCATGCAGGACACCCTGCAGAAGCTGCGTTTTGCTCCATTTCCGGTTGTTGCCGCACCGCATTCATTGGCCTTGGGTGGTGGGTATGAAACCATCGGTGCCTGTGACCGGATCGTTGCAGCAGCCGAGTTATATACGGGCTTGGTTGAGGTTGGTGTTGGCTTGATCCCCGGGGCAGGCGGAAATCTGCGCATGATCATGAAAATGCAGGACCGCCTGTCCAAAGGTCGTGCTGGTGCGTTTCCGGTGGCCCAGAAATGCTTTGAGGCTATTGGCTTTGCCAAGGTATCCATGTCTGCCAAGGAGGCGGTCGCCATTGGTTATCTGACCAAGGACGACAAGATCATCGTTAATGGTGATCATCGAGTCGCTGCGGCCAAGCAGGAGGTGCTGGCAATGGCTGAGGGTTATGTAGCACCAGAAATGAGAAAAGATATCTTTCTACCGGGCAAGGGTGGCCGTCTGGCGGTGAAGAGCACAGTGAAGGGCTTCCTGAAGACCGGGAAGATCTCTGAGCATGATGCATTCATAGCAGACAAGTTATCCTATGTACTGACAGGTGGCGAGAAGGGTGGCATCATGACCCCTCTCGATGAGCAGTACATCCTGGATATTGAAAGAGAAGCCTTTGTGTCTTTGGCTACGGAACCAAAGACCCGTGACCGCATAGAATTCATGTGGAAAAAAGGAAAACCCTTAAGAAACTAGGGTATTGAAACGACAATCACCTGCACCTAAAGGTTATCCGTCCGCCTATGCATGGCGCTACGGCGTGACACGTTTTCCTCCTCAAGGTGCAATTCAAAGAGGCAGCGATTTTCGCTGTCTCTTTATCTTTCGATACATTTTTGTATTTTGAATTTAAATCTTAATTTGGTCAAATATTTATGAAAGCTTCAGATAAATCACAGATCAAAGCACGTATCCAGGATGAGATAGCTGATGCAAGTCAACTCATCGAAGAGTTGGAAGAGCTGACCCAACCCATTGCACCCGATGCTGCCATTGGTCGACTCTCCCGGATGGAAGCACTTAATAACAAGAGTGTGAATGAACATCTGCTGCAAAAGACCCAGGCGAAACTTCAAAAACTTGAATCATCGCTGAAACGAGTCGAGCGTGAGGACTATGGCAAGTGCAGATCCTGCAACGAGCCCATTCCAGTCGGACGGTTGATGATGCTGCCGGAATCAGAGAAATGCGTGAACTGCGCATAAAGGGAAGCTCATGAAATATCTGTTGCCTTTTATTTATATCATTTTTGTTTCAGCAATGTTTTCATGTGTCCCGCAAACGCAGAATGCTGAAACGCACAACACCCAAAACGGGATTGACCCATACCTCTGGCTGGAGGAAGTGGAAGGGGAGAAAGCCTTGAAATGGGCCTGGGAACAGAGCGATGCCACCATGAAGTTGATTGAGGCTGATCCCCGCTTTGAGCAGTTCACCAGCGAAGCCCTGGCCATTTACGAAGCCACTGATCGCATCCTGTCCGGGACCATTAGAGGCGACTACATTTATAACTTCTGGCGGGATGAGACCAATATTCGAGGACTCTGGCGCCGCTCCCCAACGCAAGCATATCTTGAGAACCAACCACAATGGGATGTGCTGATCGATTTTGATAAGCTATCAGCAGAAGAAGGGGAGAATTGGGTCTATAAGGGTGCCACCGGTCTGCCACCTACTTATGACCGCTTCCTCATCGAGTTGTCACGCGGGGGTAAAGACGCAGTCGTGGTGCGGGAATTTGATGTAAGAACGAAATCCTTTGTTCAGGATGGATTCAATACTGAGGAAGCAAAACAAACGGTGAGTTGGATCGATGAGAATACTGTCTTCCTCTCAACTGATTTTGGGACTGGTACCATGACCGAAAGTGGGTATCCCTCAACGATCCGTATCTGGAAGCGGGGGGAAGACTTTAACAATAAAGAGTCAATCGCCTCCGTACCCCCGGACTATGTTGCAATCTGGGGCTGGACCCAATTTAATCATGATAAAAACTACTCGCTTATCAGCCGCTCAGTGGATTTCTGGACCCATGACATTCTCCTGGTGAATGACGCGTTTGAGGCAAAGAAATTGAACATCCCTACCGATGCAGATTTTCAGGGGATCTGGCAGGACCGGATCTTCATACTTCTCCGATCAAATTGGGATGATATAGCGAAAGGATCACTGGTAGCAGTCGATCTGGATGGCACACATAAATCAGCAGTACTTACACCCGGTTCAAAAAGTGCTATTCTAGCCATCAATTTTACTTCTACCCATGTACTCATCACTGTTCAGGGAGATGTGGTTGATCATGTCCTCCGTGTATCGCCACATCTGGACGGGTGGAAACTCGAGAAATTAGCTCTTCCTGAAAATGGTACGCTTACCATCAAAAGTGCAGGATCACTGCATCCCGATTTCTTTTATACCCATGAAGACCTGATCACACCCACAACCTTGGGTTATCTGGCGGATGCCACCAGTGAGGCTGTCGTCCTTCAGCAATTACCGGCTCGATTCAAAAGTGATGATCTGGAGTTGACCCAGAAATTCGCCATCAGTAAAGATGGCACCCGTGTTCCCTACTTCCTGGTTGCTCCAAAGGGTATGGAACTGGATGGTAACAACCCCACACTGCTTTATGGGTATGGTGGGTTTGAAGTTTCTGAGAAATCAGAATACTGGGGAAAAATGGGTAAACTGTGGATGGAAAAAGGTGGTGTCTTTGCTCTTGCCAATATTCGCGGAGGTGGCGAATATGGTCCTGCCTGGCATCAGGCAGCCCTGAAGACCAATCGCCATAAATCCTATGAAGACTTTTTTGCCGTCTCTGAAGATCTGATCGATCGTGGCATCACGAGTCCACCAAAATTGGGCATCATGGGCGGTAGTGGGGGCGGCCTGTTAGTTGGAGTTGCCTTCACCATGCGTCCAGATCTCTATCATGCTGTGGTCAGCCAGGTTCCGCTACTGGATATGCTGCGCTATCACAAACTGCTGGCGGGAGCCAGCTGGATGGGTGAGTACGGCGATCCGGATGACCCACTTGAGGGTGCCTATCTTAAAGCACATTCACCCTATCATTTGCTATCACCCGATGTCAATTACCCTAAGCCGCTTTTTGTCACTTCAACAAAAGATGACCGGGTCCATCCCGCTCATGCCAGAAAGATGACGGCACGAATGATCGAGCAGGGGCATCCTGTCATGTATTGGGAAAATATAGAAGGTGGACATGCTGCCGGATCGAATCTGAAACAGTATGCCTTCAGGTCAGGTATCGAATTTACCTATTTGCACCAAATGTTAATGGATTAGAAGGTTTAGCAAATACGAGGGAGTTGTTCCCCAACAGTCATATCCACTATACGATTACCTCCCAGACCCATTCGCAGGGCAACAACTCCGGGGTGATTATCAGTAACTTCACCGATGATCACGGCATTTGCGCCCAGGGGATTATTCTGCATTGCCGCCAACATGGTATCCGCAATTTCTGGCGGAACGACCGCGACCAGTTTGCCTTCGTTGGCAACGTAAAGTGGATCGATCCCCAGCAACTCGCAGGCGCCTCTTACATCATCTTTTACCGGAATCTTGCCATCTTCCAATTGGATACCCACATTGGATGTTGCTGCAAATTCATTCAAAGTGGTTGCCAGACCACCACGAGTAGGATCCCGCAGGGCATGAATATCATGGCTTACCGCAAGCATATCATTTACCATGTGATTCAGGCCAGCTGTATCGCTTTTGACAGTTGACTGGAAAGATAGGCCCTCACGACTGGTCATCACTGCCATTCCGTGATCAGCCAGGGTTCCTGAGAGAATGATCTTATCGCCAGCCTTTAAATTTGAGGCTGAAATATTGATGCCATCTGGGACGAAACCGAAGCCAGTTGTATTAATAAAAAGTTTATCACAACTCCCGCGATTGACCACTTTTGTATCTCCAGCAACGATCTGGATACCGGCAATATTGGCTGCCTTCTCCATGGATAGAACGATCCGATGCAGCGTCTCAAAGGGGAGACCTTCCTCCAGGATAAATCCAGCACTAAGATAAAGTGGCTGAGCCCCGCTCATGGCGACATCATTCACCGTTCCATTGATGGCCAGGTCGCCAATATCACCACCGGGAAAGAAAATGGGGTCAACCACGAAGGTGTCAGTGCTAAAGGCAATCCTCCCGCCTGGATTCTCCAGAATGGCCTGATCTTCCATCTTTTCCAGGGTCGTATTGGTGAAGCGGGGGAGAAAGATCTTATCGATCATCTCGTTCGATAGTTTACCGCCTGCTCCATGAGCTAATTGGACAGTGTCATGGCTGAGAATCGGCACCGGGCAGGATAGAGATTCAGGGAAATCCATAGGGGCTCTCAATCGGCCTTAATTCGTTGGTATTTGTAGTAGGCTGCGCAGGCACCTTCACTTGATACCATGGTCGCTCCCAGCGGGTTCTGTGGCGTGCAGGTTTTGCCGAATGCTGGGCAGTCGTGAGGTTTTTTTAACCCTTGGAGAATAACACCACTGATGCATTCTTCTGGCTCATCGGTTTTGATCTCACCGACATCAAATTTTAGTTCAGCATCATATTGCCGATACTTTTCAGTAATTCGAAAACCACTGACTGGAATTTCACCAATTCCTCTCCATTTTCTATCTGCAACTTCAAAGACATCCTGGATCAAAACCTGAGCAGGTTTGTTCCCACCTTCTTCCACAATCCGGGCATACCTGTTCTCAACCTCAAAAGTGCCAGCTTCCAATTGTTTCACCGTATGGAGAATGCCATCCAGCACATCCAGAGGCTCAAAGCCAGTGATCACAATGGGCACCTCATACTTTTTAGCAATAGGTGTGTATTCTTCCCAGCCCATGACCGTACAGACATGGCCAGCTGCCAGATACCCCTGGACCCGGTTGGTAGAGCTCGAAAGGAGTGCTTCCATGGCAGGCGGAACCAGCACATGGCTGACCAACTCGCTGAAATTGCTTAAGCCTTCCTTTGCTGCCTGAGCAACTGCCATGGCATTGCCTGGAGCCGTTGTTTCGAATCCGACGGCGAAAAAGACAACTTCCTTATCCGGATTCTCCCTGGCGATCTTCAAACTTTCAAGCGGTGAAAAAACTGTACGCACATCTCCGCCCTCAGAGCGGACCATGAATAGATCCTTTTTACTACCGGGAACACGGAGCATATCCCCGAAACTGGTAAATATGACATTTGGACGTCCGGCGATCTCAATGGCTTTATCAATGATCTCCAGCGGGGTTACGCAAACAGGGCATCCGGGACCGTGGACAAGTTCAATTTCTTTGGGTAGGACCTGATCGATCCCATTGCGGATGATAGAGTGGGTCTGGCCACCACAGATCTCCATGATGACCCACGGTTGAGTGGTTACCTGGTGGATCTCATCCAGGATCTTTTTGGCTATTTTTGGATCACGGAACTCATCAAGATACTTCAATCAGGACGCTCCAGTTTTTCCAAGCCAATCCCATCTTTATTGGCAGCATCAATGACCTCATCCCAGGCATCAAACGTTTCCTGTGCCTCTTTCTCATTCAGTACCGAAAGCGCAAAACCGGCATGAACGATGGTGTACTGCCCAACTTCGATCTCAGGTACATACTCCAAACAGGCTTTGCTTACTGATCCAGCAAAATCTATGTTTCCCATTTTGAGACCATTCTCATCAAATACTTCCAATAATTTTCCGGGTACTGCTAGACACATAATTATTTATCCTGAGTTTATGAGTTCTTGAGTTTCATGATCTTACCAATTTCCTGAGATAGTTTTGGAGACCCAATATCATCTTTGAAATTTCTTCAGTTTCTGCATATAGATGATCAAAACTATCCTTATCAATATAGCCCAAATCGAGCGCAATATATAAATGTGATTGCAACTCGGCTGCAGAACCATGAGCAATGTTTAGAAAGTAGGCAAATTCCTTCCTTGATTTTCTGCCATAGCCCTCAGCAATATTGGCCATTATTGATACACCGCATCTTCTTATTTGATCCTTCAATCCATAATCTTTTGAAAAAGCACTAAGACTTGAAAGAGTATATATCTCTTTCACCATTACGCGTGTTTTTTGCCAAGCGTGAACATCTTCAAATTTCTTCAAAGTAGCCATTTAAAATCCTGCTATTGTTTGGGGGTTGCTTCATTTTAAGCCCACAAACTCAGAAACTCAACAACTCAGTTCTCTAAAAAGTTTCGCCCCACAGCCACCTGCCCCAGTGCTATTCCACCATCATTCGTTGGGACTTGTTTGTGAGTATATACCACAAAATTATGTTTAGTCAAAGCATTGACCAAGCCTTCAAACAGTAGCATATTTTGAAATACCCCACCGCTAAGAACAACGCTGTTGATACCTGAATTCTGGCTCAGTCGGTTGGTCATCTTTACAAAAGTGGTGATAAGGCTATGATGAAACCACTGACTAAGCGATGCTAATGAGTACCCGGAGTCAATCCTTGAAACGAGTTCCTGCATAATATGCCCTACAGAGATGATGTAATGATTCTCGGGTTGGGTGATATCAAAAGCAGTTCGATCTTTGCCTAATTCATTGTTTGCTGCTTGCATGAATTCGATGGCTGCCTGGGCCTCGTATCGAATTTCCCGCCTTCCACCGGAAAGCGCCGCCACTGCATCGAAGAGACGTCCACAACTGCTGGTGAAGGGTGAGTTGATCCTTTTATCGATCATTTGCAGTATTGGAGAAATATCTTTTCCCTCCAGCATGGGAATGTCAGGAAGCGTCTCGCCATATGTGTGGTACAGATAACTCAAGCTCGTACGCCAGGGAGCCTTGATAGCTGCTTCCCCGCCCGGTAATACCATAGGTTCTATGCATGCGGCTCTGGAAAAACCAGCATAATCCCCGACCAGGAATTCGCCACCCCAGATCGTACCATCCGTCCCAAACCCAGTCCCATCCATGATGATCCCTATTACTGGTTCATTAAGGTCATTTTCTGCCATGGCAGAAGCCAGGTGAGCATGGTGATGTTGGACACCGAGCAAGGACAAGGTCTGTTCCTTGGCCCATTTTGTGGAAAGGTATTCTGGGTGCAGATCGTGGACGATCAGTTCCGGCTCTATCTCGAAGATCCTCTGGATATGTTCGATGGTCATTTTGAAGAACTCAAATGCCTCCAGGTTCTCAAGGTCTCCAATATGCTGACTCAGGAATACTTTTTCGTCCTTGGAGAGTGCCACCGTATTTTTCAGCTCAGCACCTACAGCCAGGATTGACGGACCCTCATCCTTCAGGAATACAGGTCGGGGGGCGTAGCCTCGACTTCGCCGTATCGGTCGAATCGTATCGTCCATCTTGATGACGACAGAATCATCACTTCTCAAATAGATATCCCGATCATGAAAAAGAAAATTATCAACCATTCCAGACAATCGTTCCACCGCTTCATCATTGTCGATGCAGATAGGTTCTTCACTAAAGTTTGCACTGGTCATGACCAGTACATCCAGAGAATGACTCATTAGCATGTGATGGAGTGGTGTGTAGGGAAGCATGATACCCAGCCGGTCAGAACCAGGGGCGATATTGACTGCCAGATCGGTCCCTTTCTTTTGCCCGGCAAGCAGAATGGGAGCCTGGATAGAATCCAGAGTCTGGACCTCTTTCTCATCCAACTCACAATATCGAATTGCTTTGTCCAGATCTCTCACCATCAGCGCAAAGGGCTTTTCATCTCTTCCCTTGGCTTGACGTAGGCGTGCTACAGCGGCATCATTTTTTGCATCGACCGCCAGGTGGAATCCCCCCAAGCCTTTGATAGCCAGTATTTTACCGCCAGACAGCAGGTCGATGGCCAGCTTGACAGAGTCCTTTGAATCAAGCGCATGACCCTTGTCATCACTTAGCCATACATGGGGACCACAAACGGGACAGGCGTTTGGTTGCGCATGAAACCTCCGATCGGCAGGATTGTCATATTCTTCCTGGCAGTCTACACACAAGGGGAAATGTTTCATGGATGTATACGGTCGGTCGTAGGGAATATTCTCAATGATGGTATAACGGGGGCCGCAATTCGTACAATTGATGAAGGGGTAACCATAGCGCCGGTTGGAAGGGTCAAATAATTCATTTCGGCAGTCTTCACATAGCGCTACATCAGGGGAGATAAGAGTTGCCACCTCACTCGCACCCTCAGAGGAGATAATGATAAAATCATTCTCCTCGGTAGCAGGTATCGGCTCTTCTTTGATCGAGGTAATGGTTGAAAGTGGCGGGGCTTCTGCTTCAGTGCGGCTTGAAAATGCCTGGATCTGCTTCGACTCACCCTGGATCTCGATAAGGACACCAACAGACGTGTTGGCAACGGTTCCTGTTAATCCAATCTCACGCGCAAGATTGTAAATGAACGGCCGAAATCCCACCCCTTGAACAATGCCATTGATGGTGAAACGTCGCCGAACTTGGTTATGGCTATCACTCAAACTGTTAAAACACCTTCATAATTGCGTCTTTGCAAGGAGTCCAACGCGCAGGGTAGGACGACGTGGCAATCTCGAGTTACCGACGAATTAATCACTCACCTAGGAGTAATCCCTTGTCCTTCGACAAGCTCCAGTCTACGCTTTTCAACTTCGACTTGGCAGGCAGGGTGACACTTCGGGATTACAGGTTAATAGTAGTAAAAGCATTTGGGTCACTCTCACTTCAAATTGTCTCTCAGCCAGCTCAGCCAGGTATCCATCCCTTCACCAGTAGTAGCAGAGAGTTCAAAAAACTCCAGCTGGTGATTCACCTTCAGTGCGTGCTCCTTGCAACGGGCCACATCGAATTCCACATATGGAAGGAGGTCGATCTTATTAATGATACAAATATCAGCGGCATCGAACA
The DNA here is from genome assembly GCA_021734255.1 of Fidelibacterota bacterium. Classification (GTDB taxonomy): domain Bacteria; phylum Fidelibacterota; class UBA8477; order UBA8477; family JABMPR01; genus JABMPR01. The sequence continues at coordinate 24,370 of JAIPJM010000009.1, read as the reverse complement.
TGGTTGGATATTTGGCAGGTTTATCCTCACCCTCAGTCACACTGATGATGACCACACGCTTATTCTCTCCCAGATCGAAGAGTGCTGGACAAACCAGATTGCCGACATTCTCAATGAAAAGAACGGAATCATTCTTCAGCTCTAACTCACCATAAGCTGTATGAATCATATTGGCGTCCAGATGGCAGCCGTTCCCTGTATTGATCTGCAAGACGGGGACACCGGTCGCCGCAACTCTATCAGCATCATTCATGGTTTGTTGGTCACCTTCAATGACCGCGCTGGGAACATCCTGCAGTTCCACCAGAGTCTTTTCCAAGAGGGTGGTTTTTCCTGATCCCGGTGAACTTACCAGGTTAAGTGCGAAAATATTTTTAGCCTCGAAATACCCACGATTTCTCTGGGCCAACAAATTATTCTCACCCAGAACATCTTGCTCGACTTCAATGGTGCGACCATGTGTATGGGTGCTATGATCATGTTCGTGCGAATGATCGTGATTGTGCCCGTGATCATGGTCATGGTCATGATGGTGCCCATCACCATGGTGGTGTTCCTTTTCGCCATGCTTTGTAAATGTTGTACTGTTTGATCCGCAACCACAGGTGTCACACATGACTGGATCCTTCCTCGTTTATTGAAATAGCTTTTAGTCTTAATTCTTTGCCCTGGATGATCTCGATCTCATAGGTGTCACATTTTGGACAGATCGCCATGAAGCTATCTATTGTGAACACATTCCCGCACTGCATACATTTTGCCTGACCTTCCAATTCAATTATCTGAAGCTCAGATCCTTCAGCCAGAGTTCCTTTACAGGCGGCTTCATAGCAGAATTGTAATGAATCGACCATGACACCGGCCAGTTTCCCTACCTCCAATTCGATCATGGAGATGGAAGGGGCACTTTCCTTCTCAGCTTCCTTGCGGGCAATGCTGACGATATTTATGGCAATTGACATTTCATGCATGCTCGAATACTTCTCCCAGTGATCCTATAAAACCAATATTAAGGCTGTGCATAAAGAGTTCAATAGATTATTACACATCCGTATTTCTTTTCATCACAGCTTTTCTCCTGGTCTGGACCAGTATAGCACCGATAGCGGCAATAAACATTCCAATTCCCTCGTGAAGTGTGATGCTTTCTCCAAGAAAGATCCAGGCCAACACGGCGATCTGGATCAGCATGGTTCCATTGATGATGCTGGATTCCACTGCTGATAGTGACCGCAGGGTATGATTCCAGAGAGTGAAGGCAAAGGCGGTGTTTATGCCGGCTAGCCAGAGTAGGAATAGCCAATTTTTCATACTGATCTCCGGTATTCCTTCCAGCCCCAGCCCGATCACCAAAAGCAAAAGGGATCCAACTCCCATACTGATGAATGTGATCGTCAGAACGCTGATCTGCTTCGTTCTGTTCATACCCCGACCAAAGATAGCGGAGGCCGCATTGGCGAACACGCCGAATGTCATGACAAGCAGTCCCAGGCCTCTACTCCCTTCAAAACTTACAGGAAAGAAATAGAAGAGTACCCCTGAAATAAAGATAAGGGCGCCGATCCACTGGGTGAGATCCGGTTTCTCATTCAGGAGGGGGATACCAACCAGGGCAACCACCAGGGGTGTAAAATTTAGCATTAGACTAACCGTCACAGCTGGAAGTAAAGACAGTCCGAGGAATTGGGTGCCTTGCGTGAGTGTGTAAAAAACCACACCGAGTATGAAAAGATTCCTCCATTGCCTTCCGCTCAGAGATTTAACCTCGTTCAGATACTTCGGTTTGAGGTAGAAGGGGATGAAGCAGAGGAATGCAATAAAATACCGGAGGCCAGCGAACGTGATGGGGTGGATCTCATTCAATCCCCACTTAATGATAATGAAAGATGTTGACCAGAGGAAGGTCACCAGTAGGGCCTGTAGTATGGGAACTATCATGTGGACTCGTTTTTCGTTCAACAAAATGATCCCTTCTTCAAAAAATGGCGAGGGGCTGCTTGTTCGCAGCCCCCCAGGTCGTAAATGGTAAACGTGGGTTTACCTCCCCGTTCTATGTCTCGCGACAATTTCTTTATTAGCAACCACCTTCAGGGGCTTTTTTCTTCTTTTTCCGAATGATTGGTGGCTTTTTCGCCTTGGTTTTAGCAGGGGCAGTCAATGTTACAGCACCACCACCGCCCAGCGCACCACTCGCTGCTTTTCTGAAATCATATTTTGCAAATTCTTCATCAGCAGAATATACAGAGGGAGCCTGCGGATTCATGATAGTATCAAACCAGTAATTCAAGCCACCCTGAAGGACATAATTATTCTCAAATCCCAGCTGTCTAAGGATCATCCACCCTTTGTGCGAATCAAGTGTGCCATTAGAATAGAGGACATTCATCTTCACACCCTGGTCCACGATATCGCGATACTCATCTTCCAGGATGACTGAAAGGGGAATATTGATCGCATTTTCCAGGTGGTATTTCTGAAATTCATCAGGTGAGCGAACATCGATGAGCTGAAGACTGGGGTCTTTGGAGATCAACCAGTGTGCAACATTATCAGCACTTACCATCTCAGCAGCGCTTTGAACCTCTATCACCATCTCTTCTGCAGTCAATTTGTACGGCTTGGTTGTATTCTCAGGAACCATGGCAATGACAACACCAAGGAAGACCATACCGAGGAAAACAATATTTCTAATAGTCATGATCAATACTCCTCTCTGGGCCACTTCTTCTCAGCCATTTCACCCAATTTGAACATCCCCAGTGCGGCAATGATAACTAGTAATACAAGCACGCCACTTGAGATACCTAGAACCTCATGCAATTTTAATGGTCCATAGGAGCCTGACATGTAGAAATCCTTCAGCAGGGGGTACCCTTCCGCGAAAAAGAATACGCCGAGAAAAATTCCGCCAATGAAGACCATGGCATCAACTTTTCCAATCGCTGCTGCACAGACACTCGTGCCGGGGCAGAATCCGCCCATGATGAATCCAGCGCCCATGATAATCCCACCGACGATGGCACTGCCAAGGAAGGTCGGGTTCACATAGACCAGGTTCAGGTCGATCCAGCCGAATAGGCTGAAAAATAACAGACCCAGCATGGCAGTGATGGCGCCTGTAAAAAACACTTTTAATACAACGGTATCATAACCGTAAAACATGCCGGCCAACTTTCTACTCGAACTAAATCCTGCCTGCTCGAGGACAAAACCAAAACCGACTCCAATAGCGAATGCAATGAACAAATTCCAATTCGCGCCGATGATCTCTTGAGGTACTAAAGGTCCCATCATCGCCTCCTATATCCAATTTTTTCTAAAGAAGTAGGCCAGTGCGAAGGCGGTTCCAAAAATTGCCGCCATCGTGACAAATCCACCGACTGAAAGCACAGCCATACCGGTTAATGCCGATCCACTGGTACAACCACGTCCCAGCTGGGCTCCAAACCCAAACAGGATGCCACCGAGTGCAGCGAAGACGAGTCGCCTGTTGGAACTGATACCCGGGAAGTGTTCGATCTTCCAGTTCAAGCGACCAGAAAGGGCACCGGAAAGAAAACCACCGACCAGCACACCCAGGACCTCAAAAACTAACCAGGCTTTCATAGGTGATTTACCTTCCCCTACGTACTTGCCGTAAAAATCTGAATTCGCGGTATGTTCGGGTGCAACGACATCCACTGCCGTCACCATTACGCTTTTCATGGCTCCACTTGCACCCAGGCCGCGTCCTGAGAAGAAGAAAGCCATGAGAAGAACCAGGCCAAGGAGGACCCCTGCCAGGTAAGGATTCATGTACTTTGTTTTCATTTCAATTAACCTTTATTCAAACGTCATTAATATTTAATACAACCAGCGACTGGCCTGGCCGGCACTGACAACGATAAAGCGCAGCATGAGATTACCGCCAACGATGAGCACAACTGGTACGATAGCTGGAATGAATTTATGTTTGAGCTCCAGGAGTTCGAGAACGACGGGAAGAACAAGTCCCATCCCGACCACAAAGATCCAGAAAACCACCGTATAAGGCCCACCCAGGAACATTTCGGCTGCTTGAATGTGAACCTGCGTTCCAGCGAGATGACCCATGAAGAGATGAACGATCAGAAATAGTTCGATCCCGATGAGAATAATATCGATTCGTGTGAATAACCGTTTCTCGACCTCTGATTTTGAGAAAAATACGATGAGTGCCGCACTTGCTGATAGTCCTGACGCCAGGAAGAGCGGTCCCAGTATACTGGTATTCCAGAATGGCCTGGCATTGAAAGCTGATAGCAGGATACCTGTGTACATGCCCAGGATTATGGATAGCAGGATCAGCACCTGAGCGAGAACCCGCTTCTGTTCTTTCAACCATTTGATGACTGTTTTTACTTCTTCAAACTTCCAGTCCCAATTTGGAAATATATCCTCGATCCAGATGGCTATCCAGGCGATGGAAAGGGGGGTAATGACGGTCAACGTCCAGGCACCCCATGACATGGGTGATTCCCAGCGTATATTGGTGAATAACTGCCAGAAATACCAGACGTGGGATAGATCCAGAAGTAAGGCGATCAATCCGACACTAATAACAACGGGGACACCGAGCGGCATCCATTTAACCGCCGTTGGTAGTTCATCCTCACGACCCCTCAAGGAGAAGTAGGCAGAAAAGATCAGTAATCCGGCCGCTATCCCACCCAGAAACAGGTAAAAAGGGATCTCCCAGCCCCAAACATGGAGCACGGGATCGATCTCCGGATTCATTCGTCCACTAGTAATTATTTCTTCAATCATGATAGCCTCTATAACAAGTAGAATACTTTTGGATCAGTGCCAGCTTCAGGAATCAGTGCTTTCCATTTTCTGGTCGCCATTGCTTTCGATAGTTCACTGTTTGGGTCGTCCATGTCACCAAAGATCATCGCGTGGGTAGGACAAACAGACACGCAGGCTGGGTTCTGACCTTTTTCGACACGGTGTATACAGAAAGTACACTTGTCTACATATCCTTCGGGATGGACGAAACGTGCATCATAAGGGCAGGATGTGATGCAGGCCTTACAGCCAATACATTCATTCTCCTCTACCAGTACAACACCACCGGGGCCGTAGTGACTGGCTTCCGTAGGGCAGGTACGAACACAGGGTGCATTTGCGCAATGATTACATCTTTCTGAGCGGATCTCGAGCTGCAGTTCGGGATAACTTCCAAAGGTCTTTTCCACGATCCAATCCCTGCAGTATCCGATAGGTACGTCATTCTCAGTTTGGCAGGCAACGACACAGTCACTACAGCCGACACACTTTAGAGTGTCCACAGCCATGCCGTATCTCATGATGACACCTCCTCTCCAGCTTCAAAGCGGAAGGTGACGAAATTCCCTCGCATACCTGTACCACCCATGACAGGATCGGTATGGACGCGAGTGATAAGATCAGCATCACTGGCACCGCGACCGTTCGCCCGGGAGAGGTGACGATTGGTGTGACCAAAGCCATGGACCACAAATACACTATCAAAGCGGATCCGCTCTGTGACTCTCACTTTAATGGGTGTTTTGGTGATGACACCATCCTGGTTTTCTAACCAGACATATTGATCGTTCTTCAAGTCCCACCCCTTGGCAACCTTTGGATTGACCCATACGCTATTCTCATCCATCAGGTCTGTCAGATTGGGATTGTTGGCGGTTCTACTAAAGGTGTGCATGGGTGCTCTACCATAGTTGAGACGATAGTAGCCATACGGTGGTTCTTCGTGATGCGTGTACTTGGGTAAGGGGTCATACCCTTCATCTTCCATGGCTGTTGAGTAGAGCTCGATCTTACCTGTGTTCGTATTGAACTCAAAGTCTGCAAGGTCTTCCATGGGATAGAGATCATCATATTCACGCTCGAATTTCTTCACACCGATGCGCTTCATCTCTTGCAGTGATGTTCCGACCTGCTTCAATTCCCAGTCCAGCTTTTCTTCAATATTCTTCCAGGGTAGGTAGTGACCCAGGCCTAGCTTTTCAGCAATGCCTTTCGCCATCCACCAGGCTGGTTTTGTATTGTACTTCGGCTCAGCAGCCGGCATTCGCAGGGCAATCGTCGGTTCCCGATGTGGACTGACACGGATACTGTCATAGCGTTCCAGATAGGTGCATTCAGGTAGGATCACGTCGGCGTAGCCTGTGATCTCCATAGGCATGGTATCGATGACAACCATGAGGTCCAGAGCATCGATTGCCTTCAATGTGTTTTCCTGGTTTGGCAAGGTATGGATGAGATTGGTTCCATTCACGATCCAGCCCTTGAATGAGCAATCCCGCTCAGTCGTTGGAACTGTGGCATCACAGATACCTGATGCCAGCGCCAATCCGGCAAGCTTGTATTGACCCGGGTAGGCGTCTTTCCAGGTACGTTTCGGTTTTGGAAAGGGAGGATGTGGATAGCTTTTGAATGACACTTTTTCTGGATAATAATATCCACCACGTCGACCCCAGGAACCCAGAATAGCATTCAGTATTGCTACTGCCCTTAGGCGCTGGGTGTCATCACCATACCAAGTAACGTGGCGGCCGGGATGAATGATCACCCGTGGGCTGGCATTCGCCATTTCACGTGCCGTTGCCCTGATCTGCTCAGGCTTGATCGTTGTGATACCGTAGGCCCACTCAGGGGTCATACCTGCCACATGGGCTTTCAGGTCTTCAAATCCGTAGGTATACTTTTCCACATATTCTTTATCGTATAAACCTTCGTATATGATCACATGCATCCATGCCAGCAGCAGTGCCAGGTCAGTGGCCGGCTTGATCGGCAACCAAAATTTTGATTTACTGGCCACCGTTGAGAATCTTGGGTCCACGGTGATGATTGAAGCGCCTTTTCCTGTGGCCTGTGAGATCTCCTGCACAGGGCCATTATGCATGTTTTCACCAAAGTGCGATCCGATCAAAACCAGGCATCTGGTATCCCGGATGTCAACTCTTTCTGGAGACTGGACACCTTCTCCGTATGTTGAAATAAATCCAACTTCGCGGGGTCCACGACACTGAGCATAGGAGGGGGCTGCAATATTATTCGATCCGTAAGCTTTTAGCATATCACCGAAATATGTACCGCCTGATCCATGGGTAAAGAGAGCCACGCATTCGGGACCATGTTCTTCAGCGATCTTCTTCAATCCATCAGCGATGTACTCGAACGCTTCATCCCAACTGGCTTCTCTGAAGGTCTGGCTCCCCCGTTTCCCTGTCCGGATCAGGGGTGTTTTTAGTCGATCTTCATCATTGTACATACCAACACCGCCAGTACCTCTGGGGCAGAGACGTCCGTTTGAATGGGGGTCATCCTCATGACCAGTAATCTTCCAGATATTGCCTGCTTCGTTGGTATGCACCCACCCAGCGCATTTCCAAAAGCAGATCTCACAGTATGTAGGTGTTCGCTTCGAATACATCCCTGGATGGGTATCCGGGGCAAGCACTTCACCTTTTGAGAAATCAAACAAGGGGGTGGCGAAGGCCAGGCTGCTGGCTCCCACACCCGCTATCTTGATAAACTCACGACGATTCATTGTATGACTCATGCGTGCTTCCAATGTTCTTTTAAATACGTTTTCATATTATGACATGTGGTAACTTCTGTATAAACGGGACAATCAGTGCAATCAGTGTCTACGCATTCACCACCCTTTGTTTTTACAACCCAACAAGGTTCCAGGGCATGATGATAGGCGTCACAGATCTGCTGATCTGCTTTACTGCATCCTTTGATCTCCCAACAGGGAGCCATGGATATCATGCCTTTAATGCCAGCCAGATTGAATCCGCGTTCTTCGATCATGGCTCGAATACACTGTAGACGTTCGATATCTGAATGGGAATACAATCTCCTCTGAGATTGGGTCCGGCTTGGAAGAATGAGTCCTTCATTCTCATACATTCTTAAGGTATGAACAGAGACACCGATAAGATCAGCGGTAACACCAATGGTAAACATCGGTCTTGTCTTGTCATTCAGGCGGTTTTGTATGTTCTGACTATTCATCGCAAACCTATACTCCAAAATCTAGGTTTGCTATATTTGTGCCACATTGAATGAGGGTATTAATAACAAATAATATGTAATACTCTTGGCAAATATTGAGAGCACTAATTAATCCTTGCAAAACGCAAGCAAGTAAAGGGTTCTGCGCATTCATATCAATTAGCGCCTGCAAATCCGGTGCATTTCGCTAGCTCATAAATCGTTCATTCATCGATCATCAGGATGAGTTTAATTGGACATCTTTCTCAGGATTGACAAGGCAATTCCTGCCTGAGAAAAGAACAAATGAATAGCATCACCAATAGCAGTAGCTAATTTCCTGCATGTTCAATTCAGGTCTAATGATCCCGTTACTCCATGTCAGTCTGATCATGATCTTGGGGACGACCTGGCGGGCGATCAAGGTGAGTGTCGGAGATAGGGATAAACCAAGCAAGACGGCGATGAAGCTAACGTTGTTTTTCGTAGCAAACGCAACTATATTCACAGCCTGAATTAAATGCTGAAAGGTTATTAAAAAACAATAGCTTATGGCAAAAATAATCGCCATTGTAAATCAAAAAGGGGGCGTTGGTAAAACAACGACATCTGTAAACCTGGCCGCTGGTCTGGCAGTGGCAGAGAAAAAATGTCTTTTGGTGGATCTGGATCCCCAGGCAAATGCAACTGCCGGTCTGGGAAGTCCTGTTCGGGTCGACGGGAATAGTATCTACCAGGTCATGCTTGGACAGGCTACAATTGAGGATGTCCTTCAGAAATCTGAACTTCCTTTTCTCGAGGTGGTCCCTTCCAGCCCCTCACTCGTTGGCGCTGAAGTGGAACTGGTTTCCGCCATGGCCCGTGAACGAATATTAAAGGAAGCCCTGGCTCTGGTGGAAGACAAGTACGATTTTATCATCATGGACTGTCCACCGTCATTGGGCTTGCTCACGATAAATGCGCTGACAGCTTCACATTCCATCCTCATTCCCATTCAATGCGAATACTACGCCCTGGAAGGACTGGGCCAACTATTGAATACAGTCAGGCGCGTTCAAAAGACCATTAATAAGGCGCTGGTCATTGAAGGCGTGCTCATGACCATGTATGACAGCCGCTTAAACCTGAGCAAGCAGGTTGTGAGTGAAGTAAAAACCTATTTCAAGGACACAGTTTATAAAACTTATATTTATCGGAATGTCAGGTTGAGTGAATCTCCCAGTCATGGAAAACCGATCATGCTTTACGATGCCAATTCCGTCGGTGCCGCCAACTATATGAGCCTTGTGGAAGAGGTGCTGCAAAATGCCTGAAAAACCAAAACGATTGGGACGCGGCCTGGACGCCATCCTTGATTCTCTTGGCGCTTCCTCTGATGATGTGAGTGCCGTCATCTCGCTGGATCCGAACGAGATCGAACCAAATCCATTTCAACCTCGAAAAGATTTTAATTCAGAAAAAGCGCTTCAAGCTTTTGAAGACCTGAAAAATTCCATCAACTCGAAGGGGCTGATCCAGCCCGTGACAGTGCGGGAAATAGACGGTAAATATGAGTTGATCGCCGGCGAGAGAAGATTGCGTGCCTGTCAGGAACTTAAGCTTGAGAGCATTCCCGTTCACATTTTAGAAGTCGATTCCGATGTGGATATGATGGAGATGGCCCTGATCGAGAATCTCCAACGCGACAATCTGAATCCATTAGAAGAAGCCGAAGCATATGCTTTGCTGGCGGAAAAGTACAAACTCTCCCATGAGAAGATCGCCGGAAATATAGGTAAGAGTCGCGTTGCGATCACGAATTCCCTGCGGTTACTCAAGCTTCCAGCAGAGATTAAGCTGGCGGTAAAAAACCTGGTCCTTTCCGCAGGACATGCCCGAGCTTTTCTCGGCCTGGATTCAGAAAAAGAGATCATCAATGTGTTCAAGGTCGTTCGCCGCCAGAATTTGAGTGTTCGGGAAACTGAGAATTACATACGCAAGTTGAAAAGCGAGAAAAAGCAGTCGGCAAAGAAGCCATCCAAAAAGCAAACCAAATCTATTTACGTGCGCAAGAGCGAAGAGCTGTTGATGGCACGCCTGGGCACGCGGGTACAAATCAAACCCGGCCGGAAAAAAGGCGTGATTGAAGTACAATACTTTGGAGACGAGGATCTGGAACGCATCATTGAACTGTTGGAAAAGCTGGATGATTGACAGTAACAAATCATAGAAAAGTAGATACTGATGAAACATGAAAAATATACGCTATTGATCCTGCCTGATAATGAAGCTTCAGGGCGGTCAATGTCCATCACAGCTCGCACCCTGAACCTGTTGAAAGTGATGGCGCTCCTTCTGGTTGTGGGCCTGGTGCTGTTCAGCATTTACTTTCTGCCCAAGGCGATCAACTACAATAAGATTGTCTCGGAGAACGACTTCCTGCTCAGTGAACGTCAGGAGGTGGCCGTTTTGCTGCAGAATGCAAAGCGAATTGAGGAGATCAATCAATTTTTAGAGAGCACGCTCGGTACCCATTATGATCTTTCTGGGGAGATGACCGACAGTGTAGATATGGCAAATGGAGGTGGCGAACTTTCTCCTTTTGAAACAATGGGTCTGCTAGATGATCTGCCGACCTATTTACCGATCAAGGGCTTCGTCAATCGAGGCTTTATCGTCCGGGCGGGCTTATTCAGTCAGGACCACCTGGGAATCGATCTCTCCTCCATTCAGGATCGGGTTGTTAAGGCCGCTGGTCGCGGGTATGTAATCTTTTCAAATTGGACCTATCGTTATGGCAATATGATCATCATCGATCATGGAAATGGATATCTAACCGTTTACGGCCACAATGAGCAGAACCTGGTCACTCAAAGACAGGTCGTCGATCGTGCTGAGCCCATTGCTGTTATGGGGAATACGGGTATCTCGGGTGGTGCGCACCTACATTTCGAGATCTGGCATAACGGGGTTCCCCTGGACCCAGCGACCTTCATTACGGAATTGACAGAAGACAATTTTACACCTGTAGAACAGGAAGAGGAAAATGGCTAATAAAATACACCGGATAGAAACTATTGTTGGACGCGGGAGTCACGTATCAGGCAATATGACCATCAATGGAAGTGCGCATATCAACGGTACAGTTGACGGCAGCGTCAATGCATCGGGTTTTGTAACCGTCTCAGAGACAGGTATCGTCAAAGGTGGTATCAAAGGTGAGTATGCCATCATCGGCGGTATCGTCGGTGGTAATGTTGAAGTGAAAGGTAAGGTTGCCGTTGGTAAAAAAGGGCGACTCAAGGGTGATGTCATCGCTACTCGATTGATCATTGAAGATGGCGCCGTTTTTCAGGGGCGTAGCTCAATGAAGCCTGAAGCTGCAAAAGAAGCGGTTGACTCTAGCATTCCCGAGCTTGATAGCTAGATCCCATGTCATCTAGGACACAGGGCAAATATATGGCTGCGGCCTCTACCATGACCGGTAGTGTGCTCGGTCTGGGTGCCCTTGGTTATTATCTTGACCATAAGTTTGACTGGCCCCAATACGGACTTCTGATAGGTGCACTGTTGGGTGCATTTATTGGTATGTACGAGTTATATAAACGCCTCTACATGAATAAGGATGAAGAATGAAACCCTGGCAGATAATCCTTTTTTCAGCAGTGGGTTTGAACGGTCTGGTCGTGGCAGCCTTTGTCTTTACAGGCAGCTCAGAGAGGGTGAGTTCTGTTTTAGCCGCAGCTTTGGTTCCGGTGCTGATCAGTACGGGATTATTGTATTGGGTTGAGAGGCAGAAGACTCAGGGAGCTATTCAGCTACAGAAAATCAATATTATCGGCTTCTTTTTGAAGGTCATTTTGCTTGGTTTATGGGCGGCTATCTTATTGAATTCTGGGACTTTACATAAGGTGACATTTATTGTAATCTTGCTTATAAACTTCCTTGCGTGGCATGGGGTCGAAGCTTATTATTGGCCGCTTTTTATGACGAGACAAGCGCAAGAAAATGGGGAGAAATCTTAATGGCTGAAGCCGGCCACGGAACCAGCAACAATATCGGGGATAAAATTATTGAACATGTCGCTAATAGCGATGTGATGATCCATTTTGAATTGTTTGGTATCGATCTATCCATTACAAAGCATGTCATTATGATCTGGATTGCCGCCGGGCTTCTTATGAGTGTTGCGCTATATGCGACCAGAAAATATCGCAAGGAAGAGCGACCGATTCCATCAGGATTTACCAACGCCTTCGAATACGTCGTTGATTTTGTTCGAACTGGAATCCTTATTCCAACAGTGGGGAAGAAGCATGTGCTCAAGTGGGGTCCATTGGTCATGTCATTCTTCTTTTTGATCCTGACGATGAACTTTCTGGGCTTGATCCCATTATTTAATTACATCAATCATGGTCATGGTGGCACGACAGCTACAGGTAACATTAACGTGACTGCATCATTGGCCCTCGTCACATTTTTCATGATCATTGTCGCCGGAATTATCGAGCATGGGTTCTTCAAGCATTGGAAGAATCTGGTCCCTGGAGGACTGCCAAAGGCTGTTTACATCATTCTCATCCCCATCGAGATTTTGAGTATGTTTGTTAGACCCTTCGCATTGACCATGCGATTGGCAGCGAATATGACAGCTGGACATATTGCCATGCTGGCAATATTTGCACCCATCTTTCTCCTCCATAATGCTTATGTAGGGGTTGCTTCAGTCGCTTTAAATGTCGGTATCACCTTTCTCGAGATCATCGTAAGTATCGTGCAGGCTTATGTCTTCACCTTGCTCTCTTCCGTATTTATAGGACAAGCCATACACGCTGACCATTAATAAAGATTTGACTACTACTAACAAAACATATAAACCATTCAGTACAGTTGACCAGGTAGGACTTGCTCCGTTCAAGGGAAAAAGACATGCGAGTGCCACTGATCGACGAGTACTGAAACCACACAAATTATAAAGGAGTTCTAAAATGGAATTTGCTTATCTAGGAGCCGCAATTGGTGCAGGTATGATCGTGATCGGAGCCGGACTTGGAATTGGAAAACTGGCAGCCGCTGCTGCTGCAGGGATCGCCCGTCAGCCAGAAGCTGCGGCAAGTATCACCGGCGCTGTAAACCTGCCCCTCTTCCTGCTCGAAGGTGTTGCAATTATTGGTGAGGTTGTAGCCCTACTCATCGCTCTGAAATAAGAAGGCTGAACACACCCCTTCGGAGGAATTATGGAAAACCTCTTAAGCTTTGACACTGGCTTGATGATATGGACCTGGCTCACCTTCGCCATCGTCTTGGTGGTTCTGGGTACCAAAGCCTGGAAGCCCATGATCAAAGCCCTGGAGAATCGGGAGAACTTCATTCGGGAATCCCTGGACGAAGCCGAAGCTGCCAGACTGGAAGCTGACAAGGTAGCTGGTGAATACGAGGAAATGGTTGCGAAAGCCCGCCAGGAAGCACAGCAGATCGTTGCTTCAGGGAAGGAAACAGCCGAGAGAATGAAAGCGGATATCCTGAATGAAGCTCAGGAAAAATCCAAAGCACTCCTGAAACAGGCTGAATCTCAGATTGCAACTGAAAAGGATAAAGCGCTCTCGGATATACGTAGCCAGATCGTGGATATCTCCATGATTGCTGCAGAAAAGATCATCTCCAGGTCGATCACACCAGACGATAACGAGCGATTGATCGACGATGCACTGAAGGAATACGGGAAGAATTAATGCGTTCATCTCTGAAAAGTCGTCAGTATGCCAATCTGCTTTTAAAACTGGGTGATAACCAGAATGCACTCGAACCGGTCTATCGATCCATGTTGGACTTCTTTGCCAGCTATCGGCATGAACCTGAACTCAAAGCTTTTCTCGCGTCGACAAAAATTGTTCCCGAGGATAAGATCAAGGTGTTGGGGGCTGTTTATGCAGATCTCCATCCCATTTGTCAGGTATTTATTGCCCAGCTCGGTGAAGAACGAGATCTGAAACTTCTCGGTGAGATCGTGAAGAGCCTTGAGCCGGCGTATTATCAAAGAAGTAACCAGGTGAAGGTGCATGTTGTATCAACTGGGACACTTCCTGATACTGTCGAGGAACAGATTCAGAATGTAATAAAATCAGTAACATCCAGGAAAGCCGACTTTACCGCATCGGTAGATAAGGATATTCTTGGTGGCTTAACATTACGCGTGGGCAATACGATCCTGGATGGCTCCCTGTCCAGTAAACTTGTCCGGATCAGAAATTCACTGGTCCAATCCTAAAGGAATACAGGAATATGACAGATATTCGAACAGACGAAATTACGAAACTACTCAAAGAAGAACTGGGTAAACTCCATCTTAGCATTGATGTGACTGAGATCGGAGAGGTCATCATGGTCGGTGATGGTATTGCCCGTGTCAGTGGTCTCGAAAATGTCATGGCCTCTGAGCTTATAGAGCTTCCCAACGGTGTCGTTGGTATGGCTATGAACCTCGAGGAAGATGAAGTGGGTATGGTGCTCTTTGGCGATACCAGGTTCGTGAAAGAGGGTGATCAAGCCAAACGTACAGGTAAGGTTGTATCTGTTGGTGTGGGCGAAGCGGCGATAGGCCGTGTACTCAGCCCGATCGGTGCCCCCATGGACGGGAAGGGTGAGATCAAGTCTGAGAAGATGTTCCCCGTAGAGCGGAAGGCCCTTGGTGTGCTGGCGAGAAGTCCAGTGAATCAGCCACTGCAGACGGGTATCAAAGCCATCGACAGTATGATCCCTATCGGTCGTGGCCAGCGTGAATTGATCATTGGCGATCGCCAGACAGGAAAGACCGCAGTCGCACTTGATACAATTGTGAATCAGAAGTCTACCCATGACCCGACAACACCGGATGAACCTGTTTACTGTATCTATGTCGCTATTGGCCAAAAAGCATCAACAGTGGCCCGAGTGGTTGCAGAGCTTGAAGCTCAGGGAGCAATGGAATACACCACAGTTGTTGCTGCGAATGCCTCCGACCCGGCACCCTTGCAGTTTCTGGCACCCTACACAGGTGCTTCCATGGGAGAATATTTCCGGGACAATGGAAAACATGCATTGATCATATATGATGATCTTTCAAAACATGCCGTGGCTTATCGGCAGATGTCCCTGCTCCTGAGAAGACCACCTGGCCGTGAAGCATACCCCGGTGATGTTTTCTATCTCCATAGCCGCTTACTGGAAAGAGCATCAAAATTGAGCAAGGACCTGGGTGGCGGTTCGCTCACAGCCCTGCCGATCATTGAAACACAAATGGGCGATGTATCTGCCTATATCCCAACCAATGTGATCTCCATTACTGATGGACAGATCTTCCTGGAAACGGATCTTTTCAATAGCGGGCAGCGTCCTGCATTGAATGTCGGTATCTCTGTTTCACGCGTCGGTGGCAATGCACAGATCTCAGCCATGAAGAAGGTGGCAGGCGGTATGCGGCTTAATCTGGCGCAATATCGTGAGTTGGCTGCATTTGCCCAGTTCGGTTCCGATCTTGACGCATCAACTCAGAATCAGCTGAAGCGCGGGAAGGTGCTGTATGAGGTATTGAAACAAAATCAATTCGCCCCCATGGCAGTTGAACAGCAGATCGCTATCTTCTATGCTGCCTCAAATGGATTTCTAGATGAGATTCCAGCCACAGAGGTCAAACGATATGAGGAAGAACTCCTGAATTTCATGGAAGCAACTCAACCGGAGCTCTTGAAAAAGATCCTGGATGAAGGCAAGTTGACTGACGAGATCGATGCTGCATTGAACAAGGCCGTCAGTGATTTCAGTAAAGGATTTGCTGCTTAATACAGGACGCATATGGCGAATTTAAAAGACATTCGGAAACGCATAGGCACCATCGATAGTATTCGACAGGTGACCCGCGCCATGAAACTTGTGGCTGCAGCAAAATTGCGGCGTGCCCAGGGAAATATGGAGCAAGCCAGACCCTATGCCCGACGGATCAATGATGTTTTGAACCACCTGCTGCCCGATATCGATCGTGGGACACATCAGTTGTTGACCATGCGCCCAGCCAAGAAGAAGGCCTTTGTAGTCCTTACTTCTGACCGGGGTCTGTGCGGCAGTTTCAATACGAACATCCTGAAGTATGCGCAAAAGGTCATTGATGAAGCTGGTAAGGATCAGTCTCAACTGATCTGTATCGGTCGCAAGGGCTATGACTACTTTGGCAAGCGTGGATATGATGTGGTTGAGCATTATGCTGGTTTCTGGAAAGATCTAAGTTTTAATCATGCCATTGAAATGGCTGATGCAGTGACTGAGAGGTATCTGAAGGGTGAGTTCGATGATGTGCGGGTCATTTATAATGAATTTAAGAATGTTGCTCAACAGGAGATCGTAGAGTTCCATTATCTGCCCCTGGTTTTGGAAGAGGAAGATGATGCGACGATCAAAGATTACCTGTTCGAGCCCACCAAGGACGAGGTTGTCAAATCACTGGTCCCCAGACATTTGACAGTGCAGATGTGGCGATTCCTCCTGGAATCCAATGCTGCTGAACAGGCAGCAAGAATGACAGCAATGGAAGCTGCCACAGATAATGCAGGTGAATTGATCGATAATCTCAGACTGGAATACAACAAGGCACGTCAGTCTGCTATAACGACCGAGATTCTGGAAGTTGTAAGTGGTGCCGAAGCTTTAGCGGAATAAAAGGGAAAAGTATACGATGGCAAAACAAGGTAAAGTAGTTCAGATCATGGGTGCTGTGGTTGACGTCATGTTTGAGGAAGGTCAGCTGCCTGAAGTTTTAAACGCACTGCATGTTGAACGAGAGGACGGTACGCTGGTATTGGAAGCTGCTCAGCATTTGGGCGAAAATATTGTGCGGACCATCGCCATGGACTCCACAGATGGATTGACCCGTGGAACAAAGGTGAGCGATACAGGAGAACCGATTTCAGTGCCGGTAGGCCCAAATACACTGGGACGTATGTTCGATGTTGTCGGGAATGCCATTGACAACAAACCTGCACCGAAAGGCGATCGCTTTCCGATCCATCATGCGCCACCCAAGCAGGAAGATCTAACCACTTCAAGTGAGATTTTGGAGACGGGAATCAAGGTTGTCGATCTGCTGGAACCCTATACAAAAGGTGGCAAGACGGGACTCTTTGGTGGTGCCGGTGTTGGAAAAACAGTTTTAATCCAGGAATTGATTAGAAATATAGCCACTGAGCATGGTGGATACTCTGTTTTTGCCGGTGTAGGGGAACGTACCCGTGAAGGTAACGATCTCTTTCTGGAAATGACCGAATCAGGTGTGATCGACAAGACTGCCATGGTCTTTGGGCAGATGAATGAACCACCAGGTGCCCGTTTGCGTGTTGCGCTATCAGGTCTCACCATGGCCGAATATTTCCGTGATGTTGAAGGGAAAGATGTGCTTCTGTTCGTTGATAACATCTTCCGCTTTACCCAGGCAGGTTCTGAAGTATCAGCGCTTTTGGGAAGAATGCCCTCTGCAGTCGGTTACCAACCAACCCTGTCAACTGAGATGGGGGACCTTCAGGAACGTATCACGTCCACGAATAAAGGCTCGGTAACATCAGTACAGGCTGTATATGTGCCAGCTGATGATTTAACAGATCCAGCGCCTGCAACCACTTTTGCTCACCTTGATGCAAGTACCGTGTTAGACAGAAGTATTTCTGAGCTGGGTATTTATCCAGCTGTTGATCCACTTTCATCAAACTCTAGGATCCTTGATCCACGTGTTGTTGGGCAAAGACATTACGATGTTGCCCAGCAAGTGAAAGTGGTACTCCAGAAGTATAAGGATCTTCAGGATATTATCGCCATCCTTGGTATGGATGAATTATCCGATGAAGACAAGAATACAGTGAACCGTGCCAGAAGGATCCAACGATTCCTGTCACAACCATTTTTCGTTGCTGAAGCGTTTACTGGTTCTGAAGGAAAATATGTATCACTGGAAGACTCCATCACCGGTTTTGAGGCAATTTTGAATGGTGACATGGATCGTTATTCTGAAAACGCTTTCATGTATAAAGGTAACATTGATGAAGTTATCGCAACTGGAAAGAAAAGCGGATAAGTAAGCATGGCAGCACAATTCCATCTGGAGATCATTACACCTACCAAGGTCATTGATGAAGGCCTGGTGGACTATGTCCGTGCGCCTGGAGTCGATGGGTCATTTGGTGTATTAGCCCGGCATACGAACGCCATTATGGCAATTGCCATCGGGGAGATCAAAGTAGTAAAGGGATCTGTTGAGAACTCCTACGCCTGTACTCAGGGATTTGCAGAGATCACCA
Source organism: Fidelibacterota bacterium (assembly GCA_021734255.1). Classification (GTDB taxonomy): domain Bacteria; phylum Fidelibacterota; class UBA8477; order UBA8477; family JABMPR01; genus JABMPR01. Next base: position 6,068 of record JAIPJM010000009.1, on the reverse strand, counting down.
AGGAAGGTGTGCAATTACTGGTTGAGACTGCCGAGCAAAAAGATGATATCGACCTCCAGAGAGCCCAGGAAGCATTCGACCGAGCCAAAGCTGAACTGCAGAAGAAGCACGATGAGTTGGCAGATGAGGAAGAGGCTCTCAAGGCACTGGAACGATCGATGAACCGCATGCGGATCGCTAAGAAGTAGTCGTAAGTAGCAGGTCAATTTCAACTATTAAGCCCTGTCCCTTCCAAAAGGTGACGGGGCTTTTCTTTTCGGGGAAGTGGAATAACTTATTTTGAGGTGATCGGACGCATGTTGAAAAAAGCTATTCAAGAGAAACCCTGGTACCTGGCCATCTATGTGATCATAATGGCCTTATTACTGATCTCAAGTGTTTTTGAGTATCGCTCCCGGTATCAGGATCTTCTTCAGTTAGTTCAGGATCAAGCTGTTATGACAACTGGTATCATTGCCCAAAGCGCTAGCTCTCAGGCAGCATTGACAGACGAAACGTCGGATTTTGACACGTCGATCGAGATGGGGCTTTCGAACCTCTTACGTGTTCGCGGACTTAAATATATCCAGATCTCTGTTGACGCAGATCAAGATCCCTTCTACGTCTCAAAAGACAATCTGGTTATTGATGATAGCTGGGATAGAAAAGCACTTGATGACATTCTATATGAATTGAAAAAAGGGGAGACCCACCTTCTCGAAGTTGTCCGTCCCATATTTTATGAGATGAGCATTGGTGAGGTGAGAATTGGATTTGATGCCAGTGCTTTTATGAGCTTACGTGCGCAGATGATCTCTCGAATATTTCTGCGCATGGGATTGTTGACGGTTCTGGCCCTGGTCGGAATGATGTTCCTGCTTGCTCGACAGAATGCCGCAGTTCTAAAACGAGAAAAAGGGAGAATAGAGCAGGAAGTCTATCGCCTGGAGAAGATTAATCGCATGAATGAAAAGCAAGTGGCAATGGGTGAATTGGCAGCAGGGGTAGCCCATGAAATCAGAAATCCATTAAATGCCATCGGGATTGTTGCACAGCGATTAACGCGTGAATTTCACACAGGGGATGAAGGTGAAGAATTTCGTGGATTGACTGAAACAATGTCGTCCGAAATAGAAAAAATTAACCGGTCACTGAATGATTTTCTGGAATATACACGCCCGACCCCTCTCAAATTGACGACTGTGAACCTGGGCACTGTATTCAGCAAGATCCACAAGCTTTACCAATCTCTGGCTGAAGAGCGGCAAATTGAATTTACTATTGCTAGTCCAAATATTCAGGTGAAAGCAGATATTGAATATCTGCAGCAAGCACTATCAAACATCATCAGAAATGCACTGGATGCATGTGATCAGGGAGATCAGATTCACCTTGGCGCTGCAAGGTCTGGTGCAGGTATAGAAATAAATGTATCAGATACAGGGGCTGGGATCGATAAACGTGACCTGCAGCGGATCTTTGATCTATATTATTCAACAAAAAGTACCGGAACCGGAATTGGACTAGCCATTACGCATAAGATTATCGCAGACCACGGTGGAACTGTTGAAGTGGACAGTGAACTTGGGAAAGGGAGCACCTTTCGCATTATTTTTGAGCATTCATTATGAGACGGATACTAGTTGTAGATGACGAAAAATCCCAACGTGAATCTTTAGCTGGATTCCTGAAAAAAATTGGCTACGAAGTGATGACAGCGGACTCCGCTCAGACTGCGCTGGCATTCATGTATAGTAATCCCGTGGATATTGTGCTATCAGACTATAAGATGCCATATATGAGTGGTGAAGATCTACTCAGAGAAGTAAAGGCTAGACATCCAGAAACAGTGCTGATCCTCATCACCGCCTTTGGAACCGTGGAGAATGCTGTTAACTCAATGAAGGCAGGCGCTTGGGATTTTTTAACCAAGCCAGTGGATCTGGAGCAATTGGAATCCATACTTAAAGCTATTGATCAGCACCTCCAGGGCAGACACCATACAGATGAAAGTCATGCTGGCCAGGATGAACTCGACCTTGATGAATTTATCGCAAACGACCAAAAGATGCTGGACCTTTTGAAGCAGGCAAAGCGAGTTGCAACTAGCAAGGCAACCGTTCTGATTACCGGAGAGACCGGTGTAGGAAAAGAGGTTATGGCTGACTTTATCCACAAGCACTCAGATAGATCTGAAATGAATATGGTCGCCGTCAACTGTTCTGCCCTTCCCAGCCAATTGATCGAAAGTGAGCTATTTGGCCACGAAAAAGGTTCGTTCACTGGCGCCACCGCAGCTAGAATAGGTAGATTTGAAGAGGCTGACAAAGGGACACTCTTTCTCGATGAAATCGGAGACCTCCCCATTGATATGCAAACAAAACTCCTACGTTTTTTACAAAGTGGTGAATTTCAAAGAATCGGTGAGAATGTGGTCAAGACTTCTGATGTCCGTATTATTGCGGCAACCAACGTCGATCTCACTCATGCTGTAGAAATAGGAGAATTCCGGGAGGATCTTTTCTACCGGTTGAACGTGATCAACCTCCACCTGCCCCCCCTCCGTGAGCGTCCGACTGATATAGAGACCCTTATGCACCACTTCCTCAAAAAATACACACTGAGAGAAAACAGAAACGATCTTAGTGTATCTAATGCAGCCATAAAAAAGTTGATTCAGTATCATTTCCCCGGCAATGTCAGGGAGCTAGGGAATATAGTGGAGCGAGCGGTTCTTCTCTGTACTGGAAACGAGATCACACCGGATGACCTATCCACGAGAGATGCTAAAATGACAATAGGTACAACTGGCAAACTAAAGGATTCTGTAAAGGATCTGGAAGCAACCCTCATCCTGGAAACATTGGAATCAAGCAAAGGGAACCAGAGTGAATGCGCACGACAACTGGGTGTAAGCGAACGGGTTCTCCGCTATAAATTGCAGAAATACCAGCTAAAGTAAATCATCTTGAATGGATAAATTCGACAATTATGTCGATAATTCCCGAATAATGTCGAATCTATTCTAAGTGTATTTATAACAACAGACATTCATTAAGCTAATAATATCAATATATTATGTGGCTATTTTATAGTGCCTGATTTCATTGGCACAGGACTTGGACTAGATCAGATAGCTTTATAAAAAATAAATCAAGCCCAAGGAGGTACAAAATGAAAAAGCAACTTTTAACCGCACTGATGATGATTGCAGCACTAACTGTCTTCTCTCTTGATACACCACTATATGCACAGAGTAGATCCTGGGGCAATGGCCCTGGCGATTTTATCGATGAAAATGGTGATGGCTTTAATGACCTAGCACCAGATGCTGATGGCGATGGAATCCCCAACAAATTTGATGGGGACTATGAAAGACCACAGGACGGATCAGGAGCAGGATTCAAAGCCAAGCGTAATAATGGTTCAGGTCCAGGGGATGGTTCGGGATACAAAAATGGTGGAATGAAATCTGGTACCCAAGCTCGCAATCAAACAGGTCCTGGCGATGGAACCGGCGAGTGCGTAGTTCCGGAAACGACACAGTCCACAAAACTCATGATTGGACCAAAGAATCGATAATTCAATTTCAAGAAGAGAGGGGGGCTACCCTCCTCTCTTCTTGAGTATTTGATTGAATTTGGATGGACATATGAAAAACCAACATAAAAATAGAAGCACCGGAAGACTCCTGGCGCTGATGTTGTTTGTGGTCCTTTCACTTCAAGTCCATGCGTTCGAATATTTTATTGATTTCAAAAACTCCGCTGGGAATTCTGATTATATGATCGGTAGCAGACTTGTGCCAAACGCATCCTATTATGGGACTGCATTGGATGTCAATGCTCTATTGTCGGAGTATGCTAGAATGTATATAAATGTAAATCAGACGAGGGTTATTCCACAATCTGAATATTCCACAAGAGAAGCTGAGTTTGGTTTAGCCTTAAAATATACTCCCATTCCCAATAATCAGATTTTTGCAAGTGCATTTGGATATCTGAATATCTATGATGAAATGTACAGCTACTATAATAGCAGTGGATTTGGCGTCCATGGCAAGTGGAAGCACTATTTTGAACCTGGCCAATTACTCTCACTGACCTATGACCTACGCTCAAGATCATTCGAAGAGGTGCAGGAAGCATCCTATACAGAACATGAGTTTCAGTTGGCATACAATCATTCGTTTCCAACCAGAACTTCCATCAATATCCAAAATGTAATTTCGCTACAGGAGTTTTGGCCACAGTCGACGATTACATCATATGAGAGGCGTGTTGTCGTGACTGAACTAGAGAAGATCGAACCCAATTATTTGAATAGTATTGATCTGAGAATTGGTCAGTCTCTTGGGAATCGAATCGGATTCACTCTCTGGTCTGGCACTCAGTTTCTCCTAAACGAACGGCAAGATGCTCTGGCGCTTCAAGATGGAATCGATAATCCATTTATTGATCGATATCGCTGGAACGGCCAATTAATTGCAGAGAGGCTCATCTTTAGATTAAATCCAAATAACCGTTTTACGGTCTCACATACCCACAGCAAGAGATCTTTTGTGAATGTACCGGTATATGAATTTGATTTCACAGTTATGGATTATGTGGTGCTCGATAATGAACTCGTAAGTCTGGGGTTTGATAGGTCAGATACGAGGAATAGTGTCAATTTTGAGTGGGTCAGAATCTGGAACCTCGATCGACTGGTTTGGATTTCAAGCATCGAAGTATTATTCAATGTAGGGTATATTTCAAATAAATCCAATGACCTACTCTACAACTACGACGGTATGAATTACAACATTAGTCTTAATATTTATAATTAGAAAGGAAATGATCATGAAAACGAGAATAACTGTTCTACTGCTTTTAAGTGCGACTCTTGTATTTGCGCAAGGCCGAAACAGGAGTAGGCTCATGACATGGGATGAAAACCTGAACCTGACAACGGAGCAGATGCAGCAGATCACCCAGATGCGTGAGACCATGCAGCCAGCCATGCAGGAGATCCGGCAGAATCTCCGTGACCTGGAACGTGAGCTGAGACAGGTAAACCAGATGGAGAATCCAGATTCGGAACGGATCACAGAACTCCAGACAATGATTCAGGATTACAAGACTGCCATTGAGAACCTGACGGCAGGGCATCGGGAATCGATCCGAGCGATTCTGACTCCGGAACAACAGGTCCTATTTGATGAACGTCAGTTTGGCCCGCGAGAGGATCGTGGTCCCAATCGTAGCCAGAGAGGCGGAAATAAAGCAGGGTCGAAGAGGTTTGGGCAGGGTGGCCGTCGCTGGTAACAAGCTTAAGAGTTGACCCGAGAGTACAGACTCTCAATGAAAAAGAGGCTGTCCCAAAAGGGTGGCCTCTTTTTTTGTTAAATCTATGCCATTATTAACAGAAAGCGCTTGCATATATTACTGTTAATACTATAGTTGTATATGAAGAAGACATTACATCCCTAGTCAGTTTCAAAGCCTACGAGCAACACCAGTCCCAACTCTTTCCCTCAAGTCTTGATGAATGGATTCCAGCGAACCACCTGGTCCGCCTGATCAGTAAAGTCATAGACATGATGGAGCTGGATAGTGTTCTCAACACATATCCTGGTGGTGGAGCACCCAGCTATCATCCGAAGATGATGCTGAAGGTTTTAATTTATGCCTACACCCAGAAGATCTACTCATCTCGCCAGATTGCCAAGGCTCTCATAGAGCAGATACCGTTTCGCTGGTTGTCAGGCGGTAACTGTCCTGATTTCAGGACCATCAACCGACATCGCTCCACACGGTTGAAGGGGACGATTGAGGATGTTTTTGCATCTGTAGTAGAGTTGTTGTTCAGTGAAGGGATCATTGATCTGGAAGACTACTTTCTGGATGGGACCAAGATCGAGGCCAACGCCAACAAGTATAGTTTTGTGTGGGGTAAGGCCACGTCAAAGTTCAAAGCCAGATTACAGCGGGATGTAAAAGCCTTGTTCAAAGAGATCGACAGAGTGAATGAAGACGATGACGATCGTTATGGAGATAAGGATCTCCCTGGTGTGGGTAATGATGATCCTGTGAGTTCGGAGAAGCTTC
>JAIPJM010000008.1 GCA_021734255.1 Fidelibacterota bacterium | reverse complement strand
TTCCTTGTGGATCAGCACCAGTGGTCGACGATGTCTCAAGGATTTTGTTTTGCCTGAATTGTGTTCTTTAATTCGTCTATCCAGGTTGGATGTAGAACCAATATAATAGCGGTCATCCTTCAAGCTTTGAAGAATATACGTATAATATACCATGAATGCGGAGGTGGAGAGACTCGAACTCCCAAGTCCTCACGGACGGCGGTTTTCAAGACCGCTGACTTACCAATTAGCCTACACCTCCATATCTTTCCTCAGACACTGTTTTAAGTAACAGATCGAATATAAGATGTCGTGCAAAAAACGCGGAGACGGTAGGATTCGAACCTACGGTACGCCAAAACGTACAACGGCTTAGCAAGCCGCCGCCTTAAGCCACTCGGCCACGTCTCCATTTATACAAAAAACCGCCTCTATTAAAGCGAGGCGGGCAAATATACTCTTGGTCCTACTGCTGACAAATGAAAAGTAAATACGCTGTGTCAATCATCCTTTTTCTGCAAGCGTCTGCTCAGGTAAATAAAGGGTGTATCAATACCGGCAACCAAAAGTTTGAGGATGTAGGTGGTGAAGACAATTTGCCAAACCACTGACATGGGAAGGACAGATTCTGGATCCATGAATAGTCTTGGGAATACTGAAAAAGCTAGAAAGGCAAAGGTCAGTGAATCCAAAAGCTGACTCACAACCGTGGAGAGATTGTTGCGAAGCCAGAGATATTTTCCCCTGAACTTTTCCTTCCACATGTGAAAGGCCCAGACATCATGCAGTTGTGAGATCAGATAGGCCAGTACACTGGCCAGTACGATGGAAGGCGCAAAGCCGAATATGGATTTCATTCCTTCCGCAGGACCCCAGTCATTGGGACTGGCTGTATAGCTTAACATGAACTGCGACATGACCAGATAAAAGAGTGTGGCTGCTAAACCGATGTAAACACCCTTTCTAGCGGCTTCTTTTCCATAATATTCTGACAATAGGTCCGTAGAAAGGAAAATAGCCCCGTAGAGCACATTCCCCCCTGTTGCCTCAAACCCAAATAGAGTGATGGTCTTGGTGACAAAGATGTTTGCCAGAACATAATTAACAGCGATCAGTCCATAGAGCCAGGTCTTCCCCATCCGGAAAGCGGCTAATACAACGGCGAGTCCCAGCAGGGTCTGAATAATAAAGATAATTTCGTTGCTCATGATCTAGACTCCTGCCTGTTCCAGTCGGTTCTTTAATACAGATGGATGACGGGTTGGCTTCCCGTCCGGTTTCATGAATGCATGTACCGTTAAGCCCGTATTCAGTATTTTATCAGGAAAATGCTCATTAAAAATGGTATAGTGGATCTCCATCCTGCCGCCATGGATCTCTCGCACCTCTGTCCGGCATATCAAATGGTCATCAAACCCGGGTCCTGCCTTATAATCCGATTCAGCATGGACAACAGGCATCATAATACCCTGGGCTTCCAAGGACTTGTATGTCAATCCCAGACTGCGCATCATGTCCGTGCGGGCTGATTCATAATATTCGAAATAACGAGAGTAGTACATGACTCCCATCTGGTCGATATCTTTATACCTGACTTTAAAGCGGTAGTCGTACTGGAACATTACCCTTCCCAGTCACCCATTTGGTCGATCTTCTCTGTACGTTGCTCCAGTAATTCATCGACTGTGAGTTTTCTAAGCGCTTCGATCTCTTCAAGGATGACGTTTTTGATGATACTGGCAGTCCCCTTAAAATCACGATGAGCTCCACCCAGGGGTTCTTCAACGATCCGGTCTGCCAACTTCATTTTCAGCAGATCACCGGCAGTCACTTGCATAGCCTCGGCTGCTTTTTCTTTTTTCGAAGCATCCCGATACAGGATAGACGCGCATCCTTCAGGGGAAATGACTGAATACCAAGTATTTTCCAGCATGATAAGACGATCGCCAACACCAATTCCCAGCGCACCACCAGAGGCACCTTCACCGATGACGATGATAATGATGGGGACACGAAGTCGACTCATCTCAAACAGATTTTTCGCAATGGCTTCTGCCTGTCCTCTCTCTTCTGCCTCCAGGCCTGGATAGGCACCGATGGTATCGACAAGTGAAACAACAGGAAGGTCAAATTTCTCCGCCATTTTCATGAGACGGAGGGCTTTTCTGTAACCCTCTGGAAGGGGCATCCCAAAATTTCGATATAGATTATCCTTAGTAGTTCGACCCTTTTGTTGGCCCAGAAGTACCATCCGCTGGTCACCAATTCGTGCAATACCACCTATAATGGCCTTATCGTCGCCGTAATGACGGTCTCCGTGCAGTTCAACCCATGAGTCACACATGAGCTCAACTATATCCAATGTATGGGGACGATCGGCATGTCGTGCCAGTTCGACGCGTTGCCACCTGCTCAAATTCTGATGAATCTTCTTGGATTGATCGACCAGCTTTTTGCGAAGTTTTTCGATTTCCTTTTTCATATCCACTTCTGAATCGTTGGACATGATCTCCATTTCGACGATCTTCTGTTCCAGATCGTGGATCGGTTTTTCAAAATCTAAAACTGTTTTTGCCATCTTATCTTCCTAACATTGACTTGATAATGATCTCAAAATCCAGCAATACTGAATGATTATGAAGGTAGTAATTCAAGAGCGTATAGCGTTCATCTTCACTGAGTTGAGACCCGCCACGCACCGATTCAAGGTTGAATAGCCCTTGTTTTACACCAGCAACTGTCTCTTTTAAATCTACCGGTGCACCTACCAGACTTAACTTTCCCCGAATGACCAAAGGAAGCAAGCTTAAATTATTCCAAAATTTGCCACCATTTACATCCGTCGCGAAACTGGTGTAGACCTTATTATCGATCTCGATCTGGGTCTTACGATATTGACGCTTCCTGGTGGCAAAGCCCTGAAATGGGCGAACGAACAGTAACAGGAGAATCCCCAGGAGTATATCGACGCTGCGCTTCATGATCCGAGAGCCCAGGTGAAAGTATTTGAAATCCATGGTGACGAGCTGGACAGGTTGAATATTTTCTACTGTCGATTTACCAACAATGAAAGAAAGGTTTCCTGACACTAACTTGATCTTCACACCGAGTTGACTCAATTGAGGCAGATAAGAGAAAATCTGTTTCAGCTGGAAATTGTCAGAGGTGAATATCACATCCCTGATCCCATGGTACTGGACCAGATCGATCAGGTCATCGAGTACGCCAATTACCCGTTCATCTTCTTCATCCAGCTTTTCTATGGTCACAATTCCAGCAGGTGTATAGCCCAGGGAAAGATTGGTCATCAACCTGGAGTATATGTCCCTGGCATCTTCCAGCCCACCGATGATAAGTACCTTTTGAGTACCCAGCTCAAAATTCTCTGTCCGTCTGGATGAAGCAATGACCCGCCAGATCGGGACCCAGAGCAAGGCGCCCATATAGCTGAACAGCATGACGACACGAGAGAAAGCGTAGGCTTTAAAAAAGTAAGTCAGGGTCACATTTACAAGGAAACCGGTAGTAACCGCCAAAATGGACCGGCTTACTGAATATTTGTAATGTCGATAAAGTCCAAAACTGGAAATGGTGACCACCCATATTCCCAGGTAAACCGGTAGCACATATTTGTACTGATCCAAGACGGTAAAGGTATCGAATTTCAGATAAATGGATCCCAATGTTACCAGGAGCAATCCAGTAATGTCCAGAAGATAACGCAGGCTGTTCCTGCCGAAGCTCGACATGAGCGACACCAGATACCGGATCAATATGCCGCCTCTGAGTAACCAGTGAAGTGGCCATCTGCGGCCAGAGCTGAAATGTTTTTTTGAAAAGATATCCATGGCCTTGTAGAAGTGTGTCAACGAGTCCCAGGCGGCAACTTTGGACGATTCTCCCTTGTAGTGGACAATACTGGTCTCAGCCGTATAAAAGACCTTCCAACCCCCTTTTCGGAAGCGAAAACACCAATCCAAATCTTCACCGTACATAAAAAAGGTGTCATCCAGGAAGCCTACTGTATCAAGCGCTCCTCGCCTGATAAACATACAGCTACCGCTGATCGCTTCCACCTCATACGAATCATTTTCATCCAGATGGGTCAGGTTGTACTTCCCGAAGAGCTTTGATTTTGGAAAGAACCGGGATAAACCGAGGAGCTTGGTAAATGCGACCCATGGGGTGGGAAAACTTCTTCTGCAGGCTAGTTGGAGACTGCCATCGTCGTTCAGGATTTTGCAGCCCAGCATGCCGATAGATTCGTCAGCTTCCATGGTATGGATCAGTTTTTCAGCTGTATCCTCCTGGACCAGTGTATCGGGGTTCAAGAGCCACACAAAATCACCACTTGCCTGTTCCAGGGCCTGATTGTTCGCCTTGGCAAAACCCAGATTCTCGCTATTGGCAATAAGCTTTACGTCGGGGAAGTCAGATCGAATGAGATCAACACTGCCATCAACGGAGTGATTGTCTACGACAAATATCTCTGTTTCCAGATCCTTGGTAGATTTTTGTATGCTGTCAAGGGCCTGTTGCAAAAAGGCCTTAACATTGTAATTGACAATGATGACAGAAAGTTTCATGTCCAGTTGAGTAGACTAAAGATTCAGGTCAGATCTTCCCGAGTAGTGCCATTAAGCGTAGCCACCATACCCGCCAGATCGCTTCTCTGACAATGGCTTTTGACATTTTGCTCTGGCCTATGGTCCTATCTTCAAATATGATCGGTACTTCCTTGATACGGTTTGGTGCTTTCCTCCAAGCTCTAAAATGCATTTCCACCTGAAATGAATAGCCATTACTGCGCACCTTATTCAGCTTCAATTGCTTGAGAAAGCTCACTCGCCAGCATTTGAATCCAGCAGTCCCATCATTAATGGGCATGCGGGTAATGAACTGTATATACTTACTGGCGAAATAGCTCAGCATGAGCCTTCGAAGGGGCCAGTTGACAACATTGATGCCATTTATATATCTGGAACCAATGACCAGATCATTGGTCTCTATTTCTTTTAGGAAGGTCTCTATAACTTCAGGATTATGTGAAAAATCGGCATCCATCTGGACCAGGGTGTCATAATCGTGATCAATAGCAAACTGGAAACCGGCCAGATAAGCTGAACCGAGACCGAGCTTACCTGATCGCTCAATAATATGCAGGCTTGGTGTGGATGTCTGTTTTTCTTTTACAATATCTGCAGTTCCATCCGGTGAGCCATCATCAACGATAAGTATATCAGTCTCAACCGCAAGGGATTGGACCTTTTCGATCATCGCCAGGATATTCTCTTTCTCATTGTAGGTTGGGATGATGGTCAGATTACGAGGCATGTAACTCTTCCTTTAATAGCTCTAATTCTTCCTGAATACTCAGGATTTTAACCCCTAGTTTTTCTTCGATCTTATCGCAGATCAATCCACATTTCATCGGACGTGGAGCAGCCTGGTTCAGATCGCTCGTGGAAATTGCATGAATTAATTCTGTGCGCAACCCAAAAACATCAGCAACCTGCTGCGCAAAATCGAAGCGTGAAACCACTTCTTTCGCACCAAAATGCCAGGTATCCCATGCTTCATTGGCAATTATGATCCGGATCATGACGGCCAATCGACGGGCATAGGTGGGATTTGAGAATTGATCGGTCACAATATTGACAGCATTCCCCTCTTTCAGCTCAAAGATGAGCCAGTCCACAAAACTACTCTTGAGATCATAACCATGGCCATAGAGAACATTAGGACGAATGATAGCCGATCGTTTGGCAATATTTCTAACCGTCTCCTCACCCTCATACTTCGATCTGGCGTAAATACCCTGCGGATCACAGGCATCGCTTTCACGATAGGGGCCATTGTCACCGCTGAACACATAATCTGTGGAAATATGGATCAGCGGAATATCCAGCTCATTGGCTATTCTCGCCAGATCCCCAGGGACATAAGCATTGACCCGGAAAGCAGCATCGGCGTCTTTTTCTGCACCATCAACATTGGTATATGCGGCCCCATGGATGATAGCTTCAGGTTCATGCGTGATAATGGTCTCCCTCAGTGCTTCTGTCTCCAGGAGGTTCAATTGAATTAGGTTTACAGCTTCGTCATGAAAAACGCTGGGACCGATATCAATTCCAGTGATCTCATGATCTGTGCTGAACTCTTTTACAAGATTTTGGCCCAGCATACCATTCGCCCCAGTGATCAGGAGCTTCTTAGGTTTTTTGTTTGGCCATTTCAGCATTTAAACCTCTCAGGCATCTGGATCAAAGACCTGTGTATCAAAGGTCCTGAAGATGGTCTCCATCTGACGGATATAGGGAATCTTCGCCTTATCAGGTGCGTGTATGATCCCGGAGAGCAGATACATGCGGTCAGTGACCGGCTCGTAGAAGCCATAGGCGATATAGGGACCGCCCTTCACATCCTCTGTAGATTCCCACAGCCCATAATAACGAATGGCTGAGTATTCATCGAACCAGATGGGTTCGGATGTGAAATAATCTTCATTGATCTGTATATTGCCTATCCGATTCACGTAGGTATCTCTTAACAGATTCTCCAGCTGAACTTCAAATTCCATGGTATCGACTGGCGTGCTCCAGCTAACCGTCAGCCAACGGTATGGAAAATCCCTGCCGAGCCAGACCATATCCTCACCAGGTGTATTCTCGATCTCAACATAGGAGTGCATCATGCGTAGGTAAAATCCATATTGTTCAAAGTATTGTTCTGCCAATTCAAATTGTTCACCTGAGCGATAGACGAACGCTGTATTCCGCTCATACATATTCCGCTCAAAAAAATTAAATATCTGATCCTGATTCGCTTTAAGGCGATCGCCTAAATCGGCATAGGATTTTCCTATGATCACGACCAGTGCCTGATCAAGCGCATAGGCATCTTCCGTGTAGTAGTAGCCTGATTTTCGCTCTCTGATCGCTTTGATCGTCTCTGGAGGAAGCATGGATCTCACGTGACCTGTTACTTCACTTGATACTTCTAACTGAGTGATAATCAATAAGTTCTTGTTAGTTATATTCACGGACAGGTCACCTGGAGAGATCCGATGGAAGGTATAAAGATTTTCAGTCCTGGGCGTTTTATACACCTGGCCTAGCGTCTCGTTCAAGATCGGCTCACAGACCTCCCAGTTCTCATCATCACATACGACCGTGATAACATGATCATAACCGACAGCCTTTTTCATGGGTGGATCACAAGAAACTGTAAATAGCATACTGAGCAAGATCAGGGCGATGATAAGTGGATTGGTGCTTTTCATAATTCTTTCCCCGTTCAGGTTTACGAGTAGCTTGGAATAAATGTACATCTTTTTTGGAGCTGATGCAGGTGCTAATTGGCTTGAAGGGTAAAATCAGCAAGACCCTCACTGATATTCACTGACAGTACAGATATGCGCACCTTGTCACCCAATCGGTATGTATTTCTTTTCCGCCTCCCGACCAGTTGATAATTATCCTCATCATAATCATAATAATCATCTTCCATGCTACCAGCATGTACCAATCCTTCAACAAAGGTATCAGCGAGCTCCACAAAAAAACCAAAATTCACCACACCAGAAATGATACCATCAAAACTTTCGCCTACATGTTGACTTAAGTATTGAAGTTGTTTGGATTTGATGTGGTCCCGCTCTGCGTCTACAGCGACCCGTTCCCGTTCTGAGCAGTGAATGGCTATTTTCGCCAGGGATTTCTGGGTATAAGGCTCCTGTGTTGCTTCCAATAAGTAGTTTTTCAATAAACGATGGACCACGAGATCGGGGTAGCGTCTAATGGGCGAAGTGAAATGTGTATAGGTATGGAAAGCCAGACCGAAATGGCCTTTATTCTCGATCGAGTACTTGGCTTTTGTCATGGATCGAAGGGCCATCTTCTCTATGAAATAACGATAAGGACTTTCCCGTACAGTATCGACCAACTTCTGATAGTCCATGGTTTGAACCGGATGGGAGATCGAATTCTTGATCCCGAGCTTGCCCAGGTTTGAGCGAAGCTTTTCAACATCATCCATGCTTGGTGGTTCATGCACGCGGTACAATCCATGGTAGCTGTGCTTTCGAAAGATGCGCTCGAAATACCCGGCAACAACCTGATTAGCCAGGAGCATGAATTCCTCCACCAGGCGATGAGATTTTAATCGCTGAGAGGCTTTGATCTCAGTGGGAAAGCCTTTTTCATCCAGCGTTATGATGGGTTCGGGAAGTTCAAGATCAATACTACCTTTGGATTTTCGCTTTCTGAATAGCACCTGCCTTAATTTTTCCATTTCTGAAATGGATGATGAGAACGGATTACCCTTTTCTCCATGGATAATTTTCTCTACAGATTCGTAGCTAAATCGTTCATTGGAATTGATCACACTATTCGCGATGGAGTAATTGTTCACATTCCCTTCTTTATCGATATCCATCAGACAGGACATAGCGAGTCTATCAATCCTGGGCTTAAGCGAGCAGAGATCGGACGCCAGTTCTTCTGGCAGCATGTGAATCACGGATCCAACAAGGTATACGCTGGTCCCCCGCTTCTTCGCCCCCCTGTCAATTGGACTGCCAGGTTGAACATAATGGGATACATCAGCGATATGGACCCCTAATCTCCAACCACTGGGGATCTTCTCGATAGATACGGCATCATCAAAATCCTGGGCCGTCTCAGGATCGATGGTGAAACAGGTCAAGCCCCGCAGGTCTAGTCTATCCTTCAACGCTTCAGCTATATCTGCTTCTGAGAATGACCGGGCCTGTTGTTTCGCTTTTTCTGACCATTTGGTGGGCAGATCATAGCTGTGAATGATCATGCTCTTGTCCAGACCTGGATCACCTGGAAAGCCCAGAATGTCTGTTATTTGACCTAAAGGCTGCGCTTCGTGTTCATCCCAGCGTATGAGATTGATAACCACCAATTGACCATCCTTGAGTCCCTTGGGTTTTACCCGATCAATTGTAAAGCGCATGTGGGCCCGTTTGTCTGTGGGAGTGACCCAGTCACCATTTTTATCAATATGGTAGGTTCCGATAAACTGGGATTGATGTCGACGAATGACCTCAGTGATCTTTCCTGACCGTCGGTCTCCACCTTTTCGGCTTAAAATTCGTATTCGAACCAGATCACGATGAAGGGCATTTTGCATATCGGATGCGGGTATAAACACTTCCGAGCCATCCTTGAGCTCGACAAATCCAAATCCTCGACTGGTAATCGCCAGTACGCCGGTCACTTCCTGTTGCTTCGGACGAAATGCGTACTGCCGCCTGCCCTTCTGGTCGATCTTTCCCTCTTTGTTCAAATCGATGAGGACAGTTTTTAATTGGCGATAGTCCTTTTCCTGGATTTTCGTGTACTTCATCAAAGTGCGTGGCTTGAACCAGCGACCTGAATGCTGCTTCAGTATATCCAACACTTTTTTCTTCATCATCGATCGATCCATGCCACACTCCTTGAGTATTGGATATGGAGGTAACTGTTCTGGATACTCAAACCCTGATGGGTAGCCAGTACAATTCTAATAGGTCCTTGTCCGCTCTTCAACTGCACACCAAGCCCATAACCAAATAGTTGCTTTAATTTATCTTCATCCATGTAATAACCTACGTCCAACAATGTAAATATCTGTGATTGATCACCAAATCCCATAACCAGATCATTTTGGAAACTGGCAACAGATCGACTGCGATATTCGTTCTCCGAATACCCCCGAACACTGTTGATCCCGCCAATTGGTAGCCGTCTTGACGGATCCTTAATATCATCCCCTGCGGTCTGTATCTGGACTGCACTCCTCTGATTCACGAACGAAAATAATTTTAAGGGGAGCTCGAGTTCCGTCCGGACCGTCAGATGACTGATAGAAGATGCTTCAAAGTTCAATTCCTGGAATAATGCTGTGTTCAGAGCCACGCCTTTATGAACGTTCCGATCCAGTGTATTCTGACGGTACCCAAACCCAATGGACTGGCTATGGATGGCTTTCCACTCTGGGTTGACCAGACCCCCTTCGTAGGTTATAATCGATCTGTGGTCCTTAAAGTGGACCAGGAGCGAACGATCCCAATCCACAGTCCATTCAAGGCCAAAGCGCTTCACCAGGATCTGGTAGTTACCTTCCACAACCTCTCTACTAAATCCCGTTGAAAGAGCCAGAGGTGTTGAGAATATCCAGGGGTGCCGATAGGATATATCAAAAGACTCAGAGGCTGGGTTCAAACGCTTCCAATATAGATACATGGCATTCCCGGCACCGCTGATATTGGGAGCAGAGATATCGATATGCCCGTAGAAAGATACTGTATCAGCGCCTGCCGCCTGAT
This sequence comes from Fidelibacterota bacterium, assembly GCA_021734255.1. Classification (GTDB taxonomy): domain Bacteria; phylum Fidelibacterota; class UBA8477; order UBA8477; family JABMPR01; genus JABMPR01. Next base: position 86,636 of record JAIPJM010000008.1, on the reverse strand, counting down.
TGAAAGCTGCCAGGGCATCGATCCCTACCGATGGCTTATTCTGTATTAAATAGCTGAGGTGAAAAGTATCATTGGCGTCCTTTGATATGATCGGTTTTTCACGCAGAGAATAGCCCAGATTCGAAAGGACCACAACACTTCTCCCAATGTCTGTGGGAAATAAGTATGCTTTGTTCTTGAGTAATTCCTTTCTCAGAAATGCAGATTCTTTGTCTTCGATTCCTTCAAAATGAATGTACTCCAACTGGATGGCTTCTCCCTGTTCCATTATTAGTTTGACCACAGCGGGATCTGAGGTAGGTATCAGCTGCACATTGGCATTCCAGTAGCCACTGCGCCTGGCGTCCTTGAGAAAGCCTGCTATTGTCTGATCCAGCTGATCACTCTTTACCAACAGCGTGTCCTGAGCTGGCAGATATGACCAGATCGCCACGATCAGGAGCAGGGCTGCTATCGAACGATATCTCATTAAAAGTGGGTCCTGCCTTCCAAGCGCATAAATTGTTCTACTGCAGTTTCTCCTCGTTCCTGAATGCTATAGTTCAAGGATATCTGGAAGCGATTTGAGAAGACATATCGCCCGGTGAATGTATATTTCCAATTCTTCCCTGGCTGCCTTCCGGAAAATATGGAATACGGTATACCTGTGGTCATGGCCTCTATTTGGCTCAGGTAGAATTGCTGATCAATACTGGCTCTTCGGCCCACCCTGAAACGGTGTCCAAGCTTGACGTATGTCTCTGAATAGGTCTGGTCCAGCTGTTTGTCATCTACCAGGGAGTATTTTATTTCACCCTTAAGCTGTTGTTTGTCGGAGATGGTGTAGGTATGGGTGGTATAGGGTCTGAAAGCCACCCAATCTTCTGTGGCCAATAGATTATACTCGATCTCCCGATTACGATTTTCACTTAAACCACCGACTTTGGTTTGATGGGATGGATTCCATAATAATACACCATATACCTCATGGATCGTACTGCGGGTATCCTCATCCCCAAAATTGTAAAGTGCTGAAAAGCGCTGCGTATTTCTCCCTTGATAATAGAGCTCTTGCAGAAGGGGCCCCTCACCCAAACGATAGGTAAGCCTGGCTCTCAGCATAGCCTGACTCTGAATAACATCCCCTGTGTGTACCTGGGTCCGTTGCTGGTTGTTTGCCTGAGTAGTTACTTTGAAACCGCCACGCTCCCGTTCATTATAATGCTCAGACGAATATTCCAGACTTGTCTTCCCTTCGATCTTTCTGACCTGCTCCTCCCGGTCAGAGAAGACGCGTTGGCGGATAAACCTGCCGCCATTGACGGGCAAGTAATCTTTTGTGATCGGATCATAACTGTAGTCACCGTAGCCTGTATCTACTAGAACATACTGGAAATCGTATTTTGGGATATGCTCCTCATCCAGGGTATAGTGACCTGAATACTTGATCTTTTCATCAAATGCGCGCATGCTGAGATCCAGATCGCCCAATGTATAGCGAGATGTACCACTGGTATCATTCTCATGTTGCCGGTACTTGAATGCGATTATTGCATGCCCACTCTCAGTATGTTTGAATGAATATTTTGTGGCAATATCCCTGCGTTGATCGGTCCAATCGTCAATCACACCAGGATCCAGAAGAGACGCCTGCATCGAGCGTTGGCGGAAATCTCTCCTCAGATCATAACTGGCATCGATCTGATGTTTTTTGGAAGGCGTGTATTGTACGGTGATTCCCGAACCGACGTGATCATTATTTTCAAAATAGGTCGAGGCTAAGCCGTCTTCCAGATTGCCATGGATCTGAGTATAATATTTGCCTCTTCGCAGGGCGGTTTTAATGGAATGCTGTTGGCTGATATCCCCGTTGGTCTGGGTTATGAGACTATTATGATCCAGGTGGAGAGCCTGGTTCACATCGTTTGAGATGTGCACCCTCGCCTGCTGACCAATGCGCTGGTCTGAGCGGCTTAATTGCGATGCATCGCCACTGGCATGCAGGCTGGGTTTAGCCCCCACTCTAAATGTGGCATACTCTACCTGTTCCTGTTCATCAATCCGCGGACTGAGTTTCCATTGGCGGTAGTATTCGTTTGATTCCAAAATCTCAAAGCTTGTGAACCCCTGTTCATAGTATTTCTGGCCCAGCATGAGTTCCCCATGCTTTCCACTGATGCCCAAGCTTCCATCCCAGGCAAATTTGTCCACTCCTTTAGCACCTGTGGCATATAGATTATGAATATTCCGGGAGACACCGAAATCGCCACTTGCCTGCAAAAGTGAGTTTTTATAGGCCGTGCTGAATGTGACCATGGACTGGGATCGTGGCGCGATCAATTTCTGGGCGGGCAGATACTCTCCTGCTGTGGGATCATACACGAAATATTCCACACCCGAATCGAGTTCTTTTCGGTATTCACCGATACCCAGACCGACAAAGTTGAACTGTGCTCGGTGCGTCCCCAGCACGCTATCAACGTAAACCAGAATGCCATTGTCGTAAACGTACTCTCCTGCCAGATCGTCTGGAACCACGGTACTGACCCAAGTAGATTCCAGTGTATCCGAAAGATCTTCAAATATTGTCTGCAAATAGCTTTGCTCGACTGATCCCAGGGGATTACTCCCGTCATCGCTCAATTGTTTGATCGAGGCAGAAAAATAGAAGGGGGTTGATCGCTGGTCGCCGACACTTGCACCCACACTCAGGAGTTGTTTACCAAACGAATAGTTGGCAAGATATACATCAGGTACATACTCGAATTCGACCGCTATACGTGTATTGCTGGAGATCATATATGCCGGACTGAAGGAAATCTCAGCGGCATTGTAATCGATGACATAATCTCCGCGTTCGAGGCGTTGTCCATCCAGATCGATCTTTTCTGAACCGGCCAGGATGATGATGAATTTCTCGCCATTCTTCCCCTGCAATCGATACGGCCCCTGCTTACCCTCACGTCCCTGAATTTGCTGGGCAGTATACTGACCATAGCTAAAACCAATACTCGCATCTGCACGGGCATTCCCAGAACGAACAACCCCATCAATGCCTTCAATGGAGCGCTGGAAGCGCCCAAATTTACCGTGATCCTTCTGCAGGTTCAGATCGCCAATCGAAGCGGTCAGTGCAGGACCCTTGATGGTGACCAGGACCCGATCAAAATCGTTGAGCCGTCGGGTATTACCAATGGGCTGCAAGGGTGAGGTGCGTTCGGTCAAGACACCATCAACGGCATAGTTATTACCCAGATCGCCTGATATTTTGAGGTACAAACTGGATTGGAGTGAGACAGAGGCATTACTGGAGACCTGTATTCCCCGGCTGATGCTTCCCTTGGCTGAAATTTCAGAATTCTCGTTTACTTGCGATCGACCCGACCTGGGATCAGCAGGAGATTGACTTGAATCCGAGAATATGCGGTATGCTGGAAAATCAAGCTGAGAAACGGCGGGATAGAACAGTGTATCCTGTGCAATGACCACTTGAATGGAATCAGCGCCGAAACTTGCCAGATTCAAAAGGGATAGCATTCCAACTATTCTGAAGATTTGCTTAATGATATATTACTCTTAGATCAATCGTTAATAACCGGTTCTGGAGTGGATACGACTCCGATCATGTGTCTACGCCTGCCTTCCAAGCTTCGTTCCCACAGGGAAAGATAAAAGATAGCTTACCAGGTTTCTGCTAAAATGAGAAAATTGAAGATAATGTGGGTATAGGCACTGATCCCATAGCCGCGGTAGGCGTACAATACCCCCAGATAGACCCCGCCAACAACCCGCTGTGCAAAAACAGGTACCGTAAACGGCTCTGTAAAGAGATGAAAGGCGGCAAAAACGAACGCTGATACCAGAATAGCCACCAGCCCGGATACCATTTCCGACTGCCTTAACCCGCGTTCAAGGATGACGATTACCGCAGAGATGACAACCATTCGAAAGATCAATTCTTCAAAGATACCGGCCCCAACGGCAAGATTCAAGTTCGCCAGTTTATCTTCAATGCCCATGATCTGTAAGGGTAAATCCGAAAACAGGCTCATGCCGATAAATAGAATACTTCCCCACACCATACTTTCAATAAGCATGTAGATGATAAAATTGGCATGCAGGCCGGGTGCCTTCTCGATGCGATAGCCCCTGATCATCACAGCGATAAAGATCGCCAGTAGGATCCCAGAGATAATGAAGGGATTATTCAGATTGATGCCTGCAAAGAAGCTCCTTAAGAGTACTTCTCCCGTATTACGCATCTCATAAAAGGAATCTCGAAACAGGATGAACACACCTATCTCGTAGATGAACAGCAGTGGTAGAATAACTACCAGACTATAGTGGATGGACTTGGAGCTTTTCAGGTATTGTTTAAATGGCGAGACTTTTTTAGTCATTCAATTTGAGAACAGCGAGAAATGCTTCCTGGGGAACCTCAACCCGACCAACCTGCTTCATGCGTTTCTTACCGGCTTTCTGTTTTTCCAATAGTTTACGCTTACGGCTGATATCACCACCGTAACATTTGGCTGTTACATTCTTGCGTAATGCTTTCACGGTCTCGCGGGCGATTATCTTCTGCCCAATGGAGCCCTGGATGGGCACTTCAAACTGCTGGCGGGGAATCAGCTCTTTGAGTTTCGTGCATAATTTCCGAGCATGGTCATAGGCTTTATCAATATGAACGATCTGTGACAGGGCATCGACCCGTTCTGAGGATATGAGTATGTCCAGCTTTACCAGGTCACCCCGTCTATGGTCAATGGGTTCATAATCGAATGAGGCGTACCCACGGGAGGTACTCTTCAATTGATCATAGAAATCAAAGATGATCTCTGACAGGGGTATCTCAAAATAGATCTGTACTTTTGATTCGTCCAGATAATGGGTTGATTTATAAATACCGCGCTTATCGATGATCAGCTTCATCAGATTCCCTATGTATTCAGGTGGTGTAAGCACCTCAGCGTTCACAAAGGGCTCAATGATATGATCGATATCGCCAACATCTGGTAGGTCACTGGGTTTATCAACAATAGTCGTTGTGCCGTCCTTGAGCACCACCTTGAATTCAACGTTGGGCTGGGTTGTGATGAGATCGATATCGAACTCACGTTCCAGGCGTTCCTGAACAATTTCCATATGCAAAAGACCCAGATATCCAACACGAAATCCGAAGCCAAGGGCACCGGATGTCTCGGGTTCCCACTTCAGGGCAGCATCATTCAGGTTGAGTTTCTCAAGCGCCAGGCGCAGATTGGCGTAGTCGTCAGAGACAATAGGATACACGCCAGAATATACCATGGGTTTTACCTCACGATAACCAGACAACGGCTTTGTAGCCCCATTCTTGACCGTGGTAATGGTATCTCCTACATGGATCTCACTGATGTTTTTAATATTGGCAATGATATAGCCGACATCACCTGCCTCCAGGACGTCCGTTTTGATCCGGGTGAGTTTGAAAAATCCGATCTCAGCCACCTCATACTCATCCTTGCTGGCCATAAATCGGACAATATCATTTTTTTCAAGACTACCTTCTATAACTCGGACATAGGCGATGGCACCTCTGTAAGGGTCATAGGTGCTGTCAAATACAAGCGCTCTGAGTGGTTTCTCCGTCTCATGGGCCGGAGCAGGAACACGGGCCACTATGGCTTCAAGGATCTCAGCGACACCAATATCTGATTTAGCAGAGGACAGTAAGATGTCGTCCTCATCGCAGCCGAGCAGGTCGACGATCTGGGACTTTACATTTTCTACCTGGGCCGCCTGAAGATCGATCTTGTTAACAATAGGGATGATCTCAAGACCACTTTCTACCGCTAGCATGGCATTGCTGACAGTTTGGGCTTCTACCCCCTGGGCAGCATCTACCAGGAGCAGAGCACCTTCGCAGGCATCCAAACTTCGGGACACTTCGTAACTGAAATCAACATGGCCGGGTGTATCAATAAGATTGAGGGTATAGTCCTTTGAATCTGAAGCTGTGTACTTGATCTGAATCGGATGTGATTTGATCGTAATTCCACGTTCGCGCTCCAAATCCATATCATCCAGCACCTGATCCATCATTTGGCTATCCGAGACCGTATGGGTCTTCTCCAACAGGCGATCAGCCAGGGTGGATTTACCATGGTCAATATGGGCAATAATACAAAAATTTCTAACTTCTGATCGAATCATGGTGAGCAATATAAGCGGCTTGTTTCGTTATCAAACAGGAAGGAGTCAGATGCCAGGATATAGCTGGATCAGTTGGCTAGAATCTCAAGTAAAAACTATTGCCACCATTCGGGGATACTTCGACGCCAACTTCTGCATCATGGGCATCGGCGATACGCTTGACAATGGCCAAGCCCAATCCTCTACCCTGCTTATCGGTCGCATCGATCCGGGTGAAGCGATTGAAGATCTCTTGCCGATTTTCCTCTGGGACCGGTGTACCATGGTCCTCCACACGCAGCGTTACCCTGTCAGCTTCCTTACGGAGCCAAACCTCGATCTCTCTACCCCGACTGGCGTATTTGATGGCATTATTGATATAATTTTTAGGTATCTCAGCAATGATCAGGTTAGCTTCAACTTTGATAGACTCATCCAGGTGGGATTTTACCTGCATGCGGGCAGACTTTAATTGGGGGGCAAATTCAGCGATAACATCCTCGATCAGCTCATGCAGGACGATTGGCTTGCGTGAAATTGCTTCACCCACATTTATTTTTGAAAGCACCGAGGCATTTTCTATCACCATGAGGAGTGATTCACTACTCTGCTTGATGGTCTTCATGAGATCATCTTCCTCTTTTTCGGTCACCAGTACCTCAGATAAGGTCTTGATCACCCCAGCCGGGCTTCTCAGGTCGTGGGTAATGACATCCAGCAGCAATTCCTTGATGTCATTTGTATTCCTCAATTCTTCAGCCAGTTTCTCCAGGGCATCCCGTTTCCTCGTCCGGTCGATGGCCAGAGCGACCTGGCCTGCTGAGAGTTCCATGGCCTTCACATCTTCCTCAGCATATTTAGTGATCCCATCATATTCCTGGATCACAAAGGCGCCAATGACCTCATCCTCAACCATGAGCGGGACCCCCAGCCATACGCTGGGAAGTTTACCAACCAGTCGCAGCTCATTCCGCTGTGAAAGCTTAATGATCTCCTCCGCTCTCAGATGCAGCGTCTTGCCTTCTGCGATGGTACGTCCTGTCAGTGAGGTTTGTGAATCGTAGGCAATACTGATCGGCATGGACTCATCTGAAGTATCCCGATCGAAGGGAAAATAGATCCGCTCCTTTGCCTCATCCAGGATGGCCATGAGGAAGTTGTCGGACTGGATGATCTTGCCCAATTGATTATAGACCTGCTCGTAGAGTTCTGAGATCTCCTGTGCTCGCAAAGCAGTATTCAGTATTTCATATTGAAGATCACGGAGTTGTTGATTTCGTGCAAGAACACGCATTTCCTGCTTAAGGGCGGTGATATCTTCTTCCAGGGAGATATAGTGTGATATCTGCTGTTCCTCGTTAAAAATAGGACTGATGGCAGAGCGTACCCAATAGATCTCGCCGCTTTTCTTCCTATTGCATAATTCCCCTGTCCAGGTCTTCCCGGACAGGATCGTTTTTGTGATCTCCTGATAAACAGCAGCTTCCTGTAGATCGCTTTGCAGCATACCCGAGTGTTTTCCGAGTAACTCCGCTTCCGTGTACCCGGTACTCCTCAAGAAGGCTGAATTCACATATTCAATATTGGCTTCATTGTCCATGATCATCACACCAGATGGGCTCTGCTGCATTGCCTGATGCAGTCGATTCAACTCAGCTGTCGTGGTCTTCAGTTCTGTTATATCCAGGATATGTCCGATACTCTTGGTATTGCCCTCGCTATCGGTAAAGGCACTGGCATAAAGATGAAAATACCGTACCTCACCCGATTTTGTACGAATATCGATCTCATAATCGGAAGGGATGTCCAGGCCGGACTGACGCTTTTTATAGCGATTGACAACCAGATCCTTCGACGGTCCCAGAAAATCAACGAAGGCACTGCCGATCAATTCATCCTTGCTATACCCTACCAGATCGCACGCACGATCATTGACGTATTCGAATTGATATTTGTCATTGACTACATAGATACCAGTGGAGGAATTCTCCACGAAGGTTCTCAACACGCTTTGTGGATCCTCAAACATCCAAACCCCCGTTTTGAATTTTTATACCCATTGGCCCCATTCACTTCAATCTTCAGATTGCGTGAATTTAAGCTCATGCTGAAATAATCAATCCCTTTTAGAGAGATATTCTATGATCCGGGGAGCCACTTTGCCATCCCAGGTATCCATGGGGAAAGCTTCACGGATATTCCCCTCCAAAATACTATCAATAGCAGATTGTATGGCACTAACCTCGTAACCAACGAGGAGATTGGTCCCTTTTGCCAGTGTCACGGGCCGATTGGTCGTATTCCCCAGTGTCAGGCAGGGAACCCCGAGGATCATTGTTTCTTCCTGAATGCTCTGAGAATCAGTCAGGACGATGGCGGCGTTTTTCAATAATTTGAGCATATCATGATAACCATGCCCACTGACGATCGTAAAACCGGTCCGGGATTCGAGATCGAGTTCGGCATATTCCTCCAATATTTGCAAGGTATCCGGGGGAATGATCATGTGTACCTTCACTTGCTGTGAGAGGCTTTCCAGAAGTTGAAAAAACGAAATGATGGTGGCCGGAGGGGTCTTCCCCCCAGCGAAACCAGCATAAACCAGGATATAAGCTCCCATGGTCAGATCGTGGTTCTCCAGGGCATAACTATCCTCAGCATGGCCCAGATTATGAAAGACTGCATCGGAACGCAGATTGCCAAGTTCGACGATCTGCTCACTGTCGAAGCCCTCACGCATGAGGTTTATGACGCTCTCCGAGTTCGAGGTGATGAGGACATGAGCCAGCTTGTCCAGGATGCCATCATTTTGCTCTTCACTATTTTTTGGATCAAAATGTCTGTTGCCAGCATCAATGCGGATGACCTCCACTCCCTTGCGAGCCGCAGCCAGGGCACATGCAGTTGCGGAATCGGAATTTCCCAGCAGCATGACTGCATCAGGCTTTTCCAAAAGCAGATAATCTGTGTAGGCGACGAGCACTTCAGCAAAGAGCCGAGCACCTGAAACACCTTCGATACCCAGATGTTCATCTGCTCGAAACGACAATTCTTCCAGGAGCAGCGGCGTGAATTCAGGGTCCATCCCCTCGCCTGTATGGATCATTCGCAGATCAGGAATATCCTCCTGACCACTACTCGCCTTACGTAAAGCAGCAGCCTGGATCAGTTCAGATCGTCCACCGATAATGACATCTATTTTTTGCATCTGTTATCCTCCCTGACCCAACCTAAGCAGACAGGTAGCGATTAAAATGAATAATTCACAGCCAGTGAAATATTCCGAGTCGCTCCTGGCCAGTAATACCCGCCGTAATAGCTATATCCATACGTGGCATACTGGGCATTCAAAAGATTGTTGACCTTGAATGAGACCAGAATTTTCTGCCACTCATAGCTGGTCATGAGATTAACGAGAGAATAAGCCGGAATGGCCAGATCTTCTGTATTTTCGCTATCGATATACTGTTTCCCCACGTGTTTCAGGGAGAGGTGAATATCCAGGGCATCCAGCGGTTCATAAGAGATCTGCATATTACCCAGAACCCCGGGGACATTGGCGATGTGATTGGCTTTTTCACCCCCATCAAGGATCCGGTGTTCAGCAATGCTGGCGTTGGCATTCAGTTCGATCGCTGGGGATACCCGGTATTGGAGATCAAGTTCAACTCCCTGGTGGAGCGTGAGATCTGCAGTTTCAATATTGAATCCACCATCCTGAAAATCATAGATGTCACTGAGTAGCTCGTTTTGAAAGTCTATCCGGTACAGATTCAGGGTCACCCGGCGTTGCCCGGAGAACCAGTTAATACCAAATTCTGTGTTGATCACCTGTTCTGTTTCTGCAGGCTGGGGTGTACTCCAGACATCATCCGCCTCAATGATCTGAGCGTCTGCAGGTTCACGACTGGCAGATCCACGACTGATAAAGGCACTGAAGCCCTTTCTAATCTGGTATTGAAGACCAACCCTTGGGTTGAATAGCTGCCAGCTGGCATTGAGATTGACACCGGGAGCGTTCCCGATGGACGCTTGATCCAGTTCCCAATTGATCCACTGGGCTCTCACATCCAGACTGGCTGTCAGGTGGGGCCCCATCTGATAGAGCATATGTCCAAACAGGGTTACCAGTGATTTATTACCCAGGTAAGAGTAGTATTCGTAAACGGCCGGGATCTTGGTTGCCAAGAGGGAGTCCGATACGTTGATGACTTCCCCAAAGTGGTCTCCTGAATAATTCCTGATCTCCAAACCGACATCTGAACGCAGCGACTTGGTCTCCAGCGTATAGGTTGGTGTAACGCCGTAGTAAATGTTATTTATCCATTTTCTTCTGGTGAAGTCGGTTTCCATGGCAAGTTCAATTGAATCCGGATATTCATTGTTCACATCCAGATTGTAGCTGAAATAGTCCTGGCCAAACTTATCAACTTCATAAAAGCCCCTCCCGGTCACCACATAAGCGACATTTCTGAGCACGGACCGTTCATTGATCATGTAATGTGAATTCAGGGAATAGATCTGCTGCAAATAGTCATCGGTGAAGGGCACGGTCCAGCTCATCTTCGTCCGCCTTAATTCAGGATCGTCCAGATATTCCTTGCTCACCCCATCCCACTGCAGAATGCTGTATTCTTTTCCAATGATCGCTCTGAATTGGTTTACCAGACTCTTCCTGCGCAATTCAGCAGAGAGCATGAAAGATTGCTGTTCCGAGCGAGAATCAACGCGATAGCCATCGGAGTTCAGGAGTGACGCGCGCATGGCCAAACTGAAATTCTCTCCGAAGCGCTTCCCTGAACGGTAGGATGCGTGGTACTTCTCTGTATTGTAAGAGCCCCTCAATACACCCAGTTCCATTGATTCTGTCTCGGAACGAATACCCGTATTGATATTGATGGACCCACCAAAGGCGTTTGCTCCATACAGGCTCGAACCGATCCCCCGCTGTATTTCAACATCTTCAGCAGAGCTGAGAATATCACCATGATCCACCCAGTATACCTGATGACTCTCATTATCATTCAAGGGGACATTGTCGATCATGACTGCGATCCGACTCTGATCAAAACCGCGGATCGAAACGTAGGAATACCCAGTGCCGTTGCCTGATTCACTATAGGCGTGGACACCCGGCTCGCTACTGAGTACCATGGGTACATCTTCAACGCTATAGCGCTTGCGGATCTCACTGGCTTCCAGCCTGGAGTAAGCCACCGGACTGATGCCCGGGATGGCACGATTCGCTTCAACATGGATACTTTCGCCTTCAAGGGTTTTGGAGCGCATGAGCAAGGTGGCACCAATATCTTCAACGGCGATGCTTATTGGTTCGTACCCGATGCAGCGTACAGTGACGGTTTCATCCAGATCAAGCTCGATCTGGTATTGACCGTTCTCATCTGTGACGGTACCCTGTGTGGCGGTGAATATCTCGACGCCGGGGATCGCATTTCCCGTGTGAATGTCCAGGACCTCACCTCGAAAGGTAAGCGTCTCGCTGGCAAATCCCGGGATCGAGATAAGGATGATCGTTACTAGTGTGATGGAGATATGTTTCATGGTGTTTCCCTCCGCTGGCATGATCCAGATCAGGTTCTAAGGGTTTGATCTCAGCCTGCTGTTCATGACAGCCAGGCACCCCGCGTATCATTATGAATATAAGACGATTTCTTACAAAAAGAAAGAGGCCGGTAAAAACCGACCCCTTTTCAAATATCTATGGAGCTGGTATTAGCCGACAACGGCATCCACTTTGGCAGTGATCTGGGGTTTTGGAACAGCACCGACCAACATTTGTGAGACCTCGCCATTCTTGAAGATCAAGAGGCTTGGGATACTGCGAATTCCATATTTCTGAGCAACGGCAGGATTACCATCAACATCTAGTTTCCCTACTTTTAATTTGCCATCATAATCTTTCGCGATCTCAGCAACGACTGGCGCTACCATCTTACAGGGCATACACCATACAGCCCAGAAATCAACCAACACAGGTAGATCAGCATTGATCACTTCTTCATCAAAGTTGCCATCAGTAAATTCTTGTACGTTATCAGCCATTATTTCTCCCTAAGGCGTTCAAATTCTTTTAAAAAATCCTGCAAAAGATAATTGATGCTTTAATCATGTCAAGGTAACAAGTCATCAAACCCTATGCTTTTATCCAGCGGATGATCTCCGGAAGGGTCACGCGTTTTCCATACAGGAGAATTCCTGTCTTAAACAGCTTTGCTGCCATCCGTATACTGAGATAGACACTGGCAGCCATAAGCGCGATGGTTATCAATACCTGTGTAGCTGAGGTTGCCCCGACTGAGATCTTTATCATCATGAAGAACGGGGTGACCGGTGGTAGATAACACAGCAGATTCACGATCAGCGAGTTTGGATTTTCAATGACCAGGGTCCAGAGCATGATCGGAATCACTGCGATGAAGGTAATGATCTGGATAGCCTGCTGGGCTTCTTGCTCTGAATCAAACAAGGCTCCTACACCAATGTATACACCGGCATAAAGTAGATATCCCAGAACAAAATAAATGACATATAAGAGGCTGATGCCAGCGGTGATCACATTCACATCATAGTACGCGCCTGCTGCTGCACCTGCCATGAGATAGATGGCTGATTGCGTCAACCCCAACATACCGAGACCGACGATTTTACCACCCATGAGATCATTGTAGCTGACAGTCGATAGCAGAACTTCGATCACTCGCGAGGATCGTTCTTCCAATACTGCCCGCATGAGGAGCTGCCCGCCGGTAAAGATCCCCAGAAATAACAGGAACATGAATACAAAGGGCGCGATCCAGCCTGCCACTAATTCCTCGGTCTCCTTGGCCTGGGATGCGCCCAGGTCATAATGATCCACTACAACATCTACCATGAGATCATCCAGCACTTCCATTGATAGATCCAATGCATTGGCCCGTTCACTGGTGAGGATCTTCCCCAGTATCCCTTCGATGATCTCTGTCTGCCTGATGGTTGCACTGGACCTTCCATAAAACCGCAGGGTTGTTTCGGTGGAGAATTCGGCAGGTATGTAGAAATAGCCATCCAGGCTATTCTCTTTTACCAAAACATCATATTGGGTGTGCAGCTCATCGAAGGTCCCCTGAGCAATGGCCAGGTCGATGGGAGCATCCTCCACATCGGCATAGCGCTCATCCAGAGCAGAACGAAGTTGCGCGCCATATCGGGCTGTCTCGTCAATAACACCAAAATATTTTGTTTCCAGTCCAGCGCCAGACCCCGTGAGGTAGCCACCCAGCATACTAATGCCCAAAATGACAATGGGCATTCCAAAGGTTCCAATGATGAACCATTTCGATCGGATCCGTCGGTAATATTCAAACCAGGCGATCTTTAGAAAGGTCATGTCCGCTCCCCTTGAACCAACTGGATGAATATCTCCTCCAGACCGGGTTCATCCACCTTTATGGATTGAACGGCCAGGACCTGATTGATCCTGGAAATGAGATCCTGCTTTTTGTTTCCATCTAAGGACAAATATGCCGCATCATCACGAATATCTGCCTCAAGGTCTGAGAAAATGGGATGTTCTAGATCGGCAGGTGACTCTGGAATGACCTGGAGCTGGGTCTGCCCATGGCGCCGTTTGATGGTCTTCAGGTCCCCAGCCAGAACAGAAGATCCTTTGTGGATCATGACCACATCATCACAGATCTTCTCGACCTGGTCCATCTGATGGGAGCTGAAGATGATGGTCTTTCCGGCGGCCTTCTTCTCATCCAGTATCTGCTTCAGGACCAGTTGATTGACAGGGTCAAGCCCGGAAAAGGGTTCATCCAGGATGATATATTCTGGATCATGGAGAATGGTATTGATGAATTGCAACTTCTGCTGATTCCCCTTGGATAATTCACTCACTTTGGAGTTGAGGCGTTCATGGAGATCGAACTGTTCGAGCAGGGCCAGGATCTTGTCATTGGCGTCACTCACATTGCGCAAATGGGCAAAGTAGCGGAGCGTCTCCTCCACACTGATCTTCTGGTAGAGGCCGCGTTCTTCTGGTAAATATCCGAATTGCTCAGCTGCGGGTCTCTCCGGGGAGCCATCGAATTGAATGCTCCCCTCATCCGGATGGATGATATTCATCAACATTCTAATGGTCGTTGTTTTGCCAGCCCCATTGGGCCCCAGAAAACCACAAATCCGACCGGGTTGAACAACCAGGCTCAGATCATCCACTGCCTTGAGGGAACTGTACTGCTTACTGATGTTGATCAATTCGATCATAGTCAGTTGTTGATGATCACTGGATCACTTTTTGAGGACGCGCAAAAATTTACGTTTGCCGGCTTTGATCACGAATTCACCAGATGTGTCAAAAGGGTGGAACTCATTTTGGATCTTATTCCCATCAATGCTGACTGCATTCTGCTTGATCAAGCGTCTGATCTCACCCTTGCTGGCAAATAAACCGCTGTCAGCCAGGACTGATAAGAGGGTCGCATCATCTGAAGTGACTTCAAACGTGGGTATTTCATCCGGGATATCTTTTTTGATGAACAGATTATCGAAAGCTTCCTGGGCTTGAACAGCCTCTGTGTCCCCGTAGTAGACTTTGACCAGTTCCCTGCCCAGTTGACGTTTGTAGTCCCGTGGATTGGCACCATCGGCCATGGCTGTTTCGGCAGCTTTGACTTCGTCCATATCCAGATCGGTGGTCAGGGTCATGTATTTGATGATCAATTCATCAGGGATACTCATGGCTTTCCCGAACATATCAACCGCTGTATCGCTGAGTCCGATGTAATTATCATAACTCTTGGACATCTTTTCAACACCATCCGTGCCTTCCAGTAGCGGAACGGTCATGATCACCTGCGGAGCCTGTTCGGCCTTTTTCTGCAATTCTCTCCCCATGAGCAGGTTGAACAATTGGTCCGTGCCGCCTAACTCAACATCAGCTTTCAGGTGGACAGAGTCCTGAGCCTGGGCCAGTGGATACAGGAATTCGTGGACGGAAATGGGCACACCGCCCTTATAGCGCTGTGAGAAGTCATCCCGCTCCAGCATCTGGGCCACAGTGACCTGACCGGAGAGCTTGATCACATCGGTAAAATTCATTTGATCCAGCCATTCGGAATTGTGCACCACTTTGAGACTTTCCCGGTCCAGAACGGCTGCAGCCTGTTCCAGGTACGACAATCCGTAGGTACGGGCTTCTTCCAGCGTAATGCTGGGTCGGGTCTTATTTCTTCCAGTGGGATCACCAATGGAAGCGGTGAAATCGCCAATAATGAGGACGGCTTGATGGCCCAGGTCCTGGAACTGACGGAGTTTTCGAAGCACAACGGCATGTCCGATATGCAGATCGGGGCGACTGGGGTCAGCGCCCAGCTTGGCGATGATCGGTTGACCTGTCTTGGCCGCGTTCTCAAGTTTTTTCTCAAGGTCTTCAGGACTGACAAAATCCTCGACGCCTCTGGAGAGTAGATCGATCTGTTCTTTAATGGGTGGGAATTTCAATGCTATACTCCGGATCTTTAGTGACGGAACTTCTGGGCCCGTTCAATTTCTCTCTCGGCATCACGTTTCATGGATGACTGGCGCTTATCGTGGATGTTCTTCCCCTTAGCGAGACCCAGTTCTACCTTTAGTCTGCCCTTCTTAAAATAAAGCGATAATGGTAATAAGGTATAACCTTTCGCGTCCAGCTGGTGGGACAATTGGCGGATCTCTCGGCGCTGCAGGAGCAGTAATCGTGGTCGGGTCGGTTCATGCTGGTCATATTCGTTGGCCGTCTGCCAGGGTGAAATATGCATATTCATCAGCGAGATACTGCCGTTGCGGTGGCGGGCATAGGCATCACCGATGATGACATGTCCTTCGCGAATCGATTTTACTTCAGTTCCCCGCAGGGAAATACCGGCTTCATACTTTTCCAGAATATTATATTCGTGGTAAGCTTTCTTATTCTTGACGACGAGTTTGATATGTTCGTTGGCTGCATTCACGTGCTGAATTTATCCTCGGTCTCCCTGATAACAACGGCGAATTTCTAATGTGAGACAGGGACTTCAGGCCAGCACCGACCCCAATGCTTCACACTTTACTTTAAGGAATAGAAATCTACTTTAAGTACTATTAATCCCTTGATGAATGGTTATTAACGAATTATAATTAAAGTAATGGTTCAAGTGATATAATTGAAAACTTTATAAGGCGACATTACCATGCCCCGTGAAGCCATCAAAAAGCTCTACTACTCTATTGGTGAGGTCAGTGAAGTGACAGACCTCAAACAATACGTGCTGCGATATTGGGAATCCGAGTTTCCCCAACTCTCTCCTACCAAGAACCGGGCCGGTAATCGGACCTATCGCGAGAAGGATATTGAGCTGGTCAATTTCATTAAGACGCTGTTGTATCAGAAAAAATATACCATTGAGGGTGCCCGGCAGAAGTTAAAGGAATTGCAGGAGCAGGGTATGCCTCTGGTGGTTGCCAGTCTGGAAGAACCGGTTCAAGCTGCAGCACCCCCGGCACCTGCCCCCACGCCTCCACCAGTTGAGGACGTCCAGGTCCCAGTCGGTGATGTTGATGAAGCGCTGGCCTCCGGTGTTGATAAAGAGCAGTACAAACGTTTCCTTATGAATCTTCGAGCCGAATTGAGATCCCTCATGGATCTCATTGATTCCTGAGAATTATTCGATCCAAAACATGCTTTACTTGATTCCAGGGGCTTTGTCGTGTTAATTACGCGGCGATTACGGAACGTGGCGTCCGTCTACGTCAGAGACTTCGGCGGGACAGGCAGCCCGGAACATCGGAACGTGGCGTCCGTCTACGTCAGAGACTTCGACAGGACAGGCAGCCCGGAACATCGGAACGTGGCGTCCGTCTACGTCAGAGACTTCGACAGGACAGGCAGCCCGGAACATCGGAACGTGGCGTCCGTCTACGTCAGAGACTTCGACGGGACAGGCAGCCCGGAACATCGGAACGTGGCGCAGCCCGGTTAGCGCGCTTGACTGGGGGTCAAGAGGTCGGGAGTTCAAATCTCCCCGTTCCGACAGAAAAGGCAGGTTTTAACCTGCCTTTTTTATTACTACCATCAAGAGGTCTGGGATTCAGCCGGAGACCGAGCAAAGCGAGGTCGTAGACCACACGAGTGTAACGAAGTGTGAAATCTCCCCGTTCCGACTCCATTAAAACCTCACTTCGGTGGGGTTTTTTGTTTGCAGCAGCCCGGTTAGTGCGTCCCGACGCTTGTGTCGGGAAGGTCGGGTCACTGCCTTTGGCGGGATTCACCCGCATATTGCGGATTCCAGTTCAGCCGGAGAGCTTACAGCGTAAGCTCGGAGACCACAGGAGCCTTAGTGATTTGAGATATTTTGACCAGCTAAGCGGTTCCGGAACATAGATTGATATGTCCGCATGGTGGGAGCGGACTGGTAGCAGTGGCGGGACAATGGCATAACGGAGGGTTCGGTTCATCCCCGCGTCTGCGGGGAACACTTGCCACTGTCTGAGCCATCCCAATATAAAACCGGTTCATCCCCGCGTCTGCGGGGAACACCTGAATCTCATTTAGGAAATCATCAATGGCTGCGGTTCATCCCCGCGTCTGCGGGGAACACAGAGGTGAAGCTGATTTGGGTGCTTTACTTAACGGTTCATCCCCGCGTCTGCGGGGAACACATATACTGCTATCGGTTGAATAAGTCCATTAACGGTTCATCCCCGCGTCTGCGGGGAACACTCAAATCTTGTAACTCTTCCAAGAGGGTATCTCGGTTCATCCCCGCGTCTGCGGGGAACACTTATGATGGAACATGGCTCTCACTCCATCATACGGTTCATCCCCGCGTCTGCGGGGAACACTTCTTTTCCATGAGTAATCCTATAATGGGGTTCGGTTCATCCCCGCGTCTGCGGGGAACACTTCTTCTTGTACATATTTCATGATGTAAGCTGCGGTTCATCCCCGCGTCTGCGGGGAACACAAAGCTTCTGAGACTTCGTCTGGTACTTTTACCGGTTCATCCCCGCGTCTGCGGGGAACACAACATACATACGTTTGAAACAAACGTTAAAACCGGTTCATCCCCGCGTCTGCGGGGAACACTGCAAGCGCAAAAATCAGCTGTTTACCATAGACGGTTCATCCCCGCGTCTGCGGGGAACACTTTTTGCATTTTCGTAATTTTAAAGGTTTCGAGGGTTCATCCCCGCGTCTGCGGGGAACACTGCTGTTTTCTAATGATGACATTTTTGGTCTCCGGTTCATCCCCGCGTCTGCGGGGAACACTAACAGAAAAACCATGAAAGAAGGATTAACCTCGGTTCATCCCCGCGTCTGCGGGGAACACACACGGACGTACGTACATACAGACATACGAACCGGTTCATCCCCGCGTCTGCGGGGAACACTCAACTCCCAGCCTCTCCAATCAGGATGAAACCGGTTCATCCCCGCGTCTGCGGGGAACACAGTCCTGCCCACAAAATCCAAGTGGCATTTGACGGTTCATCCCCGCGTCTGCGGGGAACACAGACAGACGGCTATTGACAGGGTTGTTGATAGCGGTTCATCCCCGCGTCTGCGGGGAACACGTGTCACACTTCGGGCAGTCACCATACTCTCTCGGTTCATCCCCGCGTCTGCGGGGAACACAAGGTTGTCGGAGAGGATGTGTTGCTGTGCCCCGGTTCATCCCCGCGTCTGCGGGGAACACTAACAATGATGAGATATTTAGTTTAAAGTCATCGGTTCATCCCCGCGTCTGCGGGGAACACTGCACAGCAGCTGGTGCTAGTGTGTCAATCTGCGGTTCATCCCCGCGTCTGCGGGGAACACTTTTTTCAATCTATATATTAGACTTCCACCACCGGTTCATCCCCGCGTCTGCGGGGAACACAAAAACTACACTGAATTTCCCCAGCCGAAGCTCGGTTCATCCCCGCGTCTGCGGGGAACACATATCGTCAACAATGTAACCGCCAATCGTTACCGGTTCATCCCCGCGTCTGCGGGGAACACCTGGAATCACCAATGGCTTTTGATGTGACGAGCGGTTCATCCCCGCGTCTGCGGGGAACACTACGAGATCGAGTATAATGATATACCAGTAAACGGTTCATCCCCGCGTCTGCGGGGAACACAGTCTCCAGCCTCTACAGCTCCACCCAGGACCCGGTTCATCCCCGCGTCTGCGGGGAACACTCTTACCTCTAAGTAATTAATTATGCCTAATTTCCAAAGAGCAAAAAAATCTACCAAAAAATTCAGTCCAAATCCGATGTTTCATCAGCCTCTTCCATAGGTAGAAAAGAAACCAGTTTTAAACCCTCCATTTCTATCGGAATCCGACGGTTAGCACCCAAAGTCAGGAAATCAAAACCAGACTCGGTATTCGTCGCCCAGACCATGACCGCATTCCCCTCTCCCAGGCCTTGACAAACCTGGTCCCACAGCATTTCCCTGATCCTGGCAGAGACTTTCCCCACATAGACACCTGCCCTAATTTCCAGCAGCCATACTGCCAAACGACCGCGCAGCCGAGGGGGCGCATTCTCAAGATCGATGACCAGCATCTCCCAGACTCTCCTTATTGGGTATTACCGGGGCGACCTGTTCCTCCCCGGCTTCAGGTTTGCTTAACTCTCCGGCTGCCAGTACACACTCTATCATAGGAATAATTTTCTTCAACAGTTTGGTCTCTCTGAAACTATCACGGCAGGCGATACGAACGCTTCTTTCCGGATTTGAGGGATGTTTGGCAGCAATTCTAAAAGCAAGCGGAACCACCGTGTCGAATTTGAAAATATCGGCGATATCGTAAACAAATGACTGAGGTTTTCCCGTATGGATAAATCCAACTGCAGGTGCATATCCTGCTGCCAGGATTGCTGCTTCACACACACCATAGAGGCAAGCTGTTGCTGAACTCAAACAGCGATTCGGCACGTCGCCACTGCCCCATCTGCTATGATCATAATTTCTCGTTTTCCATTCGACTCCGTATTGTTTGGCCAGCAATTGGTAGAGTTTTTTAACCCGAATCCCTTCAATCCCTCTCAGTTGCTCCACACTGCGACGTTGTGGCGAAGGTTCTCCAAAACGTAGCTCATACATTTTACGCACTACTTTCAGGCGGGCTGTGTCATCCAAGGCCAGCTTTGCCTGGTAGAGTAAACGATCTGCCCGGGCTCCACCTGGCTGACCAGCGGCATAGAAGCGTACACCGGCTTCACCTACCCAGACCAGGAGGCAGCCAACCCTGGCTGCCAAGACGACGGCTGCATGAGAAACACGAGTTCCCGGTTCAAGCATGAGACAGGCCACACTGCCCACGGGGATGTGCGTCCTCACACCGTTTTTATCAATCACCACAAAAGCACCGTCCAACACATCCAACTGACCTCTCTCGATGAAGATCACTGAAACCCGGTCTTTTATAGGGATGGGTTTGAGCGGTGGCAGGATAGGCTCAGTCATGTTGACCTTTTTTGCCTTTTGCCGACAGGCGTTTGAGGCTTTCAGACTCAGTGAGATAGTTATCGGGACTGACCACCTTGTCACCGGTTTCTGTTTCCAGCTTTTCCCGTGCATCGCCGGAGATCCGGCCACCCTTGCGGGCTGCACCCTTGTTCTCACTAAAGCCCTGGGCATCCTGCTTGCGGGCGATTTCGGATGTAGCCGCCTCTCCCAGCATGGAAAAGATCAGTTCCAGATCGCTCATGTGATCCCGCAGATTTTCGCGTTCCAAGCCTTTCAACTGTTTATACTCAGTCGGTGTCAGGCCAAAGGCGGCTTTTGATATCTCCGCAGTGAGGATGGCGTATTCCGGCTCCTTGCCCACACCGCGCTTTTGCCATTCATCAGTTAACTCTGCTCTGACAGCAATACCCCGCATCCGTTTCTCGATCCACGCCTCGGAATAGCCCTTGGCCAGGTAGAGCGCCCTGGTTCGTTTGGTGGCAAGCTCCGGGTCTTCGATCTCCTGCACCCGATCGTAACCCACCTTGGCCAGCCAGCGTTTGAAAGGCTCGGCTTTGGGCGAGGGGATGGACTGAATGATGCGGAACATTGTCTCGGTGTTGGCACAATCAGTTGCGTAAAACTTGCCGTCCCCAGCTTGTAATTTCAGTTGTCCGATTTTTTCGGACAACTGCTCGTATCCCTCCAAAAGGAGTTTTTTCTTAAGGTCGTTCCAGTATTTGCGTGGTCTTCCATTGCCAGTCAGTGCTTCAATCACATCTATAATGGAGAACCACCATTCGCCATTGTGAATTGTGCGGCGAATTTCCTTGTTTTTAAAGACGACGAGATTGTCGTGCATGATCAGTATTCTCCTTTACACCCGCCGAACCAGCATCAATCCACATCCAAATGCCTTGGCTGGGCCAGTACCTTCCAACAGCAGCCGGTTGAAACGCTCTACGTCGGTCACTACCACCTCACCAGAAAGATCCAGAGAGCTGAACCCTGCCGACTTTCCTTTCTCAGGGATCGAATGATTGAGATAGGCGGTATATTCAAACAACGGTAACCCTGATTTCGGATGTTGGACGATTTCAAATCCGTGGCGCTCCATCCCCTGACGCTCCCACCATTTTTGTACCCGTTCAGCCTCTGAGGTTTTTATCGCCCATTCCATCAGGGCAGACCTACCTAACGATTGCTCCAGTTTCTGGCTAAAACGCCCAGTTTCAATATCTGCACGCCACTGTTCCAACTTTTTATCTCCGGCATGGTCAAGCAGGCGTTGTTTTCGCTTTCCTTTAGCGCCATCGGTAGTCTGACCGATAGCCTTCAGTTGTGCGTTGAGCCAACTATTCTGCGCGTCCATGACAATATCGTGGCGTTTGCCGTTTCGTGTCACGACGGCATTAACCCGTAACTTGAAAGAGAGCCGGTCACCTACGGCAAGTTTCGGGTTATAGGGTTTGACGTCAACACTGAACAGGGCGTTTTCCGTTGGCTTCTCCTTAGACAGCACGTAATACAGGGGGTCGGCCTTGCGTTTTCCAGGTCGCGGCAACTGTTCTGCTGTCAACTCTTCACGGAAAAGAAAGGTTCGGCGTTGGCGATCCGCCTTGCCGTCACTGAACAGGTCCCAGAAGAGTCGGTGAAGCCCGTATTGGCGATCTTCCAGCACTCGCGCCAATTGTGTTTGACCGATTTCCGGGCGAAGTCGTACACGTGACAGATACATCATCCCACCTCCCTTTGATTCATCCAGAAATACTCGGCGCGTGGTTGGAACTGCCAGCGACTGCGCGAGATTGGCTGATCGTGTCGGCGAAGCTGTTGCACACTCTCCGGTGTAAATGATTCGTCGGCAACCGCGAAGTCGCTGACCTCTCCTTCCCAGTAATAGGGGGATACCTCATCGTCAGGTAACCAACGACGGTCACTTTTCCATGCTTGCTCCTCGCACAACAACTCACCCGGTTGATAACCATCCAGTGCAGCGCGAAAACCGTCTGCGATGATGATTTGCGGGTTGAGAGGTGCCGACAGGGGACACGACTTTCGCCCAAGGTAGAGGTGAAAGTGGGGTTGCCTGAGGGCTTCGGCCAGTTTTTCCAGTTCCCAGGTTGATTCAGGGGTGGCGCAGAGGGCGATCACCGCTTGTGAATCAGTACGATACTCCCTCGTGGAGAGCACTGTACCCAGCCGGGCACGGCCCACCACCAGTTCATCACGCCGGGTGCGGTAGCGAAACTTGCCAACCGAATCGGGAGCCTGTGCAGTGTGGTAGTCACGCATAACCTGTCCGGCTGAAAGCATCTTGATGCCAAAGCGATACCCAGTGGCCAGTGCCTGTTGTTGATCCTCCTGTTCGCGGGTGATCCCCAACGCCGCCGCTAGCAATCCAATCAATGCCGACTTACTCGGCTTGGCCTCTGAATGTCGCATCTCACCAACGGCAATCTCACCCCAACTGGCCATCGGCCCGTAGAGGCGGAAGAGTAGATACTCCATATCCACCTCCTATGCGGTGACGAAATCAAGTATCTCGGCCAGCTTTCCATCGCCGGTAACGGCATTCAGTGAGTAACATGCATCGGCACAATCGCCATACACCTGATCGAACTTCTGTTGTTGACCGATCAAAGCGGTAATGGCGTCGGTAGCGAAATCCTCACTCTGGTGCTGATCGACAGGTTTCAGGAAAGCGACAGAGAGCGAGCGCGGTTGTTGCGCCCCTTTCTCGGCCAGCACATACGAAGCGTAGGCACGGGAGCCGAAGCTGTTCTGTTTGCCCTCGGGTGCCACCTTGGACGCCGCCTCGGTCAATGCACTGATTGCCCGATTTGCCAGCGCCTCGTCACCATTCAGGTTATCGATTAACAGACTTTTGTTGATGCAGATGTAGGAGTAGAACAGACCTGCTGCAAAGCCGGTCTCGCCGATATGGGACGCGCCTGCATCAACACTGTGGTCATTCAAATCATCTACGGCGGTGAAGTAGTCATCTTCGATCACGACCGGATGAACAGAGATGGCATGGGCAACCTGACAGGCAGCTTCGGTATTGTAGGCAGGTTTTGATGCCAACATACGACCAAACAGCGCAATATCCGCAGCAGTTTCTTCATGTCGTAGCAAGCTCAGCTCTTCCTCCTCTGGGGCGCGTTGTTCGGCAACGAGTTTATCAACAAGCTCGTTCACGCCTTGTTGTTCAACGGGAGAAACATGCACCAACTGCTCAATTTCCACTTCGTTTAACGGGTTGTCTTTATCCTTTTTCAGAGCGCCAAACTGACCAGCGATCTGTTTCGCCCATTCGATAGCCTTTTTCTCTGCAATGCCGCCCGCTACCAACTTCTCATAGACACCCTCGCCGATCTGTTTGGTGCGCGTTCCAATATGACCGCTCAAAGCGTCCTGAAACAAATCGGACATGCGCCATGTCCGCTTGAGGCTCTGTGACGAAACACGCAGGCGATCGACGCCACCCATCTTCGCTGTTTTGGGTCGACCCAAATCGTCACGATTCAGGTTAGCGGGTGGGTATGAGGTCAGCAGATGCAGTTGAATAAATTGGCTCATGATAGTTCTCCTTAACGGTGATTAGTCTTTGAAATGGGTGTAGTAGTCGCTGGCCCAGCGTACGGCCAGTCGTTTTGTTGGTTCGCGGTCGATCACGCGGCGGTGCTCCAGCAGCCAGTGCAGAATGCCGTCGGCCAGTGAAAGGATGTTTACCTTCCCACCTAGCAGGGCAATGGCACGACTGATGCGCAGAAAGAACTCGTCCGGGTCACGGCTTTTTTGCAGTTGCAGAAAGCGCAATTCACTCATTGCCGCCTTGCTGCCTCCCTGCTTCGGTAGGGCAAGTGCTTTGGCAAAACTGTTCTCGTGCTCATCCTGTTTCACTCGCGCCAACAACCCGGCGACCATAGCGCTATCGAATAGGTTTTGCGGCGTTCCCCAGCGCTCGGGCATAAAGGCCAGAAAGCGTGCGAAGGCAGGTGTCAGAAAGATATCATCGGCCGTCGCTGCGCGACGCAACACGGCCCGTTCTCCCCGATTGTCATCCAGCCAGTGCCACCAGGCGACCAGCGCCTTGCGTTCGTCCTCTTCTTTTAGTCGGTGATAGTAGGTCATGCTGCCTCCGTTTCAGATGTGGCGATCTGCTTGAGATCCTTAAATGGGTTTGCGCTGTTGAGCTTGCTGTTTAATCCGTTTCGAGCCTTGATGATTCGTTTCATGTCAAGGTCCTCCGCGTCGCCCTCCAGCACCCAACAGTCAAACTGCTTGACTGCCTCTCGCTTGACGGTTGAGAGCCAACTTTCGGCAATGGCGGGCAACACCTGCGCACCGAGGGAGGCTTGTTTTGCCATTTGTGCCAACAACCGGTAGAACGCCGGTTCAGTGTTATGCCAAAAACCGTGATCCACAGCACGCATGTCACCTTTGACGTCCTTGGGACGTGAGAACCAGGCTGCTTTGACAAAAGAACGGGTCAAGGAAACCGCTTCTTTGGCGGTATCGAGCAGGAGTGCAGTGGAATCAAGAAAAGAAGTGCGCTTTTCCGATGAAATAGAAAGTAACGGCATGGTGCTCTCGTAACAACAGCGCGCCTTCATATTGTCCATGTCGTAACCGAAGCTCCACAGCCTCGCGACACTGTCGCCAGACAAATCGAACGAGCGCTCTGAGTTGAAACGCTGTACAACCAATGCTGCCTTGTCACCATTCGACTCATCCTGCCAGGTCAACCCCAACCAGTGACGATAGCCAATGCCGCCGGGTTGGCCCTTCAAACTCAACGGTGGATTTTGATGTTTGAGATCAAAGCGATAGGGGGTCAGTGGATGTACCCATGGCCCTTCGTAGTTGTAACCAAAATTCTTGGTGCGCAGATAGCTTGCGGCCTTGTCAGTAAGCGCCCCACAGACCATACACGGCATGCCGTCCACGGTTTCAAACTCCAACCGGATACGTCTCGGCATGGCCCAGTACATATGCAGTGGATGAACATCACCAGGCAGGGTTGGCCCTCCGCTCTTATCTGATAGCCGAGTTTCACTCATCCATGGGTATATTGATGCGGTATTGCCCGCGTCATCCAGCTCAAGATCTTCACGAGTGAGGACATTAGCCCACAGCCGCTGCCAGAGTGAAGCGGCCTCAGCAGGCATCACTAATGTGGTCAAAGGTCCGCCACCGCGCAAACCTACCCGGTGCCCCTGCCCACCGGATGGAGCGTAGATCTGGAGCGTAAATAGCGCAGTGGCAGCGCAAGCCGGACACATACATTCACCGCTCTTCCCTTTGACAAAGTGATCCAGATTGTCCTTGCGCGTTTTTGCACCAGGCGCCTCGATCAGAAGAGAGGCAATTAACTTCTGTTCGCCATCGCTCAGCGAGAAATCCTGCATGAAGGCCACGCCCTCAGGATTAATGAGTTCAAATGCATCCTCATGCCTCCCAAATGCCTCACGCAACACCTCGGTAGTTGGTGGCGTATGCCAATATGCCAGCCACTCGTCGTGATCTTCGGGAGCGAAGGCGGTTTGCAGCAAACCGATCAGGAACTGATAGAGCGCCCCCTGAAAGTCGGCGCGGGGGGCAGCCAGTTCCACAACAGGATTCTCCGTTTCGGCAATATGCCATGGGGCGATTTTGCACCGGCTACCATCGGCATGTATTGCCGGTATCCAGTTATCGTTTATCAAGTTCACGTTGTTCCCTCCTGTTTCTATTCCATCCACCATCCGGGTCATAGTGTTCCAATATCTCTCCGTCCAACGGCAGCACCTCGCACCAACGCAGGGCCGGTTCATCGGTGTGCAGTTTTTCGATCAGTGGCAACCAGTGAGCATCGATGCTTTTCTGCACCCGCTCCCAGTCGTATTTCGGTAGTGCGATCTGGCTGAGCGCCCAGGCGTGTTTTTCGGTATCCGCGTAGGGGCGAAACTCTCCCTCCACCACCCGAGCCAGTGCGACCGTGATGCTGTCATCACCCAGGCGGGTCGGTGTGCGCACCTCTTCATCCCAATCGCCCGATAGCCGTGTATAGCCCTTGTTCAGTTTCAGGCGATTAAACTCTCCCATCCCGTGCTGGCTTCGCCCGACACCGTGCGCCTGCCAGGTAAGTTCCTGTAGCGCCTCAGGAATGCGTTCCTGTGCCTCTTCGCCATAGACCCCCTCAATCAGGCGGCGGGCATCTTCCGGCATGCGAAAGCCGTTCTGTTCCAACAGTACGGAGAGCGTAAGCCAGAGTTGGCCGACATTCTGGTAGACCGCCTGCGTACCGAGGAGCAGACGTTTCAGCCACTGTTCGTCATCGACCTTTGTGGGGTCTGGAGCCAATATATAGAGACAGGGGGAGGCTCGCCGATCCTTGCCTGTCTCAATGCGCTTGCCATCGGCATTGCGTGTATGGCGTTGCAGGCGTCCGGCTCGCTGGATCAGGAGATCGACCGGGGCAAGGTCTGTGACCATGATGTCGAAATCGAGATCCAGGCTCTGTTCCACTACCTGGGTGGCAATCAATACCTGTCCATTGCGATGGTAACCATCGGAGTCCTTGCCAAAACGAGAGACGACATCCCTCTCAATGCGCTGGCGATCCACCATGGCGAAACGGCTGTGAAACAGGGTCAATTTTTCCGTATCGCACCAGGATTCGTTGGCTACCGTTTCGTAGGCACTTCGCGCATCGCCAACGGTGTTGCGTATCCAACACACCGCTCGGCCCTGCTCAACCGCCTGACATATTGTCTCAATGACTGCGGCTTCATGTTCCAGCCGTACCACCTCAACCCGACGATAGAGTTCAGCACGTGAGTCGATGGCCTTCTCCTGAACATCTGCTACAGACAGGTGTGTGGCCAGTGGGTAGTCGGGTTTCGACAACTGCAGGTCATCACAGCCCAGCCCCTTTGCAAAACCATGGGCCAATTCGGTGCGAAACGATTGCGGCAAGGTGGCGGAGAGGAGAATGGCGCTTCCGCCCTGCCGTGCATGCATCTCAAGCAGTGCTACCAGCAGCACACGCATGTAGGGGTCATAGGCGTGTACCTCATCAACCAGCAACACCTTATCCGCCAAGCCCAGTAGTCGTAGCGATTGATGGCGTGCAGGCAACACGCCAAGCAGTGCCTGATCGACCGTACCCACTCCGACTTCTGCCAAAAGCGCTTTCTTGCGATTATCGGCCAGCCAGGCATTGCAGTAAGCACTGGCACTCACATCATCGGTTTGATAGCTGTGATCCGGCTGTTGGTTAGCAAACGTGATGGTATCGACGAAGTCATCGCTCAGATTTGCCGCGCCGTGGGCCAGTATCAGTGAGGGTGTAATATCATTCCCAAAGAGTGCGCGATAGCTCTTTGCCAAACGTTCATACATGGCATTGGCGGTCGCCATACTGGGTAGCGCCACATAGAGACCTCGCGCCTCGCCCTGCGCCATCAACCGGTGCGCCAATACCATCGCGGCTTCGGTTTTACCTGCGCCGGTGATGTCTTCCAGAATGAAAAGTTGAGGCCTCTGCTTCAGGGGTTGTTCTGTGGCAAAGCGTTGCAGTGATGTCGGTGTTTTGATGAAGGGAAACTGCTGATGGATACCTTCAAACGGAGCAACCAAGCTCTGCTCCCAGTGAACCAGATCAAGAGCGGCTGGCGCCTGAACGAGAGCAACATCGTTCCAATATTTATCCAGAGGCATCGGCTCACGGCAGTATTTGAACAATTCCCGGCTGGAACCAAGCCAATCTGCCAGCACCGCTACTCCCGCCAGTTGCCAGGATGCACTGCGCAATACCTGTTTATCGATCTGTGCTAACGGTGAAAAATCAGGATGCCACCACTCATTGACAGCCTGCACATAGCTTTCAACTGCAGCAAAATCCTCATTCAGGAAATGAGACTCAAAGCCCCTGCGTTCGGATTTTGGTGGTTGACCATGATGACCACAAACAACCTCCATCCATGGATCGATATTTCGTGAACATGCACTCTTCAGATCTTTTAGGCGAGTCCTCCACAAAAGATAACCCAGCGAATCGTGACGCAACTGATAGATGCACTGACCATGGTATGCAACCAATGCCGAAGAAAGATTTGGAACAAGATTCTGAAATGCTCGCGCGAATTTACCGATGTCATGCAACATCAGCAGAAATGTGAACCAATGCTGCAACCATTTTGGATCAGTTCTAAGCTGGGAGGAGAGACGACGGCACAGCTTGCCTTCAGGATGCATTAGCACCCATCCCACCGCTGCCACATCCAGACAGTGATAAGGCAGCAAATGGTAAGTCTCTTGCATAGTATCTGCCTTGCCCCAGTAAGAATAATAGCTCGTGCTATTCATGATCTCTCCTCTGGAGATGCAGCCAGAGCGAAGCCACACAATAGGCATCATTCAGTGCGCGATGAAAAGCGACCGTGCTGGGTCTTTCCAACTGAAATTTGGATACCAAATCCTTCAATCGATAGGATGGTAAATTTGGATAACATTTTCGACTTAATGCTAATGTACAGACCGTGGAATTTCTCAACGTCAATCCTAGACGCGCCATCTCAGCAGCAATAAAACGATTATCAAATTGCATATTGTGAGCAATCAACGGGGCATCCCCGACAAACTTGAAGAACTCCTGCCAGGCTGTTTCCGGTGATCTTGCCCCAGCCAGATCCTGATTTCGGATACCGTGAATTTTCTGAACAGACATAGGGATTCTGACACCGGGATTAATGAGCATGCTCTCCTGATCAACGATTCTTCCCTCTTCAATTTTCACCGCCGCCCACTCGATCACCCGGTCACCGTGTGCCGGGGAGAGTCCGGTGGTTTCTGTATCAATGGCTATAATCATAGCACCATTTCAGTGATACGCTTAAATTATCGTTCTCGGTATTTTGGAAGTCATCACCTGACAACTCTAGCATGCTGATGTTTTATAAACCATACTCACTGAAAGTGTTTCCCAAAGATATATCTTCACTTGAATTCAAGCCAAAATATAAACGCTTAATTCGTTATTGGTATAAAAGCTTCCATCAGATCGGATGCATGGAGCCTCTCAGATTATGATTTACTTATTTGCGGAAGCGCATCATGTAATGCAGTACTGCTAAAAACCAGCGGAAACGAAATGAGCGTTTTATTTTAAGAACCACAGTATTAAGGATGATGCCAAACGCTGCGACGATGCCCGCTCCTGCTGGCATCTCGAAGTATAAGTAATTAACATCTCACGCAGGCTACAGACAACACCTAAAGCCGACCTGAGTATCAACATCAATTTAATGACATAGTAAGTTAATGTCGCCCCTCTTTTTTGGAACAATCCAGATGCATTCAGGTAAAAGATCATAAATCAAACCAGCATCTCCACCGCCGCCAGAGATGAAACACTGAAGGAGAAAAAATGACAACAAAGGAAAAATTGGATCTACTATGGAAATACCTGCTGCTGGCCGTCTTGGTCTACGGCTTTTTTAGCCTGGGCAGGGGCATTTCCGTGAAAAACTGTGGAGCAGGCTACGGCATGCGTACGCCCCATCACAAAATGATGTTCATGGGCAATAAACATTGTATGCCAGGTGGAGCCGGCATGCAGAATGTTGAGGTCCGCATCGAAAAACTGGACAATGGCGACTCCACTGTGGTGGTCACCGTCAATGGTGAAACCGTTGATCTGGATAATTTTGACTGGAAAGGCGTCCATGGGATGAAGGGGATCAATATCGAAGGTCTGGAGGATATGGATGCTCAGGTCTATGTCAAAAAATTGAGTAAAGATAGAAAACGGGATCACAAACGCATCAAGGTCATGAAGAAAATGGTGGAGGAAGACGAATAAGTCCATTCCTATCTTACGATTAGATATCTAACAAAAGCGGGTGTTTCAGCTCGCTTTTTTATTACATACAAATATTCAGTATTATTTTATTATACTACGTATTATTATAGTATATAAATATATATTACGATTATCATACTCTTTAGAGCCCCTCTCTACTTAGATAAGCCCCACACACGAATAAATGTCCCCTATCTTGATATTTCCATTATGTGATGCATATTGTCATATTATTATTCGATGATAAAGATATTCATAAGTCGTTGTATATATTACGCTAATTGAACCAGCATATCTAAAGACTATACCCAAATACCTGGCTCAAGTGTACGCGATCTTTGAATATGTCATCAAAAAATGACAATTATTTATGACAGTCTCACCCAATTGTTGTCATATTCTTACACACGTCCTGATTTACACAATTTTAAGACACTCGTATATTATTGATATTATTGCTTTTATATACAATGCCAATTACTGGCACCGTTTTTGGCCTATATAGAGGCAATGTTGAGAACAAAATCCATAGCAACCCCAAGCAGAACTGAGACGGTTGGATAAGTCATGTTAATTGCCGTAATCGCAATTTTCCTTGTTATGTCCTTCACCGGTGTTGCCGTTCTGGATATTTCCTACACCAGCTCAACCAGTGCACAGGGAACTGTCTCTAACATCAAAAGCCAGTACATTCTGGAAAGTTCAATCAACGAATCACTCTGGCTGATCAACGCAGGCGCCGATTCTGTTGTTACCCGCATTGAAGGTGGCGTAACTACGACATGGGATAGCCTTTCTCAGGTCCTGACCGTCCATGTTGATACCTTCGGTTCCGAATCAGAAGTAAGCCTGCACTTAGACGATGATAGTCACTTCGAACGGGGCATCGCCAGCAGATCCGGATTGAATACCAATGGTAATGCATACGGACTGAACAGACAAAAACGAAACTTCAATTTTCTACCTGGCGTTGATATGACCTACTTCAATGAAAATGCCCTCCAGATCGAAAATGGTAATGAAAACTCTTTCAAGAATTCAGATATAGCTGATGGCGGAATCGTGATCTTTACTGGAAACAACCTGTCCCTTGACAGTCTCAACTTATCAGCTGCCACACTTGTATTCACCGGTAAGAACATTACCATCACCAACAGTAGTATTACAGCAAATGCTGGTACGGAGTTCTCCAATGCCTCCCCTGCTATCGTATTCACGAATAGTTGGGAAAGCCTCACCATCGAAGCTTCCAACACGATCAATGGTGCCATCTTTTCCGCTGGCGAGTTGAACCTTTATGGTGCAAGCATGACCGGCCCGATCATTGGTGAGACGGTCAACCTGATGGAAGACATCACGCTGAACGACGAATTTGCAGATAACTATTACACCTGGACCAATGGTTTTGGTGATCAGCTGTCCTATGATTGGCCAAAAGAGATCGATACCTGGATGACCACACTGTGGGAACGGAGTACGAACGGTTAGGCCCTAACACTTAGATTTGCACATCTGGATGAATAGAGCCAAAGGCCACCCCGGTCTTTGGCTCATGTGCTTTTAGGGCACTTTTGCAAGATAAGGGATAGTCTTTCTGAGCGGGAGCGAAGAATCTCTGATTTGTGCAAACCAAGGATCTGAGATCCTTCCCCCGCCCTTGGCGGGGTCAGGAAGACTAGACTATTATCTGTGTTGGAAAGGGAGGCTGAACGCCTGGGAGATCAATTAATTCGCGAATACAGCAATGGCAGACATGACCTGCCGCTGGGTCGTCGTCCCGGCGGGTCGATTGAGGAGCACACCATTCACCACCAGCGCAGAAGAGCCACCACCATCCAGGTTCAGGGCGTCCACACAGTCCAGATCATACAGAATACTGGCCAATTCGGTGAGGTTCACACCCCTGCTGATCAATTGCCGCCCATCCACCAGGAGCAGGATCAGATCGCCGTCCTCGGTGATACCGGCAGCAGTGCGGGGATGGGTATCCGGGATACTGGTGCCAAAAAAGACCTCTTCATCACTAGCAATATTGATTCGTCCATTCTTGATCAGGACAGGACCACCGCCCAGAACGTCCCTGAAGCCCCAGAATGCCCCGAAAACGGAGTCCAAGGCGCTACCAGGTATATCGGGTCGATTCGGGATGGGACGCTCCCATATTGTCACTGAATCACCTTGAGAGGAAACCCAGCCAATACCTACCCGGTCTTGTTCATCAAAACCAATAGCACCGCGATGGAGATAAAACCGTTCATCGGATCTTAATACGGATGGTGTGGCCGGCTGGATCAGTGAATCATTGACTTTCAGGATACCCACATGCCGAGCCGGATTCAGATCCATTCTGAAATATCCACCGTTGATCAGCACCGGTGCACTCAGTCGGGTCGCAAATTCTGAGATGGTCTCCCGCCGGTCAGCATCGGTGGAAACCACGACCCGGCTTTCTACATCGTCTCTGGATTCCTCAACTCGGACATACCAGGCGCGTAAATTCAGATCGGTGCTGGCCGTATGAAACACCTTTATCCCCGCC
Organism: Fidelibacterota bacterium; assembly: GCA_021734255.1. Lineage (GTDB taxonomy): Bacteria > Fidelibacterota > UBA8477 > UBA8477 > JABMPR01 > JABMPR01. The sequence continues at coordinate 53,636 of JAIPJM010000008.1, read as the reverse complement.
GGCAATTGTGCATTCACCGTATCGATCTCCGCCCACTGCAGGTCCAGATCAACATATTGACCGTCAGGCAGAGGATCGGAGTTACATCCAATGAGCAAAAAAAGTAACGATATGACAAGCAGGATTGTTCGACCCATGATCAGAATATACAAATAATTCAGGAAATACCAGTGCCAGATTTTGTCGGTATTACCTTTTTCTTGCCTGCATTTATCAGATACACGGCGATGATCGAGATCATACCACCGAGAAGAACGTTCCCTTTCAAAGCTTCATCCAGCATGAGCATACTGAAGAGCATGGCACTCACCGGTACCGTAAATATGAATGCTGCCGCCTTCTCAGAGCCGAGCCGCGACGTGGCAATAAAATAAGCGGTGGTGGCAAAGGCCATGGCACCCAGTGAAATGGACATCAGGTTCAACCAGAATCGGAGCTCATAGTCAAAAACCTGAAACAAAGAAGCATCACCGACAAGTAGCAAGACCAGCACACCACTACCCAGATATACCCAAAAACTGTAGGTCAAGGTAGACATGTGCTTTGTTATTGTGGATGAGAGTACCGTAAGTAAGGCCCAGGAGCAGGCGCAGAGCAAAAAGTACTGGTTCCCTGCCTGGAAAATGATGTGCCAGCCTTCCTGCCAAACATTGATCAGGATGGTTCCCCCGAGAATGCCCAGAATGATGCCAGCCAGAGGTCGTCCACCTGGCCGTTTCAACGCCAGCACAGACACCAGGAGAAAGGTAAGCACAGGATTAAGGGTTGTGACCAGAACACCACCAGCACCGGCAGCACCCTGATGGACGCCACTGAAATAAGCGAGATTATAGGTCGTGATTAGAATAACACTACCGATGAGCGGGAGGATTCCTTGCTTACCGACTTTGAAGGGTGTTCGTCTGATGATCAACACCAGACCCATGGCAGTTGCCGCGATGAGAAAGCGCCAGACAATAATGACAGGAATAGAACCGTATTCAGAAACGATCTTGCCGCTGGGCCAGGACAAGCCCCAGAGGACCATGGAAAAGATCATTACGAAATAAAGCAGTGTTCTCTGTTTATCCGTCATGGCCCAATATGAATGGATTCACCAGCTTTTCAAATAATTCATCTTCTGTAAAAATAAGAAAGCCCCCACTTGACCGGGTGGAGGCTCTCTACAATCATCTGCGAGTATTTATTCGGCAGCTACATAATCCGGGTAGGCCGGATCATACATCTTCGATTTGACGAATTTGCTAATGTTCTTTGGTCTCTCGATCTGAGCCAGGTCTTCCTGAAAGGCCATTTCGATGACCTGGGTAGCGATCATAGCAGATATCTTCCGGATCTTTCTCAGATCAGGATATACCGTACGCAGGGCTAATTCCTCTTCCGTGACCAATTCTGCCAGTGTCTTTGCTGCGGCATAGAACATACTGTCTGTCACCTTTTTGGATTTACATAAAGCGGCACCCAGACCAACACCGGGGAAGATGAACATATTATTCCCCTGTCCCGGAACATATATTTTTCCTTTCAGCCGCACAGGATCGAAGGGACTACCACTGGCAAAAATGGCTTTTCCTTTGGTCCATTGATAAGCCTGCTCGGCAGTACATTCTGATTTCGAGGTTGGATTCGAAAGGGCAAAGATAATGGGTTCGTCAACATGCTCACACATTGCTGTTATGATAGCCTCGCTAAAAGCCTGCCCCTGGCCGCTCACCCCGACGAGAATGGTCGGTTTAACCGTCTGGACTACATCCAGGAGATTGTCGATGTGTTTTTCATCCCTGGCGTAGTGTACTTTGTGATCCTGGAGCGGTCCCGGGCCATTCTTCACGACCAGGCCTTTACTATCCAGCAGCCAGAAACGCTCCCTGGCTTCCGAATCACTGATACCACTTTCCTCCATCATACCAGCAACGATCATATCGGCGATCCCCACAGCGGCGGATCCGGCGCCATAGAAAACGATCCGTTGGTCGGATAGTTTTTCGTTCTTCATCCGCATGCCACCCAGCAGACCGGAAAGCGCCACGGCACCCGTCCCCTGAATGTCATCATTGAAGCAGAGCACCTGGTCTCGATACTTGTTCAACAGCGGGAAGGCATGGTTGTTGGTAAAGTCTTCCCATTGAATGAGGGCTTCAGGCCATCTGTCCTGTACGGCATTCACGAACTCATCGATCAATTCATAATATTCATCATCTGCACAGCGCTTCTGGTTGATACCCAGATATAGCGGGTCATCGAGGAGTTCCTGATTATTCGTGCCGGTATCGATGAGTATTGGCAGGGTCTTACACGGAAAGATCCCACCGCCAGCGACGTAAAGTGCAAGTTTACCGATGGGTATTCCCATCCCGTTTGCACCCAGGTCACCCAGACCGAGAATTCGACTCCCATCGGAGACGACAATAATATCTATATCGTCTGAGGTCCAATTATCGAACATATCGCGGATGTGGCCTTTATCGTGGAGACTGATATACATGCCGCTATTTCTACGGTAAATATGACCGAAGTTCTGACAGGCAGCACCTACCACAGGTGTATACACGATGGGGGTCATTTCCATAAGGTTGTCAATGAGAACCCGATAGAAGAGTGTTGCATTCCTGTCATGTAAGGCAGTTAAAAAAATAGATTTCTCAAGGGGGTCGGTCTTTTTGTTGTAATTCTCAAGGACCCGAGTGACCTGTTCTTCAAGACTGACGACCTTTGGAGGCACAAGCCCCCTCAAACCCAAAGCATCTCGTTCCTCCAGCTTGAATCCTGTGCCTTTATTCAGCAGTGGTTCATGGAGAATTTCAACACCTCTCGCCAATACTTCCAATGGTTCATTTTTCCCAGCTATCTGATAATGAGGTTTTTTTACTAGTGCCATACGCACCCCCTGTTAATTGTTTTCAAAAATGATCGATCCGCTCAATTGCCAAAGCAAATCAATTGTTAGTATTCATGATTTACAGTATCAGAAATATGCAAAAATGATGCAAGCTTGGCATTATTAATGCAAGAAAACGAGCAACAGCTAAAATATTTTTTATTTGGCAACTTATTCTAATTCGATCTATTCATAAGGGAGGGAATATGGAGATCAAAAATCGTTGGTATGTTGTTATAGGCGCCGTACTCATTCAGTTGGCTTTAGGGGCGATCTATGCCTGGTCGGTGTTTACACCTAAACTTGTAGAATCAGGCTGGACAGGCGCTCAAACACAGGCCGTATTCTCTACTGGACTCTTTTTCTTTGCTATCATCATGGTCATTGCTGGTCGTTTGATGCCAAAATATGGACCGCAAAAAGTTGCCATGTCTGGAGGCTTTGTCCTGGGCTCCGGATATCTGCTCGCTGGTCTACTCGGCGGAACCAATTTTATTGCACTGCTTATTTTCATCGGTGTGATCGGTGGTGCGGGTATCGGTCTGGCTTATGTGGTTCCGATCGCTGTTGGCATGCGCTGGTTCCCGGACAAGAAAGGCCTTATTACGGGATTAGCCGTTGCAGGTTTTGGCTTTGGCGCCATGCTCTGGGTCAAATTAGCGGGCTCATGGGGGCAACTCATTCTCACCTATGGTCTCAGCACAACCTTCACCATCCTGGGTATCATTTTTATGGCCATGGTCATTATTGGTGGCATCTGGATGGTGTTTCCACCTTCCGGATGGTTACCAGCAGGCTACTCACCCAAATCTTCCAGTGAGACCGGTGGTCATCGCTTCGATCGTGACTACAATAGTAAGGAGATGCTGAAGACACCTCAATTCCATTTTATTTCCATGACCTTTGCCTTTGGTGCCAGTGCCGGTTTAATGAGTATTGGTCTCATGAAGCTCTTTCCTATTCAGGCACTTGAAGCGAATGGTATATCGGCTATGTCTGCCAGCGCCATCGCTGGAACCGCCATGGCGGTATTTTTCTCTCTGGCCAATGGTATCGGCCGTATCGCCTGGGGCGCGATCAGCGACAAGATCGGTCGAAAACGATCGATCATCATCATGATGGCCACGCAAGGTGTCTTCGTGATCTGTTTTCAGTGGATGGCTGGGACACCAGCTCTGCTCTATTTGGGCGCCTTGTTGATCGGTTTTAATTTTGGTGGTAACTTCTCACTCTTCCCCACCATCACCTCAGCCGTATTTGGTGCCAAATATATCGGCCAAAATTATGGCTGGGTGTTTCTAGCCTATGGTTTTGGCGGGATCCTGGGTCCCATCCTGGGCGGCATGCTTGGTGATATGGGCAACTTCCCACTGGCTTTTACCATCTGTGGTATCCTGTGTCTGACAGCAGCTGTTATCATGTCACAGATCAAACCAGCTGTCCCTGTTGAAGAGGTGCCTAAGACCGCTTAATACTATAGTAATTGAGGGATGTAAGTTTGAGGGATGGTTTTAAACCGTCCCTCTTTTTTTATGCCATGGACCCGAACAGCTTCTGATCTGCCAATGAGACCAGTTCGGTCGTGGCAATGGTATTTACCAGGTCACTATTGCTATGCTTCACATGCAATCGGAGATAATTCTCAGTCATTCCAGACAGGATGCCATTTTTCCAGGTTTCAAAAAGGACCTGCTGCCGCTTGCCTAATTGCGCCAGCGTGAATGCCATGTTCTTTTCATCCGACAACTGAGTGAGCAGACGATTTCTTTCCTTTCGTACCGGTAGATCAACGCTACCAGGCAATGATATCGCTTCTGTATCCGATCGCTCGGAGTAGGTAAACACGTGCAGATAGCTGAAATCTGTGGCTTTGAGGAATTCGTAGGTTTCCATAAATTCAGCGTCGGTCTCACCGGGAAATCCGACGATCACATCTATACCGATCCCAGCCTCAGGGAAGTGTTCCCGTACCTTATTCACCCTGGAGGCGAACAGCTCGCGAACATAGCGGCGTTTCATCAAGCGCAGGATTGTATCCGATCCGGATTGCAGCGGAATATGAAAATGAGGTAGAATAGAATTGGATCTTGCCACAAACTCAACGATATCGTCTGTCAGGAGATTGGGTTCGATAGAAGAAATGCGGATGCGCTGGATGCTGTCTACCTGATCCAGCTGCTTGAGCAGCTCAAGCAGCTGGTACTGTGTATCCCAACGATAATCCCCTACATTCACGCCGGTGAGGACGATCTCCTTGACCCCCTGTGAGCCGATCTCCCTGGCCTGCTTCAGCAGTATCTCAGGATCAATACTCCGACTTTTTCCTCTGGCCAGCGGAATGGTGCAATAGGTACAGGGGTAATCACAGCCATCTTGAATTTTCAAAAAGGAGCGGGTCCGGTCACCGAGTGAGTAGGATGGTATACAGCCGTGCAGTTGGTCCACTTCAGTATTACCGATCACCACAGGCTCCTGATCATCATTGTTGGTGTGCAGATGATCCAGGAGATTGAATTTCTCTTTCATGCCCAAAACCAGGTCCACTTTGGAGGTGGCAGCGATCAGCTCTGGTTTTAATTGTGCGTAACAGCCGATCACGGCGATCTTGGCATGCGGAGACCTACGCTTAGCGCGATTCACTATTTTCCTGAATTCTTTGTCAGCATTCTCTGTTACGGAACAGGTGTTGATCACATAGAGGTCTGCTTCCTCGTCAAAGGGGCGTTTCTCATAGCCGACGTTCTCGAATTTGCGGGCAATGGTGGATGTCTCTGCAAAATTTAGTTTGCAGCCCAGGGTATGAAATGCGACTGATCCTGGATCCTTCTTCATCCCGATATTATAGTTCGATTAAATGGGATGGAAAGTCCAAAATTCTATGGCGATATGCCTGCTGAACACCTTTAATATTTCCCTGTTTTACTCACGCTGGGTCGGATTATTATTTGATTTATTTTGAATGGAACTAATTTGGTCACTCAATGATAAAAGGAGTTCCGAATCCATGCATGAATTGACTTTTTTTCGCACATGGCTCCCTGTGATCTATCTATATGGAGTTGGAGGCATCATCTTCTTCTCTGGAATGGTCGTCATATTTAAAGCCAAAACTATTAAACGGGAAAGACAGAGGCATCAGAGGTGGATCAAGATTCTCTACTTCGGTTTTTTCTATTACCTGCTCTTACATGTCTTCTTGACATATGCAGCACTGAACTTTTAGGAGGTCATGATGGAACAAGTCATACATACCTCCCCTATGTTCTGGATCATCATTGTCGGCTATTTCGCCTTAATTCTGGGATTCGGATCCTATTTTGCGCGATACAACAAGGACACCAATGATTTCTTTTTCAGTGGCCGTCGATTCTCCTGGTGGCTCATCACCATGTCTATCGTCGCTACCGGAGTTGGATCTCACTCTTTTCTGAAATATTCTGCGAAGGCATTTGAACATGGTTTTTCATCGACCATGACCTATATGAATGATTGGTTCTTCGTGCCATTTTTCCTGTTCGGCTGGCTTCCCATCGTTTATTACACGAGGATTCGATCGATCCCTGATTATTTCGAGCGCCGTTTCAACCGCAATGTCCGAATTCTGGCCACGATCGCCATCCTGGGCTACATGATCGGTTACATTGCCATTGGCTTCCTCACCATGGGTAAGACCCTGCAACCGCTATTAGGTTGGGATCTGTGGACAATTATCTGGGTGGTCGCCATCATAGCGGGTATCTATATCACCTTTGGTGGACAGACAGCCGTCATCTTTACTGACCTGGCTCAAGGTTTTGTGCTTATTTTTGCCGGTATCCTCATCTTCATGCTGGGTATCAATTATCTGGGTGGATTCGATATCTTCTGGAATGCGCTCCCACCGGACTTCAAGTTACCCCTGGCGCACTTTAACAAGCCCGCCAACTTTAATTTCGTGGGTATTTTCTGGCAGGATGGTGTGGCAGGATCCGTTGGGTTCCTATTTATGAATCAGGGCCTTATCATGCGCTTCATGGCCACCAAGTCAGTGAATGAGGGTCGTAAAGCTGCAGCCTTCAATATTCTGCTGCTCCTGCCTATCTCCACCGTTGTTACCAGCAATGCCGGTTGGATCGGCAAAGCGATCAGCATTGTAACCCCAGAGGCTTGGGATGCCACAGTTAAGCTTGATCATGTATTTACACAGGTTGCTGCCCTGGTTACCACTTCTGAGGTGGTATTCGCATTCATTATTGCTGCCGTTGCAGCCGCCCTTATGTCGACAGTAGACACACTCATCAATGCCGTAGCCGCTGTTGTGATCAACGATATCTATCGCCCGATCATAAAGGACAGAGATGAAAAACACTATCTCAAGGCAGCCATGTTCATATCAGCTGGGGCCACACTTCTGGGTGTGATCACAACCAGCTTTTTTGATAATTTCCCAACACTCTATGAGGCACATGGCTTCTTCCACAGCACCATGACTCCCCCGCTGGTCATCGCCATTTTCCTCGGAATATTCTGGAAGCGCTACACGACGCTGGCTGCAGTGGCTACCTTCATCGTTGGTGCATATCTCATGTGGTTGGGTAACGCATACCCAGCCTTCCTCATCGGGCCGTTCGACCACGGTATCCAGATGAACCCTGAACACCCCTACAGTTATATCCGGGCCCTATACAATACCCTTGTTTGCCTGACATCCGGTGTTCTGTTCTCCTTCATCTTCACTCGCAAGGTTGAGGTCAGAATTGAGATATACACGGCCAAGGTCGTTGCCAATGCACGGGCCTACTTCAATAAGCATGATGCCAATGCAACCTCGACGCGTGATATCTATTATGTGGTCTGGGGTGGCTTCTGCAAAATCGTCAATTCATTCGTAAAGAATGCGGCTTCTGATGAGAAGCTGGATGGAATAACGGTCTGGACATTGGATAAAGCCCGTGAACTGTTCAAGGGCTCCATGCCTAATGACGAACCCGGTCTTGAACCGATCGTACGCTGGAAAATTGAGGAATCAGACGAATCCTTCATGCGCTTTGCTCAGAACCAGATGGAAGAGATGGCCGCAAATGTGGGTGATCTTGTCTATGTCTCTGATAAACGTAAGTGGCTGGGCGGATTAAAATCAGCTCACTCCGTCTATGCTGAACCGCATCACGAAGATGGCGTCGTTTACCTGACCCCTGACCTGGTTGATGCCGGTCAGTTCGTTCAGGGTCGTTTACTGAGAGCAGAGAAAGAGATGTAATGCGCATTTCACGATCGTTAATGATCGTCATCAGTCTGGCCAGCAGTCTGACACAGATCACTGGCCAGACGCCTATACAGGTGGCTTTCTGGAACATTGAAAACCTATTCGACACAACCAATACTGAGCGCATCAGTGACGATGACTTCACCCCCTCTGGGAGATATGAATGGACCGAAAGTCGTCTCCTGAAGAAACTCCATGACCTGAGTCAGGTGATCCATGATCTGAACCAAAATTGGGATCTGGCCGTCCTCGGTCTGGCAGAGATCGAAAACCGTGAGGTTCTGGAACGCTTAAATAGTGATTTCATCAAACGGAATTTTGACCTGGTGCATAAAGAGTCACCGGATGAACGGGGAATTGATTGTGGCCTGCTCTATGATCCCAGTCTGCTGCATTTATATCGCAGCTTTTTCATCCCCATTTTTCTCGGGGGTGATGAAAAAACACGAGATATCATTGAGGCAGAATTCAAATACCAGCAAGATCCCAAGGGGTATTCACTATATGTGTTTGTTAACCATTGGCCGTCACGTTGGGGCGGTCAGGCCCAGACCGATCCCCTGAGACGTAAAGCTGCTGCTACCCTGCGGAATCGGATCGATCAAATACTCAGATCAGATCCCAGTGCAGATATCATTGTCATGGGTGATCTTAACGACCATCCCGATGATCCTTCAGTCCAGGATGTTTTGCTGGCTCGCAAGATGTCCGCTCAATATTTGCCCGGGGAACTCATCAACACCATGTGGCCCATCCATGCAGATCCTCAAAGGGGAACGTATAAGTATCGGGGTGAATGGGGCTGTCTGGACCAGATCTTAATTTCAAGAGGGTTGACAGATACATTTGGGTTTACCTGGACCTTTCAATCAACTGATGTATTCAGCCCTGCCTATCTGATTGAAACTGAAGGCGAATATGCCGGTTGGCCCTTTCGGATGTATCGGAGTGGAACCTACCATGGGGGATATTCAGATCATCTTCCAGTTCATTGTCAGTTGACCTACAATCGAAGATGAGCGTATGAATATTGTCTTTGCTGCAGCAGAGGTAGCACCGTTCTCCAAAGCAGGCGGATTGGCTGATGTTGCCGGTAGTTTACCCTCTGCCCTCCAGCGTCAGGGCTTAAGCTGTCAGGTCATATCGCCCCTTTATGGATCCGTGGACAGGGTCCATCATCGGATAGAAGCTGCTGATATTAAAGGTAAGGTTCTCCTCGGAAAAAAGACTGTTCCCTATGTCATATTCCACAGCAAACCCAGTGGTGAGGATGAAACGCAGTACTGGTTCGTTTCAAATCCGACCTTGTTTGACCGGGATGGTATCTATACCGATGCAACGGGTGAAGGATATGCAGATAACAACCAGCGCTTCTTCTTCTTTCAGCTTGTCATTCTTGATCTAATCAGTAGAAAGATCCTGTCCCCTGACATTCTGCATTGCAATGACCATCATACTGGTTTGCTGCCCCTGCTTACCAAATCCCTTCCACAGTTGCGGTCCGTCTTCACCATTCATAATTTTCTCTATCACGGACATTTCTCTGATGCAGACAAAGCATTACTCCCTGAGGGTATCAGAAATAAGCTGACACCCACACAATGGGATAACTACAGTGCACTGCTGGAAGCCATCACCTGGTCAGATGCCGTCAACACGGTCAGCCCGGGTTATGCCAGGGAATTGATGGCTGGGGAGAATGTGGATGAACATAGCCTCAGCATCATCCGAAATAGACCTGATGGCATTCTCGGGATATTAAATGGTATCGATGTCAACTATTGGAATCCTGAATTGGATGATCTGCTCCCCTGCAATTATTCTCCCACCGACAGGCATGGGAAAAAGAAGAATAAACGTGCACTACTTGAGAAATTAGAACTACAAGCAGACGTGGACGCCCCCCTTTTCGGATCTATTTCGAGGCTGGTTGAGAACAAGGGGTTCGCCCTGATATTCGAGTCTATCGAGGATTTTCTGGCAGACGGGGCTGCTTTTGTCTTTCTTGGCTCTGGTGATCCTGTCATTGCTATGCAATTACAAGATCTACTCAAAAAATATCCTGCACAATTGGCCTTTTATGATGGCTTCAATGAGAAACTAGCTCACCTGATCGAAGCAGGATCAGACTTCTTCCTCATGCCGAGCCGGGTTGAACCATGTGGATTGAATCAGCTCTACAGCTTGCAGTATGGTACGATCCCCATTGTTAACAAAACGGGTGGGCTGGGAGACTCTGTTGAGCAATGGTCAGCCGGTCAGGGCACAGGATTTGTTTTTGAGCCTTACCTGGCAATAGAATTGAGGAAATCAATAGAATTGGCGCTAAAAGTGTTCGATGACAAGGAAGAATGGGATAGATTGATCAGCAGGGCCATGGAGAAAGATTTCTCATGGGCAGTATCGGCGAAGCAATACATTGAACTATATACATCATGGAAGTGAGGTAGACATGAAATCGGGGAAGGTCAGATTAGGTGCGATCATATTGGGTGGTGGACGAGGTGAACGACTCTCTCCACTTACATCCTACCGTGCGAAACCTGCCGTGCATATTGGTGGAAAGTATCGGCTTATTGATGTTCCCATTAGTAATTGCATCAATTCAGGGATCAATCTCATCCATATCCTGACCCAGTTCAATACTACATCCTTGCATCGGCATATATCCCGAACCTATAAGTTTGATATTTATTCTCGGGGAGATATTGAAATTCTTGCCGCACAACAGACAGCAAAGAATAGAGATTGGTTCCAGGGCACTGCGGATGCTGTCCGATCTTATTGGGAACGCTTTGCCACCATGGATGTGTCCCACTATGTGATACTGGCTGGTGACCATTTATATAAAATGGACTACTCTGAATTCTTTCAACATCATCTGGACAATGATGCTGATGTTTCAGTTGCCGTCCATCCCATGCCTGTAAAAGAGGCCCCCCAGTTGGGTGTTCTCCAGGCTAATGATGATGGATCAATCGCTGATTTCATCGAAAAGCCTCAGGAGCAGTCAGTTATTGATAGTCTGACAGAGATGGTTGATGGTGAACCACAGGTGCTGGCGTCTATGGGCATCTATATCTTCAAGAAGGAAGTGCTAGAGGCAGTCCTGAAGACCGAGGGTGATGATTTCGGTAAGAATATGATTCCCTATTCCATCGATAATTTCAAAACTGTTGCTTTTCAATTCAAGGGGTATTGGGAAGATATCGGTACGATCCGCACCTTTTTTGAGGCCAATATCGCACTGACCGAAGAAAAATTCAAATTCACATTCTATAATGAGGATTACCCCGTTTATACCCGCCAGCGTTTTCTACCTGGCAGTGAGATCCGGGGTGCGAAGATCGATCACTCCATCATCTCCGAGGGATGTAAGATCGGAAATGCCGAGATCAAGGATTCGGTGATTGGCATCAGGGCCGTGATCAGGGATGGTGTGAAATTCGACCGTGTCTACTTCATGGGTGCTGATTTTTTCGAGCATGTCTCCCAGGACACTATTCCCATAGGGATAGGTGAAAATACTGTGATGAATAATGTGATCCTGGATAAGAATGTACGTATTGGGAAGAATGTAAAATTGCTGAACAAGGAACAACATTCAGAATTCAGCGATGATTTTGTTACCATCAAGGATGGTATCATCATCGTTGCAAAAAATATCACCATTCCTGATAATTACAATATCTGAACCACGCTTATTTTTATGAAAAAGCCACCGGTGACAGTGGCTTTTCCTCTTGAATTTCATATCGGCTTATTTGGATTTATCTGATTTCGAAGGCTTTGGCTTTGGGGTTTTTTCAGATTTGCTACTACCAGGATCTTTCTTATTGTAATCTGTGATATAGAATCCACTGCCCTTAAAAATTAGCCCTGAGCCGCCTGTCACGACTCTCCGGACACTCCCTTTACATTCAATGCAGGAATCCAGCGGTGAATCGGACATCTTCTGAAACGTTTCGAAGTTCAGACCGCAGCTTAAGCATTTATATTCGTATGTCGGCATCTTTTTGTGTCTTCCTGATCTATTCCTTGTGAAACTTGGCATGTAGGACCTCAGCCACATGCGGCGTGACGAATGATGTAATATCGCCTCCAAAGCTAGAGACCTCTCGAACAATGGTTGAATTCAAGTGGGTGTAGGCTTCGTGCGGCATGAGGAATACCTGTACCAGTTCAGGGTAAAGTGTTCGATTAACAAGAGCCATCTGGAATTCAAATTCAAAGTCAGACATGGCTCGTAAGCCCCTTATCATGGCCTTTGCACCTATCTTACGGGCATAATCAACGATCAAACCATCGAAATAGCTTATCCGTACATTATCCATATGTGCGGTCGTCTTCTTGATCATATCAATCCGTTCATCAACAGTGAACAGCGGCTGTTTGCCAATATTCTGACCAACGGAGACAACCACTTCATCAAAGATGGAGACAGCGCGTTCGATAATATCCAGATGACCCAGTGTGATCGGGTCAAAGGTTCCAGGATATATGGCTAAGCTATTCTTCATATTCTCTCCGCCTTATATATTTCTATTCTGGTTTGTGCAACAATTTTTTCTTTCATCAAACTGAATATTTCAGAATCCAGGGGCTCATCACTGCCCTTATCACGCTCGTAGACAAACCGTCCACCAGGCGCTATCCGCGTTTCGATCAGCCTTAATACAGCATCTGATATTCCTTCTGCATAGGGTGGATCAGCAAAGATCAGATCAAATGTCTGTTCCAGGCGCCGCAGGACCTGTTCAACATCTCCAACCAGCCCTTTGAATGGACTCTCAAAACGGTGTATCCATTGCTTCTGTTTGTCAATATAGCTGCGGTCCTGATCAATAGAGATGAGCTCAGCGGCTCCTCTACTCAAGGACTCGAACCCCAGGGCACCGGTACCACTGTATAGATCCAGGACGCTCAGGCCTTTTACATCCCATAACGTATCGAATAATACTGTTCGTGCACGATCGGTGGTGGGTCTTACGCTACCTGTGTTTAGCTTAGGCAGAGAATGACCGCGCCATTCCCCTGCTATGATCCGTGTCATGGTCTATAATCGAAAAATATAACGTCAAAGGTGAGGATTGAGTTTTCACCACGGAATTTGATATCAATAGATCTGAGAAGCAAGTTGGTGCGAGATTCCGTCCATGCGGAAAGAATGTACTGCATTTCCTGAGATGAGCCCTTGAAAGTGAATGTCGCTGGATTATTGTCCACGCCCTTCGATAGATCAATTACGATCTCTTCAAGATAATCACTAAATGGATTAGCCAACACATCAAGCATACGAATACCATCCAGCACATTGGCCTGAAAATTAGGTTCCCTGGCCATGATCAGCGAGAATTTGCTACTGATCTGCACTTTTCCTGAACTGTAATCAGCCTTAAAACTTCCCAATACAAATTTATCCATGATGGTTTGTAGACTATCAACCCATGCACCACCTCGGGGAGCTGACAAGTTCAGGGCATCTCGCTTTATATACAGATGGCCATCGAGCATGTCATCGGGATAGTTCTGCACGATCTCTGTCACCAGTAGCATCAATGATCGATTGTTCAAGATGATCATATCATCTTCGGACAGGGGTCGTAAATTTTGAGCAGGCGTGGTGATAGCGTCACTTCTCGCCTTAACTGGACTTACCGCTTGTGTATCTAAGTAGCTATCTACGGCAAGTGAATCCTCTGGTATGGCGGCCAAGGAGTCAGCCAGGGCAGCCAGCTCATCAGTAAGGGGCATCAGTTCATTGAACTGATCTTCAGTCATGAGAGACTCTTCCAGGGTCTCAAGGGGAAGAATATCAGCATCCTCTATATATTCAGGCTCATGGACAAGGGGCAGCCCCAAGACGTCTCTCCAGTAATTCTCGATCACATTCAGACCCGGCTTCAGAACCCCAATGGTGTTCAACATATACCCACCACCTGCGACGGTGAGGATGAGAATGATCAACAGTATTGGAATGGCATTCCGTTCTTTTTTCGCCTGTTTTTTAACAGCTTTTTCTGTCTCGGTTTTGCCATCGGTTCCTGAATCGCCATGACGGCGTTTGAGGGTCTCAATGATCAGTTCATCATCGGATGTTGTTTCAGGCGCAGAATCACTCACTCCGGTTCCAGAGAAGATCTGTGCCTCAAGGATTCCGCGATCTTTTCTAAGATCAATTTTCACTTGATTCTGTCCCCAATTCCTGGCTCAGTGCTCCTACAACGACCGCATATTCATCAATATTTGGAAATTCTGGCTCTCTAAAATTAAAGGAGTTGAGCAGATCCAATTCCAGGCAGCTGTCAGGATAAGCAGCGAGATTGGCTACCATGACCTGACGACCGTTTGATGTGAAATAATAAATTTTAGAAAGTGCTGTGTCCGGATTCTGTTCACCTCTTAGTGCCCGTTCGAGAGCTTTTACGATGCGCTTGATCAGCGCATGCTCCCCTTTCACCACGGTAGGTGTTACTGTCAGACTATCGTCCAGGTCGGCCTGGAAAGATGCCATAAAATCTTTGTCGCTAAATACCGTGCAGGTGATACCGTGTACGTGATTTTCAAGTAGAACTTGAAGATTACCCTCACTATCCAGCTTACCGGTGGCTGCCAATAGCTCACCCAATGCCTGAATGTCCATAATAACATTCTGCACCGCCAATTCAGAGGCTCTGGTAATTCGCTCAACCCAGGTATTAAAGGTATTCGGGATAGCGACCGACAGATAGCTGGTTGTCGTACCATTCCCTGTTCCCAGGGGCTGGTGAGTAAATTTATAGTGGTCAGCTGTGGAATCCAGCATCTCAGTAAAGCGCCATTCCAGATATTTATCCCTGTCTGCTTCCGACAGCTCATCCTCCACAGCGTGTACAAGGGTGGGAAACCAGCTGGAATCTATAACAAGGTGCGTGGCATTATCAGGGAACTCAGCCGAATTGCGAATTGATACAATCTTCTCTGAAAGCGACCGGGTGATCTCGGCGTTGCTGGTGTCAGGGAACTGCAAAATATCCTCGAGATCAACCTTGCCCAGGCTCTCGATAAAGGGAGCACCTTTAAAGTTCACCAATTGGGCATATTTAATCGTGTCCCGAGCGATATGAATTGCTAGCATCTAATGTTGATCCTTTTCAGATCTTATTCTGCCCAGCTGGCCTCACCATCTTCAATATTTCCGTGTGAGGAATCAACCTGCGTGAAGAACAGATATCTTCTGGTTTCGATCGGTTGCGTAATAGGCGATTCGATCGTCAGGTGAATGTCATCTCGAATGGTTATCCGATACGGAAGGTCGGTAACCGGACATACGACATGTTCAGGTACGAAGTCATAATGACTGAACAATTCTTTCTTCACAAATTTCTTGTGCACGGTTGTATCGATCCATCCATAAAAAGAGTCTTTTTCGGCAAAGAGATATTTCTCCTGGGTTCCAACTACAAATTCTTCAGAGACGACGTTCAATGAGTCAATGACCAATGAATCCATGACATCAAAGATGTCTGCGACACGATAGAGGTTTTCCATGAGACTGTCCGGATCGTAAACCATGATGAAGGTCTCATCGTTCAAATAAACAACCTCAACATCGGCCGAATCCGTTTTCTCGAGAATATTGAAGGACTGGACACTGTCTGTTCCACTAAAGTGGTAACGATATCGTGCATTATCGGTTTCTGATAGAAATGCCAGGGTGTCGTATCCTATATGGTCAACAACGCCCAGTTTGTTTCTATACCAGACACCGGTAAATGTACTGTCATCGGTGTGCACAACCGTATCGCGAGGGATAAGGAATGTCGTATCATATTCTGACAGGTAGAGCGGAAAGACATTGACCAGAATGGTGTCAGCAGCAATATCAATTGTCCGCGCACCTGCCCAATTCAGTGAATCGATAGCAGCTGAGTCTTCGGCCATAGTGACAACGTCATAGGCATAGTCATAGCGGTTAGTGTACTCTCCCGTCAGCTTTTTGTACAACTCTATATTCATGTTGTCATAGCGACGGAGAAATTCATCGAATACATTGACATGGAAGGTGTCTGCCTCGGCTTCAACTATCTGCCATTTTGAGAATTCGCCCTTCCCGCGTAATTTCTCCGCAACATACTCCACAACTTCAACGGCAGCATCCGTCCAGTTCAGATCGGTCAGATTGACATCGCTCATGTAATAGGCTTGTTCGAGACTTACCTGGTTGAAGTATGTGGGAATATTCGGATGGATGTTCACATTAAATACTGCATCTGACAGATCGATATCTGTATAGAAGGAATCTATGCCCACGCCTTCAGACGCAAGGGAGTCAATGGCGACAGCGATCACGTGTTCAGCAATGAAGGGATTGGGTTCGCTATAACCTGTCAACAATTTATAAAGCGTGTTTCGCCGTTTATTGAGGGCAGTTTTCATAGCACGTGTTTTGACCTCAACGGGAATATCCACCATGACACCAAGTGCGGTATCCTCCATCATGATCATGAGCATATCAGGCATCACACCGCTGGTATCAAAATGGGTCATGAATGCATTGACAGCACTTGTGTATAGTGTATCACCAAAAGTGGCGGAATCGTATGGATCAATTGCGAAGTTCTTTTTCAGCTCCAGCCTGGTTTTCTCCATTGTATCTTCAAATTTAACGGGAATAATGAAATCGATCCTTACCGATCCGTCATAAATATTTGCGAAATCTGTCCTACCGTCCAATTCTGGGTCTTTGTTGATACTGTCCAGGACAGCGTCCACCAGGGGGTTTGAAAAATTGGGATACTTGGTATAACTACTGGTTAAGGCATTGAACATGGAAGTTTTGATGTTCTGATACAGAATATCATATTTGTCCGAAACTGTGAAGGATAGTGATACGCTATCGATCTCCATGGTCTGTTCACCTACGTAGTTCCCGGCGTCAAACAGGGTTTTTACGCTATCGAGGAATACATTGACCAGCTCCGCATCCATATGGTGATTGGGCGTGAGCTGCTTAAAGAGCTTCAGGTGAAGTTCTTCGTATAGCTTTTTATATTCATCTGTGTAATTGACTGAAATGGTCTTCCCAGCTACAGGAATACTCTGCGCACCATAATAGTTGTAGTTGGTATCATCCTCTGCAGCGCGCAGACTGTCTCGCACACTATTCACGACGAGGAGTAATTGTTCAGGATCAGATGTATATGTTTTTGTCAGCTGATAATGAAGTTTCTCTGCTTTACCCACTGTTTCCATTCGAAAATGGGCTATATCACTTAGTTCAGCTTCGTAGTCCCAGATCGTCTTGGGAATATAGATAACAGATATGAATAGTATGATCAGGAATACTATTACTATGCTGTTTATTGTGTGATTACCGAACAAATCTTTTTTCACGAGTCCTCCTCGATTACTCTATCGTCACTAAATCCTGAATCCTGGAGTATAATTTTTCACCAATCCCCTTCACAAGAATAATATCCTCTTTCGATCTAAATGGACCATTATCCTCGATATAGGTGTGTATCCTATTCGCTAGGACGGGACCTATTCCCGGTAAATTAGAAAGTTCACTAACTCCTGCACTATTAATATTTATTGTCTCCCGTACCGTTCCCCCGTCAGCAGACTGATAATCGCCTGTAACTGACTGTTCCCGGGTAGGTTCTGTCCTATCATCGTCTATCATTTCATTCGAATTGATAGATTCCGCTATTTCTTTGAACTGCTGCTCCTCGCTATAGAACCTCGCTGGTCTCAAGTCCTCGATCATTTTTCGATCTCTAACAAACTTGATTATAGCGCCTAATCCCAGTGTGATCACCAAGAAGTAGATGACAGCGCGTTCCTGATGCGTAAAATTTAGCAAGTTTCAAGCCTCATCATAGCAGGGATTTCAATTTTCTAAAGATACTGCCACTCTGTTTCTGCTTTGCGTAAAATGCATCCAGTTTTTTATACAGTTCTTTCTCTTCCTTGCTTGGTTTTGTCGGTGTATCGATCTGAACTTTCACCAGTTGATCACCAACCATATGACTGTTCAGGACAGGCATTCCCTTACCACGGAGACGTAATAACTTTCCAGACTGTGACCCGGCCGGAATCTTCAAATTCACTTTTCCTGTCAGGGTTGGAATTTCCACCTCTGTTCCCATCACGGCCTGAGCAATGTTCACAACGATCTCCATGTAGATATTATCGTTGTCGCGAATGAACAGGTCATGATCCTTTTCATCAATAAGAACGATGAGGTCACCACTGGGGCCGCCCTGTCGAGCGGCGTTCCCTTCCCCTCTCAATGTCATATAATTGCCGGCGTGCACACCTGCTGGTATCTTGGCGGAGATAACTGATTCTTTTCGAATCCGTCCATCACCGTGACAGGTTTTACAGGGATTGGAGATGATCTCACCACTACCCCCACAATTGGAGCAAGGTTGGATATTGACAAACTGACCGAACATGGATCGAGACACCTGTTGCACCTCTCCCCGTCCATGACAGATAGAACAGGCTTGCTTATCACTACCACTCCTGGCACCAGTGCCGGAGCAATCTGAACAAGATTCCTGGCGCTTCACCTTGAGTTTCTTGGTCACACCTTTTGCTATTTCCTCCAGAGTGAGGGGTAATTTCACTTTCAGGTCAGATCCACGGGATCTTCCCCGGCCACGCCCACCGCTGGCACCACCAAAAATATCACTGAATCCACCCCCACCGAAGCCATCCATGAAGATCTTGAGTGCTTCAGAGAGATCAACACCAAATCCGGCACCAAAGGGATTTCCGCCACCGAAACCACCCATGCCGCCTTCAGGTGCATGACCGAATTGGTCGTACTGTGCTTTCTTCTGCTCATCGCTGAGTACAGCGTAAGCTTCAGCAGCTTCTTTGAAGTGTGCTTCAGCTTCTTTATCGCCCGGATTCTTATCTGGGTGATATTTCATGGCGATCTTACGATACGCCTTCTTTACCTCGTCTTTGGAAGCACCCTTCTCAAGACCCAGAACTTCGTAATAATCTCGTTTTGCCATAATTACTGACTCACAATCACTTTGGCAACACGCAGAATACGATCGCCTTCACGGTAGCCTTTTTCAAAGACCTCGAGTACGGTTCCGGATTCATGCTCCTCAGATTCGTGCATAGCCATGGCTTCATGCATTTCAGGATCGAATGGTTCACCGGTGGGGTCAAAAGCTTCAATATTGTTTGTTTCTTTCAGATACTTGGCGATCTGATCCAATACCAGGTGAACTCCGTGTTTGTCGGAGTCGACCTCCTCATGTTCCTGTTCGTACTTTGCGGAACGTTCCAGATTATCAATAATGGGAAAAAGTCCAGCGAGTACACGATCCTTGGCAAATGAGAGTGACCGTTCTTTTTCTCGCTCCAGTCGTTTTTTGCCATTCTCGTATTCTGCAACCACTCTTAGCATCTTTTCTTCAGCTGCGGCTACACGCTCTTTCTGATCATCCAGTTCCTGCTCCAGATATTGAATATTTTGCTCGAGCTCGGCAACTGACTTTTTCAGGGCTTTTTCTTTTGCAGTCTCCTTAGCTTTGCCGGCTTTCGCCTTTGCTTTGGATTTAGCTGCTGTCTGCTTCGTCTTTTTTTCTGCCATATTACTTCACAAATTCCGTATGAATGATTGATTTCATTTTATGTGCACTATAAGTGGCCAAGCTGACCACCTTTTCGTATGCCATCCGTGTTGGCCCAACGAAATGAATATCTCCTCTGAAGTCTTGGCCTTCATAGCCTATAGAGACCAGGGAGAGATTATTGAGTCGTTTTAAGCCTAACTCACCGCCGATCAGCACGCTGGGGATACTCCCCTGCTGTGGTACAGGTAAATGCTGTTGGAGATGATCGGTATCCAGGGCTTCCAGTAAAAGCTCCATGATACGTGGGTCTGCCATTTCAGGGTAATGCAGGAGCTGATGGGCGCCATAGATCTGGTAATCTGTGCTGATCTGGCCCAGAATGTGGTCAATCTGGTTAAGTATTTTATCAATGAGCGGGTTTTTACGGGCCTTACCCATTCCATCCTTATTTACCAGCTTTTGAATATCCAGCATATCCATACCTGCAAAAAGGTCATTGAGGATCAGCTCGGCCTCTTTCAAAACGAGACGCGAAAGACCACTCTCGAATTCAAATGCCACCGTTCTTACCTGGTCCAGGTTGGTATTGACAATGAGTAGGATCTTATCCTTATCAAACTCATGCAAAGCCAGCGATCGAATTCTGGAAACTTTCTTATGGGGCCGCGACATGAGCACCAGTGCGTGGGATACATCACCAAGAAAATGAGCCGTATTTTTTACCAACATATCCAGATCAACACTCATCTGACTGATCTCAGATTCATATTCCCTGATGATCCGCTGTGATGGTTCTTCCGGTTCCATGAGGCGATCCACAAAATAGCGATAGCCCTTTTCTGTCGGTATCCTTCCAGCAGATGTATGCGGTTGGGTCAGATACCCACTTAATTCAAGATTATGCAGGACATTTCTGATCGTTGCAGCGCTAACGCCGAAGGTCCCCTTGGCAACCAGCTGGGGTGAACCCACCGGTTGGCCTGAAAGAGCATGATCCCTGATCAGCCATTTCAGCACTCTTTCATCCCTGGTTTTCAGCTCATATCCCACTAATTATCATCCTTTTTCGCACAGCTGTCATAATAATTTTTAGCCCCTTTTAATACAAGGCTTTAAATGCTCTAAGAGTTGCTGCACAAGGCCTCAACTTACGTTTTTTATATATGATTCGGGTTAACTTAAGAAACGAATCGGAGCATACGCCGGACGGCCTTGAGAACACCTAGCGATGAAAGACTGACCCCGAAGATGAATAGGCCCAGTATAACCTGGGGATATTCATGAATTCTAACCGGCAGATCAAAGAATTGAGAGCGCACGATGCTCAGCTCGATCCCGGCTATGATGAGCACAGCGAAAACACTGCCGATGAAGCCCAGTATGGCCCCTTCCAGGAAGAAGGGTGCTTTGACCAGAAAATCGCTGGCCCCGATGAGACGGGTCGTTCTGATGGATTCATACTGCCCCAGGATCATCATACGTAAATTACTTGCGGTCAAGAATACAGTAGAAAGTATGATCAGAAAGATGGTGCCAGCAGCAATGAAGTAGATGGAGTTCATGATCCCATGTACCTTATCGAAGAAGTCTTTCTGAAACTTCACATCGTCAACCGGATCGAGAGCAGACATGGCCATAGAAAAAGCCTGAATGTAATCAGCCGTCCGGTAACTTTCTTCAAATGTGACCCTGAATGAGCTGGGCAAGGGATTATCATCCAGTAATGCCAGTACATCCTCCCCAAACTCTTCCGTAAAGATCCTGGCAGCATCATCTTTAGACAGGTAATCCATGCGAATGATGCCTGGATATTCTGTAATGATCATACCCAGCTCCTGTTTCTGCTCGATGGAGCTGTCATCGGAAAGAAATATTTCCAGGTCATAGTCAGACTGTAAATTTCCGATATAGCTGAGCCCATTATCAACAAACAAAACACCTGAACCAACCAGAACCAGGGCAATGGTCACTGAGAATACTGCATTCATGAAGGGCATTTTCGCCCGATTGATGCCGGTGAAGCCTTCTCTGATGATGTATCTCAGGTTCATCTGGGTTTATCCTGTATGATCTCGCCCTTATTCAGGGTGATGGTCCGCGCTGGATCGATCTGAATCACTTCTTCCTTATGGGTGGCAAAAACAACACTGGTTCCTGCTTCCTGAATTTTCCACAGTGTATCGATGATGATCCGGGAAGATTCTTCATCCAGCTGGGCAGTTGGTTCATCGACCAGCATGAGCTCAGGCGAAATGATACTGGCCATGGCCAGGGCTACCCGTTGCTTCTCACCTCCAGATAGTTCGTAGGGGAAATGATTGAGTCGGGACCTGATACTTAATTCATCTGCCTTCTGGAAGACCCGATGCCTGGCGTCCTTTCCAGAGAAGCCTGAGATCTCAAGGGGTAATGCCAGATTATGATAAATATCCCTGTCATTCAGGAGGCGCGGATCTTGAAACATGCGACCGATCCGCTTACGCTGGCGGGCCACTTCTTTTCGTTTTAAGCGATTCGTGTCATAACCCAACACCGTTACCGTACCAGTATTCGGAACCAACTCCATGTACATGAGACCAAGCAGGGAGGTCTTTCCACTGCCGGATGGACCAAAGAGGTAGACAAATTCATCCTGACCTATACTCAGACTTAGATCTCGCAGCGAGATACCTGTATCATAGTACAGGTGAGCTTTATCCATGTGGACGAGTTCTGTCATTTTTTCATCAGTACCAATAATCGTTCAGATTTTTCAGTGGCGGCATCCAGGGTTTCATCATCCAGGATCTGCCACCAGCTAAACTGAGATTTCAAACACAAGGATTCAACACTTTTTAACCCATAAGCGCGTTGAATATGAGATTCGACCTGAACCATGTTTTCCTGGTCAGTATTCAAGGTAAATCTTGATTCTGCCAGTTGGGTTACTGGATCATAGGTGGTATATCGCTCATAACCCCCCTCATCATCGGCCAATATCTCCCGATACCCGCGGAAATGTGTTTGACAGAGCAAGGGTGTCACGACATCGAATATCAGTAGCCCATTGGGTTCAAGCAGATCATGTGAATTATCGATAAAGGACTGAGTATTAACATCTTCCAGAAGATAATTCAAGCCATCATGTAAGTTAATAATAACATCATATTTGGATGTGGAATGAAAGGTGAGCATGTCTCCTACGCTGAGATCGATGCTTAAACCAGCTTCTGCTGCCTTGGCTTGGGCCATCTCCACCATGTCCTGGCTCAAGTCAACTGCAGTCACTGTTTTCCCATTCCTGGCAAGTTGAATTGCCATGGAACCAGTTCCACAGGATATATCCAGCCATTTATCACCAGCATCGTGCTGGTCAGCCAGATCCTCGACCTCCCGGATCCAGGTAGCATAATCGATATAGTCCATGAGTTGATCGTAATATCTGGCCAAGCGTTCATATGGTTTGATCTTCTGAATCTTATTAGACATGTCTACCCCAGGCTGAAAGCTAGCTGGTCTGACTCACGAAGAGGAAAACATAAAAGGCAATATAACCGGTGAGCAGAATACTACCCGTGAGCCGACCGATCTTGTTGCGCCACCCGAGGGGAATCAAGACCAGACCAAATACCACCATGATGATGTATTGGGCATGTGGGAAAACCTGAACCATTTGGCCATCAACCGTTTTTGATCCCAATACATTAAGGGGTTTAATCGCACCAACCCCGCCCATAATGAATAGGATATTAAAGACATTGCTGCCTATGATGTTACCCACGGAGATCTCACCATGTTTGCGCAGGGCTGCAACCAGGGAGGTCGCCAGTTCCGGGAGACTGGTCCCTACCGCCACAATGGTCAAACCGATGACGATCTTTGGAATACCGAACTCATCTGCGATCCAGACTGCACTTTCTACGAACAACCAGGCCCCGACTGCCAGCGCTGCACTCCCGCCAAGAACCAGGAGAACATTCTTGGTAATTGGACCAGAGTCGGAGTCAAACTCTTCATCTGGTGCCTGTTCCGGGTTCCTGTAGAGGTAGATGATATACCCAATCAGTATGGCTACCATAATCAAGCCATCTACCCGGTCAACCAGGCCATCAAGAGACAGACCATAAAGGAGTAAGCTAATGGCGAACAAAAAGTACAGTCCTTTGTAGATCTTCTTATAGTGTAGAGCGATAGGAAAGATCAATCCACTAAAACCGAGGATCAATCCAATGTTCGTTATATTACTCCCGATGATATTGCCAATGGCTATTGAGGACGAATCCTGCCAGACATTTGCTATCAGACTTACTACAAATTCAGGGGTGGATGTACCGAATGCCACAACCGTCAAACCAATGATCATAGGTTTGACACCGAATTGCTGGGCCAGGTGGGTTCCCCCTTTGACCAGCCACTCAGCACCATAGAACAACAGGCCAGCACTAATAGCGATAATAATGCTGTTCCCGGAGATTCCAATTGAGTTGATCAGTGCATCCATGCCTAGTATCCGTAGATATTATTTTGCTTAATATACTCTGACACTACATCTGGAACATAAAAACGTGTCATCCGGTCAGAATAAAAGCGTTCTCGTATCTCACTACTGGATACTTCCATCCTTGGCAGATTAAGAAAAGTGACCTGCTCGAGAAGATCTTCATCAATATCCGTTTCCTCGAAGCGTGGTCTCCGTGCCACAACGACTCTACTTTCTGATAGAACCTCTTCCCAACGATGCCAGGATTTAAATTCTGCCAGACTATCACTACCGATCAGGAAATGTAGATCATTTGAGCCTATCCCCTTGTCACGTTTTACTTCAAGGATCGTATCAATGGTGTAGGAAACGCCACCACGTTTTAACTCAATATCTGAAAATTCGAATTGGGGTATATTATCAATGCATAGTTTGAGCATGGCAATACGATGCTCGACCGGTGTTACCGGATATTTATCATACTTATGGGGTGGTTGAAAAGCTGGAATAAAAATGATTTTCGAAAGGTCGAGTGATTCACGAATGGCTTCTGCAATAATGAAATGTGCATTATGTGGTGGATCGAAAGTACCCCCAAATAGGCAAAGTTTCACAAGTCTCTCAATTGTTCCCAGAATTTATATGTTCCAGCACTTCTGTTCCGAGACGTTTCAGCTTTTGCACTTCCAGTGGCGAGAGGTCATTTCGGCCGCTTTCAGCAATAGAGGTAAGTAAGTCCCGTGCCTCATCCCAGGTTCCGAGCATCACCAGATCACCAGCTTTGCCAAGCTTGGCGGCAGCATGCAGCTTCGTGTCAGCGTATTCCTCGATCACAGTATCATAGTAATAGATGGCCGATTCATACTCATGGAGCGTATCGTAGAGTCGGGCGGTTTCTAATAATTTCCTGGCCAGTTTTTCACGCATTTCAATGATCTTGAGCTCTGCCTCCTCGGAATATTTACTTTCGGGATAGATCTCAACAAAATCATACAGATAACGCAAGGCCTTCTCCGTCATATCGGTCTCAAGGCGAAAGTCAGGTGACAACTCGCAATATGCTTCTGCTTTTCTCCAGAATGCATGCTCTACGAAACTTGAGTTTTTCATGCGGCGGATCAGTCGATCATATTCACTGATGGCAAGCAGGTATTCCTCCTTGAGATAAAAGGTCTCAGCCAGATAGAACTGAGCGTCATCCGCAAAAGCACCACCGGGGTCATTATATATGATGAAGGTGAATGTTTCTTCCGCTTTCAGGTAATTTTCCTTTTCAAGATAGCTCATACCACGTTCAAAAGTGGCTCCAATATTCTGCGCATCCAGCGTTTCTTTCTGTGAAGAACACGCCAGCATGATCAAGGCTATGATGAAGATGATGAGTGTTCGTTGTATGGATCGGATGATCAAAATTTTACCTCCAGATTGAGACTCGGTATTGAGCTCAAGGCGTTAATATAGAATTTTCCACTATAAGAAGTGGATTCAAATGTGGTCATATCTGTACCAAAAGCTGCATCAAAAGCACTTATCAAATGATTGACCATGATCAGTGTTCCCGCCAATTGGGCGTTTCTGTAAAGTTCATTGGAACGGGTACGCATATTGATGTAGTCCAACTTTAAAGGGGTATAGACCTTACTCCCCTCGGTCCACCGCTCATCCTGGTCATCCCAACCGCACACAAACTCCTTGTACTTGCTGATATTCTCATAGAAATGATGGTCTTTTATTGGTTGTACATTGCCATTTTCGTCTTCATAGGTTGGCATGGGGTGGGTGCTCTTATTGCCACAGGTATAAACTTCACTTCCAATAATTTCAATGGAGTTATTCCAGGATTGATAATCCCAATGATCATCGGCGAACTGTTTGAACTCAAGCTCCAGGTCATACGCATTGCCACGATTATCCCGATATCCGTATATACCGCCCAATTCTGCTACTAGGTAGATAACCGACCGCCCCTTATGACCATTCGACCACTGTCCCCAACCTGGAATGAGCAGCGATTTGGTAAAATTAACTACCATTTCCCTGTTTAGCTTCAGGCTTGCTGGCGTATGAACAGGATCATCAGCTTGAATAGAGACCGAACCAAAAACAGCAATTATGAGCATAACGAGCAATTTCTTATTCAAATCCAAATAGCACCTTCCAATAGAAACGCCACTCACCACCATATTCGAGCAGCTCATTATCGTCCGTATACACATCAAGATCATTCAAACCGTAATAGGCGCCCAATTCAACGGCTGTTGGAAAGGCATACCATGAGTTGAGATTCAAGCGCATATCCATACCGATATCACTGATCAGGTCCACTTTATCACCTTTTGTCCAGGCGCTCCCGAATTGCGTATGTAGACCAAGGTACATGTCACGGATCATCATGTGGCCTGCCCGCCTGTACATATCCTTGAATACCGGAAATCGAGCGGTGACCGTTGATACGAAACGCCTGGTACCTTTAATGCTGTAGTAGGGATAACCTCTTAAGCCCGGTAATCCCCCACCAAACTCATAGAAGAAATCATCAACACCGTTATTATCAATGATGTTGAACTCCGTCTTATTTGACAAAACTATCTGACCCGGGAAGGGCAATCGATAGCCATAGAATCCAGACAGATACAATTTCACGTAGCGGTAGTCCTCGTCCAGGAATTGATGTCGATTTACCCGGAAGGACATGCTAGTCTCATACCCGGAGGGGTTGATATCTCTTTCCTGTCTAACAGCAATTTCGGATGCGTCCCAACTCAAACCCCAATCCCAACCTGTAAAATAATCATCACTGCTCCGGGGAATTGAATTTCCCGGGATCACGTGGGTACCAATGGTGGAGCGGTAATTCGATGCACTGATATCAAACTTGACCGCGTGATGTGGTGGGATGAGGACATCCACCGCAAGCACACCCTGAGTCAATCCAAAAGTGACTTCTCCATCGGCAGGCCAGACGCGATCATAATACCACAACTCTTCATCGGTATGCCGGATCATCTGGTAGAATTCAAAACTGATGGTGGGGAGAAATCCATGATACCTGGCTGACAGGAACAGGTCAACATCCTTATTTCCTGCAAGGCCGAAGCCACCTAATAAGGAGTAATTGTTCAACAGTTCGTCTGAGAAGAAATACAAGCCAGGTTTCTGGATCACCTCATTGTTGCTATTATCGATCTCGATCTGCAAGCGTGGAAGGATGAACATGGGACCATATTGCATGGTATAATCAATGGGATCCTTGGGTTCAGGATGCCTTTCCCAGCTTGGTTCAATGATCCGGTCAACAGATTCACTCACCGGACTCGTCTTTTCGCTGAGTAAGTCAGCTTGCTCCAGGGCGGCAATATTATAGCCGAGGCTATCATATAGTGAATAATAGAGGTTTCCATTGTCCCATTCCGGCTGGAATGCTCCCCCGTGAACATTGGTCAAACGTCTTTGTTCATTGGTGATAATGTCAAAACTATAGATATTAAAAATGCCAGTCCGATCATCACTGTAAAGAATGGTCTCATGGTCCTTAAAGCTGGGGGTCCGTTCGTCCCAAATATCAGTCATGAGCTCCAGAACGATGTTTCTCCTGGTATCGTAGAGGGCGATATCACGGTTGCTTCCAGCCGTGTAGTCAAATACAATATAGCGGCTATCAGGCGACCAATTGGGGACGTAGACCTGTGTTCCAGGCAAAAGATCAGTCACCTGGACAACACTGTCTGGTCGACCAGGAAAAGCCAGGCATAGATTATTGGTGCCATCTCTCAGGTTGACAAACGCTATCGTTTTCCCATCCGGGGACCAGGCAGGATTTTTGACTCTTTCACCAAATGTTAGTTGCTCCTCATCCTTTATACTATCGCGATGAGCAACAAACAGATCTGAGAACCGTGACCCACTGATACGTATCTTGCAGAGTTCACACGTCTGCTTGTTATATGCACCAGACAAATACTCAGAGAAACCAGGGGTGTGAGCGCTTTTGACAGGGTCAGGTATGCCACCATCATAAAATTCTTTGCGTGCATATACCAGGTGTTCACCATCTGGGCTCCAATCAAAGCCTTCGGCACCTTGGATCAAATTTACAGGATCCTCAGATGTGGATTTAACAAACAGTGAGGTTCTTGATAGATAGGTCTCCCCAGCACTGGAGATAAAACCAATGCTTGAGTCTACCGGGTTTATACGGGGATAAAAGTTTGCATCACCCTCGCGTTGTACAAAATTTACAGGTGAGATCTCCTCACCAATTTTAAAGGACTTGATCTGTCTTTCATCCAGCGATTTGACCCACTTTAGCCAGAGCACATCGGCCGGAAAATGCGTGATCTGCTCAAGGACTTCATAGAAACTGTAATTCAGCAGGCTGCTCATACGATATGAGACCAACTGAACCACATCCTCCCCAAAATTCTCGGCAATGTAATCGACGAAACTGAAGCCATGATCATAGACACTCTCGTTACCAATACCAGCTTTGCCAAATCCGTCCATCTCATTGATAGTCAATACTTTATCGTATTTTATCCGATCTCTCAGGATCATATCGCGAATACTATCCCACCAGTCCCAACGCATCTGGTCTGACTGGTGTTGAGCAATTCCTTCCGCCCACCACATGGGTACATTCACTGAGGGTATCGGATAGGATACAATGCCATTGGGATAGCCATACAATACATCTTCACGACGTTCCGGTTCGTAAGCGATGATCTGAAAGTAGCCTGCAGGAATATTGCCCCGAAATTTTCTGGAAGCACGTAAACTGACGATATGAGTAAATTCGTGGGTGATCACATCTCTCAACCAATAGTGTGATCCTCTTAATTCATAATCCAGAGGCATGGCCCATATTTCGATCTTATTGTCGAAGTAGTAGGCTGCCCCATTGGCATAATCATCAGTATCCTTAATGATCAAATGGGTCTTTTCTTCAGGTTCATAGTCATATAGACCCGTAATGACAGGATAGATATCCTCGGCCACGTGCAGCGCCTCATTGGCTGTCCACTCGGTGTTTTGGTGGTAATGGACGATGAAGTGCTCGCCCTCAATGGTCTTCCATTCCAATTCGGGATGATTGAAGCGTTGTCCCAGGACAGTTGAAGCGACTAAGGTGAGGAGTAATATGGAGAGCAATTGTCTCATCGAATAACAGCTATTTTGAATATTTCAGCCATATCACCGGCTACAACCTGGACCATGAACACACCATTGGATACCGCTGACGCATCCCAGACCCACTCGTTATAAGCATTTTGCTGCTCCACATCTAATTCTTCATATGCTACCTGAGAACCATTGATGGAGAAGATCTCAATGGACCATTCATCAACATCCCCAAGCCAGGCTCGGATGGTTGTTGATTGACCCTTGACCGGGTTTGGATAGTTGAAGACACTCTTTTTACCAATGGATTGTTCACTGTCCACTGGGAAATCATAGAGTGACACCACCCGTGTTCCAGTTTTATTGCCCTGAGGTTCTATCCAGAAATGGGAATACGCAGTCATATCAGTGTACGGAAAGTAGAGCAGATCTTCACCACTCAAGACGTAATTCATACGCGCATTGTGTCGAGTCGTGTTTTGAATATCACCTGAAATAACCGGCATTAGCCCGCGATCCTGAATTTGTCCCGCAAGCGAATAAACTGAAAAAGAATCATAGTGGCGGACAAAAATTCCTGGCTTCCCATTGAATATGGGGGCAATAATTGGATTCCCGTAATAGGGATCAACACTAAACGGAGTCCCATACATATCTACACCACTTTGATTCACAATTCGGATTTGATCGTGGTAAAATAAGGCCAATTCATAATACCCATCATTTTCAACATCACATGGAATGACATGTATCGGTTTATCTACTGCGACTGCACTCTGAGCGATGCCTTCAGATGAAGTAATGTCCAGCCAATGATCCTGTGGAGACCAGGCAATGATATCTCGCTCCCTCGTTTTATCGTTGAAGACAGAAACAGGAGCAGGAGATGATGTACCCGGGTAATAGTATGTATATCCAGCAGATGGGAGGCCGAAATTGGTAATTGGATGCGAATTTAGAGGGGTAATAGTCGTTTGCCCAAGGTTATGAAAAACACTGACATATCCACCGTCCTGCTTACCATAATAAAAAACACTTCCGGAATTCCTAAAAAAACTGATCTCAAATAGGGAATCAACGTCAGAGACAAGTGATGAGCCGCTGGATATATGATAT
Source organism: Fidelibacterota bacterium (assembly GCA_021734255.1). Classification (GTDB taxonomy): domain Bacteria; phylum Fidelibacterota; class UBA8477; order UBA8477; family JABMPR01; genus JABMPR01. The sequence continues at coordinate 23,235 of JAIPJM010000008.1, read as the reverse complement.
AGGGTTATGTTCTCTGTGTTTCTTGGTGCTAGCCATGGGTATCTAAATAGAAAGCTACTATCGGCATTTACATTTAGAATTGAATTCGGTGATACTGTTGAGGTATCTGAAATGACTAAATCCTGACTCACCAGATCATATTCCAGGATCTGAGAGTAATCTGAATTGAATGCCCATAGCGTCGTGTCATCTTTTCCCCAGCCAATGAACTTACCGATTTGGTCAGAATTCAACCTCCGATCAGAGCGAATGGAAAAGCTCATCGTGGACCCTCTCGCCGAAATATTTTCGATCCTGAGGTAGGTATCCTGTCCAGCATTTGTCTTGGTAGAAGGATACGTACGTGAACTGAGGTGGATCGCATCCTGCTCCCGGTTCAGGTGATGCCAGCCTTCATTTTCAGCAAACCACGTATCAAACCACCAGCCGGTTTCCAGATGATCAGCAAAGATCAATTGAGATTCATGACCCATATCCTGGGCTCCGTCTGCCTCAATAAAATCAACCAGCTGATGAATTCCACCATTTGGATTATCACTGGTGTACTCGGCCGCTTCATCGATGTGCCAGATATATAGGCCATTTCCCGGCAAACCTGCATGCTGTTCATCTACTGCTACTACCACACCACTCGTACCTGTGATGACCGAGACGGTATCTCCTACCAGTGTATCGATCCAGGTCTCCATGCCTGCGGGATCCAGAATGTTGCGCTGCCTGTTTTCAATCAGATAATACTCTGAATCTGATATTAATATTTTTACCGGTGGATCATCTACATGAACGGAAACATCATCGCCGATCGATCTTTCAACTGCTGAGGTCCACCCCCTGCTCACCCGGGTATATGGATTGGGAAAAGCCGGGACAATTCCATGATAATTATTTGAGCCCTGGTCCATAAGTGCGAACCCGCCCACCAGAGATTGACCAGTTTCTGTATCGTACATTGGCGGCAGGCCCAGGTGAAACCCAAGCATAAGTGCGATCGTCCCATTCAGACCAACCTGGTAAAAGCAGGGATCATCACTATCCTCAAAGAGTGCTCGCGTTTCATCATATTGCATAAAGTTTTGTGATTCGGGGATAATGATAAGGTCATTCAGGACTTTTTCAGTGGTACTGATGGACCCATAGGTATTAAAATCGGTTTGAGACAGGTATGCAGTTGGAATATTTCCAGGGGTAGGGTCCAGAGCGAAGGCAAAATCACCACCCATGCCTGCATGGGCAACGATCACAGTTGTAAATTGGTTGAAATCAACGTCAGGATCAGCCAGTTCAATGGCATCACGAGCTAATTCCATCAACTTGGCCGTCTCATCGAATTCTTCCAGATAGGGCTGATAGTTCAGCATATCATGTGATAGTCTGTATGCGCTGTCGGGATGACTGGGGAAGACCGCCGAATTTACGGTATCAACTTCAACACTACCAGCGGACACACGTTCCCAGTAGTTGCTGGCAGCTTTTATATGGTCTTGAAAATATGTACTGTTGTGTGGCGGAGGATCCAGGACCCATTCTGAGCAGTCAATACCACTCTCATCCTTCATGATGAAGGCACCATCACCAGCTGTAGCCGGCGAGTCATCCGCCTGAAACGACACCCGGATCACAGCCACAGTAAGCGTCTCTGCATGTACCGGCAGGATGGTGATCACTGCCAGTAATACTAAGGTTATGATGCGTTGATTCATTTCCCCGAAGCGATAGTCTGGTTTATATGGATATTTAGATGATTAGCAGGAAATTGCGATCAAAACTCCAATGACAACGAGAAGCGCATGGTGTTGTTCAGCGGATGTGTTTCGTCAGATGTGATCACATATCCAAAATCGAATCCATAATTACCGTAACGGAGACCAGCACCAATGGTAGGTGTTTCGATCTTACCCTCTGAGTCATAGTAGTACCCAGCGCGTATGGCGAACATATTGTTGTACCAATACTCAAGACCAATACTATGGATCAGCGATTTGAATTCGTCAGACACGCTACGATCATCAGCATTCCCTGTTTCCAGATCACCATAACTATTGTACTCACCGCCAGATGTGAGTGTGGTATCAGCACTATAGCCACCGATCATGCGGTCACCATCAAGGTCCCTATCGCCACCGAGATACCAGTCATCAACAAAAGAGGTAAAAAGACCTTTCCACCATGCATCAGTGTAGGGTATCTCTTTCTGACCGTCAGCGTTGAAATCACCAGAGGAATTTACCGATCCATCCTCATTGTAACCACCAATAAGCGCATCACCGTCCCAGTCCATGGATGCATATTTACCTACCAGGAGTTTATTCACATCATAGACGATGTTGACTGAATTAAAATTAGATTCATACGCTCGAAAATTGAATCCTAACTTCAAATTGGTCGGCATGGGGTCTGCTTGCTCCTCATCATTAAATATGACCTTGGGACCCAGATTTGAAACCATAGCACCAAAATCCACCTTGCCTTTGAAATAATCTTTTGTCAGATAGCCAACATCAAAGCCAAAATTCGTGGCCGTACCCTTCGTTTTTTCCTCACCCACTGTTACATCTGTGAGATGCTGGTACAGAACCTTAAAATTAAAGCCAATACTGGATCTTTCAGATATGAGCGTGGCATAGCTAAAAGCACCAGATGTAAAATATGTCAGGAATGTACCCAGGTCCTCACCGTTCGGGCCCGTGTGCTGTTGTTCACCTGCATTCAGGTAGATCAGATGGCCTCCGAATACACCGAGGTTCTCCACAGGCGCTCTTCCACCCAAAAAGTCATAGTACATATCATCTACGAGACCGGGCAACCAATTCACGTGCATTCCGGCGATCTCATAACCTTCTTGAAACCCCAATCCAGCCGGGTTCCAGTAAGTGGCATATGCATCATCTGCCAGTGCAACTTGAGCTTCCCCCATTCCACCTGCACGCGCACCTGGTGCGATAAGCAGAAATAGTGCACTCTGCGCGTATACTGTGGACAGAAGCAACATACTTCCAACTGCCAGTTTTAGTGTTCTATACGATCTCATTTTCTATTAAACTCCTCATTCAAAAAAAACCGAATGTCATAATTCACATTCGGTGTAAACTTAAAAAAGATGAACGCTAGGTTCCTATTCAATTATTGAGGTCTCACCTCATAATACTCGATAACGTTTATTCTGTCTTAAGTCCTCCAAATTTTTACGGGCGAATATAGTTTTCCGTCCCACACCAATCAATCTATTTTCTGTCAATTTAAATCAATGAAAACAAACGTTTGAATGAATATTCAAGAATTATTTCTACGAATCATATGCTCTATTCTTTAAATCAGCTTCCTCATGGTATCCCCGAATGAAATCCTTGACTGATTTGACGTCTGATTTCTTCATCTCTTCGACGCTTCCACTAAAGGAAAAGTTCCCCTTTTCCAGTAATACGATATGATCGGCCAAAAAGAAGCCTGTCGGTATGTCATGGGTCACAATTATGCTGGTCGTTTTCAATTCTTCCTGCATATCTTTGATCAACATGGCGATCTGTGAAGAAGTAACAGGATCCAGACCTGTCGTGGGTTCATCGTACAGGATGTACTTCGGTCGCATGGCGACAACCCGGGCAAGGCCAACGCGTTTTCGCATACCGCCACTGAGTTGTGCAGGGTATTTATCCCCTACATCCGTGAGCCCAACACGCGCTAAGCTCTCCTCCGTTGTCTTTTGGATCTCGTCTTCAGTGTATCTGTTATATGCTCTGAGGCCGATACCAACATTATCAGAGATGTTAAGACTATCGAAGAGAGCAGCTGACTGGAAGAGCATGCCAAACTTAAGTCTGACTTCATCCAGCTTTTTGCCACTTATGGAGCCCAGATCATCATCATCAATGATGATCTTACCTGAATCCGGGAACAGCAATCGGGTAACGAGCTTGAGTAGCACACTCTTGCCCTGACCACTTTTGCCCATGACCACCACACTCTGTCCATCCAGCACATCCATACTGATCCCGTCCAGGACGGTCAGGTTGCCAAATGATTTATGCAGATTTTGGATTTGTATCATAGCAAGACCGGGTAGTGATCAAAAATCGTCCAGTTCAGCTCGGAATTCCTTGATATCCTCAAATTTGCGGTAGACGCTCGCAAAACGAACATAGGCGATCTCATCCAGGTCCTTCAGATGCTTCATAACCAGCTCACCAATATCCTTGGCATGCACCTCTGAGCTGCCAAAACTGTTCACATCCTGCATGATGTTATCAACAGTTTGATTCATCTGGGCACTGTTCACAGGCCGCTTGCTACAAGCGATTGCAATGCTTTTCAGTATTTTTTCTCGATCGAAAGGTTCGCGTCGCTGATTACTCTTGATGACCAATAAGGGTTGTGTTTCAATATATTCATAGGTAGTAAAGCGGAAGGAACAGTTACCACACTCTCGTCTTCTCCGAATTGCGCGCCCGTCCTGTGTATGGCGTGAATCGATGACCCGGGTATCACCATGTTGACACTGAGGGCAATTCATGACTATTCAATATCCTGATAGAGCGGATGATGTTTTACGAGCTCTAATATTTGAGAACGGGTATCTGCGATCGTCGATTCGCTATCCGGATCTGAGATGACAGTATTGATAAATCCAGCTATCTGTTTCATCTCCGCTTCTTTGAAACCGCGGGTAGTGAGGGCTGCCGTTCCTATCCGAATACCACTCGTAATGAAGGGACTTCTCTTATCAAAAGGAACCATATTCTTATTCGTCGTCATTCCAGCTTCTTCGAGCACGCGCTCCGCTTTCTTACCACTGATATCTTTCTCGGTGAGGTCGATCAGCAACAGATGATTGTCCGTTCCGCCTGAGATCAGGTTGAAATCGTATTCTCGAAGTGTCTCCCCCAGGGTCTTGGCATTAGCGATCACCTGCTTTGCATAGGTCTTGAATTCTGGTTCCAGAGCCTCTTTGAAGGCGACTGCTTTGGCAGCAATGACATGCATGAGTGGTCCGCCCTGTATGCCAGGCATGACCGTGCTGTCTAAAAGTTCACTCATCATCTTGGTACGACCGGACTTAGGAGCAACCAGTCCAAAAGGATTTTCCCAGTCCTCACCCATAAGTATTAATCCACCCCTGGGTCCCCGCAGTGTCTTGTGAGTCGTCGATGTTACAACGTGACAATGTGGTAAGGGGCTGGGATGCTCACCTGCGGCGATCAAGCCAGCAGGATGTGCCACATCTGCCATGAGAAAGGCGCCCACTTCATCAGCGATCTCCCGGAACAGCTTAAAATTGTAATGACGGGGGTAAGCACTGCCACCGGCAATGATCATTTTCGGCTGATGGTTGTGGGCCATATCTCTGACCATATCATAGTCAATAAGTCCTGTTTTAGCATCGACACCATAGCCAACAATATTGTAGAATTTGCCTGAAAAATTAACGGGACTCCCATGGGTCAGGTGTCCACCATGAGCCAGATCCATACCCAAAACCGTGTCACCGGGTTGAACCAGTGTAAAATAGACAGACATGTTTGCTTGCGATCCAGAATGCGGCTGCACATTGGCGTATGCTGCCCCAAAAAGTTCTTTCACTCGGTCTCTGGCAAGGTCCTCTGCAATGTCTACCGCCTCACAACCACCATAGTAGCGTTTTCCAGGATATCCCTCCGCGTACTTGTTGGTCATGACGCTACCTGCTGCTTGAAGAACAGCCTTACTCACAAAATTCTCAGACGCGATCAGTTCTAAGGTATTGCTCTCACGATCGCGCTCAGAGATTACTGCCGCATGGATCTGCGGATCGATGGCTTTCAGATCACTTAACATCTTTACCCCTGGCATGTTGTTCAATTTTGTTCAGGCGACCGGCATGGCGTCCACCTGCCCATTCTGTGGTCAACCAAACGTCTATAATGGCAAGAATATCTTCCATGGACTGAGTTCTGGCTCCAAGACAAAGCACATTCGCATTGTTATGCTCACGGCTCAACCCAGCCAGCTCCGTGCTTGTACATAAGGCTGCCCTGACCCCAGTGAATCGGTTCGCGGCAATGGACATCCCAATGCCTGTCCCACAGATCAGGATCCCTCGGTCGACCTCATTGGCCTGAACCCGACGGCTCACCTCGGCAGCATAATCCGGATAATCGCATGATTCGACCGATTTTGTGCCGACATCTAACAGGGTATGAGCAGAGGTGTGAAGGTGCTTAAGTACCTGCTCTTTGGCCTCATAGGCCGCATGATCTGATCCAATGGCGATCTTCATCGTTGCTGATTAATTATTCGCTGGTGCCGTTACGCTTCTCTTTAACCAGGTATAACAGTCTTTTTTAGGTTTGGCCTTGCCACTTTTGACATATTCATCGCGGTTGAAAAACCAATCACCACTCTGCGGTATGCGGGCTTCTTTGAGAAAATCGATCTTTTTCGTAGCTCGCAGGTAGCCCTTGGCTCTGGCTGTGCGATAGTCTTCATATGCCATCATGAATACCAGTTTGTCATCAAAGTCCGGGACTGCACCTGTACATTCTGTAGCCACTGCTTCATAAACGGTGGCCCGATTTGCGTATGCTTGCCCATTATTCTTGTCCTTGGCCAATGCTTTATTCGCCCAGGTCATGGCTGATTCCATTTCACCATCTTCGATATAAGCCTCAGTCATGTCAAAATAGATGCGAATATCATCGGGATTTGCATTATTCAATTTCCTTAGCATGGAAATAACATCTTTTGTCTGTCCCAGCTCTCGATGAGCCTGGACGAGATCCCTGATGATAACAGTCATTTCTGGCCTGAGCTTAAGGACCCCTTCCAAGACGTTTATTGCCGGTTCAAGCTGACCCATCGCAAGCAGTTCGCGACCATATTCCTGGGCATTGGAAATATTGCTGGGATTGCTTTCGTATTCTTTTTTAAGAAATCCAATGACATCGCCACCGGTGGCCTCAACAGCCTCGCGAATGATATTGGAAAGATTTTTATTTTCAGGATCTGCCTCAAGCAGGCCTTCAGCCATGGCTTTTGCTTCTTCATACATACCAGCAGAAACATAATCCTCGGCGATCTCCTCACCGAGTTCCAAATTATCCGGGAAGACTGCAAACATATCGACTTTAGCCTGCAGAACACCCTCATCATCCCCGATCATTCCCAGGGCAAAGATCTTACTCTCCCAGAGATATTTATTGTCCGGTAATATGTCCAATCCCTGATCATAAAAGATGATAGCTGAATCAAGCATATCCTTTTCGCGATAAGCGTTACCCATGTAGACATAAACGTTTGGTGCCATTTGTTCATCAACGCATTCGTAGTCAAAGAGCTTGTGATAATTATAGAGCGCATCATCATAGGATTTGTTTTTATAATACTCAGTAGCAAAGCTCAAGTGCTTCATACAGTAGCGAGAATTGGCTTTACGCACGGAGTCTTTTCTTGCTTTTTCCATGGCAGCTAATTCTTCGGGTGTCGGTTGTGGAGGCATGCAGGCAGAAAGCACCATGGTGAATGCCATGATGGCCATTATTACAATTGAAACAGTTTTTGATCTCATGAGAGAAACCTCATCTTCTTTTTACTTTTTTGAACCAAACATCATTAACCTGGATACCAAGTTTCAAGCGAGCATATGTCTCTTCAGGCAAGCTCACATCCCCTCCTCGTAATCCAAATTCTCCTGAAATATCGAATAAGCTCTTTCCATTTCGCAAGCCCAGGTTCAAGCCTGAGATCAGAGCATACTCGAAAACATAATTACTCTTATCAGATACATAGGTAAGATAATAGTTTTTAACTGATCCACCAACCTGCCATCCGGTTCTTCTTAACCAATTTCTGGAACCACGATCGGCAGGAAGCCGCAACATAGAAACTTGAAAGGAAGCTACCGGCACTGTCTCCCACCCAGCAGGCAGGGCAAAGACGGCCGCATTATCGAACCCGTCTGATGGGAATATCTGTTGACTAAGACCTGCCAGAAAACTGGTACGTCTGGATTGCTTATAAACCAGACCAAGCTTAACTGTGGTCGGCCAGGCTGCCAGCTCTTCGTCAAAAGAGGTGCTTTGCGACGTACCGCCAAGACTATCAGAACCACCGAACAGTGGTCGCGTCATCGGGATATCTGCTGTGACACCTAGTTTGACCTTGTTACCCAGGTTGGCAATTCCCCCCACTTCCAGTCCCTGACCATTAATATTCCCCTTGATCAAGTACATCTCACTGACTTCATCTGATGATATTGATATCTGTCTTCTCAAAAAGCCATGAAGGAAGTGTAACTTGACACCTAATTTCAAACCCGGATTAAGTTCATAACCCAGACCAAACGCATAATCCCATAATCCACCACTGGAGCGTTCCTCCAGGTTTCCGTATGGACTTGTATTCCCATGTTCAGATTCAAAATCTGATACAGCGTTCAGGGAAAGACTGACTCCAAGATTACTACCAATGGGGGCAGCGTAGGCAACGTGTTCAATCCTTGTATTGTTGATGACCGAGCCATTGATCTCGCGAAAGTCTGACCCCAGGGCAGCACCAAAGAAAACGCGTTTCTGCCGGGATAGACTGGCTGGATTATGATAAAGTGCTCGAGTTGAATCCTCATAAGCAACGACCCCGGCCCCAAGACTGCTGCCCAGAGGATCGGTCGTTGGATAAAGATCACCGTAGCCCAATCGATAGAGCGCGGATTGTCCATACAAGCCGCTTATCAGGAACAGGACAAAGCAGAGACGTGTCATCTTCATGGCCGCACCACCTTCGAGCTGTGCACATAAATAGAAGACTCTGCAGGGTCATTAGAGATAGCTATAAAACCGGGATCATACCCAATATGATTTGATTTTAAAACCAGATTAATGGTTTGATCCCCGCTATTGATAGCATGTTGAATGATGGAAGCTATATCATTACTGGGATCGTCATCAATTCCCAAGATCAAACTGGATGCAATACTGGCGTCATAATCAAGGACTCTCAAGTAATAAGTGACCAGTGAATCGACCGTTCCAGATACGTACATGGAGGAAACACTCTCATCAATGGCAGGCAGTATGCTTGAGCTGATAATGTGCACCAGGGTATCACCTGTTGCCATGAGTGGGTCAATGTCCAGTTGGATGGTGATAGAATCCTGAGTCAATTGACTCAAATAGTGAAAATTTGTGCGGTCAAAAGCTCCGGGTATTTCTTCAAGATACTGGTATAAGGTATCGGCCAGCACCGTCACTGCAGTTGCTGAATCCTTCCCGGCAGAGTCCGGTTCATGGAAGTAGAAAAGGAGCGAGGGCCTGATACTGGAGCCTCCGCCATAAACAGTTGACAGGAATCCCGTTTCATCGGGAAAGATCCCCAAACCTACTAACGTATCTGCAGGTGTTACCGTTCCAGCGGGTAGGCGGTAGGTCCAATAGGTATTATTTGTTTTTACATTGATCGTATCGACCGTCAGGGGTGACCCGAAATTTGAGTTCAGGATATCGATAGTCTGACCATCCGTTCTTGAAAATGCCGCATTTGCGTAGGTGCTAATAATGGTATCTGTACCATTTTCAGCAAAACTCATGGCATGGCGCGCATACAGTAGAACGCTGTCGGCGGTACTCAGATCGAGGGATGTATCCGGTAGCTGAAAGCGGATATCAATTCCTGCTTTGTAGTGGTTTGTTTCACCCACCCAAGCACGTAAATGACTTCCCCAATCAATATCTGAGTGTCCCCCGTCAATCGATTGTACGTTATAAACGGTATCCTTCTTAAAGCTGAAGGGATTGTAACTGAATTGGGAATCTTCAAAGGGTTGTGGTTCATCACAAGCGATGAAGATGAATCCAATTCCGAGAATGAGTAACAAAAGAATTCTTTTCATAAGCCTCTATCAAAAAAAATCAAGCGCCTCTACGCTTGACTTGGTAATTGTTGTCAATTCATACAAAGAACGGTGATTTAATTCTCAACTCCGAAATATGTTTCCAGTTTCTGGTAAAGATCTGGCCATTCCTCTTCGTTCTCACCAGAGATCGTGAAATATTCCACTTCTTTACCAGCATCCTTCAAGGCTTTCTGAATTTTCTTGTTCTTTTTTATCGCTTTTGAATTGTCTTTCCCATCAATGGAAATACTAATGATCTGGTCAGCATACTTTATGGCCAGGCCTAAGAGATTATCTTCGTAACCTGCATAGTCTTCTGGCTCAAGACCAGCCATCTCATATTGCTTTTTACCTACTTTACCAAATTCCTCCAAGTTTACCAGATTTAAAACCGTTTTCATCTCGGAGAAGAATTCTTCCTCAGCGTACACGGTTTTCATAAGCACGGGCACCAGAGCCGTGCTCCAGTCATTACAGAGAATAAATTCGGGTTGCCAATACAAATAGGTAAGATTTTCGATCGCGATCTTGGAGAAATAGAAATACTTCTCGGCGTTACGCTGGTTATACTTGCCGCCGGCCACCTTGTAGAGGACTTTGTTCTTTCCCCCAAAATAAGGTTGGTATTCCATGAAATAGACCTGAACCTTGGTAGACGGCACGAAGGCTGATTTTGCTGCACCAAGGGTCATTTCACCCTTGAATTCAACCTCGATCTCCTTCAGGCGGATCACTTCGCGAATGACAAATCGTCTTTCGCCCACAAATCCATAACGCGGGGTGAATATTCGAAGGTCTTGCTTCTTTTCCTGAAAGTGAGCCGATACCTTATTGGATATCGTTGCGAGATCTGTCGCCTCAGAGAAAGGTGATACTTCAGCTGATAGATTGTATATTTTAGTAGCCATTGAGTTCTTTTTTTTAGGATTAACCTTTAATGTTATCTGGAGGCGAGAAGGCGTTTTGCCTTAGCGGCATTGTCGCTATTAGGATACATTTCAATTAGACGCTCCAGCTCTGCATATCCACGATTATTGTTACCACTACTTAAATAGCATTTCGCTATTTTAAATTGCGCATCTGAGTACTTATTTGAATCTTGGAACTGGAATACTTTCGTGAATTCATCTATCGCACGTGCATAGTCATCAAGTGCATAATAACATTCCCCTATCCAATATTGAACGTTGTCAGAATAATCATTTGAGGAATCATTCATCAGCAGCACCCGGAAGGCATCGATCGCCTGCATATGATTACCATTCTGATAGGCGCTCAGTGCATCGATATAATTCTGTTTGTATGTTTCATAGTCCATTTTCGCTGCATTAGGCATGGCTGGCTGAGTGTAGTCAGGTTGCGTCGACTGCATCGGAGGCGCAGTCATGGACTGGGCAGGTGATGGCATGGCCATCAGCTCATTGAATGAATTTGTTAAGGTGATGATCTTATTCTCCAATAATACCAGCTGTGACAGGATGTCATAGTTTGCACTATCCTGCACTTTGGCATGTCGTTCCAGAGTCGCAAGCTGATCCTCTGCACTCATCATGTGGTCGGCCACCGTCAGCTGGAATTCTGAGAAGGACGAATCCAGACGGCTTATTTCTTCCTGGGCCTGGAGCATATTCTCTTCCATGACGGCGAGATTCTCGATATCGATCATGGCATAAATGCTATCGACCTGAAATTGCATCCCCTGGATAGAACTGGTCAGCCCAGACAGCGAGTGACGGAGGCTGTCTTGTTCAGCCTGTAAACCAGCGATCTGCTCTTCACTCTGGCCAGTTGACTCCGCGATGGCCGAATCTCTCAGCGCTGCCTCTTCTGCCACCCGTGCACCCAGTTCTTCCAAATTCTTCTTTGCCACAGCATTCGCTTTATAGAGATTTTCCAGGCTGATGTGGTTTTCATTGTATGTTTCGCGCATCGCCTTTACCTCTTTTGAGAATTCCTGAAGACGACTGTCCAACATGACGAGTACGCTATCAGTCTCAAAATTCTCCCGCTTGACCTGTGCGACATCCTGTTCCAAATCTTTTGAACCGGAACACCCGATAAAAAGGGCAGAGATTAATAAGATTGCGATACTACTTTTAAACATGGTTTCCATCACTTTCTGCTGGGAGTTTAGACAAGAAATCATACGGCCGTAAATTTAACCTTGTATCAAAGTCTAGCAATGTTTAATATTCTGGACTACATCCCATGTATAGACTTATACAGCACGCCGGATGATGGCCATATTCGCAGCCAATCCCACCAGTATCATACAGGTTAACATAAAGGACCCCCCGTAACTAATGAACGGAAGGGGAATTCCCGTCACTGGCATGATGCCGACGATCATACCCAAATTGATGAAAATATGGAAGACCAGGATAGCTGCCACTCCGATCAAAATGACGCTATCGAACCTGAACTTTACACTATAAGCCAGGGTGATCAATTTGGCCAACAGGAAATAGAATAAGACGAGAACAATGCTCACCCCAATAAACCCAAACTCCTCCCCGATAACTGTCATAATAAAGTCCGTATGCTGTTCCGGTAAAAATTTGAGATGAGTTTGTGTACCTTCCCCAAATCCTTTTCCATATGGCCCACCAGCTCCGAGGGCGGTAAGAGATTGGGAGACCTGATAACCGGCTCCCAGTGGGTCCAAGTCAGAATTGAACAGTGAAAGTATCCTCTGTTGCTGATAGGGTTTCAGTACGCCCCAGAGGACGTTGGTGATACCACCAAGGAATATATTGATCCCAAAATTAAGTACCTTGGTCCAAAAGGGCTGGTTCCCAAAATAAAGGACAACCAGAATCAAGCCCATCCAGAGGAAAAAAGTCAAGGTCTGGAAAGCTGCCAGCATAGAGATAGCAGGCGCCAGTAACAGGAAGAAATACAAGGGTCTGATCCCGGCCCAGAAAATGATGGTCGATAAGATCGCGAAATATACAAGTGCCGTACCAAGGTCAGGTTGAATAAGTACCAGAAACATGGGCACTAAGGTCATGGCCAGTGGAGTCATGAGTTCCTTGAAGGTGGACAGTTTCCGTTTATGGTCACCGAAATATTTTGCCAAACCAATTACCAGTAGAATTTTCATAAATTCTGAGGGCTGGAACCCATAATTCCCGATCATGATCCAGCGGGTAACTGCTCCCCCTCTATTTATTGTGATGGGGATGAGGAGTAGCAGGATGCCAACAGCATAGGCAATATAGGCAAAATTGTGGATCACTTTTCGGGATGTATAAAATGCTGTAAAAAAAAGGGCAATGCCCAGCACGGTCCACATGGATTGTCTGGCAAAGTATCCTGCACTCGTTCCGTGCTGGACCTCTATGCTATAAATGGCAGTCAGGCCACTTAGCGCTAAAAGGATAGCGAGCAACAGGAGCGTCCAATCCAGATCGCGTAATTGATCAAGCAGGTAGGTTCTGATCTGCATCTTCTATTCCTCTATGATCCTTCTTAAAACCCGTCCAAAAAATGGTGCCGCAATACCGCCACCACCACCGCCGTTCTCTAGTAGAACTGCCCAGGCGTATGGATACCGTTTATCCAGGCTAAAACCGATAAACCAGGCGTGGTCCTCTCCATGTGGGTTCTGAGCTGTTCCCGTTTTCCCATAGACCTCCACGTTTCTATGGCGCGCTGCTTTGCCCGTTCCCTTTTTACCATTAACGACTGCATACATGGCTTCTTGTATAAACTGCCAGGTCTCCTCTGACGCCTCCACCTTCAGCTCAGCCTCCGGTTTATTCTCCAGGATCAACTGACCATTTTTTGATAAAATCTTATTCACAAGATGGGGTTGATATTGGACACCCTTCTGAGCGATCATACCGGCAAACTGGGCCAATTGAAGCGGCGTTGCCAACACATCTCCCTGGCCTACAACGATATTCAACAGATTTCCCCGCGTCCATTTCCCTTCACCATATTTTCTATTCATGTAGCGGGTATCAGGTACCAAGCCCTTATTCTCACGGGGAATATCTATACCTGTCAACTCTCCAAAACCGAACTCTCTTGCGACCATCGCCCAGTTCTCAATACCTATATCCTGGATCAGATTGTAGAAATAGACATTGCAGGACTGCTCGATCGCCTGATGAAGATTCATTTGGCCATGACCGCCCCGCTTCCAACAGCCAAAAGATCTATTCCCCAGGCGGTAACTTCCTCTACAACGATATGTTCTTTCTTTTGCGTTACTCAAATATTCCAGCGAAAATAGAGCAGATAAAGGTTTCAGGGTTGAACCTGCCGGATAGAGTCCCTGAATACCCCTGTCAAATAAGGGATTCCTGGGGTTGGTGGTTAATTCATTCCAGTCCTTCGCGGAGATCCTGCCACTCAACATTTCCAGATCCACGCCTGGGCTACTTTGATAGGCCAGGACTTCGCCATTGCTGTGGTTCAGGATGACCACGGCACCGGAAGAATCAGCCATGACTGCTTCGACTGCTCTCTGGATCTTCGAATCAATTGTCAGATAAATGTCGTGGCCGGGAACCGGGTTTACGGGCTCTCTATCGGTCATCTCTCCGATCTCCTGGCCCAGAGCATTTACCTCGATATATCTAAATCCTCTCCTGCCATGCAGTTCTGCCTCGTAGAATTTTTCAAGACCCTTCCACCCAACCTGGTCCCCTGGTTGATAATCCTGTTCCCCACTAAAACGGTTCAGATCATCGCGATTTATTTCACGGGTATATCCCAGTGCGTGGGAAAGATCGATATTCGATACATAATTACGAATAGGTTCAATACTGTAGGTCACACCAATAAGTTCAAGACGATGTTCTTGCAAGTGAGATATCTTCTCAAACGGTACCCGGCTAAATACCTTGGCCGGTGCGAACGATCCTCTGCGGTTTTTCGCGATCCTGCGATTGATCTCTTCAACTGAGACCTCCATTACATCCGAAAGCCGCTTCAGAGATTCAGACTTGTTTTTCACCTCGATAGGGATGACGGAGATCGTATAGCTGGGTGCATTATCAACAATGGTGTTTCCTGCTCTATCATAGATAACCCCTCTCGAAGCGAGGACAGGAACAGCACGGATATGATTCGCAGCGGCTTTTTCTGCGTATTTCTCATGAAATACGATCATGAGGTAATAGTATCTGCCTGCCAGGATCAGGAAGAGTAAAGCAAGCAATCCTTGGATAAAGAGCGATCGCCAACCTTCGACGATGTTTTTACCTTGAAGCACCTAATCGACTCCTACGCGAAGCAGGATGAAAATTCCAGTCATCAGTCCTAAGGTGTATATCGTCTTGGGGAGCAGAATAAGAAATACAATATTGCCCGCACTCCACTGCGAATCCTGAAGCATGACCAGCACCGTGAAGGTGAAGTAGATGAGCAGGAATCCAGTATAGATGAGATATTGCATGATAACCGGGACCCTCACGATACGATCATGAAAGAGACCTGCCAGGTACCCGGTTAGGGCCAGTGCCATGGCAGTCATTCCGATCATGTCGGTACCTACCAGTGAATCCATGGTGAAACCCATGACGAACCCGATCCAGATAGCTGATAATTGACTACCGGTCAGGCCAACGTAAATAATGTATATGACCAGGAAGCTGGGAATCACACCGAAAATACTGAAAAGATCGCCAAGCATCCATTGAAAGATGAGTACGAATAACCCAAGGACGCTATATTTAATGGTATCAATCATCTTGCTTCAGTATGAATACCTCTTCCAGGCGATTAAAGTCTGTTGCCAGATCAACTTGCACAGATTTCACGTAGTCCTCGATTACAGGTGAGATATCTGCGACCCAGCCAACAAATATATTCTCAGGGAAAATGTCACTGAATCCTGAAGTTACAACGGAATCACCGGCGATGACCTCAGCGTTTTTAGGCACATCCTGAATCACATATCCCCTGCTCAGCGTATAGCTGAGAATACCCACATCCCTGGAACGGAGTTCCCTGACTGAAACGCGAAAATTCTTATCATTGATCAATTGGATCAATGCCGTTGTAGGTGAAAGTGCTACTACCTTGCCAACCAATTGAGCCTGGGCATCTACAACCCCGGACAGGACTTCAACCCCATCTACAGACCCCTGATCCACGGTCAAACTACTCATGGTATGGCTGCCGACATCTGAGAGGACATTCGCAGGTATCACGCTAAACCCTGATTCACTCTTGAATCCGAGCATATTCCTTAGCCTCTGATTCTCCTGCACCAATGTCTTGTATTTATTCAACTCGATCTGGGCTTTAATATGGCTTTTCTGAAGTTCGTTATATTTTCCACTGATCTGAAAAATGGTCTCTATCCATTGAAAGGGGACATAAAGATAAGCTGCGCTCTCCAGCACAATATTACGACCCTGCACAACAAGGGTACTTGTGTTCGAGCCAATAATGATGAGTGAAAGCACCATCGCCACCAGGAGATGAAGCAGAGATTTATAGCGTGTCAGTGGAGAAACAGAGGGTGACATGTCCTACTCTCCGGAACTGAAAATAAGGTTAATACAGTACGTCCTCGAATCGTTCAATAGAGTCAAGTACCTTGCCTGTTCCCTGGACGATTGAGAGCAGCGGATGTTCTGCAACGTTGACCGGGAGATCGACCTCAAGGCGCATACGCTTGTCAAATCCCTGAAGCAGAGCACCACCGCCAGTGAGGATGATCCCGCGGTCAAGCAGATCGGAGCTCAACTCTGGTGGGGTACGCTCCAGGCACATTTTTACGGCATCTACGATCAGATCGATCGTGTCTCTCAACGCATCCCTGATCTCAGAGGAAGAGACTTCAATGGTCTTGGGGATACCAGCGATCATGTTCCTGCCCTTTACAGAAAGCGTATAGTCGGTCCCCTGCAGTGCCGAACCAACATTACATTTAATGCTCTCAGCCGTTCGTTCACCGATGAGGAGATTATGATCCCTTTTAAAGTGCTGGATAATGGCCTCATCCATTTCATCGCCAGCGACACGAAGAGATTCAGATGTTACGATCCCATTCAGGGCAATAATAGCAATTTCAGTGGTACCTCCCCCAATGTCTACGATCATATTTCCAACCGGCTCGCTGATATCAATGCCGATACCGATCGCAGCTGCAACAGGTTCATCGATGAGGAATACTTCTCTGGCGTTCCGCCGTTCAGCAGATTCTTTTACCGCTCTTTTTTCTACTTCTGTAATACCGGAGGGTACGCAAATGATCATTCTTGGACGGGCGAGCTTTGAGATCGGTAATTTATTCAAAAACCCCTGGAGCATACTGTCTGCCATCTCAAAATCAGCAATGACACCATCCCGGAGCGGTCTGATGGTCTCGATCTCCTGATGAACTTTGCCAACCATCCGTTTAGCTTCATTCCCGACGGCTATCACCTTACCCGATGATTTTGATTTGGCGACGATGGAGGGTTCATTCAGCACGATCCCCTGCCCTCTGACATAGATCAGTGTATTGGCTGTGCCAAGGTCAACGGCTACATCAACACCCATCCAGTTGCGAAAATTTGATAATGTTGTATTCATTTACCCTCTTGTGCCTGATATGAGCCTTCAGGACTAGGATGCGCTCCAAAACCTTGCCCAAAAACCATATATTTGGGTCGGTCCAAAATCTAGAAATATTTTTTCCAATAGCACTTACTAATTAAGGGCTAAAGCAGGATTATTTAAATAACTTAGATAATAGAATTGGGATCAGTAATTGAAGCGCCAATCATTCTCACCAATATACGAATAATCCAGAGTATACTCACCGAATCCGGATCTATCCCTGAAGACAAATCGCTTGCCAAGGTGGTAATAGTCCCATACCTGATATGGCTTCTGATCAATATTGAATGGACCTCTCTGGATCTCATCAGGTGGACCGTAAAGAATGTAGATCATTCCCCTGTCAGACCGCCAGCCGTCAACACCAACTGTGAACGCTTCGATCGAAAAGGAAACGCGTCGATAATATTCCTCCATGAGTTCGTTGTCTTTGGTACCCGGAGATGGATCAAGGTTTTTCCAGAAGGTGTTGAACTTTTCTGTCTTTTCCTTCAGCGAACCGTCCATGATCGCTCTGATCTGCCTATCACTGGCAATATAGACAAGCTGTTTAATGGCTTCATCAATATCACCGATATCGTAGCGAATACCTTTCAATCTGACACGAAAATGAGCCTGCGTCATGACTTGATGATCATTTCCATCCTGGGCAGACAGGATGAGTGTGTAGTTGGCGTACTGCATATCGCTGAGGGGTATGGTAAAAGCCAGTAAGGAATCAATGGGACCGGCATGATCGATATCCACCGTACTTGCCTTTTGTATTTCATCTTTGACCTTGAGCTCATACCTGAGCTGGTAGGGCGGGTGTTTTCCCAGGATCCTCGCCTTGAATTTGAGTGTATCCACTACCTCATAAAATGATTGACCCATGAGGATGTTATTACCTGCGGAGGTAACATTATCCATGATCATGATATTCCCCAATGATAACTCACCCTGATACATATTGGACTGCAGTATCTGGTCTTTGAGGATACGGGACTTCTTGGTATACAGGTCTGTGACGCGAACCGTCAGGAGCATTTCAGATGCTGGGACCACGAATGATTTAACTGAAACGGCCGTTTCATCTGTGTTTCGGGTCTCCTGGTAGGTTGCCATCCAGAGTGAATCACTCCAGATCGCTCCAGCCAGCCTGTTATCGTCTGCATCGGCGATATTTGCAGAAATTTCATAGCGCGCGAGATACCGCTCTCCGCTCCGTATGAACTGCAGACCAGAATAGGGAATCTTTACATGCACTGAGACTTTTATATTTTCACGATCAATGAGCGGATCGGATAAGGCTGCAAACGAAAAGTCAGGCAAGGTGAGATCATTGGGGTCGTTTACTCTCTCATTGGCACAGCCGAGCATTACCAGGAGCAATAACGATCCTACCAGCACTGCCTTTAATATAGGTTTTTCCACTTTATCCTCGTTAATCCAAGATTAGTACCAAGCCAAATATACTCTTCATTAGCAACCAAATCAGTGATAAAATCACTTATTAGACCATCATTATGGGTATAATGTCGCCAGGACGATGTTTTATAGGCATAACTCTGAAGCCCCACTTCTGTTCCGATCCAGACCCGTCCCCCGACAAATGCGATACCTCGGGGTTTGAACGGAGTGGAAGGAGCAAGAACGGATCCAGCGTCCATCGTAGTCAAATTCAGGTGTAGCAATCCACGGTGAGAGCTCGCCCAGAGTTGGGCAGAATCAATTACCGCCTCATACATGGGGTCAATGGATGCATCGGTATGTGGTGACTCGACCTGACCGTGACTTGTGATTCGATCCGTGAATTTCATGATATCTGAATCAAATACGTACAGGCCATAAAGTGTTGAGAGGTAGAATACGCCATGGGAATACTTGACATCGAACACGGGCCAATCCAGGCCACTTGAAAACAGTGTATGGATCAATGAACCTGATTCATGGTAGAGATATGCATTGCGTTCTGTCCCGATCATCACCAATCCATCATTACCTGCTGCTATTGAATATATCCGTTTACTGACCAGGTCATCCATCTTGAGCAGCCGTGTCCACTGAGTAGTCCCCTGTGCCTTCTGGAATACACCCTGACGGCCAGCAATGAAGACATCAGACTCATATTCAGCGATCGAGGAAACGAATGAGTAGTCATAGACCGGGTCTCGCAAAGCCTCGTAATAGTGTGGATGGTAATCATGGAGGACAGTAACCCCAGCCCGCCCGCCGACAATCAGGCTATCCCCCCATTGGTATAATGACATAACATCAGGCGTGAGTAATCCAAAGGGTAATGGCTTGAAGGTCCCGCCACGTATTTTCCGGTGAAAGATGCCCATTCCGTAAGTACCCAAAAATGCTTCATTTCCCACATCATCCTGGACCAGAGTTGAGACCTCACAGGCAGCTTGTGCTGGATAGCCATCCAATTGAATGCGCCCCGAGATATCCAGTTGACCTCCATCGATTGCCTGAGCCGGAAGCAGCTGTTTGGATGCGTTGACTCCTGGATTTACCCAGCGCACCTGATCCCAATTGATGTTTAGCATGGAATCCAGGCCCCACTGATCAAAGGCACCTGTCCCCTTGAAAAAGATGGCTGAGGTATTGTTGTCGGCTGTTTCATTTTGCGACCGAATGATCACTTTATCGTCGAGCAGACCGAGCCTGTATTTACCGTTGAATTCAGTATATTCTGGTAGCGATTGGCGTGACATCCAGGCGGAAAGTTCATCATAGATAAAGACGAAGTCAGGTGTAATGATCCAGACATTTCTGGCCGCCTGGTCATGCCAGACCAGCAGCGCAGGATACTGTGAAAGACCATCACTGGCGGTTAGGGGATTCTTCCACTTACCTTCCTGATGATTATAGACCAACACCCCGTCCTCGCTGGCAAAGAAAACATCCCATGTACTGAAATAGCTATGATTAATGTGCTTGCCTGCCGGATAGCTAACGAAAGTCCCAATTTCATAAACATTCTGAGCCTGGATAGTTGCCAGAATTCCCAGAATAAATAGAACGAATATTTTGCAGGATTTTGTCCTGATAAGGCTATTCCCCATCTTCAAGGAATATTGCCAGTGCTAAATAGGCGAGAATACCAAAACCAAATGAGCCTAATGTGGCCATCACCCAGAAAATGCGAATTATA
This sequence comes from Fidelibacterota bacterium, assembly GCA_021734255.1. GTDB lineage: Bacteria > Fidelibacterota > UBA8477 > UBA8477 > JABMPR01 > JABMPR01. The sequence continues at coordinate 2,671 of JAIPJM010000008.1, read as the reverse complement.
TTGGCATCGATATTGAAATACTCCCCTATCCCCGCACATACGCCTGATATTTTTCGATCAGTGGTGGATTTGCGAAGCTGCTTTCCAGGCGGGAATACTTCATTAATCTGAGATTTATAGCCTCCCCCTCCACCTTGACCAATGAAAAGATACAGACCTAAGGCGATCACCAGCAGAGGCCAGAAGGCACTACTCATGATAACGGCGGCACCAGCAAAGAGGCCGCCAACGGGCCCGATAAGGCCGATGAGCAAGAATATTCCGACAATGATCAGGAGACCTCCCCAAAACTTCTGTGAGTAAGTGGTCACCACTTGTACGTTCTCTTTCTGGTCTTTATCCACAGCGATCTCTGGCTCTTTGGGAATGATGATCATCGCAACGAGATAGGCCACAACACCGGTGCCACCGAACAACACCAATAATATCCAGAGTAAACGAATAATGACCGGATCGATTCCAAAATAGTGCCCGATCCCTCCGCAGACGCCGTCAAAAATTTTATCAGTACGTGATTTGTATAGTCGTTCCATTCTAAAAACCCTTTTCGTTATCTATCTATCTCATCCAGAGTGCCCTGCACCAATGGTACAAATCTAACCGCATCCCGTCTGTTTTTCTGTATTTTTCCTGATCGCTTGGTATAAATATTGACGTATTGATCATACTTTCCTTCTGGACTCACCAGCACCCCTCCCTCATCGGACAAGATGTCAAAAAGATGGGCGGGTACTCTCGGTGGACTGGCCCATAGGACAATACGATCATAAACAGTATTCGAGTCGATATGTTCCCAGGCGGATTGGTGTATGAATCTGACATTGTCACGATCCAGTGATTGAATGACTTTCCGGGAATCCTCGAGCAGGTCCGAATATACTTCCAGTGCATCCACCTGCTTACATAGCAGGCTGAGAAGCGCCGTCGCGTACCCACTCCCACTCCCTATCTCCAAGAGTTGATGTTGGTGTGTCAGATCCAGGTACTGGATCATCAGGGCCACAATAAATGGTTGACTGATGGTTTGACCCGCTTTGATGCCGATGGGGTAATCTCCGTACGCCTGTTCCAGCGACACGTGGGGAATAAACAGATGTCTTGGAATTTTCTCGAAGGCATCAAGTATGGCAGCATCAGTAACACCTCTGGATTCAAGCTGCTCCCAGATCATGAGTTTTCTCAAGGACAATGTTTCGCTGGTGTCACTAGACCCGTGCATGACACAAGATAATAACTTTCATGTTTCAAACAGTAACTTCTCAAAAACTCTTATTTTTTCAACACGTTTCTTGTTATATTTTCTTGTCTTAGCATCACAACTGAAGCCCTCTTACTGGAGGTACCGCAATGAATATCGGCTTGCAATTGAGAACAGTTAGAAAATCACATCACCTTTTACAAAAAGATCTCGCTGATCAGGCCGGTCTTGATCGAAGTTATGTCAGTAAATTAGAGCGCGGGCTTGCCGATCCCACCCTCTCAACTCTGACCAAAATTGCCGGTGCTTATGAGCTATCAGTTTCTCATTTGCTAAGCTATGGGAGTGTGGAAAATTATAGTATGGATATTGATGCCGCAATTGATGCCCTTAAGACGCTCAAATACAACATGGTCAAGGTTGAGATCAACATAAAACCCCTCTAGAAAGCAACAGGCAGAATGAATATCCTGCCTGTTTTAATAATATGGGTAGCTGTTTATCAGGAGATTATGATTTAGTTGATCCTGTAGTTGAATTCCTGGGAATATGCGACGGCGACAGGTTCGCCATTCTGCATGGCTGGATGCCATTTGGTGGTCTTAATAGCGTCAATGGCTGACTGATCGAATAATTTTCCGCCAGAACTTTGCACGCTGATATTTGAAACCTGACCAGCCTCATTTACTACAAACTTAACGATCACGTCACCTTCTGCACCATAGCGATCCGCCAGAAGCGGATAGATGGTATTTTGCTCTAAAGCCTCGATTCCTCCCACTGGCTGAGGCGTACAGCATTCCTTATTTGATCTGGGCTCACCAAACAAACCGATGGTACCCACTGTAAGCATCAGCACGACTAATGTAAGCGCTCTTATTTTCATTTTTGCTCCTTTGCTGTCGATTGCACTATCATTCATACAGGTCATATACTCCAAAGCACATGCCAAGGCGCTATTTCATACGTTATATAGTTATTTATATTGTATTTATTCGATATTGCAGATAAGCCAAATAGCGGTAATGAGATCAATAAATGATATATATTCATATAGTTTTGATATAAGAATTCAGCTGAAATATGTAATTTTGATCAAAACTATTTGCGCTCCCCATCACGGGATTTATATTCTCGCCGCTTTTAAGCTACCTCGGGGTAGCTGGACAATTTTGCGAGAGTAGCTCAGTTGGTAGAGCTCCACGTTGCCAACGTGGTTGTCGCCGGTTCGAGTCCGGTCTCTCGCTCAAAAAAAAGAGGCTGAAATTCAGCCTCAGACTGTTGAAAAAGCTCTCGTCGATAAGGCGGGAGCTTTTTAATTTGTCCAATGCTAGGAGAAAAGAGTTCCCACAACAACAAGATGGAGTTGGTCACGCTGGATCAGTTGGTTCCAGAGGATCATCTGTTACGTAAGATCGACAAGGCCATCAGTTTTCGTTTCATCTATGAGAAGGTGGAACATCTGTATTGTAA
>JAIPJM010000007.1 GCA_021734255.1 Fidelibacterota bacterium | reverse complement strand
AGAATTCCTTGAAAGATTGAGCAACTAACCAGCGCTTGTAGCTGACCTGCGATGGAGCCGAACCAAACATTTATGAGATGCGGATATTCAATATCACGTGCAAATTTGCTATCCCGAGAGGGTAGCTAAAGCGCAGAACATTAGCCTGAGCGAGAATATTCTATGAAATTCAAATTTGCAGACATAGACCTCGCATTTGAATTCGTTAGTTCTGGGTACTTGACAGAGAATATTGCGATTATTTGCAAAGAAACAGGAGAGATATTTTATAGTTCAGAATATGGTGATGACGATGAGATACCTGAGGATCTATTCGATCGTGAAGATTACATCGAGATTCCACACAAGAACGACCTTGATTTAGGAAGAAATCTGGTGTTTGAATTTGTTGAACAAAATCTCCCTGATGATTTGGACCAAGTTAGAAAAATATTTAGAAAAAGAGGAGCGTACGCAAGATACAAAGATTTCCTTGAAGAGCGCGGGTCTTTGCAAAAGTGGTATGATTTTGAAAACACAAGGCAGGAACAGACTCTCCGAGAATGGTGTGAAGAAAACAGTATTGTGCTGATTGACTAATCAAATAGCCGAATGAACCGCTCCCAATCAGTAAATGTTTGTGCACTGAAAACTATGACTTAGGAGGAAATAGCTCTTGCAAGCTGCTTTTTTGAGGCGCCAAGAGCGAGAAGAGATTTAATGATAAGATCTAGTGAAACAGTAGGATCACCGGTTTCAATCTTTGCCACCCTAGACTGGCTTGAATGGGGTCTAGTGAAACGCTCAAAAATGCTGCCATTGGTTACACGGGTGAAACAGTAGACTCCCTGCAAGCTTTCCATCCACCCGAGGCAGTGTGGGGCGATCGTGGCCCTAGCGGGATAATAACGAACGTAGGTGATTTGCACACATTTCTGATCGCCCTGGGACAGGGAAAGCTCTTAACAAATAGGAGTCTACAAAAAATGTCTACTGAACAGATCGAGGGTGAAGCGTATGGATTTCATGTTCTCCAGAAGCCCAACAGTGGTAAAGTGCTAGCGCGTGGCGGTGGACTGCCCCATTTTGAGAGTCAGATCGCCTGGTATATGGATAAAAACATTATGTTGATTTTCACCATAAATAACCGCTTGCGATTAAGGCAACACGTATGGGATGGCATTGAAGACATTTTAATTAAGAATTGAGTGACCAACAGCGCCCATCAAAGCGTTCAAAACACATGATGAGAGCACCTAGCTGTAGGGAGATCGACCCTATTCACGCTGGCGAGAAACTATTTTAAGAATATCTTAACCCCATGGGAATAAGTCAGAATCAGCTCGGCAGAAATCTGGGGGGTTCACCAAGAAGATATAATGCAATTATTCATAGGAAAGAAAGCATCATAGTTGATGCGGCATTGAGACTTCCTGTCTATTTTAGAAACTCCATTTCCTTCAGGTTGGGGTTACAAGTGGAATATGATCCTGATCTTGCTGAGCATGCAAAGGCATCAAGAATAGCAAAAGAACTCCAGCACAACAGGGGTGCATATTCGATGGCTAGGAGCTGAAATGGCAGACCTGATCAGATCTTCAACCTTGCTGCTCATGTTGCTGAACCCGTTTCTCCTGATCATCTACCTTATAGATGTGGTTCAGAAGCTCGATCTCACTCAGTTTACTCGCGTATTGGTTCGGGCCGGATTCATTGCAATTATCGTATTTTGTCTCTTCGCCGTCCTTGGTGATACAGTATTTTCCGATGTCATGCAAGCCGAGTTCGCGTCGTTTCAGATCTTTGGCGGCATCGTGTTCCTGCTCATTGGATTACAGTTTGTATTTCGCGGACCAACGGCGATAGAGATACTGCGCGGTGAATCCGAGCACTTGGCTGGTGCAATCGCGATGCCGATCCTCATTGGACCAGGTACCATCAGTGCAAGTGTCATTATCGGGAAACACCACGAGGTTGTTTCGGCTTGTGGTGTAATACTGGCCGCTGTAGTGATCTCAATCGTGCTCATGATTGGCCTGAAGGCGATACACGATATCGTGCGTCCAAAACGCGAGCCGCTGGTTGAAAGGTATATTGAAATTGCGGGTCGCATCACGGCTTTGTTCGTCGGTACGATCTCAATAGAGATGATCATGCAAGGCGTGAAGGTTTGGTCGGATAAGTTCTGAAGTGGATACTGCTCCAGATCCGAACAAGCCGTGAAAGGGCGGTGCGTGTCGCAGCCCAGTGAGTGGAACGTTAGGCAGCATAGATGAACCCATGGTTCCAACTATATTGATTTGATGAATGATGTTAGAGGTGATCGTCAAATAATCCCACATGCATAATTGTGTTAATCATTACTGATAAAAGGAAAATATGATGGATGTTCTTTTAGATCAACTTCAAGGGATAAACTGGGTCCAGCTCAGAATTACCGGCACCAGGATCTTAATCATTTTGATTCTGGCGTGGGTGGGCATGCATATTCTGCGAAAAACATTAAGACAACTGGAACATCGGCTGCTTAAACAAAGCAAAACGACGGAAGAGCCAGCATCTGAGGCTGAAAAAAGGGTGGAAACCCTCATTCGTCTGTTGAAACAGGCAGCTTTTATCGTCCTTTGGGTAACCACACTCCTGATCATACTCAAGGAGATCGGTGTTGATGTGGCGCCAATTCTTGCCAGTGCTGGTATTGTTGGACTAGCGGTCGGGTTTGGAGCACAGAATCTGGTCCGTGATTTTATTTCAGGCTTCTTCTTCATCCTTGAAAATCAGGTTCGCGTGGGTGATGTGGCCATCGTAAATGGTACCGGCGGTCTCGTCGAACGGGTTAATTTCCGAACCATTGTGTTGCGAGATCTCGGGGGGATCGTTCATATTTTCCCAAATGGCAATGTAAGCACACTCAGCAACTTGACCAATGATTGGTCCGCTTACGTATTTAATATCGGTGTTGCCTATAAGGAAAATACAGACAAAGTGATCGAAGTTATGAAAGCAGTCGGTGCTGAACTCAAACAAGATGAAGAAGTGGGCTCATTTATGCTTGAAGAACCAGAAGTCTTCGGAGTAGATAAACTTGATAACTCTGCGGTTGTGATCAAGGGCAGGATCAAAACGAAACCCATTCGTCAATGGCAGGTCGGCAGAGAATATTTACGCCGAATTAAGCTGGCTTTTGATGATGCCGGAATTGAAATCCCATTTCCACACCAAACCCTATATTTTGGGGAAGCGAGTAAGCCAATTGAAGTCGCTCTTATGGAAAAGCTGACGAGAGAAAAAATTAATGCTTAATTTTCCATGCGTCTTAACAATTTGGCGGTGCGGAAAAATGGATCCCCCCAGGTAAACCCGGGGTGTTCTGTTCGCACCCCCGCATCCTGCGGGGCTCGAGAAGGCGGATAAAATAGGGGAGCACCACAGCTCCCCCGAGCAATTGGATACCTCAGATCAAGTGGTCGCCCTGCTCTCACAATTGGCCCCTTGCGCCAGCCTTGATATTTGCTGGCACATGTGATATTTATCATCGAAAGTGCCTGGAATAATACTACTTTACCAAAGAGTAAAATGAATTGCATATTATCATGAAAAGGATAACTGCAGGATAACTGAAAATGAAAACCCTATGCTCATATAAAATAAAGATGTTCAACCATATTCCCAGTTTCGTGCACATAATAGCGCCTTCATTGATGAGGTGAAGCGGTGTAACAGACCGACTCTCATTGCTCAGCGCAGGAAAAGCTCAGTAGCAAGGACTGGACCTACAGAATGCGCAGAAATGCTTGACAAATGGGTGTTTCTCGCCGCCATTAAGTCATCTTGATCGCACGCACTAGCAGATTATACTTCGGCGCACGTATCTCCCATCGCAGACGCACATAATGAGAAACCTACCAAACATGAGAACGGTACTGGATTTTTTCAGTTTCTAAAGTATAACAACTGGTCTTATTGAGACCAGGAATGAAGAGGGAAGGAACGAGAATCATAATGGAATATCAGATAAATCAATGGTTTTCCCTCATAAATAGTCCAGGTATCGCGCAGGAACATTATTATGTGATTCAGGCTGTGCCCCACTGCAGGTCGGGAGATATAGCATGATCTTTACACATCAGAGCTCTGATCAAAATGTGAATCAAGCTTTACGGTTGACACTACTCTATTTTCTTCTCAGTGCCGCCTGGATATTTGCAACCGACTTTATTGTTAATCTCCTTTTTACCAGCGATGATGCCAGGACAATAGTACAAACATTCAAGGGCTTGCTGTTTGTTGCTGCCACTACTGCTCTCGTATTCTGGTTAAGTCGACGTGCCTCTGCCAATGTAGCTAGTATGACGCGTGCTGCTGTAGCCGAGAAATCTGAGAGTCTTATTAATAGCGTCATGGCGAATCTTGGAGAAGCAGTCATTCTTGTCGGTCCACCGAACCGTGAGATCATTGGCTGCAATCGCGCGATAGAAAAGATTTTGGGCTATACAGAAAAGGAGCTTGTTGGTCACTCAACAGCTGTTCTCCATGACGATGACGGCACCTTCCGATCATTTGGTTCGCTTGTTGAACCCACCCTGGAAGATCAAGGCATAGCCCGCTCTGAATGGAACCTGAAGCACAAAGATGGGCACCTGGTGCCTGTTGAGATCACGATTGTTAAACTGAATGAAGACCTGGGCTGGCCTTCCAGTCTGGTAGGCATCATTCGTGACTTGACTACTAGGAAAAAGGCACAGGCTGAATTACACGAAAGTGAAAAGAGTTATCGCCGTCTTGCAGAAAACACCTTGGATGTCATCTGGGAAATGAATCCAGAATTAGTCTTTACCTATGTGAATCAGGCTATTGAGACACAGATGGGCTACTCAGTATCTGAATTCGTCGGAACCCGGATGAAAGAACACGTGCTGCCAGATGACTTGACCACGGTAGAAGGTTTCATCCGCGATAAAATTCAGGAGGGACCAAACGCTGAGGGGGTGGTTGTTGAGCTGGATATGCTTAAAAAGGACGGTTCCTCAGTAGCCGTGGAAGTTCATGGCAGAGCTGTCTTTGATGAAAATGGGAATCCTGTCGCAATTCAGGGTACGACCCGAGACATGAGTCATAGACGTGCGCTTGAAGCAGAGATCAGGCAATCGCTCAAAATGCGAGCAGTTGGTACGTTTGCAAGTGGTGTTGCTCACGAGATCAATAATCCACTCCAGGGCATAACCACTTATTCACAGTTCCTGGAAGAAGCTGTAGATGCAGGTTCTGAAGCCCATGAGTACAGCCTGGTGATTCAGGAGCAGTCAAAACGCATCACTGCATTAATTCAAGACCTGCTGGGATATGCCCGTGTTGAGAATGAGAGGCAGTTGAAACCAGCTACCCTGCATTCCATCGTGGCTTCTACATTATCTCTGGTTAAAACGACAATTCGACACGACCAGATCACCTTGCATGCAGATGTATCAAAAGAACTCCCGAGCATTCGATGTCGGAAGCAGGAAATTCAACAGGTGATCGTGAACCTGGTAACCAATGCCCGGGATGCGTTGAAGAGTAAAGATCCCGGTCCTGACGGGAGCAAGCAGATCACGATCGTAGGTGAGACAATTAACCTGAACGGTAATGAGTGGCTGCGTTTAAGCGTTGAGGATAATGGGTCTGGTATTCCAGATGATGTTCGACAGAATATATTCGACCCCTTCTTCACAACGAAGCAGGAAGGCGAAGGAACAGGGCTGGGGATGTGGATCGTATACCGCATCGTAGAAGCTCACAAGGGAGAGATTACGATTGATACCAAGCCTGGGGAATTCACGCGTATCAATATCGATTTACCCACAATCTGAGCGATGTCCACTGACCGCTATATGAATCGTGTCTATCTCCCATAACTCGTAATGTCTGACCGAGTCGAACTGTATATCCGTCGCAACATTACTTGATAAAAAATTCTATCATTCAGCTTGCATTCCGAGCATTCGAAAGCTAGAATAGCATCAGCATGTTGAGCATTAGTACATATATGACCTCTGATATGATGAACTATCATCATCATTCTGTGGTCTAGCTAGCTCAATAAATACCTGAGTGGCTGGAACGAAACATTGCCACTCGGAGGATCAGAATTTTCGACCCCCAGTGGCTTCCCTGGGGGTTTTTTTATATCCAGACAACTCAGATAAATTGATAAATTGGCTCGAAGGAGAGATTGAAATGATCATGAGCGACTCACGATTGAAAATAGCCATCCAGAAGTCTGGTAGACTCAGCGATGCAACCCTGGACCTGCTGAAAAAGTGCGGTTTGAACCTGAATAAACCAAAGGATAGACTGATCATGCATGTGAAGAATATGCCCATTGATCTACTCTTCGTAAGGGATGATGATATCCCTGGCTTGGTCATGGATGGTGTGGTAGATATTGGTTTTGCTGGAGATAACATCGTTCAGGAAGTCAAATTGAAACGCCAGACCCGGGGCGAGGTAGCTGAGTTCAACTTATTGAAACAGCTGGATTATGGTAACTGCCGGCTATCCATTGCCTTTCCGGAAGAAAAACAGTACGAAAGCATCTCTGACCTGGGTGGCAAGACTCTGGCCACCACCTACCCTTATCTGACAGGGGCTTATCTAAAAGGGCAGGGGGTGAAGGCAAAAACGGTCCAGTTAAAAGGATCCGTGGAAGTTGCCCCGAGAGCAGGCTTATCTGATGCCATCTGTGATATCGTATCCACTGGTACCACCCTGGAGGCCAATGGTTTGAAGGAAGTCGCCACCATTTTCAGGAGCTCAGCAGTTGCCATTCAAAAACCGGACTTACTTTCGCAAGACATTCAAAAGTTGGTCGACCGTCTCATGGTCCGAATCAATGGTGTCATGCAGGCCAAGGAAAGTAAATACATCATGCTCCACGCGCCTAAAACTCAACTGGACACCATTGTGGATCTGCTCCCAGGCGCGGAGAAACCAACCATACTCCCTCTGGCAGGTTCAGAGGATATGGTAGCCATCCATGCCGTTGCTACAGAAACGGTATTCTGGGAGACCATGGAACGAATAAAAGCCCTGGGTGGCAGTTCCATCCTGGTCCTTCCCATAGAAAAGATGCTGGGGTAAACCATGATCGAATGGAAGAATCTATCTGAGAAGCAACAAACTGAGACCTTGACCCGGCCTTTTCAGGATGAAACATCCACCGTTGATACACAGGTCAGAGCTATTCTCAATGATGTGAAGGAGAGGGGAGATACGGCCCTGCTGGCGTATACCCGTCGATTCGATTCCGTAAACCTTCAATCGCTGAGCGTATCAGAGACTGAGATCAGCACGGCGCTGGAAACGCTGGATGAAGCCTTGAAAAAGGCCATCGATCTGGCCTATGACCAGATCAGAACCTTCCATCAAGCGCAATGGCTTGAACCGCCACCCATTGAGTCGACCAGAGGTGTGACCTGTCAGGTACTGATCAGACCACAACAGTCTGTGGGCTTGTATGTCCCTGGTGGCAGTGTTCCTTTACCTTCTACGGCTCTGATGCTGGGGATCCCGGCCCAATTGGCAGGCTGCCCGGAGACTGTATTGATGTCACCACCTGACGCTGAAGGGAATATTGCTCCAGCTATACTCTACATCGCTGAAAAATGCGGAATCGACACAGTCTGTAAGCTAGGTGGGGCCCAGGCGATCGGCGCCCTGGCGTATGGGACGGAATCTGTCCCGGCTGTAAATAAGATCTTTGGCCCAGGCAATCGTTACGTGACAGCAGCCAAGCAGCTTATTGCTCAGGAGGGGATAGCGGCCATCGATATGCCAGCAGGTCCCAGCGAAGTTCTGGTGATCGCCGACAAGCAGGCAAATCCTGTTTTTGTGGCGATTGACCTGCTCTCGCAGGCTGAACATGGCCCCGATTCGCAGGTACTGTTGGTCTCAGATTCTGAATCCCTGATCTCGGACACAATGACTGAAGTAAGTCGATTGACCCAGGGGCTTGAGCGTCGGGACATCATTGAAAAATCGCTGCAGCATGCCCGCTACATTCTGGTGGATACACTGCAGGAAGCGATCGATGTGAGTAACCGATATGCCCCTGAACACCTGATCCTGCAGGTCGATCAACCACGACAATGGCTGGATGCCATTCAATACGCTGGCTCCATCTTTTTGGGTCCCTGGGCACCGGAAAGTGCTGGAGATTACGCCTCAGGTACCAATCATGTATTGCCTACCTACGGCTCAGCCCGATTCACAAGCAGCCTCGGATTGACAGACTTTCAGCTCAGATCAACCGTTCAGGAGCTTACCCGGGAAGGCTTGCAGGCTTTGGGGTCGAGTATCATGACCCTGGCATCTGCAGAGGGTCTTAGCGCTCATGAACAGGCCGTTGCATTGCGACTAAAGGAGGTGGACGCATGAGCTGGATCCAAAACCTTTGTCCACCCCATATTCAGGAATTGATACCCTACGCCTCTGCTGGTCGGGAGACACGTTCTGGCGATATCTGGCTGAATGCCAATGAGAACCCCCTGGAAAAGAAGTCCGGCGGACTTGAGAAAGCGCTGAATCGCTATCCGCAATTTCAACCCGCCGAAATTTTAAACGCCTATGCCGCTTACTCCGCTTGTCCTGCAGAGAATCTGCTGGTCACCCGCGGTATCGATGAAGGGATCGATCTGCTTGTCCGGGCATTTTGTGAGTACCGCCGGGATTTGATCATCTACACGCCACCGACCTACGGAATGTACAGCATCAGTGCTGATGCTCAGGCCATCGAAACCGCGGCCCTGCCGCTGACAGATGATTTTCAACTGGATCTGGCTGCATTTAAGGGGGTTTACAGTATGGACCTGATGCGGGGCTCCATGTCAGGGGCATACCCCAAGTTGATATTCCTGTGTTCCCCTAATAATCCTACGGGAAATGTATTGGATCGGGAGGATATCATCCAGGTGCTGGAAATGACCGGGGGTAAATCCATCGTGGTCATTGATGAAGCCTATATTGAATTCGCTCCTGACGCCAGTTTTATAGCTGAGATCAAAAACTACGATAATCTGGTCGTTGCCCGCACGCTGAGTAAGGCCTTTGGCCTGGCTGGATTGCGCACAGGCTTTCTGGCAGCCAACCCTGAGATCATAGCAGTATTGCAGAAGGTGTCCACACCTTACCCCATACCAGTTACAAGCGTAGAAATAGCTCGCTCTGCCTTGAGCCCCATCGGCATCACCGCCATGCAGGATGAGGTGAACTTTATCAATGGTCAGAGAGAATCCCTTCGATCGGCATTGGAGTCATTCGATTTTATAGATGAAATATTTCCCAGTGCAGGTAATTTTCTACTCCTGCGTGTGAAGCGTGCAGCTGATCTGCTAGCCTTTCTGGACGAGAGGGGGGTGATCATCAGGGATCGGTCCAGCCAGTTGGGATTGGAAAACTGTGTCCGCATCAGTATGGGAACTGAAACGGAACAGGCCGGATTGATAGCAGCTTTAAAAGCATATGGAGATTCATTATGAGTGCTAAACAAACGCTCCTCGTCGATCGGGATGGAACCCTGATCCAGGAACCACCGGTTGACTATCAGGTAGATAGTCTGGAAAAACTGAGCCTGGAACCTGGTGTGATTCCAGCCTTGCTCAAGTTGCAGGAGGCTGGATATCGCCTTATTATGATCACCAACCAGGACGGTCTGGGAACCGATTCCTACCCGACTGAGGACTTCCGGATACCACATGAAAAAATGATGCACCTCTTTGAGTCTCAAGGAGTTGTGTTCGATGAGGTGTTGATCTGTCCTCATTTTGAATCGGACAATTGTGCCTGTCGCAAACCCAAACTGGGCCTTGTGAAAAAGCTACTGCAGAATGGTGATCTTGATTTCAGCAACTCATATGTGATCGGTGATCGGGCAACAGACCTGGAATTAGCAGAGAATATGGGTATCAGGGGTATTCAGTATGATCCTGCGACATTGGGTTGGAAGCAGATCGTATCAGATCTGCTGTCCACACAGCGACAGGCGCTGGTTCAGCGCAAGACCAGGGAAACGGAGATCCGGGTTGCTGTGGATCTGGATCAGGCGCAACCAGTCTCCATATCCACGGGGATCGGCTTTTTTGATCATATGCTGGAACAGATCGCCGTTCATGCTGGCTTTTCACTGAATTGCAAAGTGATTGGAGACCTGGAGGTAGATGAGCACCATTCAGTAGAGGATACTGCTCTGGCTTTGGGTGAAGCTTTATCCAGAGCCCTGGGTAACAAAAAGGGGATCGACCGCTTTGGGTTTGTGCTACCCATGGATGAGTGTCGGGCTGAATGCGTCCTGGACCTGTCAGGTCGACCCCATATGGAATTTGATGCCGTATTCACTACTGAAAAGGTGGGGGAGTTGGGCACACAGATGGTGGAACACTTCTTTCGTTCTATCTCCATGAGCATGGCCATGACCCTGCATCTGTCAACCACAGAAGGCAACGCCCATCACCAGGTGGAATCCCTTTTCAAGGTGTTTGGACGCGCCCTGGGCCAGGCCATCAAACAGGAAGGCACTGCCATTCCCAGCTCAAAGGGTACCTTATGATCTGTATTGTTGATACGGGCTGTGCCAACCTGACCTCGGTGAAGTTCGCATTGGAACGTTTGAACGCCAAGCCTCAGGTAAGCGCTGATCCAGGCACCATCACCTCAGCAGAACGTGTGTTTCTGCCCGGTGTAGGAGCAGCGGCCTATGCCATGAATGGTTTACGGGAGCGCGGACTGGTTGAAACCATTCAGGCACTTACCCAGCCTGTTCTGGGAATCTGCCTGGGTATGCAAATACTGTTAGAGAGCTCTCAGGAGGGCAATACAGCCTGTCTGGGTCTTGTCCCAGGTCAGGTCAAGGCGCTTGACACCAAAGGGCTCAGATCGCCGCATATGGGCTGGAACACCTTGACTGAGATCAATGACAGCCCCTTGTTCACGGGTATTGAGGTCGGTGATTACTTTTATTTTGTCCATAGCTATGCTGCTGGTTTATCAGAGGCTACCATTGCCAGCTCGGAATATGGGTCAGCCTTCTCAGCGGCGATACAAAACGAGAATTTTTATGGGGTTCAGTTCCATCCCGAACGCTCTGGGGAAAAGGGCTTGCAGGTTTTGAAGAATTTTTTGGAGGTACAGCTATGATCATTCCAGCCATGGATTTACTAGACAAGGCAGTGGTTCGTTTATACAAGGGGGATTATAACCGCCCGCAATTCTATGATGTGAGTCCACTTGAGCTTGTACATGGCTACAAGGATGCTGGTGCGGACATCATTCATGTTATTGATTTGGAGGGTGCCAGGGATGCTGACAAACGGCAATTGGATGTCATCGCCACTGTGGTGAAACAGACCAATGCGCGCTTCCAGGTAGGGGGTGGTATTCGCTCTGAATCAGATGTACAGGAATTACTAGACATTGGCGTAGAGCGGGTCATTATTGGGAGTCTTGCGATCAAGCAGCCGGCAGTGGTGTCCCAATGGGTCAAAAAGTTTGGGAAACAACATATTGTATTAGCCCTGGACGTCTCCATTGACGTCAATGGGAAGAAATGGCTACCCACCAAAGGCTGGAAAAAACAGAGCGGGATGCGTCTGGAAGAGATCCTGTATATGTATGATGAGATCGAACATGTGTTATGTACGGATATCGGTCGAGATGGTACGCTTGAAGGTTCAAATACAGACCTATACAAGGAATTAGTTAAAGTATATTCTAGCATTAAATGGATGGCATCTGGAGGCATTGGAGGTCTTGATGACATAAGCAGCGTAGCCAAAACAGGTGCGACGGGTGTCATCGTGGGAAAGGCACTATTAAACGGCATATTCACCCTTGAGGAGGCCCAGGCATGCTGGCGCGACGCATAATTCCTTGCCTGGATGTCCGCGATGGGCAGGTTGTGAAGGGAGTGAAATTCCGCAACCATGAGATCATAGGCGACATTGTACCGCTGGCACAGCGTTACGCCAATGAGGGGGCCGATGAGCTTGTATTTTATGATATTACAGCGTCTGCAGATGGTAGATCTGTTGACCGGAGCTGGGTGGAACGGGTGGCTCGGGTCATTGATATCCCCTTCTGTGTAGCAGGGGGGATCGATTCGTTGGAACTGGCGACAGAGGTACTGGAAATGGGCGCAGATAAGATCAGTATTAATTCGCCAGCCCTCCAGAACCCGCAGTTGATCACCGACATGAACGCAAGATTTGGTCAGCAGTGTGTCGTGGTCGGTGTGGACAGTTTTTATGATGAAAAGGAGACTGACTACCGGGTCTATCAATACACAGGTGATGTTGAACGAACCCAGTTAACCGGCTGGCGTACAGTGGATTGGGTGCAGAAAGCTGAAGCCTTAGGTGCAGGTGAGATCGTATTGAACTGTATGAACCAGGATGGCGTGCGCGAAGGCTACGATATCAAGCAATTGAGCTTGATCCGAGGCTTGATCAACATTCCCCTCATCGCCTCCGGTGGTGCTGGAGCCTTAGAGCATTTTTCGGAGGTCTTTGTGAAAAGTGATGTGGATGGTGCTTTGGCAGCATCGGTGTTTCACAAGGGCGTTATTGATATTCAGGATCTGAAGGGATATCTGAGACAAGCAGGAATTGAGGTAAGGACATGAAAATAGACAGTAGCAATATGGATCAACTGGCTTGGGCCAAACAGAATGGACTCATTCCAGCTATTGTTCAGGACCAGATCACCGGTGAATTGCTTATGCAGGCGTACATGAACCAACAATCTCTGGAACAGACGCTGAACACGGGCCTGGTGACATTTTTTAGTCGCTCCAGGCAGCAGCTCTGGCAAAAGGGTGAAGAATCGGGGAATGTACTGGAATGCAGTGAGATATGGTCCGATTGTGATAATGACAGTTTGAAGGTATTGGCTAATCCTACTGGTCCGGTCTGCCACAAGGGGACACAAACCTGCTGGGATGGAAGTTTACAGCCCTCACTGGCCTTTCTGACAGAACTGGAATCAGTGATCGAAGGTCGAAAAGGTGCATCATCTGACTCATCCTATACGGCAAAACTCTTTGAACGCGGGACCAAGTATATCGCCCAGAAAGTGGGTGAAGAAGGGGTGGAGACAGCTTTGGCGGCGACAGCAAGCGACGAGGAAGAGCTACTGAATGAATCAGCGGATCTGCTGTATCACCTCCTGGTTCTGCTAAGATCTCGCGATCTGTCATTAATGGCCGTAGTGGAGACCTTAAAAGCGAGACACTCCTAAATTATTGCCGTGGTAGGCAGGAACGTAGCGTGCTACGTTCCTATCAAACCTGCCATCAATCCAGTCTCGAAATCGGATCTCCTGACACCCCGGTGATGAAACATGAACAAATTTTCTGGAACAAGTTCTATTATCCCAGGGTTGACAGTGATATGCAGGGGGGCTTCAAAAACCATGAAACGGGGTATAGTATCAACATGAAACAACTACTGAATAAGTTGAAAATTAATCACCTGTTTTTGTTAGCTGGTTTACTCGTGTTTATTTCATGCGAGGAGGATACTCCCCAGGACATCGTCATCTCGACTGGAACATCATTCGGGGAATGCGCGGGTTACTGCATCCGGGAAATGGTCATTGCAGGAACCGACGTTTCATATACAGCATCCGGCTGGGATTCTGCTGATGTGCCCGAGCTCTCACTGGACACCAGCATCACCTCTGCTGAATGGAATACACTGGAAGCACTGGCAGACCTGGACGCCCTGGAAAGTTTTGATGATGTAGTGGGCTGTCCCGATTGTGCCGATGGTGGTGCGGAATGGATCAAGATCTCAGATGGCGTTTCTGAGAAGAAGGTGACATTTGAGTACGGGGATACCCTGGCTGGATTTGAAGACTTGATCGGCGAATTGCGAGCCTTGCGTCAGAGTTATGAAACCCGTCTTTTTCATGAGATGGAGAATGATCAACTCGATTCAACGGCAATTTATACAGTGGAATTTGAAGCCACCTGGAGTGACACGACGCATCCAAGCAACTTTCCGCCAAGCCCGCATTTCTCAGGGCTTATTGGCGCCAGTCATAATGACCAGGTTGCCTTCTGGAATCTGGATACGCTTGCCTCAACCGGAATGAAGGATATGGCCGAACTGGGGTCTAAAGATGCTCTCACCAGCGAGATCGAAGCATTTATCGTCAGTGGTGAAGCCAACCAGGTCCTGTCGGGAGGGTATATTTCACCATCACCGGGCTCAGTCTCATACTCCTTCACGATGAGCCTGGATCATCCCCTGGTGACCCTGGTCTCCATGCTGGCGCCCAGTCCAGACTGGTTCGTCGGTGTATCTGGACTAGACCTGACCGTGGATGGGCAGTGGTTGAATGAGCTCACTGTTCCGCTTTATGTCTATGATGCCGGAACAGATAGTGGCCCAGATTACACCTCAGCTAATATGCAAACCCGACCGCCCGAAAATATCAGCATGATAGAAGATTCGCCTTTCATGGTGGGGGATTCCATACCACCGGTTGGGACCTTTTACTTTCAGCGGATCCTTGTGATTGAAAAGTAAACAAGGGATTGCTAAACCATTTATGGGTGGCCGCTAAGGTTGCTCTCATCTGGGGAGTGACCTGGGCAGTCCTGACAGTTTTGTTTGGTGTTCTGCTTGAAACGTTTACTGGTTTCTCGCTAGAAAAGCATATTGATCCAATGGCCGCTGTAGCCTTTCCTGGGTCCATATTTGGATTAATGTTCTACACTTTTGTCACCCTCTTCGAGCGAGAAAAAAGTCTGGTCGAAATCCCCTTAAGCAAATTGGTGCTTATGGGAGCCGGTGTTGGATTTATCTGCGGCGCACTAGCCCTGACGATGGGCACACCAAATCCAAACTATCCGTTCTGGAAGATTGGCGTCACCATGGTAGTCTCAACCACCAGTTTGAGTTCTATTTCGGCCTTCCTTTCTGGTGTTGTGATGCGCAAGATTGATTGAGTAATTATGATTTCTGGCACACCAAAACTGTCCATTTATTTATAATTTCAAGTTCCAAATTTCAAGTTTCTATTGTTAATTCCCCTCAATGCTGACAATTGAATCCAATAATCTGAATCAACTCCGCTCCTGGGGCTGGGATGACCACTGGTCAGATCAAGCCGCTCATCTGAGTACCGACCACAAACAACCGGGTAGGATCCGCGGCCAGAATTCCGATCTCTGGATGGTGGAGACAGCCCAGGGTACCCAGCAAACCCGCAAACCAAGCTCAAAACGATCTGAATATGCACCAGTCGTCGGCGATTGGGTCATTGTGGAACCCGGTCCTACAGAAACCGACCCATGGAGTATTCAAGAGATCCTCCCCCGACGTTCCTACTTATCCCGTGGGGCAGCTGGAGATGGTCGCTCCGAACAGATCCTGGCAGCCAACATCGATCGTATCTGGATCGTTCAGGGACTGGATACCGGCCTGAACCTGAGACGCCTGGAACGCTATCTGGCCGTGGCCTGGGATAGTGGTGCCATACCAGAGATCATTCTCACCAAGACAGATCTGGAGCCGAATCTGGATCAGGTTGCCGCTGATATCTCCATCATAGCAGCTGGCGTAGATGTTCGATATGTGAATAATTTTGATGTCGAGAATATTCTGGAATTGCGGGAATCCGTAGCGGAAGGAACCACGATCTGTCTGATCGGTCCCTCAGGTGTGGGGAAATCAACCCTGGTGAACTCATTGTCAGAGGCTGAAGTGGCTGAGATCGGTGACGTTCGAGCGGGGGACCATAAGGGCAGGCATACCACCACACGCCGGGAACTTTTCCGTATTCCTGGTGGTGCTTGTCTCATCGATACACCCGGTATCCGTGAACTCCGCTTATGGGCCATGGATGATGGGCTGTCCCATGCCTTCCCGGAAATTGAAGCCATTGCTGTGGATTGTCGCTTTAGTGATTGTAAGCATGGCAGCGAACCTGGATGTGCTGTGGTCGCCGCCGTTGAGTCCGGAGAGCTGGATGAGGATAGACTCCACAGTTACCGAAAATTACAGGCTGAGGCCGACTACGAGAAACGCAAGGGTGATCCACGCGCCCGAGCGGCAAAAGTTTCGGAATGGAAATCCATTCGGAAGAGCATGAAGGACCATCCCAAGCATAAAAACCGTAGCAGGTAAATTTTCTCACGTTTTTGTGAGTATGAAAGCATGCGTTAAATGAAAGCAGTCATTTGTACCAGATATGGACCACCAGAAGTGCTTCAGCTTCAGGAAGTAGCGAAACCGACACCCCGGGATAACGAAGTTCTGATCAAGATCCATGCGACCACGGTTCACATAGGTGACACGAAGATCCGTGGACTCCGACCTGATATTGGACCCGTCGTCGATATTTTTTTTAAACCGCTTATGCGGATCATGCTGGGGTTCAGCGGACCCAGAGCAAAGATCATGGGCATGGAACTGGCTGGCACCATCGAGGCGACAGGCAAGGATGTTACCCGGTATAAACCGGGTGATGAAGTATTCGCATCCAACGATCTGACCTTTGGAGCGTATGCAGAGTATATTTGCCTTCCTGAAGATGGCGTCATGGCCCTGAAACCGGAAAATATGAGTTTTGAAGAAGCGGCGCCGGTGTCTAATGGAGCCATTACTGCCCATCATCTGCTGAAAAAAGGTCATATCCGTAAGGGTCAAAAGGTGCTCGTTTACGGTGCATCCGGGAGTGTTGGCACCTTCGCGGTTCAGCTTGCTAAATATTTTGGAGCAGAAGTCACCGGGGTATGCAGTAGGTCGAACCTGGAAATGGTTGCTTCCCTGGGCGCTGACAGACTATTGGATTATACCAGCGATGGTTTCTCTGCCCAACTGGAACAATATGACATGGTTTTTGATGCCGTGGGGAAAATGGAACCAGCATTACGCAAGCAGGCACTCAGACCAGAGGGTACCCACATGCATGTCATTAAACATTCCTCTGGGATGAAAATGACCTCTGATGATATGCTATTTCTCAGGGACCGAATTGAGGAAGGCAGTATCAAGACCATCATCGACAGGACCTATACCCTGGAGCAGATAGTCGAGGCGCACGCATATGTTGAACAAGGGCATAAGCGAGGGCATGTTGTTGTGAGGGTAGGGTAATAACACCTAATGACTATTGATGTACAGCCGACACTGGTCGGTGAATTGTGCAACTTACGCCCACTCCGCAGGGAAGACTACGCTGCGGTCTGGAAGATTGCGTCTGATCCCAGGGTATGGGAACAGCACCCAGCCTGGGACCGATACCAGGAACCGATTTTCAAGAAATTATTTGAGGAATCAATGGATTCAAGCGGCTGTCTTGTCATTCGTGATAATGAGACAGACGAGATCATCGGGTCCTCACGGTATTGGGGTCATGATGAGGCGCTGAGTGAGATCGAGATCGGCTGGACCTTTATCGCTCCCAAGTATTGGGGAGGGGCTTATAACCGGGAGATCAAGCAGCTCATGTTGTCCCATATCTTCCAGTTTGTCGACCGGGTGATCTTTAAGGTGGGTGTTAAGAATTTCAGGTCGCAGCGGGCCATGGAAAAGATCGGGGGCCGTCAGGCGGGTTTATCAGAAGATACAGGTGGAAACGCCAGCTTTGTGTATGAGAGCTTAAAGCAAGATTTTGATATCAGGGGGCAGAAGAGGAGTCAGCAATGAAAGTAAAAGCAGATGTTCTTATCAATGCCTCAGCGGAAGCCATCTGGCAGGTAATTACTGATATTGATCAGGCAGCGGAGCGGATCAGCGCCATCGAAAAGGTGGAGGTTCTGGAACGACCAGTACCTGGGCTCCTCGGACTGAAATGGCGGGAAACCCGGACCATGTTTGGTAAAGAAGCCACAGAGGTCATGTGGGTCACAGAAGCCGAGGACAATGTCTATTATCAGACCCGCGCTGAAAGTCATGGTGCCATATATATTTCATCCATGCGTATCGAAACGGCTGGAGATGCCTCCCGATTGGTAATGGAATTCGATGGTGAACCCCAAAGGATGGGGGCCAGGATCATGGCGGCGCTCACTGGATTTATCTTCAAGGGTGCAACCGTCAAGGCGATCCAGCAGGATCTGGAAGATATCAAGCAATTCATCGAAAATGGTAAATAGTTGGTAGCTGGAGACAATAATGGGAATCGAAAGTGCATATATTCTTTCTAGTAAGTTGGATGAATCCCATCTGGAGCTTATCCATCAGAAACTAAGCCAAGAGTCTTACTGGGCTTTTGGTCGGGATAAGGAAACTGTCATCAATTCCTTTCAGCAGTCACTGGGGCTGGGTCTCCTGGAAAAGCAGACCGGACAGCTATCGGGATTCTGTCGTGTCATATCGGATTATAGCACAGTAGCCTATCTCCTGGATTTCTTTATCATGGATGACCAGCGTGGCCAGGGGCTGGGAAAATTCATGCTTGAGACGGTGCTGTCATACCCCAGGCTGCAAAATGTTAAACGGTGGATGCTGGCGACAAAAGATGCCCATGCGTTCTATGGACAATTTGGCTTTAACACAATTGCCCAGCCGGAGTTTTTTATGGAGAAGTGGGTGGATGGTGGAGGTGAATCGAATGAATGCTAGTGGCGACCCAACGCTGGCTATCCGGGAAAAGGCAGCCGAATTCGAAGAAGTCATCAAAGGCACCTCCTGTAACCAGAGCTCCTTTAAAACGAAGCAGGGCTCCTTTCTCTTTATAGGGCCAGGGCCGAAAGGGGTGGGGTACAAAGCCATGTTCAAACTGAAAGAATCCATGCCGGAAGCTATCCGTCTGGCTGAGAAGCAACCGGATCAGTTCGAAGTCGGAAACACGGGATGGGTGACGACTCGATTTACAGATGAGTCACCTCTTGATAAAAGTATTTGGACAAGATGGCTGAGTGAATCCTACGCCTTGGTTGCATCTAAGCAGTAGTAGCGAATGACACGCCTGTTGGAAATAGTTATTGGTTCAGGAGTGCTATGCCTGATGTTGCTTGGGCAAACACCCCCTGATATCATTTTGTCTCACGGTGGTATCGTTCGGGGCGATACCAGCACCCCGGAGATCCACCTGGTCTTTACAGGTCATGAATTCAATGAAGGAGGAAAACTGATCCGAAAAGTGCTCAAAAAGCACGATAGTCCGGCCCATTTTTTCTTTACCGGTGATTTTTATCGCGACCCGGCAAACAAAAAGCTTATCAGGCGCTTAAAACGGGATGGCCATTATCTGGGTGCTCATTCTGATAAGCACCTGCTTTACGCTACCTGGGAGGATCGAGACTCATTATTGATCGACCAGGCAACATTTACCACCGATCTGGCAAATAATTATTCTGAAATGGCAAAATTTGGGATCAGTAAAACAGCTGCACCCTATTTCATGCCGCCATATGAATGGTATAACAAGCGTATCTCTCAGTGGACAGAAGCCTATGATCTAACGCTGGTCAATTTCACACAGGGGACACGCTCCAATGCCGATTATACCTGGCCGGAATCAGGGTCTCGATATGTTGATTCCGGGACCATCTACGACAGCATTCTGGCTTACGAACAAAACTCACCACACGGCTTGAATGGATTCATTCTGCTCCTCCATTTAGGAACAGACCCACGCCGGACCGACAAGTTCTATTATAGATTAGACGTCTTACTGACAGATTTAGAACAGCGGGGTTATACATTTACCTTAATGCAATTTTGAAAGGACAGAGTTCATGCGCTCAAATAAAAACCGATTCATAGTGATCCTTAGCTTATTGATGGGAGTCCTGGCACCCCCTGATGCTTTTGGCTGAGGCGTTCCAATACCGGGCGGTCCGCCCCCACAATGTAGTCTGGATGGCAGTACCCATAGTGCCGAAGCAAGAAAGTTACATACCGGAATCGGTATGGGCTCGCTAGCAACAACGCTGAGATTTTCTGGAAGCGACGAGGTCGGTCTGCAAATGAACACCCTCTCTCTGGCGGTGGCCTACCTCCTGGATGACCGCTGGACTCTCCGCGGGGGTTTTGGTCGGGTGTTGAGTGGTACGCTCAACCCTGAAAATGGGTCAAAACAAGAAATTAAACCGGGAACGCTGTATTCTGCCGGTATAGAATACATGGCTCTGACAGGGCAAGGTATGTTACCCTTCGTTCACCTGTCGGCCTTTCAGGGGGGCACGGCAACAACGATCGAAGATCCAATATCAAAACCTGAATCCATTACCGATTACACGTCTTCTGATCTCAGGTTTAGTGGTCGAGCGACCTGGGTGGTCAACAATATGATCTTTCCGTACATCTCAAGCAGCATATTCGCTGGTCCAGTCAAGTGGACGCTCAACGGTAGCGAAGTAACCGGTTCGGATATATACCACTACCAGTTTGCCCTAGGAAGTGCTTTTCAGTTCAACCGGCTCAGTGTGTTTATGGAAGCCTCAGGTATCGGAGAAAAGACCCTCATCTCAGGTCTCAGCTACTCCTGGTAATCTGTAGGTTCAAATATTTGTACCGAGGCGCCAGATATGTTTGGGTGCACACTGCGTCAGCTTACCTTAGCAGCATATTCTCAATGATGAGGAGCGCAGGGACTACCAGAGTATAACAATGAACCGCTTAAATCTTATTCCCAAATTCACTACCTTCCTTTTCCTGGGAGGGTTGATACTCCATGCTTGCACTGGGGAGAATGAGCCGGGTCCGACCCAGGTCGATGATGATCCAGCTGCCATCGCAAAGAGTGCTAAGAGAGGTTTATCGTATGACCTGAAACAGGCAGCAGATCTGGATACCCTGAAGAGTGGCGTGTCCTGGTGGTACAATTGGTACCATCGGACAGAAGCACCTGAAAATTATTATGAGGATTATCAGATGGAATTCATCCCCATGCTATGGGGGAGGAATGCAGCATCAGATTTTGATCTCGTAAAATCATTTATCCTTGACCACCCAGAGGTCAGTTATCTCCTGGTAATGAATGAGCCAAACCTGACGGACCAGCTGAACATGTCCCCTGAGCAGGCTGCCACGGAGTGGGTAAAATACGAGACTCTCATTGATGAACTGGCAGACGAAGGCAGGACGGTCGCGTTGGTTGGACCAGCCATGAACTGGGGGACGCTCGCTAATTACTCAGATCCTGTTGTCTGGCTGGATGCATTTTATGACGCCTATCATCTGGCTCATAATGGTGAGGATCCCCTCATCGATTATCTGGCGTTTCATTGGTATGATTATGGTCTGGAATCACAGCTTGACAGACTGCAGAAATATGGAAAACAGATATGGATCACTGAGATGGCCAATTGGAATGCCAATATAGATTCCTATATCAAACATGCCGCTCAGATGACTGAGATGGTCCATATCTGCGAAACACGCGATGATGTGTTTCGCTATGCCTGGTTTATCGGGCGCGGGGCGGAGAACCGTTACAGTAACTTATTTGACAGTGACCCAGGTGAACTGAACATGCTGGGTGAGCTATATATCAGCTTGCCCTACAGCGAATAGGAGAGATGAGCATGGAACAGAACTCGCATCGTTTAATATGGCTGGACAAGCTGAGAACGGTCACGATTCTACTCGTTGTTCTCTACCATGTCGGTGGCGTGTATGAGGCTGCCGGACTCTGGGCCAGCTTCTGGATCGTGGATGATCCAAATACTCTTACCTGGGTTGGAATCATGGGGATCGTATTTGACATCATGGTCATGCCTACCATTGAGCAAAAACGGGTATTAGCATAAGCGAAGGAGACGTGTAATGGCTAGATTTCATAAAAAAACTGACAAGCGAGTCGGTCTGGGACCCGGGTCCTTTGTTTTCGTGGGGAGTCAAAAAGAGGAGGAACCACGGATCCGCCTGATCGATTATGAATTGGAACAGCTGACCGAAAAGGAGATAACGGATTCAGCGAGCCTGAAAGTATTGATCAGTACAAAAACGGTATCCTGGATAAATATAGATGGAATCCATGATATCGATCTGATGAAAAATATCGCCAGCTCATTTGAATTCCATCCACTTCTGGTAGATGACATACTGAATACAGGCCAACGACCAAAGATCGTTTTATATGACGACATGATATTCATCGTTATGAAGATGCTTGCCTATGATGAATCCTCTCATCGCATTCAAGCTGAGCAAGTAAGTATGGTATTCGGGAAGAATTTTATTCTCACTTTCCAGGAGCAGAGAGGGGATGTATTTGAGCCGGTTCGAAACAGAATTCGCCGTCAGAAGGGTCGGATTCGCGTTTCCGGGGTGGATTATCTGGCCTACGCACTCATGGATGTGATCGTTGATAATTATAATTACATCATAGAGCGTATGGGGGAAATGATCGAAGAATTGGAAGTCAGCATCCTGTCTGATCCAACACCTGATATCATGGAGGAGATAAATGATTATAAACGTGAGATGATCTACCTGCGCAAATCCATCCGCCCCATCAGAGAAGCAGTTCAGAATATGATCAAAAGTGACAATGATCTGCTCCACAGTGAGAACATACCCTTTTACCGTGATCTGGAGGATCATGTCACCCATGCGCTTGAAACAGTAGACAATTACCGTGATATGTTATCAGATCAACTCAATATCTATAATTCAGTGGTCAGTAATCGAATGAATGACATTATGAAGGTGCTGACGATCTTTGCTGCCATATTTATTCCACTGACATTTATCGCTGGCGTTTATGGAACTAATTTTGAGTACCTCCCTGAACTCCAATATCGTTACAGCTATTTTGTCTTCTGGGGTGTGCTCTTGGTTGTCGGTGGTATCATGCTGGGATATTTCAGGAGAAAGAAGTGGCTGTAAACCCCACGGATTGCTTGTCAAAAAAAGATACGGTGGCATGAGTAAGTAGGATTGCTATGTGCGGGACCCCTTCGGGGTGGTGTATAATGTGTGGGAGCAGTCGGATATGAAGGAGTGAATCATGGAATTGACACTATACCAGGTCGATGCATTTGCGGAACGATCATTCGAAGGTAATCCTGCCGCAGTGATCCCCCTGGAAAGCTGGATTCAGGACGAAATGATGCAGGCCATTGCATTGGAAAATAATTTATCAGAGACCGCTTTCTTTGTCCCTGATGGAAAGGCATATCAGATCCGCTGGTTTACACCTCTGAATGAAGTAGACCTCTGTGGGCACGCCACGCTGGCATCCGCTTATGTCCTGTTCGATGAATTGGGATACAAGGGGAGTCAGATCGAATTTCAATCACGGAGTGGGCTGCTACGGGTACAGAAAAAAGACGACTGGTTCCAACTGGATTTTCCGGCCCAACCAGCCAGACCCTGTGAAATACCTGATCAGATCCTCAGGTCATTTGGCAATGCGCTGGAGTGCCTCGTATCAGAGGATTACCTGGTTGTTCTCCCCGATGAGATCTCTGTCAAGAAAGCTGTTCCGAATTTTCTGGACCTGAGCAGCATGGATATGCGCGGCATTGCTATCACCGCGCCTGCAGAGCGATATGATTTCGTTTCACGATTTTTCGCGCCCAATGAAGGCATCAACGAGGATCCTGTGACAGGTTCATCATTTACTCAATTGATCCCTTACTGGAGTAAGCGTCTGGGAAAGGAACGGATGATCGCCAAACAGGTGTCTGCCAGGGGCGGGATCGTGCTCTGCGAGATGGCTGAAGACAGAGTGCTTATCTCAGGCAAGGCAGTTCTGTATATGCAGGGCATCATTCACATTTAAGAATCGTAAAAGGATTATTTATGCACTTAAGACCCATCATAATCACTGTAACTCTGGTGATCCTTGCTGCCTGTGCCCAACAGGCTGAGCAGCTACAGTCTAAGCCGACTGAAGGTATGAAAAATGATTTCAATGCAGCGCTGGCTCAAGAGTTAGGCGCTGACGATTATGGGATGAGTCGCTATGTCATCGCCTTTTTGTATGCCGGTGAGAACAGGGAGCCTGATTCCACAAAAGCAGCAGAACTTCAGAGCGCACACTTGAAAAATATCCGGCGGATGGCAGAGGAGGGCAGTCTCGTTCTGGCGGGTCCCTTTCTGAATGATGGGGAACTGCGGGGCATCTATATTTTCGATGTGGCCACCATTGAAGAAGCGCAAGCCCTGACTGAAACGGATCCGGCCATTCAGGCTGGTAGCCTGAGAATGGAATTACTTCCCTGGTACGGCTCAGCGGCCATAAAAGAGGTCAGTGAGACCCACGAGAGGATCCAGAAGGTTAAATTTTAACGGCCGGTAAGTAGCGGCGTCGTCGACTCACCCCGGACATGGGGCATCAGCTGAAGGTGTCCGCAGCATTGCTGTGTTAAGGTGAAATGTTTGTGGCAAACTCCCGAAAGAAGTCGTTTGCATCCCCAAAATTGTTGAATCCAAATATCCAGGTGGTTTCGGATGCATCGGAGAAATCAAGTCCTCCCTGCATGATCGATTCATTCAAATAGCGATCATCTACACCATTGTATTCATTGGCTATTTCAATAGCCTTCTCCCATATTGATTTCAGACGTGGATTATCTATGCTTTGCCGCCAATTGATGAGCTCATCACTGCGAAAACCTGGTGTACCGTTGCCAGTCCCATTTCCATCTGGAATCCTGTGATAGGATGCAGCTTCCTTAAGAAAGGCAAGGTCAGCTGGGCTGGTTACCTTCTCATTCCAGTCAGCATGCTGAACTATATGCACTGCATTTTTGATATCGGTATCAGGCAGACGGTCTTTGATCTCGCGGACCACAGCGGCAGAAAAGTCTGATTGTCCGCCGTCTGCTATCCAGATTTTACCACCCTTTTGAATAACTTTGGTGGCCAGTGAACTGACTTCCTCCAACGCTTGATTGAAATCGCTATGGGCATCAGACCAATGCTTCCCGAAGGCCAATTTGAAAAGGTCATTGGCAGGAACATAATCGCCACCCTGGGTCCCATAGGCCCCGGCAACGGCATGGTAGTTTACTTTGTCAAATCGCTCATCTGCGAGCATAGTTACTACGGCAGCTGCAGAATGAATGTCATCTACATCGGTCTTCAAATCAAAATGGGCGAGGTACAGATCCCTTTCTATATTAAATTTACCTAAATATTCTGATTCAGTACTTTTTTTGGCTCCACAGCTACCGATGAGTAGGATGAGGACAAGGCTTATGATTCGTCTATTTAACATTGTTTTAACTCCATAATTTCACCCTAACGCTCTAGGTTTCTGTTCCTGTTTAGGTCACTTATCAAGAATAAGCAGGTTACAATCCAGGGAATGAGCGAGAGCAATGACATCGCCATCCCTATGATTCCAACAGTCGCTGGCACAAGCATTAGAATTCCAGAAATAATCCCTGCTCTGACCGTTTTCTTTGAAAAGAAGTCAATCCTTTTAAAAGATGTAAATAATAAAATCAACGACACCCCACTCAGCACATAATAAATAAAATAAGATGAGCCTTTATAGACACTTAATAGCAACTCGCCCCCAGCAATCAATGATATTCTTTGCATTTCGGTCGAAGCTTTAAAGTACTTCTCTGAAATGGTATACATCTCGATAAAGCGATTCGATGAGAAATAAATAGTTATGCTTACTAATGACAAGATTATAGCAAAAATCGTAAGGTTATTAATTTTATCTCTGATGAGTATAAAAAGCGATATGTAAAATAATACCATAAGTATGTTACTAAGCGCATAGAATACATCAAAACCAATAAAACCGATTATTGGAGAGTTATTAAATAATGTGAACCATTCATTTATAGTGGTTGGATGTGGGAACAGAATAAAGAGGATCGTTTGAAGAGGAATAAGCACTATCATCAAAACAATAGTCAGAATGCTGAAATTGTAGTAATGTGTTAAATTATCTTGGTTTTCCATCTTTCTTCCAGTTGAATTTTTGTCAACGCCATAAACTTAGTAAACCTAACGCTCGTGGCTTGAGCTGTGCCCGAAATCCAGGGCACTGTCATCCATGTTTTATCAGTCGAGTTCCCCATAGTGAAGTAAATACTTCTTCACTGTCACGCCTCAACCTTCAATCAATATGCTGTTTGCTCTATTCATAAGCATCATCATGAACATGCCTGACAGCCCGTCCCGAGGGATCAAGATTGTTCTTGAATGACTCATCCCAGGCCAGAGCTTCAGGTGTACTGCAAGCGACTGATGGTACCGAGGGGACTGTCAGGGCTGCTGAGACGGATGGAAAATGCTGTTCAAAGATGCTACGGTAAAAATATTCTTCTTTATTCTGGGGTGTGTTGTCAGGAAACTTGAAGTTGGCATTGGACATATCTTTATCCGAAACCTGATTGTCAACCATTTCCTTTAACTCATCGATCCAGCTGTATCCCACGCCATCGGAGAATTGTTCCTTTTGTCTCCAGGCCACGCTCTTCGGGAGGTAATCCTCAAAGGCTTTCCGTAGAACCCATTTCTCCATGCGCTCTGAGTTGATCATCTTGTCTTCAGGATTCAGGCGCATGGCAACATCCATGAATTCTTTATCCAGAAAGGGGACACGCCCTTCGATGCCCCAGGCTGCCAGCGATTTATTCGCGCGGAGACAATCATAAAGATGCAGTTTACTCAATTTTCGAACGGTCTCTTCGTGGAATGCCTGGGCATTGGGTGCTTTGTGAAAATACAGGTAACCACCAAAGATCTCATCGGCACCTTCGCCGGAGAGGACCATCTTGATGCCCATGGATTTAATGGCTCTGGCCAGGAGGTACATGGGTGTGGATGCTCGGACTGTGGTCACATCATAGGTCTCCAGGTGGTAGATCACATCATGCAGGGCGTCCAGACCTTCCTGAATGGTGAACAGGATCTCATGATGAACCGTGCCGATATGATCGGCAACCTTACGGGCAGCAGCCAGATCTGGCGAGCCTTCCAGTCCCACTGCAAATGAATGGAGTCGCGGCCACCAGGCTTTTTCCTGATCATGTTTCTCAATCCGCATGGCTGCGTACTTTTTTGCCACGGCTGAAACGATTGAGGAATCCAGGCCGCCTGAAAGCAGAACACCGTAGGGGACATCAGACATCATTTGACGGTGTACAGCAGCCTCCATGGCCGTTCTCAGGGCGTCTATGCTGGTTGTCGAATCCTTCACGGCCGCGTAATCTGTCCAGTCTCTAGCGTACCATTGCTTAAGCTCCCCATCAACACTGGAAAGATAGTGGCCGGGGGGGAACGATTCGATCCTGTTGCAAATACCCTCAAGGGATTTTAATTCTGAGGCGACAAAGAAATTTCCGTCTGTATCCCACCCCATGTAAAGCGGAATGATCCCCATGTGGTCCCGAGCGATGAGATAACGATTATTTACAGAATCATGCAGGGCGAAGGCAAAAATGCCGTTCAGATCATCCAGAAAGTCGATGCCCTTCTTCTCATAAAGCGCCAGGATGATTTCACAATCAGACTCCGTTTGGAATTGAAAGTCAGGGCATGTTTGCCTTAGCTCTTCGTGGTTGTATATCTCACCATTGACGGCCAGCACATTGGTTTTATCAATATTATATAGGGGTTGTCCACCTGAAGTGGGGTCCACTATGGCCAATCGTTCATGAGCCATGACTGCATGTTCACCGCAATAGATACCAGACCAATCCGGTCCACGGTGGCGGACCTTTTTGGACATATCCAGGATCTGCCGTCTCAGGGACGTGGACTCAACCTGTAGGTCAAAGGCGCAAACTATTCCACACATTTCTCATCATTCTTTCTATGTCAATACTTGGAAACCCTTATCCGTAAAGTGTTTCTCAAAACAGATTGAAATGTAGGTCAGTGAGTTTCTTATGTAAAGGCCTATATGCAGGGAAATCCAGGCGAATAATACAGGCCTATGCAGCTCTTATTAAGTAATACGTAGGCCTTGCGCCAATAGGTTTTCGCTTTACTTTGTACAAAACGTGGGAAAACTATTTAAGCTGATCTACAATTGATGACTTTTTCTATGATATTTGTAATCGCCGTGCTGGCGGGAGCTGTGATACTATTCATCACAGAGTGGCTCCGTGTGGACGTGGTTGCGCTATCAGTACTGCTCATCCTGGCAATATTCGGTTTTGTTACGCATGAGGAAGCCATCGCAGGATTCAGTAATAAAGCGGTGATAACTATCGCTTCCGTACTGGTGCTGAGTGCTGGTCTGGTCCGGACTGGCGTCGCCCAGATAATTGGGGGGCAGATCCTACGCTTATCCGGGGATAGCGACCTCAAACTGCTGGTTATCATGATGCTGGTTGTTGGTTCCCTGTCAGGTATTATGAATAATATTGGCGTGGCAGCTCTCATGTTGCCGGTCATTATGGAAATTGCCCACCGGACAGGCCGATCACCATCCAAACTCCTGATCCCACTGGCCTTCGCATCCCTATTTGGTGGCTTGACTACACTTATTGCTACAGCGCCTAATATCCTGATCAGTACTGCCCTGGAGTCTGCAGGATTTGCTCCCTTCAAGTTATTCGATTTCACACCCATAGGCGTCATCGCCATGGCTGTTGGAGTCCTTTATCTGGTCGTGGCTGGTCGCCATCTTTTGCCTGATAGAGATCTGGGGAGATCGACTTCCATCACTGATACACTGAGAGGGCAGTATGAACTTAATGAGAGGCTATTGACGGTGACCATCCCAGAAGATTCTCCCCTCACGAATCGCAATCTGGCTGAAAGTCGATTAGGTTCTGCACTGGGCTTCAATGTTATGGCGATTCTTAGAGGAGCATCTACGCTGCTTGCTCCAGGTCCCGATACCGAACTCCACGCTGGGGATAAACTATTATTGGGTGGCAGGAGAGAACAGGTCGGAACCTTGAACGACTGGAAGACCCTGACCATGAAACAGGGCTGGCTGGTCGGTGAGCACCAGGTGGGAGATGCCCTGAAATTTGCTGAGATGAAAATTGCGGCAAACTCAGCACTTATTGGAAAAACATTTAAAGAAGCGGGTCCCAGAAATAAGTACAGCATTAATATTTTAGCAGTTATTCAAAATGGCAGGGTGAGAGTGTCCCGCCTGCGCAATTACCGCTTCAACAAGGATGATGTTCTGATCGGAATGGGGCGTCCGGAACACATGGCTGAATTTGAGGAGAGTAAACACACATCTGAATACAAATTGGTCAGCCCGCGCAGGGTTGCACTGCAGTATAAGCTGCACCGTAATTTGATCGGGATTCACCTACCTGAGGAATCTTCCCTGGTCGGTAGATCCATTGCCCGAAGTCACTTGAAATCTGCACTAGGGATAAATGTACTTGGTGTTAACCGGCAGGGTGATATAAAGATAATGCCATCACCTGAAGAAGAACTTGAA
Organism: Fidelibacterota bacterium; assembly: GCA_021734255.1. Taxonomy (GTDB): domain Bacteria; phylum Fidelibacterota; class UBA8477; order UBA8477; family JABMPR01; genus JABMPR01. The sequence goes on along the minus strand of JAIPJM010000007.1, from coordinate 67,740 downwards.
GCAGATGATGTGCTTATTGTTATGGGTGAACCCGAAATACTTGAGATCCTGAACTGCCTTCAAAACCTGGAACTGGAAGAGCAGGTCCAAACGGATCTGGAACGTCTGGAATCCGATGAGGTTGGGGTTGCAGAGGTGACGCTTTCTCCGCGAAACTCAGTGGCTGGAAAGACGGTGGGGGAGCTCAACTTTCGAGACCGGTTCGGTTTATCCGTCCTGGCGATCTGGCGCAAGGATAGAGCCCACCGCACGAACTTACGAGATTTTGAGCTGGAGCCAGGGGATGCCCTGATGGTGTACGGACTTCGGGAGGATCTGGCGCGGTTGCAGCAGGCTGATGATTTCCTCGTTATCAGTGGATTGGATCAACCCATCTATAAAAAGAACAAAGTTTTCGTAGCAGCCGGTATTGAAGTTGGCGTGCTGGCTAGCGTTGCTTTGGGATTTCTGCCCATTTTCATTGCAGCCCTTACAGGTGCTATTCTCATGGTGTTAACCCGCTGTATTAGTATGGATGAAGCCTATGAGGCCATTGAGTGGCGGGCCATCATGCTGATTGCAGGTATGCTGAGTCTGGGGGTGGCTATGCAACAGTCCGGAGTTTCAGAGCTCCTTGCTCACAATATGTTAGAATCATTGGCCTTTCTGGGAGTACACGGCATACTGGCAGGGCTATTTATCGTGACCATGATCTTTGCCCAGATCATGCCCACTGCAGCCGTTGCCGTGCTTATGGCACCCATCGCGATCATTACTGCCAACGATATGGGGCTGTCACCTCATACTTTAGCCATGGTGGTGGTCATCGCCAGTTCCAGTGCTTTCCTGAGTCCAGTGGGTCATCCTGTTAATTTACTGGTTATGGGTATTGGTGGGTACCGATTCACCGATTACACCAAAGTTGGCTTGCCCCTTGTCATTCTCTTCGGCCTGATCGCCGTTTTCCTGGTCCCTGTCTTTTGGCCGCTATCCCTATGAGAATTCTGTTGCGCATATCATTTGCCCTGATCGTTCTGATCCTGATTCAGACCTGTATCACTAAACAGCCGCAGGCGACGGTGGAAGAGACACACCTGATGCTAACCGCCATGGAGAAGATGGGAAAAGAGTATTCCAAGCCCCGCCTGGTATACGGTGAGATGGTCATAAATATTGATGAAATCCGAGCCTGGAGTAAAGATTCTGTGGCTGCATTTCGGTCGCTCCATGCCATTCCTGAGGATGCTGAGCCGATCATGCAGATATGGAGCGCCTCCATTAAGGACCATTGGACGCAGAGACTGCTGGCCCCCACTACCCTGGAAACGGAACCATCCCTGGCCTACACGGAACCCATGTATGGAAATCGAATCCTTTATTGGGAACTGCCGGATTCAACACTGAATACCTACCCCATCAGACTTAAGAAAACCTTTAAATATCTAACATTTGATTACCGACCGAGGATCAATGAATGGGTGGAAGGTGCGAATTGGAGCGAGATCCCAGGGGATATTTCCAAGAAATACACCAGGAGTGAAACATTTCTGGAGCAGGATCAAGCCTTGATTGACACAGTACATTCCATTCTTCTCGGTATTAGCAATCCGGTCCAGAAAGCTCGAAAGATATACGACTGGGTCCAGGCCACCATGACTTATGTTTACCCACCTCATGAAAGGGGTGTCAGGGACGCATTCGATTCACGGGAAGGGGACTGTGGTCAATATACCGCCCTATTCATCACCATGGCTCGAATTGCAGGTATTCCTGCCAGACAGCAGTCTGGGTTCAACTTTTACCCCGGCAATACAGGTGCGCATGTCTGGTCTCAGATCTATCTTCCCATCAAGGGTTGGGTACCTGTGGACGCCACCAGAGAGGATGGATTTCTTCACCTGGACAATGGGCGTATCATCACATCAGTCGGACTCAACATCCCGCTCGAACCCGTTCCAGAATGGGCCAGTTTCGCTTTCTCGGAAGTCGAAGATGATCGAACTGATTTCATGCAAATGTATACACTACTCAATTTCGGTTTGAGCGCTCGTATTTCGACTGAACGCACCATTATTCGCTCCATAGAACTCGATTGATTCCCCGGCAAATTACTGACTCATAATCACTTTATTGGCCTTCTGAAATAGCCTCCAAATCATATATTTAAAAAAAGATGGCCTAACTTCAATATATCTTTTGACATAACTCGGGTAGAAAATTATACTATGCGGCTTTAAGAGAGGGTCTATGCTAATAAGTATGACTGGCTTCGGCCGGGCTGAAGATAAAATAGGTGACACCAACGTTGCGATCGAGTTAAGGGCAGTTAATAGTCGTTATCTCGAATTTGTCATGCGCTTTCCCAGGGGCTTCGAAAAGCTTGAAGATGAGGCCAGGAACCATTTACAGCAACTTGTGAAGCGGGGCAGGGTCACGGTTACCATGAATGTTGGTTCGGATCAGACGAGCTTGGGGAAACCCCATTTAAACGAAGAATTACTACAGCATTATCAACAACTTACCAACAGGAGTGCTGAACTTCTGGGTAGCGATGATGCCACTATCCCCCTGGAAGAATTGCTGAAACTTCCTGATGTTATCTCCTACGTCTCGGATGCTGAGGATCAGGAAAAGTTCATGCTGGCAGCACTGGAAATGCTGAGATCAGCCGCCGATCAACTTCAGGCCATGCGGATCCGAGAGGGTGAGCTGCTGGAAAAGAACATTCATGAACAATTATCAACCCTGAACGGGATTGTTACTAAAATTCGTGAAAACGATCATACCCGTCTGGATACCTTGGTAGAGAAACTCCGCAAGAAACTGACCGATTCACCAGCTGAGAATGATTTCCAGATCGATGAGAAACGTCTGGAGCAGGAGATCGTGATCTGGAGTGACAAGTTGGATATCACTGAGGAATTGACGCGCATGGATGCCCATGTACAACATTTTAGTGAATTGATGAAAGAAGATGGGGATGCCGGTAAACGTCTCAATTTCCTCCTCCAGGAGATGAATCGAGAAGCCAATACGATCGGCAGTAAAGCCAATTCAACCCCTATTGCTCATGCAGTGGTAGAACTGAAAAATGAGATCGAGCGCATCAGAGAACAGGTCCAGAATATTCAATGACGATACAACGAGGAAATCTGATCATTGTGGCCGGTCCTTCCGGTGCAGGGAAGGGAACCATAGAGAATGCGGTTATGGAAGCCTATCCGGATATCGAATTCTCAGTCTCGGTCACCACGAGACCTCGTCGAGAATATGAAGTTGAAGGCAAACACTACTTCTTTATTAGCAAGGATGAATTTCTGCAAAAGATCAGAAATGATGAACTTGTTGAGTGGCAGGAAGTATACTCAAAGAATGGACATCTCTACGGAACGCTTCGGTCCTATATAGATGATGCTCTGAATGAGGGGAAAAGATTACTGCTGGATATTGACATCAAGGGTGGGATCAAGGTGAAACAGGCGTATCCTGATGAGAGTATCTCCATATTCATTGAGCCACCATCCAGGGAGGCTCTTGAGCAAAGACTGCTTGCCCGGGGTACGGATAGCAAGGAGCAGATTCAGATTCGGCTGGAGAGAGCCAGTGAAGAGTTGGATCTGGGGCAATTATTTGACTATAAGATCGTCAACAGCGACCTGGAAGACGCTGTCCAGAATTTTAAAAAATTATTAAACGAAAATATCTATCATCAATAAAAGGAGTTATAAATGGGACTAACCACAATTCCATTCAGAAAGATCGAAGAGCACACCGAGGACGTATTCGAGGCGGTCACAGTCATCGCTAAACGCGCACGTCAGATCATCGGTGATCGTTATATCATTGAAGAAGAGCGTCGCAGGGAAGAAGAGAACCTGGAAGAGATCGGCGGTGAAGAAGAAACTGCACCAAGTTATGATGTAGATGTTGAGATTAATCGGGAAGCGTTCGACGAAACGGTAAAACCGACAACCCAGGGCCTTGAAGAGTTTTTGACCGGCGAATTGAAGTGGGATAAACAGGCCATGTTTGATGAAGAGGGACAGGAAGAAGCCCCAGAGAAATAATCCCAGGAACACATCCGGTGACAAAACGATCTGATCAGATCAAAACATTTATTCAGGAAGAACTGGATATCTTTGGTGGACCCCTCTATATGCCTGAAAAGACGCACAAAGAACAAGCGATCATGAATCCAACCAGCCATTCAGACCCTGGAGATCTGGCCGCTTTCCATGAGGCTATCAAGGACTGCAAGAAGTGTCCACTGGGAGACACCCGCACCAAATTTGTTTTTGGAGTCGGTAATCCGGATGCTGATCTCATGTTCGTCGGTGAGGCGCCTGGAGAACGGGAGGATCAGGAAGGTGTGCCGTTTGTCGGGAGGGCTGGCAAATTGCTGGATGATATCCTTCAGGCTATCGAATTGACCAGGGAAGATGTCTATATTGCCAATGTTCTGAAGTGTCGGCCACCCAATAATAGAGACCCAAATAAAGATGAGATCGAAGAGTGTGAGCCATATTTGCTGAAGCAGATCGAGCTGATCAAGCCCAAGCTTCTGGTGGCGCTCGGTCGGATCTCAGCTACGACTCTCTTGCGTACGAAAGATTCTCTCACAGCCATGCGAGGCCAGATCTTCGATTATCATGGGACTGACATGCTGGTCACCTATCATCCAGCTGCCCTCTTGCGTAACCCGAACTGGAAACGTCCAGCGTGGGAGGATTTTCAGAAAATACGCGACTTGTATCGCGAGAAAAGAGGGGAAACCCAGTGAGTGAAACCAGTCAGAATCTGAGATTACCACCCCACAATGAGGAAGCTGAACAGAGTGTCCTGGGTTCCATGATGCTGGACCGCTCAGCACTTTCAGCGGCAATGGAGATCCTGGATTCATCAAGTTTTTATCGACCGGCGCATCAAAAAATATTTACTGCGATCATTAATCTTGATGAACGTGGAGAACCAGTGGATCAGATCTCCGTCGTCGATGAGTTGAAACGAAGTGAAAATCTCCAGGCAGCTGGTGGCGCCTATTACGTATCCGAGATCACTGAGAAGATTCCCTCCACTGCCAATGCGCGCTTTTATGCCCGCCTGGTAATGGAAAGTTCAGCCCTACGTGCCCTGATCCAACTTTCTGCTGAACTCTCTACTGAAGCTTACGAAACCAGAGAGCGAGTGGATGACCTACTGGAAAAAGCAGAGCGTAAGATCTTCGAACTGTCTGAAAAACGATTTAAAACAGCCGATTTCGTCCAGATGAGTGAAGCCCTTGATGCTGCATTTGCACAGGTCGATAAGTTCCATGAGAACCCGGGCGGTATTCGCGGCGTGCCCTCAGGATTTACCGCACTGGATGATATGACTTCAGGCTTCCAGAAATCGGACCTCATCATTGTTGCAGCTCGGCCTTCCATGGGAAAAACGGCTCTGGCCTTATCCATGGCGAGGAACGCAGCCATTGACCACGGGAAGAAGATTGCCATCTTTTCACTGGAAATGTCAAATTACCAATTAGCACTGCGCTTGCTTTGTAGTGAGGCAAAGGTCAGCTCACATGCAGTCCGTACTGGAAAACTGGCCTCCAACCTGTGGCCGAACCTGAGTGATGCGGCAGGACGTCTAGGCCCGGCAAATATTTACCTGGATGATTCAGCTTCATTGAATATTACAGAATTACGCGCAAAATCTCGTCGTCTGAAAGCTGATAAGGATGTAGACCTGATCATCGTCGACTACCTGCAACTCTTGCAGGGCAGTGGCCGTTTCGAATCCAGACAACAGGAGATCAGTTTGATCTCCCGCTCCCTTAAAATGCTGGCCAAGGAATTGGATATTCCCGTCATCGCACTTTCCCAGCTCTCCCGTGCCGTGGAGATGCGCGGTGGTGACAAACGACCCATCTTATCTGATCTGCGTGAATCCGGTTCCATTGAGCAGGATGCGGATATCGTTATGTTCATTTTCCGAGCAGAAAAATATGAGCATGATGAAGATAAGTTGAGGGAAGTAGAGGGCCTTGCGGAGATCCTCATCGCCAAGCAGAGAAATGGTCCTACTGGTAAGGTCAATGTGGCCTTTATCGATAAATTCGCCTCGTTTCAGAACCTGGCCGCATATACACCACAAGCGCCAGACATGGGGAGCAACGAAGAGCCCTTCTAATGTCTGCTGCGCTGCTAGATCGTATATTACCCTCTGACTCAGGTTCCGATCCCGCGGACCTCCAGAATATTCTGGGTCTCATGCAGGAGACCAAGCCCCTGAACGATGAGGCTACTGCATTCATCCGTAATGCCTATTTCTTTGGAAAAGAAGCCCATAAAGGACAGCTGCGGCGCTCAGGTGAACCCTATTTCACCCATTGTGTTGAAGTTGCAACCGTTCTGGCTGAGATGAAACTCGATTCTGTGACAGTCTCAGCAGCGCTCCTCCATGACGTCATCGAAGATACCGGTTATACCGTAAAAGATGTGGCCAAAGCCTTCAATGAGGAACTGGCTAATCTGGTTGATGGCGTCACCAAACTATCCGACATGAAATTCAAAAGTGAAGAGGACAAGCAGGCTGTCAATTTTAGAAAGATGTTACTCTCAGTGGCCGATGATATTCGCGTGATCATCATCAAATTTGCTGATAGATTACATAATATGCGTACGCTGGAACACTTGCCAGCCGTTAAACAGCGCCGTATTGCCAGGGAAACCAGAGATGTATACGCCCCACTGGCGCACCGACTCGGAATGCACAGGATAAAATCCGAGATGGAGGACCTGGTCTTTAAGATATTGGAGCCAAAAGTATCAAAGGATCTGGAGAAGCTTATTTCCAAGCGCCAGGATTTCTTCGATAATTATGTACTGAAATTTTTGGAGCCGGTGAAGGAAAGGCTGGACGAAGCCAATATTGATACCGTCTTCAAATCACGATTCAAGTCCTACTATTCCATTCATCGGAAGATGAAAGACCAGAATCGACCCTTTGAGGATGTGTATGATATCTATGCTGTACGGGCCATCGTCGATAAGGTGGAGGATTGCTACAGCGTACTCGGTTTGATCCATTCTTTTTATACACCAATCCAGGAACGCTTTAAAGATTTTATCGCTCAGCCCAAGGCCAATGGCTACCAAAGTATTCACACAACCGTTGTTGGTCCGGATAGTCTCCCAGTGGAGGTCCAGGTCCGCACAAAGGAAATGGATCAAACGGCTGAAGAGGGGGTCGCCGCACATTGGCAGTATAAAGAACGGGGGACAAAGACCACTCAGGATGATATTGATCAGCAGGTGAACTGGTTGAGAAATCTTGTCGATATTCTGCAAACAGAGGATCGGACCACATCTCATCAATTCATGGATCTGCTGAAGATCGATCTTTACAAGGATGAGATCTTTGTATACACGCCCAAAGGAGAGGTGAGGATCCTTCCCCTGGGCGCCACACCCCTGGATTTTGCCTTCGATGTCCACTCCCAGGTGGGTCTCCATTGTATTGGAGCCAAGGTGAATGGACGTATCAAACCCTTGAACAGTGAACTCACCAGCGGTGACAAGGTTGAGATCATCACCAGTGACTCACAGCGACCCAATTCATCCTGGCTGAAATTTGTAAAGACCTCCAAGGCTAAATCGAATATTCGAAAACATATCAAGGGTCAGGAATTTGAGCAAAGCCTGGAGCTGGGGAAGGAGATCCTGGATAAGGAGCTCCGCAAATTGGGGAAAGCCAAGGAATGGAAACGGCTGAAAGATCCCCACTTGAAATTAAAATTTGAATCAGAGGACAAGCTGATCGCATCCATTGGATCGGGTCATCGTACCGTGTCCTCCATCCTGTCAAAGTTCTTTCCGGAGCACTACACATCACATCGGAAGGAGAAGACAGAGAGCCAGTTGACCGACTCCTTCTTCAGGCGGGCCAGAAGAAGTTCCAAGGGTGTGCTTATCCACGGGATCGATAACATGATGATCAGTTTTGGTAAATGTTGTAATCCTATACCAGGTGATCCCATTATTGGTTTCATCACACGCGGTAGAGGTATTACTGTGCATCAGAAGGACTGTGAGACCGTTGGAACGAACCTGGTTGAAAAAGAGCGGATCATCGATGTAGAGTGGTCTTCCAGTCGTACCCAGAGATTCCTGGTCAGGCTGAAGATCCTGGCCCAGGAGCGAAAACATCTGGCTCGGGATGTTACAGAAATTTTTTCATCGTATGATATAAATATCGATACACTTACGATGAAAGTAGATGGTGATGTGGTCACAGGACTCTTCGTCATCGAGGTTGAAGGTGTCAAGCAATTAGAAAGAATCAAATCTAAACTATTGGCTTCTGACGGCGTCATAAGCGTCGACAGAGAATAGGTCAAAGACAGAAAGGATATAATAATGTCAATTACCTACACAAAGAAAGATGTCGCCAAATGGACTGCAGAGAAACTGGGGCAGAAGATCTTCCAGACCGAAGAGACTGTTGATGGGATATTCACTGTACTCCGTGAGATGATGAGTGGTGACGAGGACTCAATCCGGATTGAGATCCGTAACTTTGGTGTTTTTGAGGTAAAGCCGACGAAGGCCAAACCACGGGCACGTAATCCTCGCACGAATGAGGAGATCTACGTTCCAGCAAGACGAAAGACCCATTTTAAGCCTGGTAAACTGCTGAAAGAGGTTCTAAAGCAACCTTTAAAGTGATGGCCGGTACATGTTGGGACGCATTCTAGCCATCGATCCTGGTGGTAGGCGAGTGGGTCTGGCACTTACTGATCCCATGCGGATCATAGCCAGTCCCTATGAGACCCTCCTGGTGGAGGATAACAATGATGCTATCGAGCAGATCATCCATGTTATTCAAAAGGAGCAGGTCTCCGAGATCGTTGTTGGAATGCCCCTGCGTCCAGGCGAAGCCCTGAGTGAACAGGCGAAACGGGTGCAAAATTTCATCGAGGAACTCAGGAAGCGGGTCACACAACCTGTTCACATCGTCGACGAGAGTTATAGCTCAGTTGAAGCTGAGGAATATCTCCATCAGATGGGGAAAAAGGTGGGACAGGATAAGGGTGCTGTTGATCGTATTGCTGCATCGCTCATTCTTAAGCAGCATCTAAATGAAATCCAACATTAAGGTGTAGATTTACTGCTATGACGAAACGATTCACAGAGGAAACACTGGCAATATTCTCAGGATTACTCCTGACGCTTAGTTTTCCACCATTTGATATGTTCTTCATGGCCTGGGTGGCCTGGATACCGCTTTGGGCAGGTATCAGACAAGCCAATTGGGAAAAAGGATTCAAGCTCGGATTTATTACGGGTTTTATCTTCACTTTGACCAGCCTGAACTGGATCGCCAACAATTCTGGCACCTCGTTCTGGATAGCCTCCTTGTCCATGATAGCAAGTGTCGCTTATCTCTCGCTCTGGTACGGTCTTTTTGGAGCTATATTTGCCCGAACCGGTAGAAACCTCGGCTCGCATGGTCTCTGGCTGGCACCTATTTTCTGGGTCAGTGTCGAATTCCTGTACAGTTTTCAGGACTATACCCTGGCCTTCCCCTGGCTCTCAATGGCTTTGACTCAGAACTTTGCGGTACCACTCCTCCAACTGGCCGAGTATGGCGGGATATACGTGGTCAGTTTCTGGGTCTTACTCATCAATACCATTCTGTTTCAGCTTGAATTTGGAAAGATCCCCGTCAAGATCCAACAGTTGCTCTGGGGTGGGTTGGCGTTGATCATCGCTGGTACTTTCATTTTCGGTGCCGTACGCATGAAGGTGGTGAGTGAGGAATCCACATCAACGATCCGGGTTGGCATTATTCAGACCAATCTGGACCCTCACCAAAAATGGATCCGTTCCAAGAAAAGTCAGCACGTGAAAGATGTGATCGCCCAATCAGAAAAGGTCATCGCAGATAGTGCTGTCATTATTTTCTGGCCCGAAAGTGCTGTGCCTGCGCACTTGAAGTACTATCCTCACTTTGATCGAAAGATCAGAAAACTGGTTGAAGATCATGGCGTTTCCATTCTGACAGGTGCACTACACCATGTGGAGGAGGGTGGCGACTATCGCTTCTTTAATTCCGCCTTCTTCTATTCTCCAGGCATGCCGGTTGAGATCTACAGTAAGCGCGGACTGGTGCCATTTGCCGAACGGATCCCCCTGGTTGAGAATTTTCCAAAACTGAAAAGTTTGAATTTTGGCCAGGCAAATTTTGAGAAAGGTGACGAAGCTACCGTATTCCCCATGGGGAGCAGGGAGGAAGTGGTAGATATCGGAACCATGATCTGTTACGAATCTGCCAATCCCTATCTGTTCAGACAGTTTATTCAAAATGATGCCGGAATGATGTCCATTATTACCAATGATGCCTGGTTAGGTCAATCACCTGGTCCATACCAGCACCTTGCTGCTGGACGCTTGAGAGCAATTGAGCATCACATCAGCGTTGCCAGGGCTGCCCAAACGGGTATCAGTGCTATGATCCTGCCAAACGGTCGTTTAGCCGCTACCATTCCAATGGGAGAGAAGGGCGAGATCGTCTATGATGCACCGCTTGGCTTGGAAAGAACCCTCTATAGTAAATACGGCAATGTATTTGCCCTGACTGTGGTACTACTGGCAGCACTGAGCCTGTTCCTTGTCATGTTCAGCCGACAAAAAAAGACATGAGAACGCTCTGGATCCTCATACTGACCGCTGTGTCCTGTTATGGGCAGTTGAGTCATGCAGATCTGACGCGAGATCTACTCCAGGACCTGAAGGAAGCAGTGGCTGATTCGCATAATGCTCACCCAGACAGCCTCTTCATGACCATGCCAGCAGCAGGAGCATCGAGTGCCTTCGTGCAGCAGCAAATGCTCAGGCTTCAGGGAAATATGGAAGGGGGAGCGTTTGATTCGGTACAAGTGGAATTAATTGACCTGGCCCTTTCAATTAACAAGAATCCCCAGCAGATTAACAGGAACTCAGCGTATATCAGGCAGTTAAAACTATCTGTAAATTATATGATCGGCGATGAATTAAATATATGGACGCAGAGTCTGACTGACAGGATATCAAGTGCTGAACTTGGCCTGTTGCTGGAGGATCAGTTTCCCGGGACTATTCAGGGCAACTACCTGGAGGTACAACCCTCGAGCCTGAAAATAATACTGCTTTCTGTGACGACTTTAGCGCTGGCCGCAGCTCTATATTTCATAAGGACTTGAGCATTGAAAATTTTGAAATCATTGATAGTTATGGGGACCCTGTTCACAGTCGTTTTTGCGCAGCTTGATGCAGGAGTAACGCCCAGGTACGCCGTACTGAAGAGTGCATTGATCCCCGGTTGGGGCGAACACACCCTTGGTTCAAAGGAAAGAGGCTTCGTGTTCAATGGCATTGAAGCCGGTCTCTGGATCCTGGTGGGTTTGACGACCACAAATGCAAACGCTTATGAAGATGATCTCTTTCAGTTTGCCACAGAATTCGGCCAGATATCTAACCCGCAAAGCAAGGGTGACATATTCCTGGATCGTGTCTCAAAGTATGACAATATGGATGAGTACAATGAACAGATGCTGCGCAACCGGCAGTGGGACCGTCTCTATCGAAAAGAAGATGGCAATTACTGGGATTGGGAATCCGATGAGAAGCGTGAAGCCTACTTTGATATCAAGACTGATCGGTATCTCTGGAGACAGCGTGTGACCTATACTTTTGGTGCGATCACACTCAACCACCTGGTCAGTACCATGGATGCACTTTATCTGCAACGACAATCCATTGGCGTCGCTTTTTATCCCGAGATCCGTGACGGTGCTTCGGGTATGCGTGTATCGCTGACCTTTTAATAGAGCACAAGCGGGTAGGCATTGCAGAATAGCATTAATAGGGCGTCTTCATCATTCTTGATCCAGTGGGTTGGATTCTTTTCTGTTATCCTCGTGTATAGCTCCCTGTGGATCGTAAACGATATGGGATGGCATATCTTTGCCTCGTCCCTGACCCTGGTTTTACTGTGGATCGGGTCCAAAACTCCCTTCAAAACCCTGCTCTTTGTGCTCAGTCTGATTCTGTTTTTGGCCGTCCTGCAGATCGTGTTTTCCGCCTACATGCGTAATTTATTCCTGACATCCCTTTCCCAGGGCTTCCGGTGGTCAGATTGGTCCTATCTGCTCTTCGCAGTTGAACGGCTGGCCTGGCCGATCATGATCGTTTCGATTTTTCGCAAGCAGCTTAGCGATCCCTGGATTGCCGCCAGTTTGTCAAATCTACTCTTGCCGTTAAAATATCTGGGGCTGAATATTTCCAAAGGTCAGGGCATCCTTATTCTTGCCCTGCGGTTTTTACCTTCACTGAGACGTGAGTGGGATCGTCTGGCCTTTTTTCAGACCTATTTTTCAGGAAAACGCATTCAACGAACCTTGCGTGAGAGAATTAGCTATACCAGTGGTATTTTGAAAGCGATGGTCTCGCATACTATCCATCGAGCAGTGAACACGGGAAATATGCTTGCCGTACGTGGGATGCCTGGTATGCGATCCACCCGAGGTTCTGATAAAATGCGCGTTTCAATACTTCCCTGGCTGGCCCTGGCGATCCTGATGTGGGTGCTTTCGGATCTCTTATTTGTACTCTGGTGTGGCATGACGGCCTGGATGGCTATTTCAGCATTAACCCTGGTCAGGAGTGACTGATCCATGCGTGTAGCAGTCCTGGTTCAATACGAGGGTACCAGCTTTAATGGTTGGCAGGTCCAACCTGATAAACCAACCATTCAGGGTGAAATTGAAGATGCACTGGAAAAAATATATGGGGAACGCATTGGTATCATGGGGTCAGGGAGGACGGACTCAGGCGTCCATGCCTTCGGTCAGGTTGCCCACTTTGATGTGGCAGAAAGCCCGATCCCCGTTCAGAATATCTGGATGACCCTGAACAAGCATCTTCCTCAATCCATCCGCATCGTATCATCGCAGCCGGTCGCCGATGATTTTCATAGTCGATTTCAAGCTCGGGAGAGATCCTATCGCTATGAGATCAATACCAGGTTCAATATTTTGCAGCGGGATACCCGCTGGTTTGTCCGGTACATTATTGATCAGGAGGCCCTCATGGAATTGACTGGATTGATCCATGGCTCCCACGATTTCTCAAGTTTTTGCTACGCTGGTACGGAAACGGAGAACATGATGTGTAACATTCAACGAGCCGACTGGATACAGCTGGATGAAGGTGGTCTTGCCTTTTATATCACCGCTGATCGGTTCCTGCATCATATGGTCCGCATGTTGGCAGGGAGTATGGTGGAGGTTGCCCGCGGTAAATGGACGCTTGATCATTTTAAGGCATTGCTGGAGAACCCAGATAGACAAAACCACGCGGTCACAGCACCTGCATCCGGTCTCACTTTATTAAAAGTGACCTATCCGGATTCGATTCAACCGAATTGGGTCGAGGGGCATGAGAAATTTGCGAATGGCAGTAAACATTATTAAAATTAACGCTTATAGGCGTATATGAAACGATTGAGCATCCTATTATTCGCTGCTGCCTTATTTCTGGGTATGCTGACACTCACCTTGCATGAGTTGAGAAGCTGGCGTTTATCAGATTTTTTAGGAGATGAACCTGATCAGGAATTTAATTCTCAAGCCCGGGATATCCCGCTGGAACCTTTACATAGCGTCATACCCCAGGAACTGGAATGGTCAAGGGAAACGGCCATCACAAAAGGAATTTCAGACGTAGCACCTGCTGTTGTTGGCATCTCGGCAACCCAGATACGCTACACCCAATCGACGCTGATGTCGGATCCATTCTGGCGTTTGATGATGCCTGGAACGCCCAGATGGTTCCAGGAAAAAGGAACATCCATAGGTTCAGGTTTTATATACGATCGTGAGGGATATATCATTACCAATGCCCATGTGGTGGAAAACCCGGAACAGATCACGGTCACCCTGGCGGATGGCAGCCAGCATACTGCTGATCTGATTGGTATTGATGAAAAAACAGACCTGGCTCTGATCAAGATCCAGGACCAGGGTGACTACCCCACAGTCCACCTTGGAAATTCTGACAATATCATCATGGGTGAGTGGGTCATTGCCCTGGGGAACCCCTTCGGTTTGTTCAGCGAAAGTCGCATGCCGATCGCCACAGCCGGCATCATTAGCAGTCTGCATATGGACTTTGGTTTTCAACAGCATGGCAGGGTATACCAGGATATGATCCAGACGGATGCATCGATCAACTCAGGTAATAGTGGGGGACCACTGGTGAATTCTCAGGGAGAGATCATCGGGATCAACACCTTTATATTCACTGGCTCCAACAATGCAGGATCTATCGGGATCGGTTTTGCACTCCCCATTAATCGGGCCATGGATATCATTGAAGAACTGAGGAATACAGGATTTGTCGATCGGAATTTCACAACTGGCATGAGCTATATGAATAATAATACCAGCATGGCCCAATTGTTCAATCTGAGTAGTACGTCCGGAGTTCTGATCTCTCGTGTGAAGGTAGGGTCTCCAGCTGAACGCGGAGGTGTGCTGGTCGGCGACCTCATTATTGGTCTGGATGGAGAAGGCATTGACAATGTGGACGACCTGTTTGCCTATATTATCGGGAAGAATCTGAAACGCGGTGACAAATTAAGCCTGAACATTCTCCGACAGGGCGCCAGGAAAGATATTCTCATCGAGTTAGGAGAAACCGAGTCACAGACCGTCAATTAAGCTGAAATGCTGGTGTAAATGCGTATTTCTTTATGCATGACACCCTCTTATCTTTGCGCGGCTTCAGACGAAGGAAGAAAAATTAAAACATGGCAAGAGAAGGATATATCAACATAGCAATTGCACTGGGATTAACATTGATCCTGGCGAGCATATCGTTTTTAACGGGTGGGAACATCTACTGGAAGATCCCCTCCATGTTGAGCGGCGCATTCCTGCTATTTACGCTCTATTTTTTCAGGGACCCTGAAAGAGACGTACAGCAGAACGCCAAACATATATTGAGCCCAGGGGATGGGGTGGTCGTTGAGATCAAGGACGTTGACGATGAATTTGTCGGGCCTGCAACCAAAGTGACCATGTTTCTTTCGCCCCTGAATGTACATATCAACCGGGTGCCTATTACAGGGCGGGTCTCATTTGTCAATTATAAGTATGGAGCATTCAAGGCAGCCTTTGCAGAGGATGCGTCCGAAGTGAACGAACAAAGCATCGTCGGTATGGAAAACGGAGATCTGAGGGTTAAATTTGCCCAGATCGCTGGCGTTGTCGCTCGCCGCATTATCAACTATCTCCGTGAAGGTGATGAAATAGCCCAGGGCGAGCGCTATGGATTGATCAAATTTGGAAGCCGGATGGATATTGTCGTTCCCAGAACAGCAAACATTCGTGTAGAGGCAAAAGAAGCAGTACGGGGCGGTTTAACCGTTATTGCAGAATTGAGATAAGCATGACAGGCAAAACACCAAGAAAACGCGTACCACTCAGGGAGAACCCAAAGCGCCGCTTTATCCCGAACTCCCTCACTATCCTGAATATTTTCCTGGGATTTATGTCCGTATTGTCCTCAATGGAGGGCAATTTCTTCTGGGCAGCCTGGTTTATCATCTTCGGGGCTATTTTTGATGGTTTTGACGGGAAGATCGCCAGAGCCCTGGACAGCACATCTGACTTTGGCATCCAGTTCGATTCCCTGGCTGATATTATCACCTTCTGCCTGGCACCTTCTGTATTTGTATACATGGTATGGGCTGAACCATTAGGGCAGCTCCTGGGTGGGTTTTACGCCTTTATGCCGCTTATGCTGGGTGGAATACGGTTGGCAAAATTCAATTTAGAATCAGAAGGGGACCAGAAAGTACAATTCTACGGGATGCCCACGCCGATGATGGCATTGACAGTAGTCGGACTCTGGTTATTCCTTCATCAGGTCGGTGATTATCCCTTTCTGGGGTGGGAACCAAAGGATGCTGGTGGTAGTGCCAAAGTAGTGCTGCCATTCATTATGATCCTGTCCAGCCTCATGCTTTCCAAGATGCCTTTTCCCAAGTCACCTAAACTGAGTTTACGCGGCAGCAAAAAGGAGATATGGACGTTCGTTTGGGGAATAATTATGATCATTATGGTGTTTGCGAGTAAAGGATTTTTGCTGTTTCCTCTGGCCATGATCCTTATCGGTACTGGATTATTCAGATGGACCAAAGCGCAGCGAGAGATAGATTTTAACATAGAGATAGACTGATGGATCCGAGAAGAAGAAATGTAAAGATCATTGCCCTTATGATATTCACAGGGGCGATCATAGGCTCACTACTGGGCGATCTGGCGGCTGCGATTCTGCCAGAGAGTGTGGTCAGAGACTTTTTTGTCCTGGCCTTTGACTCTTCAAACTATGGCCTGGCAAAACCCTTTGTCCTTGATCTACACTTATTCTCGATAACCTTTGGATTCACCATTCGTGTCAATTTTATGGGTGTGGTCGGCATGGGTGTTGCCTATTACCTTCTACGCTATTACAGGGTTTAATTATTAAATGATCGCAAGGAGACATATATGAGTTTACCAGGTGGTTGGGAGTGGTTGATCATCATTCTGTTTATTCTGATCTTTTTTGGGGCGAAACGCTTGCCGGAAATGGCTAAAGGATTGGGCAAGGGCATTCGTGAATTCAAGGGTGCATTAAGTGGTATCACTGATGAGATCGAAAAGGCTGGTGAAGCACCAGCTGAGCCTAAGCCTAAGCCTGAGGAGTCCAAAGAGGAAGCGAAACCAAAACAGGACTAGTTCCAGCATGCAATTCGACATTGAGAGTGATGTTGAATTATCTCAGTTTTATCAGCAAAATCCGGGGAATAATTATTGACATGGTCTGATGTTCGTCAGACCATGTTTGTTACCATTCTGCTGAGGGTTTTTTCGAGAAACATTAGAACATAATAAGATTATAATCATCCATAAAAAGAGTGTTAACCGGCAAAAGAAACTGGGGAAAGGTATAAAGTGACAATCGGATTTCTGCATTCTGGAATTCTTTGGCTCCTACTGCTGGTACCGATCATTGTTGCGTATTATGCCTTCTGGAGCCGCAAGCGCTTTGGTACGCTGAGATTCTCATCATTCCACCTACTGGAGGGTGTCACCCTCGGATCCGGACTGTGGCGTAAGCACATACTTTTTGCCATGCGCATTCTGGCTATCATTGCTCTGATAGTAGCACTGGCAAGACCCCAGGAGAGAAGTGCCCTCCAGGAAATGAATGCTGAAGGTATTGATATCATGCTGGTGATTGATATATCGGGATCTATGCGAGCAACAGACTTCAAACCCAACCGTCTGGAAGCTGTAAAAAAGGTGGCCCAATCCTTTGTGGATCAACGGAAAAATGACCGGATCGGCCTCAATGTCTTTGCCAGGGAAAGCTTTTTACAATGCCCATTAACCACTGATCATCAGCGAGTTAAAGAATACATAGGAAGTATTACTATAGTAGATGAACGCTATGATGGTACAGCGGTTGGGATGGCTCTGGCAGGTGGGATCAACCGACTCAGGGACTCGGATGCAAAGAGTAAGGTTATCGTCCTCCTATCGGATGGCAGCAATAACGCAGGTGAGTTGGATCCCATCACGACCTCTGAACTTGCGAAAGATTTTGGTATCAGGATCTACACCATTGGTGCCGGTACCCATGGAACCGCTTCTTTACCGGTTCAAACAGCCATTGGTGTGCGAAATGTTCAGGTAAAGGTGGATGTGGATGAGGAAACCCTGGGTAAGATCGCTAACATCACTGGTGGGACCTACTTCAGGGCAACTGATGAGACAAGTCTGGCTGAGGTTTATCAAGAGATCTCCGAGATGGAAACAACACAATACAGTGTGCGTGAGTATGTCCAGCATGCGGAATTATTTTATATCCCCCTCTTAATAGCGCTCACCCTGCTTGTCCTGGAGTACATACTTGAGCGCAGTATTTTCAGGAGGTTTCCCTGATGATCAGGTTTGAGACCTTCTCTGCTATCATCCAGTGGGCGCTGTGGCTCATGCTCCCAGGACTAGTGGTCCTGGGACTCTGGGCGCGTGCTTCGCGTAGGAAGCTCGTCAGTCGGGCTGGTGATCCAGAACTCATAGAACAATTATCCCATAGTGTGAGCAAGCAGAAACGCCGGATCAAGGATACCTTGCGCTTTTGCGCCATTATACTCGTACTGATCGGTGTATTCGGTCCCAAGTTCTCGGATGAGCTGACAGAGGTGAAGCGTCAGGGGGTGGATGTTGTTGTTTTGCTGGATGTCTCCAACTCCATGCGGGCGCAGGACATTAAACCTGACCGACTGGAAAAAGCCAGATTTGAACTCAGAAGGCTGTTGAAATCACTCCGCGGTGACAGGATCGCCCTGGTCGTCTTCGCCGGGCAGGCCCACTTGCAGACCCCACTTACACTTGATTATTCAGCCTTCGAGATGTTCCTGGATATTTCAGATGAATCACTTATTGGTGTCCAGGGAACCTCTTTTTCCGACGCCATCTCCATTGGTATGGATGCGTTTGATCCAAAGGATACTCAGCACCGGGCCATGATCATCATCTCCGATGGGGAGGATCATGAAGGAAATCTTGAAGCAGTGCTTTCACAGGCGCGGGAAGAGAATATCATTATCCATACCGCTGGTGTGGGTACTTTCTCCGGTACGCCCATTCCTATTGTGGATGACAGAGGTGAAGTGACGGGCTATAGGAAGACCGCCACAGGCGAAACAGTTACAACCAGACTATACGCTGCGACGCTGCAAGAGATAAGTGAAGAGACCGGGGGACGGTTTGTACATTTGAACACAGCTTCTGCCAGTCTGGATGAGATCTACGGTGATATCCTGGGTATGGAGCAAAAGGAGCTGAGTCGCCATGAATACACGAATTACAAGGAGCAATATCACTGGTTCATCTGGATCGCCCTGATACTCCTTGTCCTGGAACTGCTTATTACCGATCTTCATGGAACTGAAAGAAATTGGCAGGGAGAATACATTGAGAATTAGATCTCATTGGAACCGTCCAGTATTACTGTTCCTGGGGCTGTTGATCGCATACCCCGTATGGGGTCAATCGGAGGCCCGAAAGGCATTTGATACGGAGCAATACGACACGGCCATTGAAGCCTGGGAAGAGATACTCAAGGAAAATCCTGAATTGAAAGAGATCTACTACAACCAGGGTAATGCCCAGTATCGCAAAGGCGACATCGACGAGGCGATCAGTGCCTATGAAAAGTCACTCAGTGTGGAAGACGCCAATACACTTGCAGATGCCTACTACAACCTGGGGAATGCCTGGCTTCAGAAACAGGACATAGACAAAGCAAAAGATTTCTATAAACGCGCACTAAAATTACGCCCTGATGATCTGGATGCAAAAGCCAATCTGGAATTGATCAATCACATGCCGCCGCCTCCACCGCAGGATCAGAATTCACAGCAGGATCAGGACCAGCAGGATCAAGAGGATCAGGAAGAACAACAGAATGATCAATCCCAATCAGAGCAAGATCAGCAGGAGCAAGAGGAACAACAGGACCAGCAGCAGGACCAGCAGAATAGTGAAGAAAATGAACAACAGGAGCAAGAGCAGCAGGGACAGGCTCAGCAGGATGAAACCGCTACAGATGAAGATCTTATGGATGCCACCCAGCTCCTGGATGCCCTGAAAGAACGCGAGACAGAGAATATGAAGGAACAGATCCGCATGAAGACCTCAGGTGCTGATCTGGATAAGGATTGGTAGGATGAGCTGGCCTTCATTCTTACTGATACTCTTGATCGGGTTGGCTCCCCATACATTATTGGCTCAGCCAAAGATCACTTCTTCCGTCGATGCCCGCCAAATACTGGTCCAGGAGTCTTTCACCTGGAAGGTCGAAGTAGAGGGCAGTGATGCCATGCCTCAGGTCAATTTACCGGATATTGAGAACCTGGCACTGCTATCAGGCCCGATGCAGTCATCCAACTATTCCTATGTGAACGGTAAAATGTCTGCCCGGAAGTCCATCTCTTACACTTTCGTCGCCATGGCCCCTGGCACGATCATCTTTCCTGCAGTGGAAGTGTTCCTTGGTAATGACCGCACCATGACCGAGCCACACCGGATCCAGGTCATTGCCTCCAGAAAAGCGGCAAATGATCAATCACAGCAAACAGAACAAAGCGTATTTATCCGAGCGCTTCCCACAGCCCGTAGTGTTTACGTAGGGGAGCCCATTACGGTCCGCTACAAGCTGTATACTCAGGTGGGCGTCTATAATTATCAGGTTGACAAGCTTCCTGATGCAGTAGGATTCTGGGCAGAGGAAGTGAAACAATCGTCCCAGCCCCGCTTGGTCTCTGAGGTTATTGATGGTGTCCGCTATAACACAGCCGTTCTGAAAACCGTCATTTATTATCCAACCCGCTCAGGTGAACTGCTGATCGATCCGCTCCGGACGGAGCTGGAGATCGAAGTGAAATCAAACCGCAAGGGAAGACGATTATTCAATGATCCTTTCTTTAATGACCCCTTTTTTAGCGGGACGCGGAAAGCCACAAAAAACTTTTTGTCCAATCAACTAAAGATCAAGGTGAAAGCCCTCCCTGAACCGCGTCCTGCTGGATTCTCGGGTGCAGTTGGGTCTTTCAATATCAAAGCGGATCTGGATACGAATGCTGTGCTTGTGAATGATGCTGTCGGCCTGAATGTGACACTCTCTGGCAGGGGTAATTTCAATTCACTGAAAATTCCTGATCTGCAGGCTCCAGAAGGCGTCGATATGTTTAAACCGGAGCGCTCAGAATCTGTCAGTATCAGGAACTTCATACACCAGGGTAGCAAGAACCTGACCTATCTCCTGGTACCACGTAAGGCAGGCAGAATGGCATTCGATCCTGTTAAATTCGTTTATTTCGATCCCTCAGTAGGGAAATATATGACCCAGAGTAGTGGTCCCTTGCAGCTCATGGTGTATAATGCTGATGGCAATCAGCCCATCGTGACCTCCGGTTACAGCCGGGAAGAAGTTGAGTTGATGCAGGAAGACATACGTTACATCAAAGCACTGGATGATAAATTTTATTCCAGAAGTGCATCTCCGCTGGGGTTCAATTTCTGGACGTTCCATATTCTGGCCGTATTTGGAATTCTGGGCGTTTACGCGTATCAATACTGGTCCACTCAATTGGCTGGAAACGAGGATCTGAGACGGAGTGTGACTGCCTTGAAAACAGCAAGATCCAGACTTCAGCAGGCAGAGAAACTGGGTGAGGACTCGCCGGAACTCCGAACGCTCCTGCATCAATGTATCAGTGGTTTTATTGGTGATCGTCTCAATGCACCCCAAAATGCCTTGGATACCATCGAGTTGGTCGGTTTACTGCGAGCACGTCAGATAGATGCAAAGATAGTAGCCGAGACCCGCCATTTTCTGGAAGGGCTCACAATGGATCGTTTTGCCCCAGGCGCGGAGCAGAAAACAGCAGCAGAGTGGGTGGCACAAACGAAGACACTTTTACAGGAGCTGCGGAAGGTCATATGAGAACCCTGAAACATATGTTGATGCTCCTCCTGTTGGTAAGTACGAATTGGGCGATCGATTCGGAGGGCCTCTTAAGATCTGGTAATCAGTGTTATGAACAGGGTGATTACCCCCAGGCAGTTGAGGAATATGAAAAGATCCTCAGAGGGGATATGGAATCTGCTGTGTTACACTACAATCTGGGCTGCGCCTACTTCAATCTAGAAAAATATGGAAAAGCGATTCTGCATTTTGAAAAAGCCAGCCAGTTAAGTCCCCGGGATGATGATATTGCCCATAATTTGCGATATGCCAAGCTGTTTCTAAAAGATCGCTTCGACATTCCAGAACCCATGCCGCTTGTGCAGTGGATCAGAGATATGTGGTATGGCCTATCGATCTATGAGTTGAAACGCCTTGAACTCATTGTCCTGACTTTGCTCGTACTCGTGATCATTCTGCACCAGTTCGTCCTCAGGGACAGGGGTATCCGAACACTGCAACCGGTCCTCATATCCTTGAGTGTTATTTTTATCCTGGTGGGGGGGTGGCTCTGGAATCGTGTCCTGGATGGAAAGGAACAGACAGCGATCCTCCTGGTAAGTCAGGCGGAGATCTCCAGCGCCCCGGTCTCAGGGTCGAGTACACTGTTCGTGATTCATGAGGGGACCAGCGGGAAAATTTTAAATACCACAGACAGCTGGTATGAAATTAGATTGCCAGATGGAAAAACGGGATGGATACCACATGAAGCCGTGGGCACTTATTAGCCTTTTAATACCGCTTTTGGTTCTTGGACAGGAGCAGGTGATATTAGATGAATCCTTTGACCCAACGACCTTGAGTGACTGGGGGGATACCCAGGTACGTATTGAACGTGTCGAATCGCTCAGCGAGTTTATTGAAGGTATGGGAGACCAGGATTTGTTTGCTGATGAAGAAGAGCCCCCCTTCGTTTTCCGAGTGCAGTTGGCCAGTACCAAGGATATGGAACAGGCCAAGACAATTGAAGAACATGCCCTGCAAGCATTTGAAGAAGAAGTCATTGTGCATTTCGATAGCCCCTTCTACAAGATCAGGGTCGGAAAAATGAACAATCGTGAGGATGCCCAAAATTTACAGCAAAGAGCCATTGAGACAGGTTATCGCCGCTCCTGGGTAATCCGTACAGTCAATGCGCCGGCAGAAAAAGATAGGATCGAGGAATAATGTCTGGACACAGTAAATGGTCAACCATCAAAAGAAAAAAAGCTGCAGTTGATGCAGCCAGAGGAAAGGTTTTCACCAGGATCGCAAAGGAGTTGACCATTGCAGCCAGAGCAGGTGGTGGTGATGAATCTACAAATCCCAGGCTGAGGACCGCCATGGCCAACGCTCGAGCAGCCAATATGCCCATGGCAAACATTGAAAGAGCAGTCAAGAAGGGTACGGGTGAGCTTGAAGGGGTTACGATCGAGGAGATCGTTTACGAAGGGTATGGTCCAGGTGGTGTAGCGCTCCTCATGGAGGTTGCCACAGACAATCGGAACCGTACAGTCTCAGAGATCAGACACTTACTCACCAAACATGGCGGTAATCTGGCTTCCTCTGGTGCGGTCGCATGGATGTTTGAGACGAAGGGCATCATTCAGGTACCCTCTGAAAAGGTTGATGAGGATGAACTGATGATGGCTGCCCTGGAAGGCGGCGCAGAAGACATGACCAATGAAGGGGATTATTTTGAGATCGTTTCGGCCCCTACCGACCTCAACGCTGTGAATGAAGCGGTCATAGATGCAGGCTACAAGGTAGAAGAAGCTCAGATCCAGAATATTCCAAATAATTTTACAGAAGTGAGCAAAGAGGACGTTCCACAGGTCGTAAAGCTTATGGAGATACTGGATGACCATGATGATATGCAGAAGCTGTCCGCCAGCGTGAATTTCACCGACGAAATGCTGGAAGGATTGGAGTAAGATCTGCGAATATTAGGCATTGATCCCGGTCTCCAGATCCTGGGGATCGGCATTGTAGATTATGATGGTAACCAATTCAAACCTGTATACTCCGGTGTGATCAAAACCACGCGCACAGATACCTTACCAGACAAACTCGCCACTCTTTATGCTGGAATAGAATCCATCATTGGCTCCCACAAACCCGATATTATCTCCATCGAAGAAGCCTTTTATGGGAAAAATGCTAAAACCGCCTTACTCATGGGGCATGTCAGGGGAGCAGCCATGATCGCCGGACATCAGGCCCAGTTGGAGATCCATGAATATGCCGCCCGTAAGGTCAAATCCGCTGTTACTGGAAATGGTGCTGCTGATAAACAGCAGGTGCTCTACATGGTAAAACGCCTATTGAAGTTGAAGGCGGATCCGGTTACACTTGATGCCTCAGATGCACTGGCGATCGCGATCTGCCATGGATTGAATCACAAGCTAAGTAAAATGGGACTCTGATGTACGAATACATCTCTGGAAAACTGAACCGCAAAAAACCCGATCATATCGTGATCGATTGTTCCGGTGTCGGCTACCGCTTGAAAGTCACCTTCAATACCTATCAACAACTGCCTGCTGAAGGGGAAACGGTAATGGTGTATGCCTACCTGCACGTTCGGGAGGATATCCAGGATCTGTATGGCTTCGCTAAAAAGATGGAGCGGGAGTTCTTTTACAAACTGATCGGTATTTCCAAGATCGGACCGAAAGCCGCGTTGGCGATCCTTTCAGCCGGATCACCTGCAGATATTAGCAACTGGGTTCTTTCAGAAGATGCCCAGACCATCGCCAAAACACCGGGGATCGGTCCAACCACGGCAAAGCGGATCATTCTGGAACTAAAACCCAAGATCGAAAAAGGTCTCGGTGACGCTGACGTTGGTGATCTTACATCTGATATAGGCCAGGGGAACCTGGAGAATGAAGCCATTATGGCTCTGGAAGCCCTGGGGTATGTACGCTCAGATGTCTATCCCAAGATACGATCGATCCTGAAAGAGAATCCAGATGGTCTCGATGTTGAACAGCTGATCAAACAAGTGCTAAAGAAATAACCACACCCACCTATTATTAAAATTTCAGTAGACTAACATTCCCATCTGCGGCAGTGGTCACCAACTGATTGTCATCCAGGGGAAGCACCGTATTGACCAGTCCATCGCTCACCCGGTATTTCCACAGTAGCTCCCCATCGGAAGTCGCCATGCAGTAGATCCAGCCATCCTTTGTCCCAAAAAAGGTTTTCCCATCTTTTTCCATCATCATGGATGGGGCGAAATCTCGACCGTAACCAGCATCAACGATCCAGGACTCAGCATAGGCATTACCTGCTGCGCTGACTCCAAAAACAGAGTCAGTCATGGTACGGGCCAGCACCTGATCACCATCAGCTGAGATCCCGATCATCTCCCGCACTGAGTGACCCGTTTTGCGCCAGACAGTGTTGCCAGTATTTACATCAATAGCAGTCATTGCTCGGTCGGGAGCAACCACGAAAACCTTCCCATTGGACGTAACAGGCCAGCAGGCTGCCGGAGAATAGAGATCACCGGGTCTACCGTCGCTCCATTTCCATTCCAGGTCACCAGTTTTGATATTGACGCCATAGAAGGCGCCATCCCAGGCGCCGAACATGACCGTTTTATCGGCAATGACCGGCAGGGTTTCGATATAATTATCGGCGCTTTGATTCTTCCATTTGAGACGACCATTTCGCAGGGCCAGAGCATACAGCGTACCATCTCCTCCGCCAATGTAGATCCTGTTTTTGTGGATGCGGGGTGAGCCCAGCAAGGGTTCAGCTACACGCGTTTGCCACTTCATTTTTCCTGTTGCAGCAGCAAGACAGATGACGGTTGAATCGGTTGTGCCTAGGATGACTCGATTACCCTTAACTGCCGGTGTAGAGTGAACAGCTCCTGGGCTTGACCATGTCCAGGCAATGGCTCCAGTCTCCCTATCGAAAGCCTGCACCTTGCCCCCAGTGCTGCCGGCTATGATCAGGTTCTTGTAGGAGGTTGTAGAGGCGGTTATGATGGATCCCATGGCCTGTTGCCAACTCATGACAACACCGGAACTCTGGTTATGTGAATAGTCTGGTTTTGGAAGGCGGAGTGAGTCAGAGTTATTGCGCTCTCCAATGTCCAGAGTGTACCAGTGGTTCAAACTATCGGCGCTGGGGATCCGCTCGAATAGATCCATATGATCCGGGTAGAGTTTTGCCAGGGTGTACCCACTGGGTTGATTCTGCCGATGCAGGGTCGACCTGCCCATGATCCCAGGGATGCCCTCATAGGATGTGGCAAAATTTCGATGATGGTGACCATTCAGAACCGCCTGGATATTGTATCCATCCAGAACATCCCGAAAAGCATACCAATTGTCCACAGATGGGTCAAGCGGATAATGCTGGACGATAAAAATCTTCTGCTGGGGGTCTTCCAGTGCATGCAGAATAGAATCTACCCAGGCGATATCGTCTGGATCTATATATCCGTCTCCCATCCGCAACATAGGTCCCTGATGAACCCCAATAAATCGATAGTCGCCGATCTCGACGTTAAAGCGGTCGTCACCCCAAAGTGCACTGAACCGGGCTCCACCTGCTGATGACCATTTTGTATCATGGTTGCCGGGAATGATGTAATAGGGGATGTCCAATCGATCCAGGATCACTTTTGCCTGTTCCAGGTTATCATGGGTGTCTGTCTCGGTGATATCTCCGGAGACAATGGCAAAGTCGATGTGAGTCGCGCGATTTATATCGTCAACAACACTGTTCAGATCATTGGCAGCAGTCTGGGATCCAATGTGAGTATCAGACATCCAGGCGAATATGAGCTCAGGTTGACGACTGGCGTCCTCCTGACAATAAACGGAAATAGCCAGAGCGAAAATGAATACCTTTTGCAACATGGACATGGAACCTCCTGAATAAATTTTCGTAATATAAACCGTTGCAAGGCCCTTGACATTGATTCAATTAAGGGATTAACATTTTCACCTTCGACTACCGCAAGACAGGAGCTCCAGGGAGGGGTGATGGGCGGAAAATCAATTTTGACTGTTCACTATCCCCATTAGATTGAAAGCTGGATAATTTGTTAAAGGATTTCATCGAATGAAGAAAACTGCACTGCATGCGATTCATACCTCATTGAATGCAAAAATGGTCCCCTTTGCTGGCTTTGAAATGCCGATCCAATATGAAGGGATCATGGCTGAACATGAGCGCGTTCGTTCAGCGGCGGGTCTATTCGATGTTTCGCATATGGGTGAATTCTGGGTGGCAGGACCCGAGGCAGAAACCTTCGTGGATTACGCCACTGTAAACAATGTTGCCTCGCTCAGTAAGGGGCAAGTTCAGTATTCATGCATGTGTCTGGAAGACGGTGGGATCGTCGATGATCTGCTAGTCTATAAATTCGCTGATCGTTTTCTTCTCGTAGTTAATGCATCCAATATTGTCAAGGACTGGGAACACCTTTCCAGATTGGCCAAGGATTTTGACGTCACACTGAATAACGCTTCGGATGAGATATCTCTGCTTGCCCTCCAGGGTCCCAGATCAAAGGATACCCTCAACAAGCTGACCGCAGCCAATTTAGACAGTCTTGATTTTTACCATTTCGGTATTGCCGATGTGGATGGTATGGCCATGATCGTTTCACGAACAGGCTACACGGGGGAACTGGGCTACGAACTTTACCATGATCCGAAAGATGCAGTGCAACTGTGGCAGGCCATTATGAAAGCAGGTGAGGAATTTGGCATCGGCCCCGTGGGATTGGGTGCCCGGGATACCTTACGCTTAGAGATGAAATATTGTCTGTACGGTAACGACATAGATGAAACGACCTCGCCCCTGGAAGCCAGAATTGGGTGGGCCGTAGACCTGGATCATAATGATTTTTGTGGCAAAGATGCACTGCTGGCTCAAAAGGAGGCAGGTATCGATCGGTTTCTCGTCGCTTTTAAGATGAAGGAACGTGGATTGCCACGTAATAAATACGAGATATTTAATGCTGATCAAAAAGTTGGGGTGGTAACCAGTGGGGGTCATAGCCCGACGTTGAAACAGGGGATCGGCCTGGCATATATCAATAAACCGTATCAGAAGATCGGTACGGAGCTGCAGCTCGATATTCGCGGGAAGCGCTTGAATATTGAGATCATCAAACCACCTTTTGTGAATACAAAGAAATGACATTGATATGGCAAGAAAAAAGAGCGTAGATCTGGAAGAAAAAAGCAGAGAGATCAGTGGCATCCTGATCATGGTTTTAGGGGTATTCACCCTGTTAAGCCTGGTAAGTCACAACCCCTCAGAGGGCCTCAGGATCATGCCAGGAGTGCACTTCCATAATTGGATGGGTTATGCAGGTATTTACATCTCCTACCTGCTCTTCAAGATGTTCATTGGCTGGGGTTCCCTGGTCATTGGATTGCTTATGATTCTCTGGGGATATACACTCTTTTCTGAAAAGGAATTTCAACCAGTATTTCGTTTCAGTGGATATAGTCTCGTGCTCACCTTTCTCCTGATCACGCTGTTTAGTCTGATCGCAGAATTGGCTGGGATGGCAGAACCAGAGGTGTTCAGGCACGCTGGTTATATCGTTGTGAACCTTGCTAGACTCTTTACTGACTTTCTAGGCTATATCGGTACTTTTCTGGTCCTGATCGCGCTCCTGGTAGTGACTATTCAGGCCTGGCGCGGATTTTCATTCAGGACCATCAATGATTGGATCGAAGACCAGCTTTCAGTAATTAAAAATAAACTCAAGGTTAGAACGCAGGAACGGGCAAAAGCGAAAGACCTTAAAAAGAGAGCTCAAGCACCTATCCAGCGTGAAGATGAGGTATCCTCACCACCCAGAACTGCGGTCAGAGCACCCGAAGAAAAGCCAACACCCAAACCTGAACCACCGCCCATTCAGCAGGAAGAGCAGCTCCCCAGAAATCTTGGTAAAGCTGAGCAGACCACCCTTAAACCGAACGAGATCGAGATAGCAGATGCGGTGATCGAAGATTCCGTTGACTATGATGAGACTCAGAAGAAGCAACCGAAGCGAGAATACAAATTACCCTCAGTTGATCTATTGACGGAACCGCCACCCATAGCTGTCGAGCAATCGAAAGATGCCCTGCTCAGGAAAGCTGAATTACTGATACAGACCCTGGAGACTTTTGGGGTAGAGGGGCGTGTTACCAATATAGCCCCTGGGCCGGTTATCACCCGATATGAGGTTGAACCCGGTCCTGGAATCAGAGTAGCAAAAATTGCCAATCTAAGTGATGATATTGCCCGGGTCATGGAGGCGCAGAGTGTTCGTATCATTGCACCCATTCCAGGTAAAAACTCAGTGGGTATCGAATTACCTAATGATGAACCTGAGATCGTGTTTTTCAAGAGCGGGATCAATTCCCCCAAATTTGCCAGTGCAGGTTCGCCACTAACCATTGCCCTCGGAAAAACCACAGCTGGTGAGATCTTCGTAGCTGACCTGGCTAAAATGCCACACTTGCTGGTAGCTGGCGCTACGGGCTCAGGAAAATCAGTCTGTATTAATACAATCATTGCTTCACTGCTGTACCGGGCAACACCCGAACAGGTGAAGTTTATCATGATCGACCCCAAGAAGCTCGAATTGTCCACCTACAAGCGTCTACAGGGCTATCACCTGATCACCAGCGAGTCCATTGATGAATATGTCATCACAACACCGAAAAATGCCATTCATGCCTTGAGATCTGCTGAGCTTGAAATGGAAAAACGCTACAATCTCCTTTCCAAGAAAACGGTCCGAAATATTGACCAGTACAATGAACGAGCCACTGGCAAGGACGGATATCATCCACTCCCATATATCGTTGTTCTGGTTGATGAATTGGCAGACCTCATGATCACAGCTGGGAAGGAGATCGAGGAACCCATTGCCCGCCTGGCCCAAATGGCGCGAGCAGTGGGTATTCACCTGGTAATTGCCACACAGAGGCCTTCCGTAGATGTGATCACGGGTGTGATCAAAGCGAATTTTCCCACCAGGATTGCTTTTAAGGTTGCCCAGAAGAATGATTCCCGGACCATTTTAGACCAGAATGGTGCTGAGAAACTGCTTGGGCGAGGGGATATGTTGTTCCTGGCACCGGGTGCACCTGCACCTGTCCGCCTGCACAATGCCTTTGTCACCCTGGAAGAGATTGAATCGGTATTGGACCACGTTGTCGCCCAGCCTAAGCCTGAGGAAGAGTTGCTGCCTGGTATCGTTGATGAGCAAGACCCGACCATATCCGGTAGTGATAGTGGAGAGAGAGATCCCTTATTTGATGAAGCGTATCGACTGGTCGTGCTGCATCAGCAAGGGTCTGTCAGTATGATCCAGCGTCGCTTACGCGTAGGATATGCCAGAGCTGGCCGGCTCATCGATGAGCTGGAATTGGCTGGCGTTGTGGGTCCAAATACGGGGAGCAAAGCCCGCGATGTCCTCATTGGCCCTGAAGTACTGGAAAATCCCTCGTTTGATGAAGACCTGCTTGATGATTAAGCTCAGGAGTCTCATCCTTCCTGGGATCGCCTGGCTGTTATCAATAACATCACTGACTGCTGCCGATCCACCAAAAGAATTAGAACAGGTCATCGATGACTTCATGAATCTTGAGGCGACAAGTCTTCAAGTATCCCAGGTAATTGATTGGAGATTCTCCTCCAAAAATGATTCTATTATATTTCAGATGGATATCAAGGAAGGCAGAAACTTCCATCTTGATCTGGCTGCCTTCGGATTAGAGATTTTTGTCAGCGAGACGGAGATGATGACACTAAATCACTCCCGGAGTCAGATCATCTACGAGGACGCATCCCCTGATGCACTACTCAAACAATTGTTTGTTGGCGGGGATTTGAATGATGCCCGCTTTAAGGATGAAAAGATGCGTCAGGACGGGCTGCGAGAACTGCGATTTCGTTTTGCCAGTGATTTTTCGGACTGGGACCGTCTTACCGTCATTCTGGACGGGAATGATACCATGAAAGGTATTCATCTCTTTGACTATGATGGCAATCTATATAAGATCAGTTTTCAACACTTACCCAATTTCTCGAACTTTAACATGCCTGATGTGGATACAGAATACTTGCACTATCAGATCGCCGATCTAAGGAAATGACATGAGCATTTTTCAGCTGGTCAAGGAACATCCACTTAAATTCATCATTTCCATAGCCGTCAGCCTTGTGCTGATATGGTTTTCATTTAAAGATCTTGAATGGGAGCCCTTCTGGCTAGCCATCCAATCGATCAAATACGGGTACCTGCTGCTCGGTGCCATTCTATTGATCACAAGTAATATATTTCGCGCAGTTCGGTGGCGCATACTCTTGCTGCCTCAGAAGGTTGTGAAACGCAAGCAGATATTCGAGGCTGTGATGATGGGGTACATGGGAAATAATGTCTTACCTTTCAAATTGGGCGAAGTCCTGCGAGCCATGGTCGTATCGAAACGACATGGGATCAAGATCAGTGGCGTCGGTGCCTCGGTTGTTGTTGAACGTGGGCTGGATATCTTTTCTTTTCTACTGCTGGCAGGGATCTACGGGGCCATCTATCCATCCTTTGAAACAGCGCGTCTGCTTGCTCAACTGGCTCTGGCAGCTATTGTACTGGCTTTGTTCTTTGGATTCTGGATGAATCGCAACCACGATAAATATTTTGGGATGATCGAAAATTGGGCTGGGAAAATGAAGGAAACCGGGCATCCAAAACGGGGCGAACATGCCTTAGCGCTGTTCCATGGTTTGGAGACGATCTGGAGAATGCCAAAGCCCATCCATGTGCTCTGGCAGACGATCGTGCTATGGGCTCTGTATTTCTCGATCACATACCTGGCCGTCCTGGCCTTTGGATTCGGCCTGTCGGCTGGCAATCTTCTGGAAGTAGCGATGATACTGATGATCTTTACTACATTTTCTCTATCAGTACCAGCAGCCCCGGGCTACGTCGGTACCTACCACTATGCCGTTATCGCGGCACTTGCCCTGTTTGGCATTGAAAATGATGCGGCACGGGCGCTCGCAGTTGTACTTCACCTGATGAATTATCTTATCTACACACCCATTGGGGCATGGTATCTGGTTAAGGCCGGGCTTAGTCTGGATCTGGTAGCAGATGCTCCAGTGGATGAATTGAATTCACCCCGTGATCATATTCAAAACTAGAGCAACTCATGCAGATACATACTGTGGGGAAACAGGAAGAAGTGGACAAATAACCAAAGCAAGCTGACGATGCGAGCCGGGTTCACCAGATACGCATACGCTCTAGCTATATAATACCCGATCACAGTCATGAGGGGGTCACTGATCATTCGATTGGCCCAGTATTCAACCCCCTGGAACCAATATTCCACTTTCGAACCAAACAATCCGATCTCCAGATAATGTTCCAGGACTTCCCAGGCATAAGCCAGGAACAGGACCATGATGATATCAAAATACCCGGTGTTTACGTCTTGCTCTTCAATGCCCATTTGGCCTTTGAATACACGCCTGTTCAGTTGGTAGGCCAGGGCGCCAATGGAAATTCCAGATAAGAGATGTTCCAGCGACCATACATCAAAGATGGCCACAGTCTTCAATCCCCAAAGCATCTGATTAATCGTCCTCAGGAATATGAAAAACGGCTGGGAGGGGAGAATTCATTGCTTGAATGTAAGTCGCCAAGAATAAAAAAAGGTACACCTCCAGGGAAGTATACCTTTCAATTCATGCGTTTAGAAATGACTAGACGGTGCAGGTCATGTCCTGACCGCAGCAGAGGGGCGATTTGATCTTGCCATGGCCATTCGGGCACTTTGAGATCTGTACTTCTCTACCGTCATCTGTCGTTAATGTGTCATTCACCAGCGGTGCATCACATTTACCACAGCTTGCATTTACTGTCATTCCGCATACACTACATTCGTATGTTGCCATGTTTATACTCCGATTTTCTCTAGGTTTCAAATTGCAGTATTAATCTAGGTTATGATTCCCGGAGGTCAACAATTAATGACTGGGATTGTCTTGAATGGCTTCTCTGAAACTGCTGGCATAGCTATCACTAGCGACCTCAGCTCAGTTCGCTGATCTTACTGTTCCATGGACTCATTTTATCAGACGTCACTGGTAAGATATCCATGGTGGCGATGATGAAGGGGGATGCTTAGCTTGAGCATGAACCTCGCTGAGAAAATGAGAGAGTAATTTCACCACGTTTAAGACTTTTCAACCCGCTCATAGACGAATAAATAATTTGAGCTTAACCCCTGATTTTTATTGGGGAAAAGCTACTAAATCTACTTGCTCATCCATAGGTGGGCTGTTACTTTCGCACGCTTTTTTGCATCTACGGGTGTGAATAAGGTGAGGAACACCTTGTTTTGATCGGTAGAAAGGCTTGATTTTTAAAAGAAGGGCGGTTAGCTCAGGTGGTTAGAGTACTTGCTTGACATGCAAGGGGTCACTGGTTCGAGTCCAGTATCGCCCACAGAGAAGAGAATGAACGCAAATGGGAATATACAGATCACATACCCAGATGGTAAAATCGAAGAAATGCCATCAGGCATTCGTGCGTTCGAAATTGCGCAGAAAATAAGTCCCCAATTTGAAAAACAATTGATCGCGGCAAAGGTGAACGATACAGTCGTTGACCTGAAAGCCGAGTTGACTGATGATGCTGATATCGTCTTTATCAAAAGGACGGATGCAGAAGCACATGATATTTTACTGCACAGTACTTCCCACATCATGGCTCAAGCTGTTAAGCGGCTATATCCAGATGTGAAGGTGACCATCGGTCCCTCAATAGAGAATGGTTTCTATTACGATTTCGATATTGAAAAACCATTTACAGACGAGCAGCTGGCCGAGATCGAAGCAGAGATGCAGAAGATAGTGGAAGAAGATCTGCCCGTTGAGCGAATGGAACTATCCCGCGATGAGGCGATCAAACGCTTTGACGAAATGAACGAGGACTACAAAGTCGAGATCATTTCTGAACTCCCAGAGGATGAGGTCATCTCAGCCTATGAACAGGGTGAATTCATTGATCTCTGTCGCGGACCCCACATCCCATCGACAAAACGAGCCGGTGCCTTTAAACTGTTGAGTGTAGCAGGTGCTTACTGGCGTGGGGATGAGAAAAATCGCATGCTGTCCCGGATCTATGGTACAGCTTTCCCTGATAAGAAAGCGTTGAAAAAGTATTTGCATCTGCTGGAAGAAGCGAAAAAGCGTGATCACAGAAGATTGGGCAAGGAACTTGGCTGGTTCAGTTTTCACAATGATGCGCCTGCAAACGCATTCTTTCATGCCAAGGGAACAGCTATTTACAATAGCATTATGAATTTTGTTCGTGAATCGAATACTGCCCATAATTACGAAGAGGTCAACACACCTCTCATTATGAGTGCCGACATGTGGAAGCAGTCAGGTCATTACGACAATTATCGTGAAAATATGTATTTTACCAAGATCGATGACCGGGATTTCGCAGTGAAACCAATGAACTGCCCCGGGCATACCCTGGTCTATGGTGATGAACCTCGTTCCTATCGGGACCTACCCATTAAGATGAGTGAGTTTGGCCGGGTCCATCGTCACGAAAAAAGCGGTGTAACCCATGGGCTATTCCGCGTGCGAACCTTCATTCAAGATGATGCGCATGTATTCTGTACTGAAAATCAGATCCAGGCAGAAGTGGATGATATCTTGGATCAGGTCTACGAGGTCTATTCAGTTTTTGGTTTTGAGAATGTTCATGTAGAATTGAGCACACGTCCGGAGAAATCAATTGGCAGCCAGGAAGTATGGGACAAGTCAGAGTCCGCGCTTGAAAGTGTGCTCAAGGCCAGAGGCATCGACTATCAGCTCAATCCTGGAGATGGTGCTTTTTATGGACCGAAGATCGATTTCCATATCAAGGATTCGCTCAATAGAAGCTGGCAGTGTGGTACTGTTCAGTTGGATTTCTCCATGCCGGAGCGATTTGGATTGGTCTATACTGGCGAGGATGGCCAGGACCATCAACCTGTCATGATACACAGAGCCATTGTGGGGAGTCTGGAAAGATTTATGGGCATCCTGATCGAGCATTACGCAGCTCGTATGCCAGTCTGGTTAGCACCCGTGCAGGTGAAAGTGATACCCATAGCTGACCGCCATGAGGATTATGCTCAGGCAGTTGTAAAAGAGTTAAAAGCATTAGGTGTCCGAGTCGAAGCGAATTGGAGAAATGACAAAATTGGTCAAAAAATTCGCCAGGCTGAGTTGGAAAAGATACCATATATGTTTATTCTAGGCGATCGAGAGGTCGATGAAAAGAAAGTGAGTGTTCGCCGCCACGGGTCAGGAGACCTGGGAAGTCAGGATTTATCTGACATCGGTGAACGAATTTTGAACGAAACAAGGGAGAGAGCAGATCAAAAAGTATAAAGTATATACCAAGGAAGAAGAATTACGCATTAACGAAGAGATCGATGAACCTGAAGTACGCCTGGTCGATGAGGAAGGGGAGCAGGCTGGCATTGTTTCAGTCGCAGACGCCCTGGAACGAGCTGAAGATGCGGAACTCGACCTTGTAGAGGTTGCTCCCAATGCGAAACCACCGGTCTGTAGACTGATGGATTATAGCAAGTTCAAATACGAAAAGACGAAAAAAGCCAAAGAAGCTAAAAAGAAGCAAAAAGTCATTCAGAATAAGGAAGTCAGGTTTAGGCCGAATATTGAGGATCATGACCTGATGACCAAACTTTCCAAAGTGGAGGAATTTCTGAGTGATGGCGATAGAGTAAAAATTACGATCATGTTCAGAGGCCGTGAAATGGCCTATAAGGATCGTGGTCCTGTCCTCATGGAGAAGATCATGACACGTTTACGTGAAATGACAGGTGAGGAAGTACATATGGAATACACACCGAATATGGAGGGAAGATTCCTCAATACGGTGGTCACCTTGAAAAAGGGAGGGAACTAGACGTGCCCAAAATGAAATCAAATCGTGCTGCTAAAAAGCGCTTCAAACTTACCGGCAAGGGTAAAGTGAAGAGGAATAAGGCTTTTACCAGCCACATGCAGAACAATAAGTCACAGAAGCAGAAAAGAAAATTGCGTAAATCCGGTCTTTTAGAGGGTGGCGATGCTGCGAAAGTAAAAAAAGCCATCAGTGCTTAGGGTTGTAGGAGTAAGACATGCCAAAAGCTAGTAGTGCCGTCGCACGTAAAAGACGACATAAAAAATATTTAAAAGCAGCCAAAGGTTATTATGGTGCTCGCTCTCGTCTGTATAGATCAGCGCGTGAGACTGTAGAACGTGCCTGGGTCTATGCTTACAGGGATCGTAAAGACCGTAAACGCCAGTTTCGCCGCTTGTGGATCGCAAGGATCAATGCCGCAGCTCGTCTGAATGGTCTCAGTTATTCTAAATTGATGAATGGTTTAAAGAAGAATAGTATTGACCTCAATCGTAAAATGCTGGCTGAGATCGCCGTAACTGATCCAGCTGGGTTTGCTTCGATTGTAGCAAAAACTAAGTAAACCACAGTTAGGATCGCGTATGTCGCTTTTTAAAAAAGTCGACGAATTACGCTCGGAATTCAAGCAAGCGTTGGCCTCAAACCCAGCGCTTTCTGATTTAGAGCGGTTGAAACAAAAATATTTGGGCCGAAAAGGGGTTATAAACGACCTCTTTAAGCAGATCAAGGATGTGGAAGCCGACCGACGCGGTGAATTCGGTGGTCTGATCAATCAACTCAAGACGGATGTTCAGGACCTAATCGATGCACAGGTCAGGGAGAGCCATTCCGAGGAACAGGCCAGTGATTCGCTCGATGTCACACTCCCGGGGGTCGAGTATACACGTGGGACACTCCATCCCATTGAGAGTACCCTGCGGGATTTCAAGCGCATATTCCACCGCTTGGGATTTGCCGTAGCTGAAGGTCCTGAGATCGAGACCCAGTGGCGCAATTTTGATGCCCTGAATTTTCCACCGGAACATCCGGCACGGGACATGCAGGACACCTTTTTCCTGGAGAACGGCTCAGTTCTCAGGACACATACATCTCCGGTTCAGATCAGACTTATGCTGGAGGAAAAACCTCCCATCCGTTCGATCATGCCTGGACGTGTGTATCGGAACGAAGCGATCGATGCCGGTCATTATTGTCTATTCCACCAGGTAGAGGGGCTATACGTTGATGAAAACGTTACAATGGGTGAACTCAAAGCGACCTTAGAGCTGTTTTGCCGCGAATATTTTGGTGAAGCTGTGAAATTGAGATTCCGGCCCAGTTTTTTCCCCTTCACTGAACCCAGTAGTGAGATGGATGTCTCCTGCTTCCTGTGTGGTGGCAAGGGCTGTCGGGTCTGCAAGCAGACAGGATGGCTGGAGATCGGCGGATGTGGAATGGTCGATCCTAATGTCTTCAAAGCTGTTGATATTGATCCTGAAGCTTATACCGGTTACGCTTTTGGTATGGGAATCGAACGCATCGCCATGATGAAATATGGAATAACTGATATTCGCCTGTTATTCGAGAATGATGTCCGTTTCCTGAAGCAATTTTAATGCAAGCACCACGCGATAGTAGGTAGATCATATGAATATTTCATATAATTGGTTGAAAGAATATGTCGATTTCGATCTGGAACCTGCGGAACTAGCCGATAAGCTGACCCACGCAGGACTTGAAGCGGTTATTACGGAAACTCTGCCTGATTATTTTGAATCCATCCTTGTCGGGCACGTGATTTCAAAAGAAAAACATCCTGATGCTGACAGATTGAGTGTTTGCATGGTCGACCTGGGTGATGGTGAGCCAAAACAGATCATCTGTGGTGCACCAAATATCGAAAAAGGCCAAAAAGTACCCGTTGCCACTGTCGGCACCACTTTTCCAGGTGGTATGAAGATCAAGAAAGCCAAACTACGGGGTGTTCTATCCAATGGGATGGTCTGCTCAGAAAACGAAATGGAGCTTTCTGATGACCAGTCTGGTATTATGGTGCTGGATGAGGCGAGCCCACTCGGTACCAATATGAAGGCTTACCTGTCCGGGAATGACGTCAGCATTGAACTGGATCTAACACCTGATCGGTCAGACGCCCTGGGCCACATTGGAGTGGCGCGAGATCTGGCGGCATTGTTGGGTGTTGAAATGCGTAAACCAGTCATAGAGCTGGAAGAATCGTCCACTGCAACATCTAGTTTGATGCGTGTGGAGCTGGAAGACCCGGATGGGTGTCCGCGATATGCAGCGCGTATCGTGAAGAATGTAAAAATAGGGGAGTCACCAGCCTGGATGCGCCAGAGGTTGCAGGCGGCTGGTATTCGTTCGATCAATAATGTGGTGGATGCGGCAAATTACGTGCTCATGGAGACAGGTCATCCATTACACACCTTCGATCTTCGCTACATAGAAGGCGATAAGATCGTCGTTCGCAAAGCTCACAAGCAAGAAAAGATCACAACGCTGGATGGTAAAGAAAGAGAACTGGATGAAACAGTACTCCTGATCTGTGATGCAGCAAAACCTGTCGCTGTGGCAGGTATCATGGGAGGTGAGAATTCAGAGGTGCAGGCTGACACCACCGATCTGCTCTTGGAAAGTGCATATTTTAAACCAGTAGTTGTTCGTCGGGGGGCAAAAAAACTTCAGCTGGCCACAGATGCCAGTCACCGCTTTGAGCGTGGCACCGATCCGAATGGTATACCCTATGCCCTGGATCGCCTGGCCGGTCTCATCGTCGATCTTGCAGGGGGGGAGCTGACCAACGGTCAGGTAGATGCCTACCCCGAGCCGATCGAGCCTCTGGAAATATCCATGCGGGCAGAGCGCTGTAATGCCATTCTGGGTACGCACATCACTGTGGAGAGCATGTCCGCTATTTTAAATGGCCTGGAATTATCTCATTCGGAGAAGGATGGCGTACTCACAGTAACGGTCCCTACCTTTCGTCCGGATATTGAGCGTGAAATTGACCTCATTGAAGAAATTGGCCGCATACACGGTTACAACAATATCCCCTTACCCCAACACTTCAGCATTGCCAATAAGATCAACAAGAAGACGCCGGATCAGATACGAGAGAGATTCATCGATCATTTTGCTGCTATTGGCTTCAACCAAATTTATGGGAATGGGCTTCTATCAATCGAGGAACATCCAGCGGTATTCGGAGATGAAGAGGCGCTGACACTGGCCAACCCACTCTCCAGAGAAATGGCATCCATGCGATCATCGCTCCTCATGGGTATGGCAAAAGTTGCTGATCATAATATCAACCGCCGACAGTCCGACCTGAAGATCTTTGAGCTGGGCCAGGTGAGTACTCTGGACCTTGAATCTGACACTGGTGCCAGAGAGGCCAGCCATCTGGGCGTTTTTATTTCTGGTGAGCTTCAACCAAAGCAATGGTCACAAGAGGCAGTTGAAGCTGATATTTTCCATATGAAGGGCATACTTGCTTCCACCTTTGAGGATCTGCTCGGTCTGGAGTTGACATTCAAAGCCGCCGAACATGAATTATTCACGAATGCTGTGGATGTTGTGCTGGGTGACGACAAAATTGGAACCCTCGGTAATCTGAAACAATTGAACCAAAATTTGAAGAGTGTTAGCGGTGTCTATGCTGAACTGCGCCTCTCTGAAACGCTGGGTTTGGAACGCAATATCCAGTACCAGCAAGTGTCGGCTTACCCAGCTGTGGAGCGCGACCTCTCGTTTATGATCGACGCAAACATACCCTATGAACAGATTGATGAAACAATTCATAAATATGCTGGTAAGTCATTAATATATAGTCGTTTATACGATATATATGAAGGAAAATCTATTGCAAGCGGCAAAAAAAGTCTTACATTTCGACTGGTTTTTCAAAATCAGAAGAGAACGCTGACAGAAAAAGAAATCGAAAAGGATTTCAGGCGGATTCTCAAAGGATTGGAAGACGCGTATAACGCTACACTTAGAGAGGCAATCTAGTGATCGAAGATGCACTAAGTAAATTCGAAGACAAGGTGAGACTACTGGTTGCCCATGTTAGTTTATTAAAAAAAGAAAACCTTTCCCTTCGCAATCAGGTTATGGATAAATCTTCTGACGGTACTATCGGCAATTCTGATGTCGTGCGTAGTAAACTGAACGCCATGATCGAGATGATTGATGCGGAGCTGGAAATTTTATGACGCGGTCTCTGAACCTTGTGCATGAATGAATAAGTGAACGATATAATGGACACACACGATAATAATACAGTACAAGTCATGATTCATGGAAAGTCTTACACCATAAAAGGTAAGGCGGATTCCAGTTATATCAGCGGTGTTGCCAATTATGTCGATATGAAAATGAGAGAAGTTGAAGAAGGTGCGAATACCGCTCAAGAAGAGGGGAAGGTCGCAATTCTTGCTGGAATGAATATCACAGATGAACTCTTTTCTATCCGACAGGATAAAGAACGGATCGAAAATCGATTCGAGGAACGGGTTCAAGCACTTACGGAACTCATCGACGAAACACTTAGCACATAAGGGTTAAGAGATTCACATAAGAACGCAATCGCGTTCACTTCCTCCTGGCAGGCATAAAATTTCCTCGGGTTTTCTTCCTATATGAAAGGTAGACCTGATGGACGGAATGGATTATACCTCCTTTATCCCGCTAATAGCAGTGGCACTTGGATTCGCCGTTGCCATACCCCTCGTTGTTTACTCCTATAAATTAAAAGCACGCAGTGCCGGACTTCTGGCTAAGCAGATCATCGAATCTGCTGAAACCCAAGCCAAGAATCATCTGAGAGAGATCGAGCTGGAAGCGAAGGCTCAGGCAATGCAGATCACGCAAAAGGCAGAAGCTGAAGCTCAGGCTAAATTTCAAGAGGTTAGAAACTCTCAGCGGACGCTTGAGGGTCGGGAACTCAAATTGGACGGTCGTGCAGAATCTCTGGATCGCAAGGAGATCGATCTGAAAAAGGCGGAAGCTCAAGTATCTCAAGGTTTGAAGGAGATCACTGAGGAAAAAGATCGCTATGCTCAGATGATCGAACAGGAGAACCAGAAGCTGGAAGAGATCTCTCGGATGAGCCAGGAGGAAGCGAAAAACCACCTCATGGAGAATATGAAAGAGCTGGCTGAAGCGGAAGCAGCGATCACAGCAAAGCAGATCCGTGATCAGGCCATCTCCAGCGCTACCAAAGAAGCCCATAAAATAGTGATCTCTGCCATACAGCGCTCGGCAGCTGACCATACTGCAGAGTCTACGGTCTCGGTTGTG
Source organism: Fidelibacterota bacterium (assembly GCA_021734255.1). Taxonomy (GTDB): domain Bacteria; phylum Fidelibacterota; class UBA8477; order UBA8477; family JABMPR01; genus JABMPR01. Next base: position 26,898 of record JAIPJM010000007.1, on the reverse strand, counting down.
GAATTACCCTCGGATCAGATGAAAGGGCGCGTGATCGGTCGTGAAGGTCGGAATATTCGTACATTTGAACAGCTCACAGGGGTGGAATTGATCGTAGATGATACACCTGAAGCCGTTGTCCTCTCGGGATTTGATCCCGTGCGAAGAGAAGTTGCCCGTGTGGCACTCAGTAATCTTGTTCAGGATGGTCGTATTCATCCTGCACGGATTGAAGAGATGATCGAAAAAGCGACCAAACAAGTGGATGAAGAGATGAAGAATGCGGCTGAGGAAGCCCTTTCTGAGCTCCACCTGCCACCATTTCATGAGCAGATCATGAAACTTATAGGTCGACTGAAATACCGGACCAGTTATGGTCAGAATATTCTTAAACATAGTATTGAAGTCGGTTGGCTTACGGGTTTGATGGCTGCAGAATTGAATTTGGATGGTGTCACTGCCCGCCGAGCAGGATTTCTCCATGATCTGGGTAAAGCAGTGGATCGAAATACCGATGGGACCCATGCACTGATCGGTGGTGAGTATGCTCGAAAATTCGGGGAACCGGACGTCGTCGTCAATGCCATCGAGTCGCACCATGAAGAAGTGCCCATGACAGGCCCCATCTCTGCTCTGGTACAATCAGCTGACGCCATCAGTGGGTCACGGCGTGGTGCCCGGGGTGATACGCTTGAGAGCTATATCAAGCGTTTGAGAAACCTTGAAGGTATCGCCACCGGCTTTGAAGGGGTCTCCAAATCTTACGCGATTCAGGCTGGGCGTGAGGTTAGAGTGCTTGTGGAAAGCGACAAGATCGATGATACCCGTGCTCAAAGTCTGAGCTCGGACATCGCCGGCCGTATTGAGGAAGAAATGACCTACCCGGGTCAGATCAAAGTTGTTGTTATCAGAGAGTCAAGGAATACTGCAATTGCAAAATAATGATCATATCATCCTTGGGGGAAAGCCAGTAGCTGCATCTGTCAAGGAGGGGTTAAAGGCCAGAATTTCTGCCCTCGCTGAGAAGGGGGTTACACCGGGACTCACTGTCGTTCTCGTAGGGGAGCACCCGGCATCTCAGAGTTATGTTCGTTCCAAAGAACGCCAGAGCGCTAAATTGGGATTCAAGTCTGAGGTTCTAAGACTCACGGCAGAAACCAGTGAAGCCGAAGTACTGAATACTGTTTCTCGTTTGAATGAGGATCGCTCAGTTCACGGGATCCTGGTTCAGCTACCCCTGCCAAAGCATATTGATTCCCAAAAAGTTATTGAGAGTATTCACCCGGATAAGGATGTGGATGGCTTCCATCCCGTCAGTATGGGTAAGCTGGTGCTTGGACTTGATGGTTTCGTGCCTTGTACACCGGCTGGCATCGTTGAAATGATCAAATATTATAATCTGGAGACAAAAGGTAAACATCTGGTAGTCGTTGGACGGTCCAATATCGTGGGTAAACCGATGGCAAATCTCATGCTTCAGAAAAAGGAGCATGCGAACTGTACCGTCACACTTTGTCACACTGCCACACCCAATATGTCAGAATTCACCAGGCAGGCTGATATCCTGGTTGTTGCCGCAGGTGTCGCCGAGTACGTCACGGCTGATATGGTTAAGGAGGGAGTCATTGTCATTGATGTTGGCATCAATCGAGTCGAGGATGCAAGTAGCGAAAAAGGCTATCGCATCGTCGGCGATGTTGACTATGTAAATGTGGCGAAAAAGAGTGCTGCCATTACACCCGTACCCGGTGGTGTAGGTCTCATGACAGTTGCTATGCTTTTGTCAAACACGGTAAAATCGGCAGAGAATAGTTTGAATTAGGTTGTAAGCGTAACGACTGAATATATTTTAGCCTGCTCAAGATAAGCGCCCGTAGCTTCCCCCTTCGCTCTCTAAGCTTCGGCGGGACTACCGGGTTTGAAAGTTTTAAACGAGTTGATATGAATAACTCGTTGCTCGTGACTGATCACTAGTCACCTAAATTGCGCCCGTAGCTTCCTCCTTCGCTCTCTGAGCTTCGGCGGGACAGGCAGCTTCGCTACTGGGTTTGAAAGGTTTAAGCGAGTTGATATGAATAACTCGTTGCTCGTGACTGATCACTAGTCACCTAAATCGCGCCCGTAGCTTCCTCCTTCGCTCTCTGAGCTTCGGCGGGACAGGCAGCTTCTCTACTGGGTTTGAAAGTTTTAAACGAGTTGATATGAATAACTCGTTGCTCGTGACTGATCACTAGTCACCTAAATCGCGCCCGTAGCTTCCCCCTTCGCTCTCTGAGCTTCGGCGGGACAGGCAGCTTCGCTACTGGGTTTGAAAGGTTTAAGCGAGTTGATATGAATAACTCGTTACTCGTGACTGATCACTCGTCACTTAAATTGCGCCCGTAGCTCAGCTGGATAGAGCGTCGGATTCCGGTTCCGAAGGTCGCAGGTTCGACTCCTGCCGGGCGTACCAATGAGAAAGTCTCCTGCACGGGGGACTTTTTTTATTCGCCAATGGGAGTCTTATTCGCAGCCAAATCGAACAGGGGTTTATTCAGAGCCACGTCGATAGCGGCTTTCACCACTGATAATAGAGATTACAAAATTCTGAGAAAATTTACCTGTGGCATGTAAACTGGCAGCAGGCATGATCGATCGTGCAAATGAGGAGTCTGGTACATGGCTGAGAAAACAAAAATATGGTATCTGCAGAACTTCAACCTCTTAGCGGGAATGAACCAGAACATCAAAATGGAATTGGCTGAAAAAACAACCGATCAGGCCAGTGCAAAAAAAGATATCATTTATTTTCCGGAAGAACCATCGAATACCATTTACTTCCTCAAAGAGGGGAAGATCAAGATCTATCGTCTGTCGGAAGACGGTAAAACGACGACACTACACCTCCTGGGACCTGGTGAAATTTTCGGGGAAAGTGCCATTCTCGGGCAGGATACCCACGATAATGTAGCAGAAGTTGTCGAGGACGCGGTCATCTGTGCCGTAGATAAACACGATTTTCAAGACCTGATGGAAAAAAGTCCCCAATTGGCCATCAGTGTGAACAAGTTCATCGGATTTCGTCTCCGCAAAATTCAGTCCCATGTTGAAGATCTGGTATTCAAGAGTGCAAAAGACAGGATCCTGGCTTTTTTGCATCGCTATGTTTCGACCTTTGGCAAACAAATGGTTGATGGGTGGATGGTCAGACCCTTTCTCACCCATAAGGAGATCGCAGACCTTACTGCCACTGCAAGACAAACCGTCAATCAGGTATTGAACGAGTTGGCAGATGATGGGGTGATCAGCTTCTCCAGGAGATTTCTGCACATTAAAGGCGATCTTAACCAGTTCCAATAGAAATCCAGACGCTCCTGTCAGGTGACGGACAGATTCGATAGCAGCACGGTTCCATCTTCTCTACATGAATCCTCACCAGCGTGTAAGCATCGAAGTCGAATTGTATGTGCGTCAGCGCTGTGCATTCAGTGACCGGACCAAACAAACGATCATCGATATATGTCGGCGTTTCGATCAGGTGCATCTTTCCATCTTCGATACATCCACTCAAGTACTCAAGAGGCCGTCCATCTCCATCACACCTGCTATTTGGGCTAATGATGAGCTGTGGTATCTGGGAACATTTGATGCCACCAGCTTCGAAGAAAAATTGGCACATCTGAGTGCCGGGATGGTTTGAAAGACGTGTTTTTCGATAAACTTTCAGTGCCGTGAAAACTATATTGCTTGATGCTCAATACTGGATCATCAACAATGAAGAAGCGCTGGATCTATTTGCTGTTGAGCCTGTTTGTCCTAAACACATACGCACAGGTGAAACCGGATGTGAATGATTTTACAGTTGCTGCTCTGGGTATGGGTGCCGCAGTTGGATTGGAACTGTTTGCCAAGGACCATCTGATGCCATCAGAGCCACGCTTCTCAGTGCCAAATTCCTTTGATCAGAAAATGAGAACCAGAGCATTCTGGGGTCAGCATTCCATGCATAAGGCCATCGACTGGAGTGACCGACTGCTCTATGGTGTTTCATTTACCAGTATCGCCTGGGGACCCCTGTTAGCAGAGAGCAGGGAAAGTGCATTCCTTATCAATGCGGAGGTGTTTGCTGCCAATGCAGTTGCCACAAATCTGGCAAAGATCATCGTAGCCAGAGAACGGCCATACCATTTTTATGCAACATCAAATTCCCAGGGTTCTGATGATTATGCCTCTTTTTTCAGTGGCCATACCAGCGTCGCCTTTTCACAGGCAGTAACAAACGCGATGATCCTATCCGAAAGTTATGCAGCGGTGCGTCCCTATATCTGGGCGAGCTTGCTGGGAACCGCAGGATTGACCGGATACTTTAGAATAGCTGGCGATATGCACTATGCTACAGATGTGATTACGGGAGCTGTCGTGGGATCGTTGATCGCCTGGTCCATCACCCGGTATGAACTCGATAGGTTTTCCAAAGGGAGTGGGACAGACCCGACTGTTATGCTGACGATGAAAATCCCTTTGGGACGGATGATTTCAATGTGATATTATCCGGAATACATTTCAGCAAAAGGAGTAATGCGATATGAGTGAGAATCTGCCTAGCAAATACAACCAGCAGTCCTGGATTGCGATTGTGGTGATCGTTGTTGGTGCCATCTTCTTACTCCAGAGTTTGAATGTCATGCATCTTGGCCGCTTTATCAGTACCTGGTGGCCTGCTATCTTTGTTATTGTCGGATTTTCAAAACTTCAGGCACATGATAAGCGCAATGGCTCCATCCTCTTCATAATCGGACTGATATTGCTCTCGGCAACCCTGGACTTTATCAATTGGGGCAGCCTCTTCAAGCTATGGCCCTTAATTATCCTTTATGTCGGTGTTTCCATGTTGCTCAAATCTCAGGGCAAACCAGGTCTGTCTTTCTCCAATATTGACTCGAGTGACGATGATTATGTGCATGCCTCAGCTATCTTTGGCGGGATCGAAAAGGTCGTTGTTTCCGAGAATTTCAAGGGGGCAAATATATTGAGCCTCTTTGGTGGTGTCGAATTGGACCTGCGTAAAGCAAAAGCGATCGATACCGGGTGTACCATTAATGTTACCACCCTCTTTGGTGGTACTGAGATCATGGTACCTGAAGATTGGAATGTGATCATTACAGGAACCCCTATCTTTGGTGGTGTGGAGGATAAGACCAAGGGTGGGGAAAAGAACGCGGTGAATGTTACCGTGAACAGCACCGTTGCTTTTGGTGCGCTTGAGCTAAAAGCCTAATTTAAAATTTTCTGTAAAATGAAAGACCAGCTCGAGCCCCGCAGGATGCGGGGGTGCGAACAGAACACCCTCAGCCGTCGCTCTATCGAGCTATGGCTTGACACGCTGTGTTCACACGGGGATGAATGTAAAGTTAGTCGCTTCGGTGCGATGTCACCACCAGTGCCGGGCGGATCCATTGGTATCTCATTCTGATCCAGAGTGAGAACACATCCTGAATTAATATTGGATAAGCTGGGATGCAAAAGGGCTAAATCCCTTTTGTGGCCTTATGTAGTCGTTTATATTGCCGTGCTTTTTGAGAAGGCCTCAGGACAAGCTGAGACTTTCGAAATCACCTCACCCTTCCACTGGCACGGGAGTGTGGGTGTATGAAAATATTCCAGTGCTATTGGATCATTCACCCATAGCAGGCTGAATACGCTTTATGATTTCTACCCTAGAACAGGTATTAGCCCCTGTAGCTCAGCAGGATAGAGCAACGCTTTCCTAAAGCGTAGGTCAGGTGTTCGAATCACCTCAGGGGTACTAAAAACGGAGTCCCGGTAAAATTACAGACTCCTGGGATTTTTAATAAAATGTGAGGAATTGATTGTCCGATGCTGACACCGAAAAAGAAGTTAACGAAAAAAGAATTGAAACATGATCCTTTACTGGATACGCTGGAAAGAGGGCAGGAATTCTACGAGGCAAACAGTAAACAGATATTGACTGGCGTTGGTATTGTTGCCCTGGCCGTGCTCCTTACCTGGGGCTGGATGAATAGCCGTGATTCGTTTAAGAATGAGGCCATGCTGGCCAATACGAAAACGACCATGGCTGCCATGCAGGGAATGAATTCAAACGTCATCTCTGAACTTGAATTGGTTATCTCTGAATACGGTAAAAATGATCTGGTTGCTTTATCAGCACTTCAGCTGGGGTCTGCTCGTTTGGATTCAGGTGACATTGCAGGTGCCAGAGAGCTCTTTGAGCACGTCGCTAAAAACTCGGATGAGTTCTTGAGGGCCGCCGGCAAAATGAAATTGGCTTATCTTGCCGAAAGAGAGTCCGAATACCTGAAAGCAGCGAAGATGTATGCTGCAGTTTCCTCCATGGATCTCTTTAGTATTTCAAAGAGTGCTAAACTTCAGGCAGGATATGCCTATTTAAATGGGGGACAGCCAGAAAAGACAAGATCGATCGTTGATGAACTTTTGGCTGACGAGCTTGATGTTAAATTCAGGCAAGACGTCAAATATTTAGAAGGTAAAGTTCAGGAGAAATAATTGCTATTATTGGACTTGCAAAGACCTTCTTCACCGGATACATTGCGCCCGCAAAGTGGGTTAGTATGCCCACTTTGTTTTTTATTAAGAGGTATGAAGAAACAAAGTGAATTGGAACGATGAAGAAATAAAAGCCGGTATAGAGCAGTGCTTTAGAGAGGCTGAGGATGTTTTCCTGGTTGATGCGTTGCTAAATGCGACCAAACGAGGTTTTCAGCTGATCGTGAAGTGCGAAAGTGACACCGGCATCACGATTGATCAGTTGACTCAGATCAATCGTTCTATTCACAAGAATTTTACGCTTCCCGGGTTGGATATTGAGAAGGTCTCAGTTGAGGTCTCATCCCCAGGAGCGAGTTTCCCCATTCAAACGGTCAGACACTTTCGACGATTTGTTGGACACCCAATGCAGGTCCAACACACCAAGGAGAACCTGGCTAATCCACTGGAGTGTGAGGTCAAGAGCGTTAGTGATGACACGCTAACCGTCCAGGCAAAAGACGAGACGATCTCACTTGATATGAACGATGTCGTCCAGGGTAAAGTAAAATTGAGATGGTAATAGGAGGATTAACCCCTTGATCAGTAAAATCATCATAGAGTCGTTTATACAGCTTGCGAAAGAGAAAGATATTGACCGCAAGGAATTGGCTGACATCATTAAAGAGATCTTTGAAGCATTGATCCAGAAAAAGTATGGTAATGTGGACAATTTTGATGTCATTGTGAATATGGACAAGGGTGAGATCGAGATCTACCAGGAGAAGGAAGTCGTCGAGGTAGTAGATGATCCAGATTTTGAAGTTGATATCGAAACAGCACAGGCTGTTGCACCGGACCTCGAGATCGGTGACCCCTTCATTGATGTTGTGGATCCAGCAACTTTTGGTCGCCGGCTGATCACTTTTGCCAGACATGTTATGGCGCAGAAGATCCAGGAATTTGAACGGGATCAGATCTATCGCGATTATTCCAAGCGAGTGGGTGAGATCGTCATTGGTGAGATCCATCAGATCAGACGAGACGCACTATTCGTGAATATTGACAAGGCAGAACTCAAGATGCCTCGTGATGAACAGATCTATAGCGAACGTTACCGCCGCGGTGACAGCATTCGTGCTATTATCAAAGAGGTTCGTTCCGAGAAACGTGGTCCGGACATTATCATTTCCCGTGCAGACCCGACATTCCTCATGAAATTATTCAAGAATGAAGTCCCTGAGATCGAGGATGGGATCATCGATGTCAGAACCCTGTCCCGTGAGCCTGGCGATAGAACCAAGATCATTGTTGAATCGCATGATAAGCGAATTGACGCCGTGGGTGCCTGTGTAGGGATGAAGGGAAGCCGTATTCAGGTTATTGTGAGAGAGTTGAATGGAGAAAAGATCGATATTATCAATCACACCTCTGAGCCGCAACTGCTTGTCAGTCGTGCACTTTCTCCAGCGAAGCCCTACAGTGTTCAGATCGATTACGAAAAGCATAGAGCACTGGCACTCTTCGAAGACGAGGATATTTCCATTGCCATTGGAAAAAATGGTCAGAATGTAAGATTGGCATCGAAGGTCACTGGGTTTGAAATTGATGCTAAATCCAGAAGTGAAGTTGAAGGGCCTGAGGAAGTTGAGGTTTACCTGGAGGAGATCGAAGGTCTACCGAAACGAGTGGTTACCATTCTTGCCGAAAATGGTATTGATACCGTCAATGAGGTCGTGAATACCAAGAAGGAGACACTGCTTGACCTTAAGGGTCTCGGTGAAAAAACTCTGGAAGGGTTTATGGCTGCGCTGCTGGAAAAAGTTGAGGTTGAGGTAGAGGTCATTGAAGAACTAGTGGAAGTGGATGACTCAGATGATTCAAATGAATCTGAGGCAAGCGACAAGCCAGAAAAAAATGAAGAATGATCTCCTGAATAGTCTGAATCTTAAGTGAATGAGCAGCGCGTGTTTTCAGAAAAACGACGAAGGAATTGGATCGATTGAGTAAACCAAAAAGAATATATCAAATTGCGAAGCAGATCAACATCTCCCACCAGGAGATCGTCAGTTTTCTGAAAGAAAAGGGCATGGATGTAACCAATCATATGAGCCCGGTTGATGATGATATGTACGACATCATCATGAAGAATTTTGCCAGTGATCTGTATCAGATCGAGCAAGAGCAGAAGGAAGATGAACGAAAAGCGCTTGAAGAACAGCGCCGTCTGGAAGAAGAAGAGCGGATCCGCAAATCGGATCAAGAGCGGGAAGCTCGGGAGACTGAGGAACGTCAGCGTAAACAGGCTGAAGAACAACGCAAACTTGAGATCGAAGATGCCAAGCGCAGGGTAGAGCAGGAAAAAGTTGACGCTGTTGAGCGTGCAAAACGCGAAAAGGAAGAAGCTATTGCCCGCAAAGCTGAAGAAGAAAATGCAGCCAAGGTAAAGGCTGAGCGGGAAAAAGAAGCTGCTGAAAAGAAAGCCGCTAAACCCAAGATTTTAAGACCTGGCGAGCCTGAGGGCAGCGAGGAGACACCAACAGATAAGATCATCGCGAAGAAAATTGAGCGGAAGATCAAACACGTCGTCAAGAGCGGGGACGTGAAGGAAAAGAGCAAGCGGGGTAAAAAACGCCGGACATTTGATCAGAAGGAAGTGGATGCTTCCATTAAAAAGGTCATGTCCTCAATGGATACAGGCAAGAGACGTAGGCGACGCAAAGATTCGAAGCAGGAACAAGCTGTTGAGGATAACGTCTACAGAGTCTCCGAATTTGTTTCGGTCCATGACTTTGCAGATTTGGTTGAGATCGACGTAGCCGATATTATCGGTAAGTGCATGGATATGGGCATGATGGTGACCATTAACCAGCGTATTGATAAGGATACCATTGAACTTCTGGCTGAAGAGTTTGAGATCAAGGTCAAATTTGAGGATGATACGGCAACCATTCAGGAAGATATTGTTGCCCATGAAGAGGTGGATGAGTCTGAACTCGAGCCGCGTCCGCCCGTCGTAACCATTATGGGTCATGTAGACCACGGTAAGACCTCCTTGCTGGATCATATTCGTAAAACCAATGTGATCGGCGGTGAGGCTGGTGGTATCACCCAGCATATCGGTGCTTACTCAGTGAGTGTAGGCGAGGGGAAGACGATCACTTTCCTGGATACGCCTGGTCACGAAGCGTTTACAGCCATGCGTGCTCGCGGTGCGCAGGTGACGGATATCGTAATTATTATAGTTGCAGCTGATGATGCAGTGATGCCTCAGACCATCGAGGCTATTGATCATGCTAAAGCTGCCGGCGTTCCCATTATTTTCGCCATCAACAAGATCGATAAACAAGGTGCAGATGCAGAGATGGTTCGACGTGAGCTGTCCGAACGTGACATGCTGGTTGAAAGTTGGGGAGGCAAGTATCCCGATGTCGAGATTTCGGCAAAAATGGGTACCAATGTTGACGATCTGCTGGAAACGGTGCTCCTGGAAGCTGAAATGATGGATCTGAAAGCCAAACCGACTGGCCATGCACGTGGAATTGTTGTCGAGTCACGACTTGATAAAGGAATCGGTGCCGTGGCTACCGTGCTTATTAACCGTGGTGAATTAAAGATCGGTGAATCTTTTGTCTGTGGCGATTACTCTGGCCGGGTCAAAGCCCTGAAGGATGATCATGGTGACAGAATCAAATCTGCAGGCCCTGCCACACCAGTAGAGGTCCTTGGATTTAGTGATGTCCCCCGGGCTGGAGATAATCTAGTCGTTATGGATACTGACAAAGAAGCCAGAGACGTCAGTAGTCAGAGACAGCAGGTTAGAAGAGAACAGGATTTCAAACGAATGCGTCATATGACCCTGGATGAGATCTCACGTCAGATCTCCGAAGGGAAAGTACGGGAAGTACCGCTGCTTATCAAAGGTGATGTTGATGGTTCTATTGAAGCATTGGCAGATTCCTTTATGAAAATGTCAACAGATGAAGTGGCAGTGCGTATTATCCACCGCGGCATCGGTATGATCAAGGAATCAGATGTTCTGCTTGCTGCAGCATCGGATGCGATCATCGTTGGTTTTAACGTGACCGCCGATAGTAATGCCAAGCTCCTGGCCAAAACCGATGATGTCGAGATCAGATATTATGATGTGATCTACGCTGCTGTCGATGATGTCCATCAGGCTCTGGAAGGTCTCCTTGAACCCGATGTGGCCGTGAAGGAACTTGGTGTCGCCGAAGTGACTGAACTATTCAAAATCCCCAAGATCGGTATCATTGCCGGATCCAAGGTCGTCTCAGGTATTGCCAAGCGTAACGCAAAGGTTCGACTTGTGCGTGACGGCGAAATGCTCTTTGATGGTGAGTTGAATGCTCTGAAACGATTCAAGGATGAAGTGAAAGAGGTTCTGGAGGGCAGTGAATGTGGAATTTCACTGAAGGATTTCACCAAGATCAAAGAGGGTGATCGGATCGAATTCTACGAAGAAGAGATCATCGCCCGGAAACTGGAAGACAGTAAGTCATCCTGAGTTGATTGATCATTTATGGGTGTAGCAAGACAGGCAAGAGTGGGGGAAGCGATCAGGGCAGCAGTAGCAGAGTATCTGATCCTCAATGTGGCCAACACCACACCGGGATTTATTTCTGTTTCGAAGGCGAAAATGACACCTGACCTCAAAATAGCCAATGTATATTTTTCCATTTATGGTGAGCCAAAAGACGTTGAATCAAGCTTTAAGACCCTTGAAACCCACCACAGCCGGATCCGCTACCACGTGGGTAAGGAAGTTCGTCTGAAATATGTGCCAGAACTCAGATTCTTTATTGATGATACGCTGGACTACAGTGACAAGATAAATCGGGTATTGAAGGATCTGTAATGGACGACGCTTTGATCATCAATATCAATAAACCCACGGATTGGACCAGCTTTGATGTGGTTGCCAAGATCAGGAATACGACCCGTATTAAAAAAGTAGGCCACGCAGGAACGCTTGATCCTTTCGCAACAGGTGTCTTGCTGCTATTGACCGGTAAAAATACGAAGCGTCAGAATGAATTCATGGCCATGTCTAAGACCTATGAAGCAGACATAAGCCTGGGGAAATTAAGGGATACTGGTGATCGGACAGGTATCGTAACAGATACACAGCCGGTGCCAGCGTTGGATCGAGGATCAGTAGAAGCTGTTTTCGAACAATTCAGGGGAGAGATCACGCAAATTCCACCCATGTATTCAGCCAAGAAGGTCAATGGGAAAAAATTATATAAACTGGCCAGACAGGGAAAGATGGTTGAACGCCAACCGTCTCTGGTGACCATCCACTCGCTGGATCTGATCGCATTGAATAATGACAGGCTGAAGATCAGGGTGAGCTGCGGAAAAGGCACCTATATTCGGGTACTTGCCGAAGATATTGCAAAAAGTCTCGGTACTGTTGCTTATGTTGAAGAATTAATAAGAACTGCGGTGGGTGACTACCGCATTGAAGATGCCCTTAGCATCCCAGAGTTTATTGAAAATTGGAAATTGTCCGCAGCGTAGAAGACTTGCCTGAGTTATCAGGTTCTGTGGCCACCATTGGCAGTTTTGATGGCATTCACCGTGGTCATCAGGCACTAATTCGTGCCTGTAATAACGCGTCCAAAGATCTGGACCTGCCATCTGTGTTGATCACATTTGATCCACATCCACAGCAGCTGTTGCGGGGTAGTCTGGAACGGCCCATACGCTTACTGAGTGGTATTGATGAAAGAGCCTATTTGGTCAGCAAGTATGCACCTGTTGATATGATGCTGGTTTTAGATTTTAACCGTGGATTCTCCGGGATGAGCGCAGACGAATTCGCCCAGGAGGTCCTGGAAGACGGACTGGCCGTGAAGCACATGGTGGTCGGATATGATCACCGGTTTGGTCACCAGCGTGAAGGTGATGCGGTATGGTTGAAAGATCGTGGACTGAAGAAGGGGTATGAGGTCACTGTTGTCGGACCTGTGAATAATGAAGATGTCCCTGTTAGTAGTACCTTGATCCGTGACCATATTGAATCGGATCGGCTGGATCTGGCTAACGCAATGCTGGGCCATGCATATACGCTCTTTGGCAAGGTGGTGAAAGGTAAGCAGAGGGGACAAACCCTCAGTTTTCCCACTGCCAATATAGAACCAAATCTGGTAAACAAACTTGTCCCCAACCGGGGCGTTTACCTGACGCGGGTCTCTACGGATCAATTCGCAAGTTTTGGAATGTGTAACATAGGGATTCGACCAACGTTCAAGGATGGTGAAGAGACGACCATTGAAGCGAATCTGTTTCACGTCCCTGAAGGCGAAGAAAATCTGTATGGGAAAAAGGTAACACTTGAGTTCTTACAGAAATTGAGAGATGAAAAGAAATTTTCCAGCGTGGATGATTTAATAGAACAATTAGAAAATGATAAGAAAACATGTATAGCGATAATAGAGAATTATCGAGATGTCTGAAGGAGGACACATGTCAATAACAAAAGATGAAAAAGCTGCTCTGATAAAGGAGTACGGAGAGAATGCAAATGACACAGGCTCAACCAGTGTCCAGGTTGCTATTCTTACAACGCAGATCCGTAACCTCACTGAGCACCTTAAAACCTACAAGAAAGATCACCACAGTCGTCGTGGTCTGTTAAAGATGGTAGGTCAGCGTCGTCGACTTCTGAGATACTTGAAGAAGGAAGATGCAGCGAAACACAAAGCTTTGATTGAAAAGCTTGGTATTCGTAAATAAGAAACGGAGATATTTTGATTAAAAAAGAAATGATGCTGGGTGGACGGACACTCAGTCTGGAAACTGGACGTATGGCCAGGCAGGCTGGGGGATCGGTTCTCGCCATGTATGGTGAAACTGCTGTTCTTGTAGCTGCAACAGCATCAAAAGTAGAAGACACAACACGTGACTATTTCCCTCTTCAAGTGGAGTACCGTGAAAAAAGCTATGCAGGCGGAAAGATCCCAGGTGGATTTTTCAAACGTGAAGCCAGACCATCTGAGAAGGAAATCCTCAGTGCCCGAATGACGGATAGACCGATTCGGCCACTATTCCCAGAGACGTTTAATAACGAGACACAGGTAATCATCACAGTACTTTCGAGTGATGGTGAGAATACAGCAGACACCCTGGGTACCATTGGTGCCTCTTTTGCCCTGTCAATTTCTGATATTCCCTGGAATGGTCCAGTGGCCTCAGTTCATGTCGGTCGTATAGACGGTGAATTGATCCTTAACCCAACATACGCTCAGCTTGAAGAATCAGAGATGGATATCACCATTACTGGTACTGCCACTGACGTTGTGATGGTCGAGGGAGAAGCCAAGGAAGTTTCAGAAGAAGTCATGGTGGAAGCACTTGTCTTCGCTCAGAAAGCGATTTCTGAAGTTGTGGCATTTCAGCAAACCATTATTGATGAGATCAAGCCTGTTAAGCGCGAGATCATCGTCGATACTTCAAAGGATGAGCTGAAAGCTGCAGTTGAGGCTGCTATCGATGAAAAAGAGTTGACAAAACTCAATTCCATTACGCTGAAACTTGAAAGACAAGACGCCCGCAATGAAGCAAAAGATGCGCTTATTGCTAAATTTGAAGAAGCGTACCCGGACGACCTTAAACTGGTCGGAGAGGTCTTCAGCAATCGCTTGAAAGCCAATATCCGTGAGCAGATCATGGCCAAGGGTAAACGAGTCGATGGACGTGGATTGAAAGATATTCGCCAGATCACAGCTGAAGTTGGTGTCCTGCCAAGAGTACACGGTTCTGCCCTGTTCACCCGAGGTGAAACACAGGCATTGGTCGTTGCTACTCTGGGGACCAAGCTCGACGAACAGATCATGGACGGAATCGACCATGATTATAAGAAACCCTTTTACCTGCATTACAATTTCCCACCCTATTGTGTTGGAGAAACAGGTCGTATCGGTTTCACCAGTCGTCGCGAGATCGGACATGGTAACCTGGCAGAGCGCAGTCTCCGTCCATTTCTACCTGAGAAAGAGGACTTCCCCTATACAGTGAGATTGGTTTCAGAGATCCTTGAATCCAACGGATCATCTTCCATGGCCAGTGTATGTGGTGGATCCCTTGCGCTTATGGATGCCGGTGTTGGTATCAACAAAACCGTTGCCGGTATTGCCATGGGCCTCATCAGTGACGGAAAACGCTTTTCCGTTCTCTCAGATATTCTAGGTGATGAAGACCATTATGGTGATATGGATTTCAAGGTCACAGGCACCAAGGATGGTATTAACGCTATCCAGATGGACCTGAAGATCGAAGGGATCAGTGCTGAACTGATGACAGAAGCCTTGCATCAGGCAAGAGAAGGACGCCATCATATTATTGATATCATGGAAGCTTCCCTGCCAGCTGCACGCGAGGATATATCACCCAACGCTCCCCGTTTTATTACCATCAAGATCAAGCAGGATCAGATCGGTGATGTCATTGGACCAGGGGGTAAGATCATCAAGGCCATTCAGGCTGATACTGGCGCTACCGTTGAGATCGAACAGGAAGGCGTCGTCTTCATCTTTGCTGATAATACGGAGAGTGCCGAAGCTGCAGCCGCCATGGTGAATGCAATTGTACGCGTACCCGTTGCTGGTGAAGAGTTTGATGCTGAAGTCGTCAGGATCATGAACTTTGGTGCTTTCGTTGAATTTCTGCCTGGGAAACAGGGGCTGATTCACATCAGTGATCTGGAATGGGGCAGAGTTGAGAAAGTCGAAGATGTACTTAATATTGGTGACACAGTAAGAGTGAAGCTGACTGAGGTTGACGATAGTGGTCGTTATAATCTGAGTCGGAAAGCCCTGCTTGAAAAACCAGAAGGCTACGTTGAGCCAGAGAGAAAACCACGCCCACCCCGTAAAGACAATCGCGGCGGTCGTGGAGGTGGTGGTCGCGGCCCTCGTCGGGATAATCGGCGCTAAACTCGGGTAGTGACCTCACTCCGTAAACAATCGACACTTCCGAACGGACTGACCATTGTTACTGAAACAGTGGATACAGTCCGTTCGGTTGCCTTAGGTATTTGGGTTCGTACGGGAAGCCGCTACGAACCTGAATCGCTTTCAGGGATATCACATTTCCTGGAACATACTGTTTTTAAAGGGACAACAAGCCGATCCACTTACGACATCGCCGCCTCACTGGAAGTCGTTGGTGGACACTTGAATGCCTTCACATCAAAAGAATACACCTGCTATCATGCACGCTTTCTTAGTGAATATCTGGAAGAGGCAGTTGACGTATTAACTGACATTCTTCTACATCCAACTTTTCCTGAATCAGAAGTAGAACGAGAAAAATCAGTGGTTCTGGACGAATTAAGAGATAGTCAGGATGTACCTGAAGAAGTGGCATTTGAACAATTCGAAGATTCGCTTTATCCAAATAGTTCACTGGGACGGTCCATTCTGGGAAATGAAACATCGATCAATTCGTTCAGCGGTGATAAACTGCAGGATTATCTGGATCGACATTACGGACCGGAGAACACCATTATCGTGGCTGCTGGTTTTGTGGATCATGATGAAATGGTCAGCCTGATCGCATCACGCTATGACCGAAAACCAAGCAAAAAGAACACGTTTGACTTGATAGATATGGCTGCCTATAAACCCGGTAAGGAAGTCGGTGTCAGGGATATACAGCAAAGTCATCTCATCCTTGGACTACCCGTGTTTTCAACGTTTGATGAACGTCGTTATGATCTCGCTGTGCTGAATTCACTGTTGAGTGGAGGAATGAGCGCCCGATTATTTCAGAATATCCGCGAGGCCCATGGCGTTGCGTATCAAATATATTCCTTCGTCAATCTCTATCGTGACACCGGTTCATTTGGGGTCTATCTGGCAACAGACCCGGTAAAGCGGGCGAAAGCAGTGGATCTGACACTCAAGGAACTTCAAAAATTGGTTGATAATAAAGTCGATGATCATGAACTGGAGCGTGTAAAAGCGCAGTATAAGTCGGGCATTGTTATGGGGGACGAATCCATGGAGCGCCGGATGCTTCGCCTGGGACGCCAGCAGATTTACTATGGCGAAAATCTAGACCTGGATACATTTCTTAATAAAATTGAAGGGATTGATGCTGACAAAATTAATTTCTTGGCACGAGAATTGTTCAATCCTGAAATGCTGTTTTTAAGTATCTTAGAACCCGCTAATGGGAAGTGAATTTCATAGGAGGCGAAAATGATCGTCGGATTACCAAAAGAGATCAAAACGAACGAGAACCGGATCGCCATGACGCCGGGGGGTGTGGAATTATTAGTGAAAAGTGGACATACAGTCATTGTTGAAGATAATTGTGGTCTGAATAGTGGATTCACAAACGAACAGTATGTCAATGCTGGGGCAAGCATTGAAAAAGATATTGATAAACTCTGGCAACGGGCAGAAATGATCGTCAAGGTCAAAGAACCCCAGCCAGTAGAGATCGCCCGATCTCGCGAAGGTCAGATCGTTTTTACCTATTTTCATTTTGCCGCAGACAAAGATCTAACCCTGGGATTTCTAAAGACCAATGCCTGGGCTGTAGCCTATGAGACGGTAGAGAATAAACGTGGTAAACTTCCATTACTCGAGCCCATGAGTGAGGTCGCTGGTAGAATGGCAACCCAGGAAGGTGCTCGGATCCTTGAGCATATTAATGGTGGAAGAGGTATTTTGCTGGGTGGTGTACCCGGGGTACATCCTGCTACTGTTCTGGTGCTTGGGGGCGGAATTGTCGGAACTCAGGCAACCAAGATAGCTGCCGGAATGGGTGCCCACGTCTATATCATGGATATAGACCTGGATCGACTCCGCGAACTTGATGACATCATGCCGGAGAACGTGACAACACTCTACAGCTCACCTGCAAATATTCGTGAATTACTTCCCAAAGTTGATCTCGTAGTCGGTGCCGTCCTGTTGCCTGGAGCCAAGGCTCCTAATCTGATCACCAGGGAAATGCTCAGCATTATGAAGGATCGCTCAGTGATCGTTGATGTTGCTGTAGACCAGGGTGGTTGTGTTGAAACCTGTAAACCGACAACCCACGAAAATCCCACATTTGTGGTTGATGGTGTGGTTCACTATTGTGTTGCTAATATGCCTGGTGCAGTTCCCTATACGTCTACCATAGCCCTGACAAATGCCACACTTCCCTATGTTCTGAAGTTGGCGAATAATGGAGTGGAAGCAGCCTTAAAGGCGGATGATGGCTTTGCCCTCGGTCTGAATATGGTAAATGGCAAGGTTACCTGTGAAGCTGTCGCTAATGCTTTTGACCTGGAGTATACACCTTTATCAGAAGTACTCGGTTAAGTCTTGACCCTCCCTGTTTACAACAGGGGCCTGGTGTACCATAAGGTCTCTGCAGAACGTGAATGGGGAATCACGACTACAACTCCGAAACAGTTTAAAGCCCAGATAGACCTACTTCGGCATCTGGGCTTTGATTTTACCACTATTGCGGATCGCGGGACGTCTGACAATCCCATCTTGATAACTTTTGATGACGGATATTCATGTATCCGTGAATTCGCCGCTCCCATTCTGCATGAATATGATGCTCCAGCGACAATTTTTGCCATCACTGATTATGTGGGAAAGAAGAATAGTTGGGATTATTTCCCTGAAGCAAAGCAGATCACTCATATGGCTTGGACTGAGCTTCGAGAATTATCGGATCTGGGTTGGGAGATCGGGTCTCATGGTTCAACCCACAAGCGAATGATCCACATGAGTCAGAAAATGATTCGAAAAGAATTGCGGGAATCAAAATTGGAGTTAGAGAATCAGCTGGGGAAGGAGATCCTGACCTTCTGTCCGCCGTTTAATGCCTGGAATAGTGAGCTGGTTTATGAAATAGAACAGGCAGGATATCGCAGTATTGCTATTTCTTACCCACTGTCTGGATTACCGACCTGGTCTGGGTCCTTCATCCCACGTCTCGGGGTCTATCTGCATGATAACAGTCTCATGTTTAAAGGCAAGATCATCACAAATCCATTTTCTCCGCTGGCTGTTTTCCAACAGCAAGTGATCAATCATCTGGGAGATGGTAAGATCCTGGAGAATTGGCTCAAACCTGCAAAGTAGTCTTCCTTAAATAGCATAGCATGAATTGTCTCCCTGAGCCTGTCGAAGGGTGAAGACAATTCTGGAACAAAATTGGTAAAAGTAATTTCAGCAGACAAATGTGCTTGCTGACCGAAGCTTTAGCGTAGGTTAGCGGAGAAGGTCGCCTGCGCCAAGGCTCCGGTGACCATGGTGGTCGGATAATTAGTATTATAAATTCAGCAAACAAACGTGCTTGCTGACCGAAGCTTTAGCGTAGGTTAGCGGAGAAGGTGGGATTCGAACCCACGGTACGTTGCCGTACACACGCTTTCCAAGCGTGCGCCTTAAGCCACTCGGCCACCTCTCCATTATCAAATGCCAGCAAATGCTGAGCGGCGGGCAATATATTGACTGAACATCCTTTCGCAAAAAGAAATAGGATTCCCAGGCCTCCCAATAGCACTTTCTTTGCATCCTATGCTTGAAATAAAACGGGATTAGTGGTTGAGAACCAGTGCGTTTGCATGGTCACCTCAGCCAGTTATATGCTTGTTTCACACCCTGTCTATCATAAATTTAAGACTAAAGAAGAACTGACCGGGGGTGATGGACATTAAACAGGTAAAATATATCTTGAATCAGCCATTGAATTCTGACTGCCCTTTCATCGGGTTTTCGGCGATACTTATTGCCCTGTTACTCGCATTCCTGCCGGCTAATTTACTGGGTCAAGAGGATGATTTCTTTGGGTCCGCCGATGATGATAGTTTGTTGTTTGGGGAAGAGTTTGACCTGGGGGGTGATGATTTTTCGCTTGATTTCGAGGACGAAGGTGCAGCTGAAGGTGGTTCCGATGACCCCTTTGGTGGTGATGCCGCAGAAGATGACTTTTCCTTTGACTTCGAAGATGATGAAGGCTCCGATGATGCAGTTGCAGAAGAGGATACCAGCGGATTGGGAGATGAGTGGGGCTTCGGGAGTGAAGGGGAGGATTACGAGAGCCTTATTACCAAGACGGTTGAGGGTGAGCAGGGGGATGTTGAGAGAAACCCCGGGGACCATCCACTGGATCTTAGGAAATATACGGATGGGACCATATTTGAGAATACAGGCTGGACCCTATCCTTGTATTCCCCCCATTTTGTTGGGCCGGAATTGGAAACCTGGTTCTCCTATATTGATCTGTCTGTAACGGCTGACTTACCCTGGCATTTCACCTTGTATCCAGTCGAGCTGACCTTTTCCATCGATGTATCAAGCTTCAATTTTAGCAATTCCTACCCCGCAGGTGGAACGTTTCAGGGAATAACCATCATTCCCATGGCAAAAGCAGAATTTTTTGGCGCTGAGATCGAGCTGGGAACGGGACTATTCTATCCAACATTTGGTGTTCTGGCAGGTGCTGGCTACTCTTTTCAATATCATTCACTTTTTGCATCCGCAGGGTACCGCTGGAATTGGGTCAACAATATCGATCCTATCGGACCGAACTGGTGGCTCGAACCACGATTTACCCTGGGTCTGAAGTTGTGGTAATACAGGCACATGTGACGCGATATGGGTACCCGATATATTTTCCAGGTGATTATGCTGGTCATGTTCCAATCAGTTCTGTGGGGGCAAGGCCAGGGAGATGTGATGCCTGATCTCGCAGCAGCAGACACGCTGAACAGTCGGACACCCTCTCAGGGTCAGAGTAAAGATGATCTAGACTACCAGGCGCTGTATAAAGAGTTGTATGGCGACACCAGTAAGGATACGACGACCAGATCTACGGTTGTTCCAGAAGCAAAACCGAGAAAAAGAAAACCCGGCGAGAAAATGGGACCGGCACCTGGTCTGTTTACAAATAGCTACATCAATGGGCTGCATATTGCAATGAATGCCGCTTCTCCTTATCTGGTAGCTGGTCAGCTAAGCTCCTGGTATTCCTATATCGATTATGGTGTGACTTTGAAACTGCCAACAGAAATTGATCTTGAGGATTTCCCGCTTTACATGCTGTTTGAGGTATCAAACTTCAGCTTTGAGAATTCCTATCCTGAAGGGGGTACCTTCCAGGGATTGGCTTATATTTTTCAGGTATCAGCCATTGGTGATCGTTCAGGAGCTGCCATGGGTATCGGGTTTTGGGACACCCAGTTGGGTGGTATGATGGAAGTGAATTATCGTTTTAGACCTACACGAAATACCTTTCTCCGGTTTGGGACGAGAGGTGTTCTGATGAGTAATGTTGAACCACTGGGCGCTGTCTGGTGGCTTGAATCAAGAATTTCAATGGGGCTTGAGCTATGAGAAAGAAATTTCAGTCGAATCTTGTGAAGGGTGTCGTCTCTATTTTAATGAGCGCTGTCGGATTATTCGCAGAAAATTCCTTTACACTTTCCGGTACCAATATTGTCGCCAATTATTGGAATTCTACTAATGACGGTGCTCAAGTAAAAGCACAATCTTTTGAACCCAATATTGCTCAATATAAGACCTATATCCGAGTTGATGGTGGTGCCTATGTTCAGATCGCTGGAGCGAGTGGCGGTGCTGCAACTTTTGGCCAGTTGGATTTCAGCCTGAGTGCTGCAGATATCGAAAATACCGATCCACTCTCAGATGGTGAAAGCTTCAACATATATGTGGAATTTCTTGATGGGTCTGCTGCCCCTCTTGATACGATAACTTGTACGACCAGCCCGGTGACAGTCGATCAGACCGCACCGACCATTCTGAGCATCTCCTCAAGCTCAAACAATGGTGAGTATGCAATAGATGAAATAATCAATGTGCAGGTGAATTTCTCAGAGGCGGTGAGTTTATCTGGCTCAAATAGTCTTCAAATTACCCTTGAGACAGGCACAGTCGATGAGACCCTGTCTATTACTACCTTGAGTAATAGCGCTACGGCAGCTTCAAGCTATACAGTTGCGTCTGGTGATGTGAGTAGCGACCTATCTGTCAATACAGTTGGTCTATCCTCTGGGACGCTGAGAGATCAGGCCGGAAATGATGCTGTTACATCAATTCCAGGAGGAAATAACCTGAATGATAACAGTGATCTCGTTGTTGATGGTCAGATTCCCAATGCCATTGATCTGGCCAGCGGAGCTGGAACTGTTGTTAGTTTTGGTGGAACCGTTAAAGCTAACTTTTGGAATAGTACGAACACATCTCTCAAAGTCACGGTACCGATCGCCAATGATGCTAGTCTTATGGGTGGTCAGGTCCAGTTGAAAGGCTACTGGGGGAGTGTCGGTGGTGCTCAGAACCTGGACAGCGCCAGAACGATCACTGCCATAGCAGAAGACAAGACGATCACCATTCTGGCTGCAGACTTTGAAAGTTTTCCCAGCTGGGAAGAAGGAAAAACATTAAAGGTCGTGGCGCAAGTCTCGGATAAAGCCGGAAACACCAGTACGCTTGGAAGCGAGAGTGATAACGAGATCAAAATTGACCAGACTGCCCCTACGATCAGCAACCTGACCTCCACAACCGACGATGGCTACCTGAATTTAACCAGTCCGGCCGCCAATATTACGATCACATTTAATGAAGCCGTCACCTTATTGACGGATGACCTGGAGATCGAGTTGGAGACAGGTACGACAGACCGGACCGTGGCAATCGGTCCCTTTGCAAGCAGTACGAGTGCAAGCGGGAGTTATACTGTCCAGTCTGGAGATCTCAGTAGTGACCTGACGGCTAACAGTGTCAGTCTGGCCGGTGGAGCATCCATACGTGACGCGGCCGGTAATGATGTCGACCTGAGCATACCCGGTGGAGAAAACCTGGGAGACTATTCTGACCTCATAGTTGATGGTGTGACAGCTACGATCCTGAGCGTTACTTCCAGCTCAATTGATGGAAGTTATCCGATCGGTGAAGACATTAATGTGACAGTGACCTTTAGCGAACCCTTGACCTTAAGTGGTGGAAATACTCTGGATGTAAGCCTGGATGCCGGGCGCGTTGTGAATATTACCAGCTTTACCAGTACTGCTGTTGTGTCTGGCACCTATACAGTTCAGTCGACTGATGCCAGTAGTGATCTTGCGGCCAGTGGTGTTGCCAAGAGCGGTGGTACCTTGACGGATGACGCAGGCAATGAAGCAGATCTCTCCAGTATTCCAACCAATATCAGCGATGGGAGTGATATCCTTGTTGATGGTGTGGTTCCAAGTACTGTGGATCTTGGTACAGGTGCAGGCACAGTTGTCGCTGCTGGTGGAACTGCAGTTGCAGATTACTGGAACAGTACCAATACAAGTTTAAATGTGAGCATACCCATAGCGGCAGGAGAAGGTCTTATCGGTGGGACGATTCAACTACTGGGCTATTGGGGAGTGACTTCTGCCGGTGCGGTCAATCTTGGTAGTGAGGTCACCATCACTGTTCAGGGTTCGAACCAAAGCATTCCCATCACAGCCAATACCCTGGAGAATTTTGGTGGATTTGCAGAGGATGGAGAGTTAAAGATCGTAGCCGTGGTTACTGATCCTGCTGGGAACACCAGCGCGATTGGAACTGCAAGTGATAATGTGATCACCATCGATCAGACTGCTCCAACACTTTCAAGCATAAGCTCCACCACCGATGACGGATACCTGAATCTATCTAGCCCAGCAGCAAATGTGACACTGACCTTCAGCGAAGCTGTCACCCTGGCAAATGATAATCTTAAGATACAACTGGAAACGGGTGCGACCGATCGGTTCATCAATATTACTCCCTTTGCAACAAGCACGTCTGGAAGTGCTAGCTATAGTGTGCAGACTGGGGATATCAGTAGTGATCTCTCAGCAAATACGGTAAGTCTGGTCGGTGCAGCAACCTTGCGGGATGCAGCCGGTAACGACGCAGACCTGAGCATACCCGGTGAGTCGAATCTTGATGACAACTCTGATCTGGTGGTTGACGGCGTAACTGCAACGATTTTAAGTGTGACATCCACCACGGCGGACGGGAGTTATCCTATTGGTGAAGATATTAATATTACTGTGACTTTCAGTGAGCCATTGACTTTGAGTGGCGGTAACACCCTGGATGTGACCCTGGATGTTGGTCGTACAGTATCCATATCAAGTTTCACGAGTACGACCGTTGTTTCAGGTACCTATACGGTTCAAAGTACAGATGAAAGTAGTGACCTCGCGGCAAGTGGCGTTGCTAAAAGCGGTGGTACCCTCACCGACGATGCTGGGAATGAAGCGGACCTGAGTAGCATACCGACGAATATAAGTGCTGCCAGCGCCATCGTTGTTGATGGCGTCGTTCCAAGTGCTGTAAATATGTCGGGGGGATCAGTAGTGGCCCTTGGGGGCACGGTGGTGACCGATTACTGGAACAGTACAAACACATTTCTTAGCGTTACCGTTCCAATTGCTGCTGGTGAGGGATTGATTGGTGGCACAATTCAGCTCCAGGGTTACTGGGGTGCCACTGCAGCAGGCGCAGTTGATCTGGGTGGCCCGGTGACGACTAATGTACAGGGCGCAGATCAAATTGTGCAGATCCCAGCGAATACACTGGAAAATTTCGGCGGATTTGGAGAAGATGAAGTATTGAAGATCATTGCTATCGTTACCGACCCGGCAGGGAACTCGAGCACTCCAGGTGACGCGAGCAGCAATGAGATCACAGTCGACCAGACATCTCCGACAGTTAGTGGTCTCTCCTCGACGACAAATGACGGGTATTTAAATTTACTGAGTCCCGCAGCAAATGTGACGGTGACTTTCAGTGAGGCGGTCACCCTGGCAAATAATAATCTTCAGGTCCAATTGGAGACGGGCGCCACTGATCGCACCGTGAGTATTAGTCCATTTGCTTCCAGCTTAACATGCAGTGGCAGCTATACGGTCCAAACAGGTGATATCAGTAGCGATCTATCTGTAAATAGTCTTAGCCTGGCTGGTGGTGCGACTCTGAGAGACGCCGCAGGTAATAATGCATCTCTAGCCATTACTGAGGGCACCAATCTGGATGATAATTCTGATCTGGTCGTAGATGGTGTGACAGCTACCATACTTAGCGTCACATCCACAACTGCAAATGGAAGTTATGCTGTCGGTGAAAATGTGAATGTTACCGTTACCTTCAGTGAACCACTGACCTTGAGTGGGGGAAACACCCTGGATGTAACCCTGGATGTGGGGCGGACCGTCTCAATTAGCAGTTTTACCAGCACAGATGTTGTTTCTGGCACTTACACTGTCCAGAATACAGATGAAAGTAACGACCTTGCCGCCACGGGTGTAGCAAAGAGTGGTGGAACTTTGACCGATGATGCAGGCAACGAAGCGGATCTGAGCAGTATTGCGACCAATATCGATGTAGGCCGGGATATCGTCATCGATGGTGTTGTCCCAAATGCAGTAAATATGGCTACAGGCGCTGGTACCGTTGCGTCTTCAGGTGGAACTGAGGTTGCAACATTCTGGAATAATACCAATACCAATTTGGATGTAAGCGTGCCAATAGCAGCAGGTGAAGGATTGGTGGGTGGTACGATTCAGGTGAAAGGGTATTGGGGAGCCACTTCTGCTGGAGCCCTTGATCTGGGTGATCCGGCAACAATTACCGTTACTGGGGCCAATCAAACGGTTCAGGTGCCTGCAAGTGCCCTGGAAAGTTTTGGCGGATTTGTTGAAGGGGGCGTATTAAAGTTAGTAGCCGTAGTAACAGACCCGGCCGGGAACACAAGTTCAATTGGAACGGAAAGTGATGATGAGATCACGATCGATCAAATCGCTCCCTCCGTTAACTCCCTGACCTCAACCACAAATGATGGATATTTGAACCTGACCAGCGCTGCTGCAAATGTGAGAGTGACCTTCAGCGAAGCTGTGACCTTAACTGGTGGTGCCCTCAAGGTAGAATTAGAAACAGGCTCAATCGATCGAACGGTCAGCATATCAGCTTTTGGACCAAGCACTACAGCGAATGGAAATTATACAGTGCAGGCAGGGGATGTGAGCGCTGATCTGACCGCGAAGGGTCTTTCCCTTTCGACGCCAGGGACAACACTAAGAGATAATGCTGGGAACAGTGCTAATTTAACTATCCAGGCTGGCACGAACCTGGGTGATAATTCAAATCTGATCGTGGACGGTGTCGTACCTACCATCACAAGTATCACTTCTACTAGCAATGACGATTATTACATGATCGATGATCAAATCGATGTGACAATAACATTTAGCGAGAATGTGTCACTTTCGGGTGGCAATAATTTATTAATAGCCCTGGATGCTGGTCAATCTGTGACCATTAGCAGTCTTAGCAATACGAATCAGGCATCCGGTACCTATACAGTAGTTGCACTTGATGAGAGTGATGATCTCACTGCGACAGGTGTCAGCAAAGATGGTGGAACACTCACCGATGCCGCCGGGAATGAGGTTAACCTATCCGGGATCCCAATAAATATCGATGCTGGCAGTGACATTATTATCGATGGAGTTGCACCGGCCAATTTTACAGTCAATTCGGTCGTAACGGTTGGCGCACCGATCGTTGTTGGTTACTGGAATGCTGCAAACACAGGAATGACGGTAAATGTACCCGTCTTGAACGATGCATCATTAGTGGGTGGTACTATTCAGATCCAAGGCTTCTATGGTAATATCAGTGGTGCTGAAAATATTGGCAGTGCCCGGAACATTACAGCGGGCATGCTGGGAACGACCCAACCCATTAGCATTACTTCAGCTGGGATATCATCTAATGTGGGTTTCAATGAAGGCCAGGAACTGAAAATTACCGCCGCTATTACCGATATTGCAGGTAATACCACGACTGGGACAGAAAGTGCAAATGATTTCATCATCGATGAAACAGCACCTACGATTCCATCAATCACATCCGTACCAACATCTGGGACCTTTAAAGAGACCGATCAGATAGATATAACCATTAATTTCTCTGAAAATGTTTATCTGGTAAACGGAAACCTGGAAACGACACTTGAGACAGGCGATGTTCTGACTTCGGTGCCAGCGGATCTGAACGGGGTCAATTCAGTCACTGAGACCTACACCGTTGGTCAGGATGATGCCTCCAGTGATCTCAGCGTGACGTCCACTGCTCTAAGTGCGGGGACCTTACGTGATATTGCTGGAAACAATGCCGTTATAGGCGTTCCGCAAGCTGGAACGAATCTGAGTGATAATAGTAATCTGGTTATTGATGGTGCCATCCCAACCATTACCCATATACGCGCCTCCGGTGATAATGGAGATTACGTCGGCATAGGGGACACGATCACCATTACAGCAAAATTTAGTGAAAATGTATCCATTTCTGGAGGAAACAGTCTGGTCGTGGCCTTAGATGTCGGTCA
>JAIPJM010000035.1 GCA_021734255.1 Fidelibacterota bacterium | reverse complement strand
CGCTATCCTTTTTATGGCAACATGAAGTACCCCCGTTTTTAAACAAAAACAGCCTCCGCCACTTGCAGATTCCCGCAAACCCTTACTGCCTAACTATTCAATCGATTTTTAACTCAGTTTTCGGGGGATGTCCTGTGAAAAGTCCATAGCTACCGCCCTTTTTCCTATCTTTCTTTATTCCCTCTCGTATGAGTTTCTACTATGTTCCAGCGATGAGTACAAGGTCAACCATATACCTGGATCATGCAGCCGGGACGGATATCCTACCTGAGATAAAGTCACAACTCGCTGAATGGGTCCATGAATTTTCTGGAAATCCATCCGGTATTCATGGTGTGGGTCGTCGGGCTGCTAGTTTGCTGGACGATGCACGCTCCGGCTTTGCTCAAGTGATCGGCGCTAAGGGGAATGAGATCCTTTTCACTTCTGGTGGTACAGAAGCCAACAATCTTGCGCTTCTCGGTTTAGCGAGTGCTTCCCAGAACCAGGGAAAACACATCATTAGCTGTGCCACGGAACATCCTTCCACGCTAGAAGCTCTTAAGCATCTCGAAGGTGAAGGTTTCAACATCTCCTATCTACCAGTCAATGCGAATGGTGATATCGATCTGAATGAGTTGAGCTCACTCATCACTGCTGAGACCATCCTCATCTCCATCATGTGGGTTAACAATGAGACCGGGCTGGTACACCCAATTCCTGAGATCGCACAGATCGCCCACTCACAGGGGGTACTGCTTCATTCAGACGCAGTCCAGGCATTGGGGCACATTCCTATCAGGGTTGATGAGATACCAGTCGATGTACTCTCCTTTTCCGGTCATAAACTGGGTGCTCCCAGTGGTATTGGATGTCTGTATCTACGGAAGGGGACAACCCTGGAACATCGGAGTTATGGCGGTAGTCAGGAAAACAATTTGAGAGCTGGCACGCAGAATCTGCTGGGTGTCCGAGCATTGGCCCTGGCAGCGAAACACCAAACTGAAAACCTGGAAAACAATACGCATCACTACAATATGCTGGTTGATCATGCGATCAAGCGATTGTCACAGATTCCTGGCACCCAGATCAATCGATCAGGTGCAGCCTACAGCCCGCATATCCTGAATTGTTCAATCCGCGGAGTGGACGGGGAAGCCCTGTTTATCCGACTGGATCTGGCCAATATCTGTGTTTCCAATGGATCAGCCTGCAGTTCCGGGTCTCAGGCACCTTCCCATGTTCTTACAGCAATGGGAATTGACAAAGCGCTGGCCCAGGCCAGCTTACGCATCTCATTCGGTCTGCGAACCACCCGGGAAGAGGTGGATGTTTTCTGTGATGAGCTTGCCCACATCATTACCTCTCTGGAGGGGTGAGAGGGAAATGATTTCCATTCCGGCTGGTACAGTCCAACTCCTTGCAAAGGCAGAAAAAATATAATCCCGGCTAACTACCTGGACTACAGGGTTGCTTTACTTCAGTAGCATCACTTTCTGGGTGCTTTCAAAGTGACGATCACCGGAATAGTCCTTACGGTCTTCAAGGGCTTCTGCCTGCATCCTGATGATGTAGATACCGCTGGGTACCTGGCGCCCGTGAATGTCCACACCATGCCAGCTGTATTGATATTGACCAGGCGCCTGTTCCAGAACAGTCTGCTCGGTGATCAGATGGCCTCCAATATCGTAGATCAGCACTTTCACTCTTGATGTGAGTGGGAGTTCATAGTCAATGCCGGTGGAAGGGTTGAAGGGATTTGGGAATGCCGCTGACATATGGTACTCAACTGGGAGTTGCATTGCCGTAATCTTTGCACCCATACCCGGCGCACCGTTTTTTGAAACAGTAGATGAGTAGGACGAATAATTTGCACCAACATCCTTGGCTTTAATTTTGTAGTAGGCAGTGGCTGTCAATCCACCAATCAGGAAATTTGTATCTGTCCAGCTTGTGTTGGATGTGCTCGCCTGATACTGCCATCCTGTTTGGGTGTATCTGTCCCATACCACATTCCTGTATACATAGTATGTCGAGAGATCAGTTTCAGGATTAGCATTCCAGGATATCGTTGGATTCTGCCCAGTTCCACCACTTATACCCATTCCTGTTGGAGCAGTAGGTACAGCATCATATTGGCGATACTCAATCGTATCTACATTAGCTCCACCTGATTTAGCCCAAAACACATACAGGTCATTTGAGTTGGAAGTCATTGCATACCAAATTCTATCTGTACCCTCACTGATGTCATAACCAGAACTCCAAGAGGATCCATCGTAAGTATAATGGTATAATTCATCAGTATCCTCCGCCCCTATAACATGAATTGTATCATCATTCGTAACTGCTGCTACTTCTAGAGTGGCAGAGGTAAGAATTTCTGCTGTCCCGATAGCAGTCCCTGTAGACCACTGGTAAGCACTGTCAAATTCTCGTTTAAGATGCATCAGTCTGGCAAATGGGGCATCGTGCGTAAAATAAAACATGTGTAGTTTAGAATCGTCGGTCATGATGTATTCACCGGAAGCATCTTCATTTATGACTTCTTGGGGGGTTTCCCAAGTACTCCCGTCCTTATCTGCTGTCATCTCCGCGCCATCGTAGCAATAATGCTGGAAGGCGTATGTGTGCCAGGATACATGTACCCGACCGGAAGATAGTGCGACATGGGGGCTCCCATAAACGGCCCCATCATCAGACACATTTTCGTAATCGGACCAGCCACTGGCTGTCAATAAGCGATAATGCACATCTCCATCATCCGCATATACAATGTGAAGATCAGTATCATCCAATGCTAAATCTATTCCCACACAATCATTTCCTGACAAGGCTCGTGATCCAAAAATTGACCACGTACTTCCATTGTTCGAGCTTTTCCTAACGAACAAGGAGTCGTCATCAAAATACGCAAGATACAGATCATCATCATCGCCGATGATATTCGGGAATTCACCACTACTACTTATGGTTGTTGTTGATTGTACTGTACCCGAAGTATTAAAGCGCCTGTACTTAATGCCATCATCGCCCATTACGAGTAAATGCAATCCATTGGCATTAGCAAATAAGTCCAACTCAGCATAATCGTCTAGTAAACATAAGCCGCTGTCGGGATCAAGCGTTGCGCTCGTGGTTACTATCGAGTTCCAGTCTGTGGACCATACTACTGATGCACACAAGCTGAAAGCAAATACAATAATCGATAACTTCTGAACTAATTTCATGTCCCCTCCAAATTCTTTTACTTTAATAACGATAATTTGATAACATGGTCTACCGCATCACCAGTCAATTTGGCAAGGTAGACCCCTGAATTTACCTCCTCTCCGTTGTTTGTTTTTGCATCCCAGATAAATGTTCCGGTCCTCTTAATGTTATTTCCATGAAATGTTTTACTTCTAATTGGATGACCGGTAATACTATAGATTTCAATTCTCTCAATTCCAGACACCAAGCCCTCCCACTCCACCTGGATGCTTGCATTAAAGGGATTGGGGAACGCTTTTACTAGATTAAAAGACTCAGGCATTGTTGGTGGTTCAGTCGAGAGTAATGGTCCTGAGGGTCTGAATATCCGTGTGTATAGTTTATACTCGTAATTTTCACCTTCAGCCATTGACAATAAAAGCTCAGGGTATCCATCGCCGTCAAGATCTTTGCTCGTTGCAGATTTATGAGCATAGTAAGGTGGATCATATGCATACACATTCTTCATAGCATACAATACTTCTGTTGGCATTGAGCCTGAACCTTTTAAAATAAAGATATGATCAGCAACCCAGATCAATAGCTCATCTATCCCATCCTGGTTAATATCAGTCGCTGCTATTCCCTGCCATACAAATGTAAATACATCCGGCATCTCAATCTCAAAAATGATCTCATAAGAATTGTCGCCATTAGCCTCAAGACAGTAGATGTTTGTAAGAGATTCTACTCCACCTTTCGTACGATCTCCACCCATCCATAACTCAGGTTTACCATTCCAGTTCATATCATTTGTGATTGTACACATGTACATATTTAGAGTATTGAGCGTGTCCTCACATACCAGGTCGTATGTGTCATCCCCTGTTGCTTCTAGAATGTACAGTTCTCCATCAAGCCCACCAGTAGCAAACTCGAGATGTCCATCTAAGTCCAGATCAGCGACAGCGTAATTTGAAGTGTAAAATGCATCCTGCATGAAACAGAATTTTTCTACGAATGAATTGGAAGCTCTGTCGTATTCTGCTATGTGGGTAGCATTAGGACAACTCTCAACATTTGCTACTCCACCATCTAAATAGTAGAGCATGTCAGTCTTCCCGTCATCGTCGATATCAATCACTGTGACATGGTTTGGTTGTGTCAACCGCGTCAGTGGCACATCAAAGTTATGCTCCGTTGCTAGACTATTAGGTGAGGGGCTTTCATAGTTTTGGAGTATCTGTCCGTGCGAATTGGATTGTTCGTAGAAGACGTTCTTTTTCACCAGAACTTCCATATTCCCATCATTGTCTAGATCCCCCGACCACCAAGGTATGCTCGTAGAATTTGGGTATTTATGCATTTCGACAAAGCCTCCTTCACTACTCAACTCATAGATCACATCGTACCAGAGCGTATCACCTTCTGGTACAGTTTTATGTGTGTAGCTTCTGAAGCCTATCAACTCAGTCATTCCATCCTGGTCAGTATCGGTGACAAGCATTTCATGAGGGTCCCAGATGTGAATATCCTGCCAGTAGGTATACCTATCAGAGTAGTAGTGGTAATCTATAGTTTCAACATCAAGGATGAGCTTTGGGACATCATAAGACTCGTTAATGGTTTTACCATCAGAAGTGCGCTTATAGATCTTTTCTCCAGTCTCTGGAATGGTGATCTTCACCAGATCCGAGTTGATTTGCTCAATTTCATAAGGATGATATTGCTGTTCTATAGGATATGATTGGGCTGAAAGGTGTGTGTCTGGTACAAAAACAGCTCCTATCAAAGAGGCTGCTACTGCAATTCTCCATATTGCGAATATTTGAGTTGTACGCATTGATTCCCCCAGGAGGTCTGATTGAAGTATGATATCAGTATGACATTTGCTTCTACGACATCCTGAATTCATGGTTCCAGAACATTTGAGAAGAAGAATGATCGCTTGTGCCCCCCTAAACATTTGCTGACCAGAATGCCATGAATATAATAGCCTTCCTTTTCATTAAGCAAGTTATTAACACCTAAATATAAATATATTATATATTTATATAGCTTACCCAAATCTATCATAGTCAATCGAGAGCAGATTGCTCATACATTTCAAATCCAGTTCCATCCACGCCTTGTTTCAGTTATGTTCCCGGGATGGAAAATGAAATAAAATTTCACTCCTACACCATAGACCCATCACTAATGGTTCAGGATCACGATAGCCATACATTGTGAATCAGGTAGGT
Organism: Fidelibacterota bacterium; assembly: GCA_021734255.1. Taxonomy (GTDB): domain Bacteria; phylum Fidelibacterota; class UBA8477; order UBA8477; family JABMPR01; genus JABMPR01. Next base: position 20,457 of record JAIPJM010000035.1, on the reverse strand, counting down.
AAAAAGGTGGTCATCGCCATGAGTGGCGGTGTGGACAGCTCCCTGGCTGCCCATCTCCTCGTTGAGCAAGGTTATGATGTCATTGGTGTGACCATGAAGCTCTGGGGCTGGATGGATTCCGGTGGCAAACCCACCCACGAGAGCAACTGCTGTTCGCTGGATGATATCAACAATGCCAAGGCAGAGTGCGCAGCTCTCGGAATTCCGCACTACACCCTGGACATGTCTGCAGAGTTCAAGCAGATCGTCATTAAGAATTTTGTTTCAGAATACAAGGCTGGCCGAACGCCTAACCCCTGCATCATCTGTAACACAGAGATCAAGTGGCACCTGCTCCTGGATAAAATGGACGATTTGGGTGTCGATTATCTGGCCACTGGTCATTACGCCCGCAAGATCAAGCATGAAGCATCCGATTCCTGGGTCGTCGCAAGAGGTAAAGACAGCATAAAGGACCAGTCCTATGTGCTTTGGGGCATCCAGAAAGAAGATCTGGCCAAAACCCTCTTCCCTCTAGGTGATCTATCCAAGAAAGAAGTTCGCGCCCTGGCAGGAAAAGCTGACATGCGGACTGCCGATACACCAGAGAGTATGGAGATCTGCTTCGTCCCTGACAATGATTATCGACGCTTCATTGGTGAACAGTACCCAGAGGTCATTGAATCCTCCCCGAAAGGTGATTTTGTGGACTCTGATGGCGAGGTCATCGGTGAGCACCAGGGCGTATTCAATTACACGGTGGGCCAGCGCAAAGGGCTTGGACTGGCGACTGGAGAGCGTGTTTTCGTCAATAAGATCGATGTGGAGAACAATACCGTTCATGTGGGATCGAGAGCGGAGGCAGAATCAACCACATTTACAGTCAACTCATGCAATTGGCTGATCCCTGAATCCTATGTTCTGAATCAGGATACCCGAGTCCAGATCCGCTACAATCACGATGCTAAACCGGCAACCATCACCCGCCTCAGTCACACGGAAGTCCAGGTTGTATTTCATGAGCCTGAACATGCCATTACCCCTGGTCAATCTGCTGTATTCTTTCTGGATGATGCCGTGGTTGGTGGTGGGGTCATCCACTCCGTTTCATAATTATTTTTTAATGTCATTCTGAGTGTAGCCGCAGGCGAAGCGAAGAATCTTGATCCTGAATTCCAAACCTCATTAGGGGAGATCCTTCACTGTCCCTCGACTCCGCTCGGGATGACGTTTCGGTGAAATGAAAGGATGAATTGATTACCCTTCTCACGTTCATCGGTTAAATTGACTGCCAGATATGACAGCAAATACGCGACATTTAGCAGTGCTTATCATGGCAGCCGGGAAAGGCACCCGTATGAAGCGGGATGATATTCCCAAGGTCTGCAATTTGGTCCTGGGTAAACCGCTCATTCAATACGTGGTCGATCAGGCCAAAAGTATTTCAGCGACCCGCATCATCTGTATTGTCGGTCACCAGCAGGAAAAAGTCCGGGAGGTCCTGCAGGACGAACCGGTTGAATTTGCAGAGCAACTGGAGCAACTGGGTACCGGCCATGCCGTTCAGCAGGCTGCCCCATTGCTAAAGGATTTCCAGGGTGACGTCATTGTCCTGTCAGGGGATGTACCCTTGCTGCAAGGATCTACCCTGAAGGCACTCCTCAACAAACATCAACGAGAGCATTACGCTGCAACTGTGCTGACAGCTTTGGCTGATGATCCCTTTGGATATGGCCGAGTGATCCGGACCGATGCTGACCTGTTTGACTACGTGGTTGAGCAGAAGGATGCTTCGGAGGAAGAACTCAAAACCCATGAGATCAACTCGGGAATTTATGTCTTTGACGGCGAACTACTCTTCGAAAATCTCTTTAAGATCAATAACAGCAACGCACAGGGTGAATATTACCTGACGGAAGTGCTCACAATAATTAAAGGGCTTGGTAAGAAGGTAGGGGTTGAAATCTGCGAAACTTTTTCTGAAATTCAGGGTATCAATACTGTTGATGAATTAAAAACAGTTGAGAGAAAGATACTTGCCTCGAAGGAGGACAGATGAAGCCTAATAAATTGAACCTGATCACCATCATTTTGGTCATGATCACAATGCTGCCCTTGACCGCATTTTCGCAGTATAAAACTGACGTCCCAACTATTCCGGGGCTACAGGTGAGACAGCCCTCAGGTGCTGCCAGTTTTCTGGGCATAGACCTGAGCAAAGTGGATTTTCAAAATAGTTATTCCATGTCGGTCAGCTCTTTTGGTGAAAACACAGTCGCCATGGGACTATTGAAATCAAGTTTTGATTATGTGATCAACCCGCAGGTCAGTGTCAGAGGCTTCGTAGGACTCTTGCACACCCCTTTCTCAAGTATCACTCCCTTCCAGGAAGAATACTCCATGATGCAGGGACTTAAAGGTGAAAACATCATGTATGGTGGAGAGGTCACGTATCGTCCCAAAGAAAACGTGATGTTCCAGATCGGTATCAGTCGCGTACCTGTCAGTCCCTATCGACAGTATAACAATTTTATGTATCCTTACATAAGCAGGGGTTATTGATCATTTATGGCAAAGGTGCTGAGCAACAAATCATCCAGACAATCAAGAAGAGCTACTAAAAGAAACCGGAAGAAGAGACCCTCCCAATCAGCAGATATGTTGGTCAACTTTCTCATGTTGGCACTCTCCGTGCTGGTCCTCACCTTTATCTGGTCCTTTTGGAATCGGCATACGAATAACCGAACCGTTGCCGAAGAGATGCGCTACTACGCCGAGGTTCCTGAAGATGTCACCCCCCAGACGCTGATCGCTGAAAAAATTTACAATAATATCAGTGTGGAGATACTCAATGGTTGTGGCGTGAGCGGCCTTGCGGCTCTGTTCAAAGAGATCGTACATCAGAAGACCTTTGATGTATTGAATACAGAAAATGCGGCCCACTTCCAGTATGAGAATACACTGATCATCGTGCGTACGGATAAGACGGAGGCAGCCTACAAGCTGGCTGAAGAGCTTGGTATCAGCAGGGAACGGGTTCAGATCGATAAGGACCCCAGCCTGGCAGTGGACATCACCATGATCATTGGACATGATTACAAATCCGTTCCGGCCTACCAGGAGAAAAAATCCTAGGCTGAGACTATCCTTGACCTTTTCAATCTCATCATACCCGCACCATCACTTGCATGCCTGATAATTACGCAGACTCTAAAGAACTAGCACTTCAGATCGGGGAGCTTGCCCTTCAGAAAAAGGCAGATAGTGTCAAGATCCTTGATGTCCATGATCTGACCTCCATGACAGATTTTTTTGTGATCTGCTCAGGAAACTCAGACGTTCAGGTGAAAGCGATCGTTGACCATATCGTTGATGAGATCGCAGCGGTAGAACGACCTTTTAATCGTGAAGGCTACGATACCCGTGAGTGGATCCTGCTGGATTATATCAACGTGGTCGTCCACGTCTTTCACGAAGCCAGTCGAGATTTTTATGACCTTGAGCGTCTCTGGGGCGATGCTGAAATTTCCGAACTCTCTGATGACATGCCGACACCTGATCCCAACACCCCACTGTTCGATGACCTGTGACCCCCCTCTCGCTGCTATGAAACAGAATTTCCCTAACTATACCATTCGAAGATAGAAAGTTGAGACTGGAAACTGGAAACTTGAGACCCACTAATATGCGCTCTGCGGCTTTGCGGTCTTTGCCAGAGGGCTTGAGGAAATAAGCATGCAGGCTTATCTTGAAACTTTGATCAAATCCCGCCTTGAACAACTGGGCTGGAAGGCACCCCACATACAACTATCCAGACCCAAAAATGCAGATAATGGCGATTGGGCGAGCAATGTGGCCATGATACTTGCCCGGGAGCTGAAAAAAGCACCTCTGCAGATCGCCGAAGAACTCATGGAGGGGATGGAGCTTGATCCTCATATCGTTGAGAAATACGAGATCGTTAAGCCTGGTTTCATCAATTTTTTCCAATCAACCAACTATCTGACCGATGAGTTAGAGCGGGTTCTTGAACTAAGGGAAGATTTTGGGAAGAATACCATCGGCAAGGGTAAAACCGCTCAGGTTGAGTTCGTCAGCGCCAACCCAACAGGTCCGCTTACAGTGGGACATGGACGGCAGACGGTCCTGGGCGATACCTTAGCCAGCATTCTGACCAGCTCCGGTTATGATGTCACCCGGGAGTATTACTTCAATAATGCCGGGCGGCAGATGCGATTACTCGGTGAGTCCTTGAAGGCCAGATATCTTCAGTTGAAGGGATCTCAAACCGTTTTGCCAGATGGTGGTTATGAAGGACTTTATCTTTTGGATGTCGCCCAGAAATTGTTGGATGAACAACCTGAGCTGAGTGCAAACACAGATGTTTCGATCTTTAAGGATTACGCGGAAAAATCCATTTTTGCAATTATCAAGAACAGTCTTGAACGCATCGGTGTCGTCCATGATGTATTTTACAACGAGCGGTCCCTGTATAAAGATGGTAAGATCGAAGAGGTTCTCGGCTTACTCCGCGATAAAGACCTGATCTATGAAAAAGATGGCGCTACCTGGTTCAAGACATCTGAATTGGGTGTCGATCAGGACCGTGTCCTCGTCAAATCCAGTGGTGAACCCACCTATCGTTTGCCCGATATCGCTTATCACCGGGAGAAGGTGGCCCGGGGCTTTGACATGGTGGTCGATGTTTTTGGTGCCGATCATATAGATGCCTATCCCGATGTGCTTTCAGCGCTGAAGGTCATGGGACTCAAACATGATCATATCCACGTTGTCATCCATCAGTTTGTCACCCTGGTCAGATCAGGTGAAGTTGTGAAAATGTCTACACGTAAAGCCAATTTCGTTACACTGGATGAGCTCATCGATGAAGTGGGTGCTGACGTGGTACGCTATTTCTATATCATGCGCAGTGCATCCAGCCATCTCAATTTTGACCTGGACCTGGCCAAGCGACAAACCGAAGAGAATCCTGTATTTTACCTCCAGTACGCCCACGCCCGTATATCCAGTATTTTCCGCAGGGCGAAAGAACGTGGTCTGAAAGTGGACACATCAAGGGCAGACCTTGCTCTGCTGGATGAAGAATTCACCGTTGCCCTCATCAATGAGACACTGGCCTTTCCAGAAGTGATCGAGCGCTGCCTCACTACCCTGGAAGTGCATCATTTGCCAAACTATCTTTTCGAGCTGGCAACAGCCCTGCACAAGTTCTATACCGAGTATAAGGTCATTGACCTGGACCAGCCTGACGTATCCAAAGCGCGACTAGCTCTGCTGGACGCCGTTCAGGTTACCCTCAGGAACGGACTGCGTATCCTGGGAATCACTGCACCAGACCAAATGTAGTTTCATCTCCACCCTACAAATTTGATTTCTGCCTTTCAATTATGTACTTTTGTGAAGATACAAAAGTACCAAAAAATCTCTTTTCTCTTCTCTCCTGGGAGACCTTGACAAAGACTCCCAAGTAGATGGGCCAAAGATTCAGGCTGAAGCACAGGTAGTGTTCAAAGTTTAAAATGCGCATTTGAAAGGGATGATTTGAATGGCAGTCGAAGTGGAGCGGTAAGTGTCTCTAGTGTTTGAATCCCGACAGCGGAGGGATGAGTTTAGAGACAGAGCGAAATAAGACGTGAGCATTCATCATCGCTTTCAATAGCGCAATTGGTTTTGGTTCTTTTGCCGAAACAAAAGAACTGTAAATAAAAGGCAGTTGACCCTATGGAACGGGCTGCGTATCCTGGGGATCACCGCTCCAGACCAGATGTAATTCAAACAAACCGTTAAAACGGTTAACGTAAATAAATGAGTTTCCTTACACCTTACTAAAGTCAGATGCTAGAAGCAGAGTGCCATTAAGCTATTCTCATAATGACTGATTTCAACTAACACCCAACTTTAGTTGGCTGTTTGACAATCACCTGAATATCGGCAACCATTTCAATGGTTTCTATAAAGAAAAACCCCGACCGAGGCCGGGGCTTTTTAGTGAATGAATCAGGTAGGATTAACCTTCCGGGAGGAATTCCTGTTCATATTCAGATTCCAGATCATGCTTATGGCGCAATTCCTCATCTGCCATCATCTGAAAAAATGTGTTTAATTTCTTATCTGCTGAAAAATGATCTGCCAGATCCTGATACATCTTGGCCGTTTTGTCCTCACGTTTGGCAGCTACGATCAGAATCTCCTGGGTGGTCAGGTTGTCATTCATGGTGGGTTCCATGAGATAGTCCGTCACTTTCAGGTCAGCGGGTGGTAGATCGATATACCTCTCGATCTCAAAGCTCTTAAGGGAGACCTTGTGTACTGTTTCCATGTCAACCAATTCCTGAAACTTCTGTCTGGCAGCGTCGTCTTTTGCCTGATCCATGGCCATCGTGTACAGGTCGATGGCTTGCTGCTCCTGGTCGATGCACATTTCCACGATCTCTGACATATTCATTGAGCTGATCTTGTCTTTCAGACTCATGCGACACTCCCAACTTTGGTCTTTAAATACTGGTTAATGGCTGTAGCGGCTTTTCTTCCGGCACCCATGGCCAGGATAACGGTTGCTCCCCCTGTGACGATATCACCACCGGCGAAGACGCCTTCCATAGAGGTCTGACCATCTTCATCGGCAACAATATTGCCCCATTTGTTGGTCTCGATCTCAGGTGTGGTCTGAGCGATCAGTGGGTTAGAGCCATTGCCAACTGCGATAACGACCATATCTACTTCCATGATAAATTCAGAGCCCTCAATAGGCACCGGACGACGCCGACCTGAAGCATCGGGTTCGCCCAGTTCCATGCGCAGACATTTGGCCGCCACCACACTACCATTTTCATCGCCGATAAACTCAATGGGATTGACCAGATTCATGAATGCCACACCTTCTTCCTTGGCATGGTGAATCTCTTCGTTCCGGGCTGGCATCTCTTCTTCAGAGCGCCGATAAACAATGGATGCTTCCTCAGCGCCGAGACGCTTGGCAGTTCTTACGGCATCCATGGCTGTATTACCGCCACCAACGATAATGGCATGTTTGGCGCGATACAGCGGTGTATCCCACTCCGGGAAATCGTAACCGCGCATGAGGTTCGACCTGGTTAGAAACTCATTGGCTGAGTATACACCATTCAGATTCTCACCTGGGATGTTCATAAAGCGCGGCAGGCCTGCGCCCAGACCCAGGAAGACAGCATCAAAGCCTTCTTCTTCGAAGAGCTCCTGCAGCGTCATACTGCGACCGATGATGAAATTCTTAATGAATTTGACACCCCTGTTCTCCAGATTGGCAACTTCTTTACGCAGAATGGCTTTCGGTAAGCGAAATTCAGGTATACCGTAAACCAGAACACCGCCAAATTCATGCAGTGCTTCATATACCGTTACCTCATGACCTTCTTTGATCAGGTCGCTGGCAGCTGCCAAGCCTGCCGGTCCGGAGCCTACAATGGCGATTTTATGGCCCGTGGGCTCAGGTCTGTTGCTCTGGCTGCCGTCGCCATTCCCATGCTGCATGGCGTAATCAGCGACAAAACGTTCGAGGCGACCAATGGCCACTGACTCAAATCTTTTCCCAACAACACAGACCGCTTCGCACTGACTTTCCTGGGGACACACACGGCCACACACTGCTGGTAAGGAGCTGTCTTCTTTGATCTTATTTGCAGCAGCAAGAAAATCCTGCTTACAGATCAGCTGGATGAAATCAGGGATCTGAATACTCACTGGGCAACCCTCAATGCAGGTTGGCTTTTTGCATTCAATGCAGCGCTGGGCTTCAATGACAGCCTGGTCCTCTGTGAGTCCCAGATTCACTTCCAGGAAATTGCCATTCCGGATATTGGGGTCCTGCTCTGGCATGTTCTGACGTGGGATGGTCAGGCGTTCTTTGACGGGAATTGGATTGAATGATTCAGGTTTTTGACGATCCATCTCTATACTCCCGCAGCCATTTCTTCGGCTTTAACCTTCTTCATCTGCCGTTCAAGAAAGCATTTGTGGGATTCCTCTTCCTGCTGCTTATACATTTTCTGGCGCATACCCAACTCCTTAAAATCAACCTGATGCGCATCAAATTCAGGACCATCCACACAGACAAAGACGGTCTTGCCACCCACAGTTGCCCGGCAGGCACCACACATGCCGGTGCCATCAACCATGATGGCATTCAGACTCACCATGGTGGGGATATTAATCGTTTTGGTTTGAGCTGAGACCGCAGCCATCATGGGTAAAGGTCCGATGGCCACGACCATATCAGGCTGGATACCTTCATCAATAATATCCTGGAGCACATCGGTAACCAATCCGTGTCGTCCGGACGACCCATCATCGGTTGAGATCCGGACTTCATCCACGATCTCGCCCATGTGTTCTTCAGCGATAAGGAGATCCTTGCTCCTGGCCCCGATGATCGAGATAACTCGGTTGCCGGCAGCTTTGGCTGCTGCAGCGATGGGAAGTGCCTCGGCAGTACCCACACCACCACTCATGCAGACCAGGGTCCCCCAGTTCTCGATATGTGTAGGTAGACCCAATGGACCCACCAGATCCTGGAGGTGGTCCCCCGCTTCCAGCGTATTCAAATGAGCACTTGTTTTTCCCAACCCTTGAACGATGATATTGATCCAACCCTCTTCCTGGTTGGAATCGGCAATAGTAATTGGAATACGCTCCCCTCGATCGTGGACGCGCAATATGATGAACTGCCCTGCTTTACGTTTTCTGGCAATGTGGGGGGCTTCGATGACGAAGCTTTTCACATTGGGGGCAATGAATTCAGCGCTTAAAATTTTGTACATAGATTCTCCCATTCATGATGCACTCCTTCAGGCAAGGTTTATGCCATAAAGGATGCTATGAACAGGTGATCTGAGCGGCCCCTGAGGATCTCGAAGGGGACGATGGGAACTGGCACATCCGGAAGCTCAAGCCACTGCCAGGCAACACGGGTCTGTGATTGTCATCCTGAGTGTAGCGTAGCGAAACGAAGGATCTCGACCCATCATTTCGAAATCAGGACCAGGATCCTTCACTTCCCCTTCGGCCCTTTGCTCAGCTCCAGCCTTCGCAATGTCCAAACCCCATATAGTCTTCGCCGAAGCGATACTTGGCTTCGCGCAGGCAGGCGATCTTGGATTATCGTCGACTGGAAATCTTCAATTTAAATTTCAGGGGACTGCCAATTGACAAAACTCCGAGACTGCTTCACCCCGACCATTGTCGGGGTTCGCAAAGACGTGCTATAAAAATTTTGGGTTGAAGCTAATTGAAGCGGTGTTTCAGATTCCAGGCATCCACATAGTAGAGGAGCTTCAGAGATATGGTGTTATTCTGGTCCTCTGATCCCAGGCCCTTCAGATCATCCAAATAAGTCAGATCCGTATCAGAATCGCTGGTGTAGATCGCATTCTTCCAGGTCATGGTTAATTCGCTGCCAGGAGCAAAGCGCCAGGTCATGACAGCATCAATGGTAAATGCATTGAACACCTTGTCCAAGTTTGCCTCGAAGGACCTGGCCTGCAAATGTCCATTTTCAAGCAGGTCGTAATAGTCATGGTAATCCACTGAAGCTCGGTAATGACGTACCCTGAGACGAGATTCCAGGTCCCGGCTAAAAATGAATTGTGAATTGATCGTATTCGTGATGGTCAGTTGATCGCGACGACCAAAAATCGGATTATCCAGACTGTCGAAATCTGCAAAACCATAATCACTGATCATATTATCCATGTCCAGAGAGTAATTGATCTGGAACTGGTTATTAACTCGCCAACTAGGACTTATTCCCATTCCCCACCAGTGAATGCCATTTGAGGTGGTTGTAGACCTCCCCATCCAGCCACTGACCGAAAATGGTTTATTTGAATTAGAGCCGATCCACATGAATCCAAAGGCATGCCTGGGGATCGCGTAGAACCTGCTAGCTACTCGTGGCTCATAGTGGTCATGCAGCTCCCTGGGCTTAATTGTGATCCCTCCACCGGTAGATACATGATTATTAAAGGTCAGATCCCATTCGATTTCAACATGGAGACTTGAATAGAGTCGTGGCTTATACAGCCAGGAATAGACCTCTTCTATTTCCAACCAGGCGTTTCTTACTATCCCAACCGGCTTAAGGGTTTTGACCCGAGCCCAGGCAAAATGGACCATTTCATTCCCCTGACGAAGGAAGCCCAGATCATTGGGGTCAAAATGTTCACTCTCCACCGCCACTCCCGTGCCATAGAGAACCATTCCCTCTTCTTCAGAAAGTTTGAACTCATACTTATAACCCTTGGATGAACTATCAGGATAGCTCAGGGTATTATATGCCCCACTTCCGCGAAATGCCCATTTTGAGTCGTTTGTCAGCAGCCTGGTCTCAAAACCGATCACATTGGCATCTCTAAAATCAGCTGTTGTGTCATCACTTGCGAAACGCTGTACATTGGTGTTGATGACACTGAACTCAGAACCCCGTTGAAGATTTTTACTGACCACAACCAGGTTATAGTTGGTGAGTGGGTTTGTCAGGTGTTCTCGTTCATTGCCCAGTGTATCCACCAGGGTTGCGTAAACGGGAGCAGTGATCGCATTGAAGAATCCTACCCCGTGACCATTCAGAGTCTGTCCCGTGATCTTGGTCGCATTATATAGCTGGGTTTCACCCGGGTTGTGTTTGACGCTCTCACCCGGTTTTAGAATTGTGTCATCCTCATCGGCGACGCGACCATGACGAATGGGAGTTGAGCCCACTCTTCTGGAGTAAAATATTCCGGCTTTTCTCAGTAGATCAATCCCTTCGGTGAAGAAGGGACGATGTTCATCATATTGAACTTCAAACGGTGTAAGGTTCAAGACCTCATTGTCTGATTGAACTTCACCAAAATCTGGGATGAGTGTCATATCCAGGGTAAAACTCTCATTGATCCCATATTTCAGATCCATTCCGCCCCGGTAGGAGGTGGAGAAGTTACTCTTTCCCGGTTCATCGTAGGGGAAATGATTCATCGAAGTAGATGCATAGGGTGTGAGTGATAATCTCAGCGGTGTTTCTATTTGCTCTATCCCGTGTAAAATCCCCGCCTGTTGCGCTTTATTGTCTATTGCCGGATCCAGTTCGGTCCAGGTGGTCATATCCCTTTCCCTGGCGCGCCATCGCCCAACATTGAAGCCCCAGGTCTGAATGTCCTTTGCCGGAAATCTGATCTGACTGAAAGGGATAGCCATTTCTACGGACCAGCCCTTGTCATTAAAGGCTAAATCACCACTCCAAACCGGATTCCAATTTGCATCACTATTTGTCTGAGTCAATTTCCTGTCTATTTGAACACCAGCACTGGTTACTCTGAAATTTACTTCATTTGCCCCGTCATTAAATGGGCTTATCCAAAGTCCAATCCAATCAGCGAGCACGCCATCATCATCTCTGGCACCCAATTGCCTTGGGATCCCCTGTGGATCATCATCATACATGACAATTGCGACGTAAAAAGCAAGATCATCGTAGAGAATTCTAAATTCGGTTTTTACGGGTGCTGGTCCCCCGCTTTCAGGGATGAACCTGAAAAAACCTGAAGCAGGCTCAGCCAGTTCCCACACTGCGTCATCAATGACACCATCAATGTCAGGAGCTGATCGTGTCCTTACGGCGGTGACACTTTTTTTTGCATTCCCAGCACCAGCAAATGTAAACAGCGTCAAGCTTAGCAGGGTTATGGATAGATATTTATTCAACGGATCCCCTTTTTAAATAATTGAGCGGGGATATAATCATGATAAATATAATCACAAATGCTTTTATTCATAAACCGCCCTGGTTTACTTGCGGATATAAATGTCATTTTAAATACACCCAACGTCCTCGCGAGGAGTAACACGATGAAGCGATCTCTGATTATTGCTGATTGGTAGACACGTGTAATATCTCCCAGGAATGCTAATTGACAAAAGTCCGAGATTGCTTCACCCCGACATATTTCGGGGTTCGCAAAGACGTATCTTGGGATGTCGTACTATGGAGTTAATTAAATCGGTGCTTCAGGTCCCAGGCATCCACATAGTACAACAGTTTAACAGAGATGCTGTTGGATTGATCCAGATTGGTCAGATCCTTCACGTCGGTAAAGTAACTCCGCTCAGGATCATCGCCTTCCTGGTAAATGGCATTTTTCCAGGAGAACTTGAGTTCACTACCAGGACTGAACCGCCAGGTGACCAGGGCATCAATGGTTAGTACTCCGAAAATATAGTCCAGTTCTTCTGCGTAGTCTCTAGGGCTCAGATTCCCATCCAGCCCCAGATCATAGAAGTCGTGATAATCAACCACAGCCCGATAATATCGCATACGAATATCTGACTCCAGGTCGGGGCTGAAGATGTAGCTCGTATAAAGCGTATTGATAATGGTCTTGCGATCCCGTCGTCCAAAGACCGAGTTATCGAGAGAGTCCATCTCTGCATATCCGTGGCCGTTATAGACATTCTCTATATCCAGACCATAGGAAATCAATAACTGATTGTTCACTCGCCAGCGCGGGTCAAAACCCATGCCTTTGAAATGCGCGCCTCTTTCATTTTTTTGGGATGTTCCGATCCAGGCGGAAATAGCCAGTGGTTTATTAAAATTGGTGGATATCCACTGGTGGATGTCAAACCATTTTACCGTGCGGTAGAATCTACCCTCCACCCGTGGTTCAAAGAAGTCCTTGCCCTCTACCGGATTGATCCCCATCCCACCGCCTGTGGAGAAGTAATTTCTAAATGTAACATTATAATTGAGATTGATATAGGCATTGGAAAACTCACTACTCGAGAGGTCCAGGCCCAGTGATTCATCCCTGGGTGTTTTAAACAATCTTGAATGGACTCCTTGAATGGAAAAATAGGCATGGTTTACTTTCCAGATCGGATTGATGGTTCGCCAATCAAGGAATCCAAATGTTGATATCTCGTTTGGGTTTTGGATATATCCCATATCGTTGGGATCGTAGAATTCACTTTCAACATTAACGCCAGCGCCATACTGAAAGATGCCCTCCTCTTCCTCCAACTCGATATTGTATTGATGGCCTGTTGAGATGCTGTCTGAAAATGATAAGCGGTTGTAGGCTGCATTGGCATCCAAAATCCACTTGGAATTCTTACTGGTCAACCTCAGGTCCAGACCGGTCACATTGGCATCCCAGAAATCCTCCCTATCGCCTTCATCTGCGAAGCGCTGGACATTTGTGTTGATCAGGTTGATCTCCGAGCCATTCTTTAAGTTCTTCCCCAGCACTACCAGATTATAGTTCGTCAAAGGGTTGGTCAGATATTCACGCTCATGCCCCAGCGAATCTCGGATCACTGCATGCATGGGTCCTGTCAGGGCATTGAAAAAACCGAGGCCAACCCCATTTACTGTCTGTCCGGTGATCTTGGTGGCATTGATCATCTGAGATTCATCAGGGTTGTCTTTAATCTCCTCCCCCGCTTCCAGAAGATCCTCAACCTCACCGTATCGCAGTGGTCTGGAGCCCACACGTCTCGAATAAAAAAGGCCGCCTTTATTCAATTGCTCAGTCCCTTCCGTGAAAAAGGGGCGCTTTTCATCGTAGCGTACTTCAAACGGGGAAAGATTCAGGATCTCATTATCTGACTGAACCTGGCCAAAATCAGGGATCAGGGTCAGGTCCAGGGTAAAACTCTCGTTGATCCCATATTTCATGTCCATGCCACCCCGAATGGATCGTGAAAAATTGCTCTTCCCTTCCTCATCGAAGGGATAGTGCTCGAAGGAAGTCGATGCATAAGGTGTAAATGATAAGCGAAGGGGGGTCTCAACATGCTCAATACCCTTCAGAATTCCTGCCTGGGCGGTAAAATTACTCAAGGCGTTGTCAATGAAATTCCAAGTCGACGTTTGGCGAGTCTTGGCCACATAGCGGGCCATATTCATACCCCAGACCTGGACGTCCTTAGAAGGGAAGCGTATCTGGCTAAAGGGGATCGCCATTTCTACTGACCAGCCCTCTGCATGAATGGTCACAGCACTTTCCCAGACAGGATCCCAGTTGCTGTCATTGTTATTGGGACTGTACTTGGCATCGATCTGCACCCCAGCAGCTGTCACTGAAAAATTGAGGTCATTGGCCCCATCATTGAAGGGGCTGAACCAGATCCCCACCCAGTCAGCAAGCACACCTTCATCATCTCGTTTCCCAAGTTGGGTTTTGATATTGGCAGGGTCATCGTACATCGTCGCAGACACATAGAATGCCACATCATCATAAAGGAATCGCATCTCCGTGCCATAATCTGAAGGGCCACCGTTGACGGGTTCAAGTTTGTACCAGTCCACAGCAGGCTGAACCAGGTCCCAGGCTGCTTCGTCCACAACCCCATCGATGATCGGTGGTGTGTCGATGCGGGCTGCTCTGACAATTTTTTTCTCGGCCAGAAGCTGACCGCTTAGCACGACCATGAGCGCGGTAATGATCCACTTATTTACGCGTATAATTTTTAAAATAACCCCCCATCAGCTAACCTGGGATTTCCAGCCTTGCTAAAGAATACTCTAATTAATGATTCAGGATTTTCCCAGGCCCAATTCTTTCAATTTGCGTGATAGATTGGATTGCTGCATACCCAGACTTTTTGCGGTCCGGCTAATATTCCCTGCATGCTGTTTGAGTTGAGAGCCAAGGAAACGTTCCTCGAACATTCGCTTGGCCTCGGCAAACGGGCGGGTGTCATTGAAGATCGCTGCATCGCCTTCTGAGCTACTCATCTGCGTGAGATGTGGCTTGACCTCTGCGATGTCGATCTCAGCATTAGGGCTCAAAATATATAAGCGTTCGACCAGATTCCTGAGCTCACGGATATTTCCCGGGAAGGCATAATCGCAGAGCATATTCATGGAATCTCTGGAAAACGATTTGAGCGGCATACTGAGCTCTGCGGCGTAGAAATTTAAAAAATGTTTCAGGAGTATACGAATATCCCCTTCTCTTTCCCTGAGGGGTGGTAACTGGATAGGGACCACATTCAAGCGATAGAACAGATCCTCTCTGAATCGACCTTCCTTGACCATCTCCTCAAGTGGTTTATTCGTTGCGGCCAGCAGGCGAATATCAACGGAATGGGTTTGCGTACCTCCGACCCGTTCAAATTTTCCATCCTCAAGCACGCGGAGAATTTTGGCCTGGGCAGATAATCCCATGTCACCGATCTCATCCAGGAAAAGGGTTCCGCCGTTGGCCATCTCGATCTTTCCCTTCTTCTGACCGACAGCCCCGGTAAAGGCACCTTTTTCATGACCAAAGAGTTCACTTTCGACCAACTCAGTTGGAATGGCCGCTGCATTGAATTTGACGAAGGATTCTTCAGCACGCTCACTGGCGGCATGGATGGCGTGGGCCACCAGTTCCTTTCCGGTTCCACTCTCACCCCGGATCAATACCTTAGCCTGGGTAGGGCCCACCCGGCGTGCCGTTTCCAGCACAGTTTCCATCTGTGGAGAATTCCCCACCAGTTGATATTTATCCTTTTGGGTCTGTTTGACCAGAACGGATTGGTTGGTTAGACTCTGTTTTTCAGCAAGATTTCGTATGGCCAGCTTTACTCTGGCCAGGGATAGTGGCTTTTCAAGAAAATCATAGGCACCAATGCGCAGAGCATCGACGGCCGTTCCTACCGTTGCATGTCCGGATATCATGATCACATCCAGAGATTCGTCCATTTCGCGGATCTTTTTCAGTGTTTCTATACCGTCTATCCCTGGTAACTGGACATCCAGCAGTACCAGATGCAGACTCTGCTTCTTGATCACCTCAAGTCCATCCTCACCAGAACCGGCTTCCATGACGGCATGCCCATCATCTTCAAGGATGTCTCTCAATGTGAGGCGTATATTCTTCTCATCATCTATTACCAGAATATTGATCTTATGTTCAGCCATGTTTTGTACCTACCTGTTCGTGTTTTGCGCTTTCGTTTTCCCGATTACAAGGCAGACTGATAGTAAATGTCGACCCTTCACCAAGCTTACTGTTGGCATGGATATCACCACCGTGTTGACGAATAATTCTTCTTACAATGGCCAGTCCCAGACCGGTACCCTTTTTCTTTGTCGTATAGTAGGGTTCGAAGATCTTGGCCAGTGCCTCCGGATCAATGCCCTGCCCCTGATCCTTAATACTGATATTGCAGTTCTTCCCCGTCACCCGGGTACTCAAGAGTAGTTGAGGTTCACCCGGGCAAGCCTGAATGGCATTTTGAATCAGATTCACCAGCACTTGCTTCATCTGCATGGTGTCGGCGTAGACATATTCCAGCTGATCATCCAGATCCAGCTCGATCGTGGCTTCATCTGAATACTGACTGGAGATCTCTTGCAATTGTTGATTCAAGTTATAATCTTGAAATTTGACTTCAGGCATTTTGGCGAATCCGGAGAAGGCATCCACCAGTGATTGTAGATTACCAACTTCCTCATTGATGATACCCATGGATTTTTCCAGAACTGCATTCAGGTTGTCCGCACGCTCATAATATTTTGACTCCAAACGTTGGGCTGCCAGGCGGATGGGCGTCAGGGGGTTTTTGATCTCATGCGCCATGGCCCGCGCCATTTCTTTCCAGATCGTCTGCTTTTCGGCTTCGATCAGTCGTTCGCGACTCTCATTCAATTCGCGGACCATGCCATTAAAGGCAACGGTGAGATCATTCAGAGGAGAATAGCGGCTTTCCCTTACCTGGATATCAAAATTGCCTGCCTTTAGTTGTTCCGTTGCTGTGGTCAGACGGGTCAGGGGTCGCGTGATCATCATAAAGATCAGCAGGAATACAGCACCCACAATAATGCCCATGAGGATGACGATCCCAACGGAATAGCGCTTGATATCTCGGGTATAAAAATCACCAGCGATCTCAATTTTTTGCAGATCCCGCAGTATCCCTTCTACAGCGATATTGAAATTTCTTGTCTCGGAGGAGTCGATCACTGTATTGTATTCCTGATAAAGATGTCTGGCTTTTTCCTTGGTGTCCAGACTGCTGATCTGTTCCTGGTAGGTCAGAAGGCTGGTCAGAAAGAATTCTCGCATGAGTACCGAGGTGAGCAGGGTGACCAGGATCGCCAGACCAATGACCTGGACTCTAAATGATGGCATTTTCAGGTTCATTGTTCCAGGTTCCTTAGCATAAAGGGTTCAGAGATATGGGCTGGACGTATTCGATTCCAGTAGGACATGAGATTTACTTTATCGGTAATTCCCGGCATATCCATCTCGTCCATATAGGCGGAGACCCGTAAGGCATACTGGAGTTCATCTTCCAGAACATCCAGCTTGCAGAAGAAGGCCCGTCTGATATGGACCCACTCCTGTTTTGCTTCAAAAAAGTTATAACTGTGAATTAAGCGATCGGATTCGGTCTTATATACCGTATACTCATCTTCCAGAATGGAATAGAGGAATTGATGCTCCCAATCAGCAATCGCCACCACCGAATCGGTCTGGAGGTTGACCAGGTCAAGTTCAAAGTGAATGGTGACCGTATCCCCTGATTGCAGCAACACATCCATATCCGGTGTAAAGCTCTCTGCCAGCGTGGCCGTATACATGAGACGCTCATCTCTGAGTTCCAGGCTCACATCCACAAAATATGGATCGGTTCCCACGACTGCTGTTAAGAGCAGCTGGGAAACAATAAGTGCTCCGGCACTCAGCTTATCTGTAATAAATTGAAGCACGGATGATGCTTGGAGTCCTGTTTGTATTTGCGTGGTACATCATGGGTGTCATTGCTTGATGTTACCTGTCTGTTGTGAATGCATGATGCCGATGTTCAACCACCGGCATCATGCTTTATGTTAGTGGAGTGTTGCTTCTAGAAACCGAACCACAGTCCAAGTGAGATCGTCTGAGAGTTGATGTCCGTATCAGGACTCTTCTGGATCTCCCAACCATCTTTCTGATCTTCAATGTTCCCACCTGTCAGATCTGCTTCCCAACCGGGTGAGAAGGGATAGGCGTAGAGATACCCTACTTCGGCTCTCAGGCGCATCCAGGATGTCAATCGGATCATTGCATTCACCCGGGGGTGTGCGATAGCATAGGCTTTTGAGAAATTGATCGTTGTGGTTTTGGTATCGATGAGCTGATCATTCAGCGTTGTCCAATCCCACTGGAAGGCGCTATTATCTGCCTGGGTTACTTTCAGATCAATTCCACCAAATCCAAGACCCGTTCCACCACCGATGACCATGAATTTGAAGGGGGCGAATCTTTTTTCAACAGTCAGTCCACCAAATCCCATGTGAAAGCTGATATCACGCTTGGCAGTTTCACCAGAGGTGCTGTGTGGCTTCGATGCAGTCGATCGCGTCATGCCACCGAACTGTCCGAATCCACCCAGAAACCAACCGTTACCAACGAATCCCTGTCCTGAACCTCCCCACATGAGGAGTCCGTCTGAGCTGAAGGGTGTTTTTGTCAGACCCAGTTCAGTCATGAGATCACCGATATCCTGGAAATCATTCTGGACCAGCATGGGCGTGAAGCCACCGCCACCAAATCCACGTGAATTGCGACGTTTTTTCTGCTCTTCTTCTTTTTTTACAACTTCAAGTTTTGCCTGAACGTCCTTTTTCTCAGGAGCTGCAAACGTAACGATGGTAGTATCCATGGCTTCATCTCTCCAGTAGACCACTTCAACCTGATCGCCAAAGTGTTGGCTTCTGATGAGGCGTACCAGATGATCTTCGTAGAGTACCTTGGTTCCATCAAAATACATGATGATGTCGTCTTCTATGAGGCCTGCTTTATCAGCATTTCCATTGCGGACGGTACCGTCTATCAGCGTTCCATGCGGATAGGGGTAGCGCATCTTATAGGCATCTTCGAAATCCATGTCGCTGAGATAGACGCCCAGCTTGGGACGATCCGATCCCTCTTCATCATCAAAATTGATCTGAATGCCTGTTTCGATCCCGGCTTCGTCCAGGGCGTGTTGGATCTCAATTGCTGCTTGCCCCAGTTCTCTTTCTACTTCCCTCATTTCAACTTTGATATTACCCATCTCTTCACGATCCTGTGCAAAGGAAGGGGTCGCTGCTAATAATGAGACGATGAGAACAATTACTCCTAACAGTGAGCCTCCGCTTGCAACAGCCAACATTGCTCCTGTGACATTTCCAAAACCAGTGGCGAGTGCTGTCATCTTCTTCATTTTCTGCTTCCTTTCTAATCTATTTTCGTTCGTTTTCATTGTTTTTTGCCCTTTCATTTGCTTTATACAAGGTCAATAGCCATGCCACAATGATAACGAGCTCTGGTAAAGGGTTGTTATTTATAATTATAGATCGCAATATTTCCCATGCTTTGATACCCTTTTGCAGCTTAAGTTAGCATCAAACTGATATAGTGCCATATCAGTTTGATATATTTGATTTTTATTTTATGATGAGCAAAAGTTGGAATTGCTGTAATTATTAGCCAGCAAGGGTTTTCACCACTTCTGATACCAGTCGGGAAAAGTCATTCTGGACCCGGAGACTGGTATCGATGACTTCCTGGTGATCGAGGGGCTGATCCAGGATACCTGCCGCATAGTTGGTCAGACAGCTCAAAGCGACCACATTCATACCCAAACGATGGGCTGCCAGGCTTTCGTGGACGGTGGACATACCCACGGCATCTGCTCCTTTAAGTCTTAAAAATCTGATCTCTGCCGGTGTTTCATAGGAAGGTCCATTCAGGCCGGCATATACCCCGTTTCTGAGAGCGACACCTGCCCGTTCGGCTGTTTTTTGCACCAGGCTCAGGGTGTCTTCATGGAAGATGGAGCCTGGCTCCTCCTCGCCTGCATAGATCGACCTGCCTGTCAGGTTTAGCAATTTGGTGATGAGCAGCAGCTCCCCGGGGGGATGGGCTTTTCGAATGCTGCCTGCAGCGTTCGTGATAAGCAAATGCTCCACCCCTAAGGCATGGAGAATCTGAATGGGATAGATAACCTGATCCAGGGTGTAGCCTTCATAGAAGTGGACCCGACCTGAATTTACCAGGAGGGGGCGATCACCCAGATAACCATGGATCATTTCACCGGCATGGCCCTTAACGGTGGATGTGGGAAAGCCTGGAATACCAGTAAAGGGGATGCGGGTGGGTCTGGCCAGCGATTCAGTAAAATTACCGAGACCTGAGCCCAGGATCACGGCCACTTCGGCATGGAAGGATCCTTGTTGTCTGATGTATTTTATTGCTTCTTCAATCATTTCAGTCATGTCTTCCTGAGCGGAGTCGAAGGATCTCAGAATTCTGCCAATTGGCAACTTGTCTGAGATTCTTGGTTGTCATTTCGATTACTATGACCTTTGCAAGTCGTAAATAAGATGTTTAGGGTTAATGGAAATGTAATTATCCGAGTATGGTTTTCGATCTCTTATCAGGGCACACATGATGTTCAATAATTTGTTAGAGACGTTATTGTAGATTA
>JAIPJM010000034.1 GCA_021734255.1 Fidelibacterota bacterium | reverse complement strand
GGGTTGGGTCTTAATCGAAGGATTGGCTTTGTGCCATGACAAGCTCATAGACTTATTCAACTCCAGTGCAATGTGTGGATCTTCCATTTCTCTGAACATATTAGCTCTCAACTTTTCCATTGGGCAAGTCTAATGGACAGGCTCAGGGTGACAACCAGGCGTTACGACGAACAGGAAGTGTCATGCTGAGGCTCTCGAAGTATCGACGCTTCCCACCTTATGAATGTATAATACTCTAATGAAGTTATTTGTTCACTAAATCAATAAAATAAAAAATCCCCCGATTACTCAGGGGATCTTATATCAATATGTAATAACAGCTTACGCTTCTGGGTAGACGCTGACCTGTTTTCTATCTCGGCCTCTTCTTTCAAAAGTCACAATACCATCGACCTTTGCGAATAGTGTATCGTCACCGCCGATGCCTACATTCTGTCCAGGATGAATAGCGGTTCCGCGCTGGCGAACAATAATGCTTCCAGCTGATACCCACTCACCACCATATGCTTTGGTGCCCAGACGTTTTGCATGACTTTCTCTACCATTTTTAGAGCTACCAACACCTTTTTTATGAGCCATGGTTACTCTCCTTTACTTGCGCTATCAGCTTTCTTTGCAGCCGGCTTCTTGGCAGCGGGTTTTTTCGCTGCTGGTTTCTTTGCAGCTGGTTTTTTTGCAGCGGGTTTCTTTGCTGCTGTTTTAGCGGCCGGTTTCTTGGCAGCAGCTGGCTTCTTAGTAGCCTTTGCTTCTGCGTCAGCTTTTTTAGCTGTTGTTTGCTTGGCGGCAGGCTTCGACTTCGTGATGCCTTCTACCTTGATCTGTGTAAAACCCTGGCGGTGTCCCTGCTTCTTCTGGTATCCCTTGCGGCGTTTCTTCTTGAAAACAATGATCTTTTTGCCACGACCATGAGAAACAACCGTTCCCTTGATGGTGATATCAGCCAGTTCTGGTGTACCAACTGTGAGATCTTTACCGTCAGAGTATGCCAGTACGCGCTCAACGTCAAACTTATTTCCAGGTTCAACATTGAGAGTTGGGATGTTCAGGACCATGCCAGGTTTTACCTTAAACTGTTTCCCTGCAATTTGTATAATCGCGTACATTTAAAACTCTCCTTATTAAAAAGCGCGGAAATATAGACGGCACCCCAGCAGGTGTCAACGGATTATATGAAGTATCGGAGTCTGAAGCTCTCGAAGTAGACAATACGCCATTTAAAAGGGCACTTATGGGTTACTGAAACGCTCCCAGAGCACTTTCGACACATCTCTAAGCAGTACGAAGCCCTCATTCTCATCTTCCCATGAGGTATCTTCCTGGTTATTGGTGATGACACAGAAGGCATAATCTCCTCCAGGTGCATTGACCAGGGCCACTTCTGATCGGGAAGCACTCACGGCCCCCTGTTTTGAAGCCACCTGCACCGTTCTGGGAATGGCGGCCAAGGCTTCATCATCCCAATAGATGCGAGTAAGATAGCGATACATCTCCTCACTGGCCCAGGGGCTGACCGCCCGATTCTCATGGATCATCACCAGTAATTCAGCCATCTCTTTTGGTGTGGTCTGCCCCCAACCGTAGAGCTCCCAGTCATCCCGCCGACCTGGGGTGCGGGAATTCATGCGGGTCTGTTCAAAACCATTTGCTTCCAACCATGCATTGATTGCCGGGCCACCTCCTGCCAACTCCTGGCACCAGAGGCTGGCATGGTTATCACTGTAGGTTATCATCAGTGAGATCACCTTGGTCAAAGCTATGGTAGCGCTATCTTTGAAAGAGCTAAGTATTCCCCCTGCAGGATAATTGACCACCTCAGGTAGCCACACCAGGGTTGAATCATAGTCCAAACTATCCTTCTCAATACGATCGAAAAGGGCAAGGAGGATGGGAACTTTGACCATGCTGGCTGTTGGAAACAGGGCATCAGCGTTAAAGCTGATCTCCTGGCCGGAGGGGAGGTGCCGTGCATAGATACCGACATCACCATCGAAGTCGTTGACCAATGTTTCAAGCTGGGTCCTTACTGCTTCTATGTCTGGTGCCGAAGGACGTACTGTTCCTGCACATGATGCCAGCATGAAGAGGATACCGATTACTACTGTGATGTGCTTGATTTTCGAAGGCATTTTCTTCTTCACCTCTCTTTTACGTCTTCCTGCGTTTAATGAAGGATCTCGGTGTTAAGCTAAGCAGAAATCTGAGATTCTTCACTCCGTTCAGAAAGACTTTAGGAAGTGTTCATTAGTAAAGGTTTAGTTCTTCCCGTTTAGGATTCAGCGATTCTATCAAAGCTATTTTCTTTTTCCTTAGCCAGCCCTTCAATTCTTTTTCCCTACTTATCGCATCCTGTGGGTTGTCAAATTCCTCATAATAGACCAGTCTATTGATATTATATCTGTGCGTGAAGCCAGGTTTCAACTTGTTTTTATGCTCAAAAACCCTGTTTTCCAGATCACTTGTTATTCCAATGTAAAGCGTTTTGGATCGATTGGTCATGATATAAACAAAAAAAAATCATGCTCGTAAATTGATAGTGTCTTCCTGAGTGTAACGAAGGATCTCGGTGTTAAGCTAAGCAGAGAGCTGAGATTCTTAACTCCACGCACAAATATCAACTGGTATATCTTGCAGTTAAAGGAGCTGCCTAATGTTCAAGATGGATAAGTTCGATCCCGGCTTCTTTGGCGTGGGTTTTGATCCGTTCATCGCGGTAAAGTTCACCGTAAAAGATGCGCTGGACCCCAGAGTTCGCGATCAATTTAAAACAGTTATAGCAGGGGCTGGCAGTTACATAGATATCAGCACCATCTACATGAGTACCGTTGCGGGCAGCCTGGACCAAAGCATTGGCCTCCGCGTGCACAGTACGCACACAATGCCCGTTTTCCATTTCGTGCCCGACTTCATCACAATGGGGTAGACCGCGGATGGAGCCGTTATATCCAGTAGACAGGATCATCTTATCCCTAACGATCACAGCACCAACAAATTTCCGGTCGCAGGTGGATCGGGTCGCCACATCTTCGGCGATCTTCATAAAATAATTATCCCAGGAAGCTCTCGTCTTGGTCATGTGCTCATCCTCAATTCATTCAAAACTTGTTTTCATGGTTCCCACAACGACCTGAGCATGGTTCTTCATAGCCGGCGTCCACCAGTGGCTCAATTTCTCAGGCATTGGACCGTCAATAAATCCCATTTCTTTCAATATGCTTAGCACCATCTGCCCGATCACGCGATAATTCCCATCCATCACTTTGATCGCCAAGCCATACACTTGCCCATCCGGTAAGATGAAGCCGGCTGCAGAAACTGCTTCTGCTCCCCCTTTGGACATGATCCTGCCAGGAAAACTTTCCATAAGGGCGGTGTCGAAGCGCTGGTTTCCACCCACCAGATATGGGTTTGATGTCATGGAACGAAAGACCAACTTCCGTTCGTCTGTTTCCTGCTCAGTGATGGCGGCAAAACTGCGCGCCAACTTGGATAAGGATAGATAGAACACCGGAGCAGAGCAACCGTCTATGCCACGATGAATACTGGTCTCGCCTGTGTATTCACAGACAATATCGTGAATAAATGTCTGGCTTGGGTGTTCAGGGTCCAGATAGTTCTCAGTATTCTCTCCCCACTGCGCACAGGTACACAGCATGCCTGCATGTTTCCCCGAACAATTATTGTGAATCTGTTGCGGCTCTTCTCCGTCCTGCTGCAAGCGATGCGCACTTATCTTATCAATGGGCGGGTGAACGCCACAGGAAAGCAGGTCTTCAGATAGTCCTGCCTTATTGAAAATACTATGGACAGTGTCAGTGTGGATAGCTTCACCGCTATGCGAGGAACAGATCGCCGCCAATTCTTTTTCGGTCAGACCAAATTTCTTGAATGCGCCTGAGCGGATGACAGCCATAGCCTGAAGGGGCTTTGCCGAAGAGCGTACATAGGTCTGGAGTTCGGGATCCCCAAAACTTTGAATGATCTCTCCGCGGGCATTGGTCACCACTGCGGTGGCTTTGTGTATGCTCTCAACTTTTTCGGATCGAATGATCTGGGTGACTATGGCGTTCATAGCACCTGTGATTTGAAATCGCGAATGGCGGTTTCCAATCCAACAAATATAGCTCTATTGAAAACTGCCTGCCCTACCACAATATTCTCTACCGCTTCAATATTCACCAGGGGTAACACATTCTGATAGTTCACACCGCCTTTAATGGCAACTCCGATACCGTTCTTTTCGGCTGTTTTTGCCATAAGCGCCAGCTGTTCCTGGGCCTCTACCTGCCCTGCCGGATTGGTATTCTGTGTGTACTGTTTGCCATTGAGCTCAACCAGGTCGCTTTGGAGACGATAAGCCTTTTTAAGGAGCGCCAACTCTGGCTCCAATTGGAAGGAGACCAGTTTTCCAGCATCCTTCAACTGAGGAACGAAGGTTTCCAGGTCAGCCCCGTAACTCTCAAAAATATTAGCAGCACAAAAGGTCACCTGCTTCACAGGCAGGTTGAGTGCGAGCTGAAAAAGTTCTGCCCTGGGGGCTATCCGTAAGGCGAATCTTGTATTCATGGCGGACGCAATGACCAGCTCAAGGTCCTTCTCACTGAATGCTGAGGAACGACCATCATAGCTGAGGCTAAACCCATCAACCCCTGAGAGGCTTGCAATGGTCACGACTGCCGGTAAGCTGATGCCTTCCTCATGTCCTTGCTGTGTAGTGGCCAGGAAAGCATCCAGATTCAATTCCATTTGTGCCATGCATCAATCCTTTAAATTTTCTTGTTTAGCTGCTCAATTGACCAGCTTAGATACCGGAACGAGCTCGAAACCTGCTTCAGCCAGTGCCGGAAAATATTTTTTCAAGGTCGTCAGTGTATTGGGTCGGCAATGACCGATGCCAATAGCCACCCCTTGATCCTTGGCAATCCTTGCGAGACGGAAGAGCTCACCTGCTATCGCTTTGGGGTCATCCACTTCATCCAGAAAAACATCTCTGCTGTTGGTCGGGATCGACCTTTCCCTGGCCACCTTTTCTGCAACAGAAGCTGCAATGGTCCGGCTATCAATGAAAAACATCCGCTCCTTCTCCAGAAAGTCGGTAACTTCCCTCATCACCTTCCGGCTTTGAGTCCCACCACTTCCCTGGTGGTTGTTCATCCCAATAGCATTAGGGACATCTTTCCTTGCTCGCCGGAGACGTCTCTGTATTTCCCCATTACTTAGATCATCAGACAGGGCATAGTCCGGCTCACTGGTCATATTGGTCACAGTGATCATTGGCATGTGAATCAGGGTCTGGACGCCTCTGGATTTGAGCCGTTCATCCACCGATGTGGAATAGGGTCGTCCGGGAATAACAGCCGCAGTAAAGGGTTCATTCAGGGAAATAAAACCATTGATGGTTTCATTCATGGAGTAGCCGAAATCATCAATAATGACAGCCAGTTTTGGTCTGTTGGACACTTTGGCAATATCGGCTGGCAGGATGGATACATTGGCCACCGCTTCATATTCGAGCTGAATTCTGTATAGCGACCAGATGGTTGAATCAGCGATGACCTGAAATTCCCAGTAATCTCCAGCACTCACATCCTGGTTCACCAGGAATCCATATCCCCCCAGTGAACTTTCAAGAAATTCTTCTATCTCCGAGGGCCGCATGCGTTTTTTGCCTTTGACCTGAAAGGTATGTGTTCCGCGACCATCGTCACTGTAACGGGCATCAACAAATTCAAGGTTAGGGAAGCGCCTGGAAAGGGTTTGATCCAGGCGGGTACTCATGGTGAAATAACCCTCATAGAATGCCTGTTCGGAGATCTCTTCCGGCTCGTAAACATTTGATGAATTCCAGATAGCGACCCA
The DNA here is from genome assembly GCA_021734255.1 of Fidelibacterota bacterium. Lineage (GTDB taxonomy): Bacteria > Fidelibacterota > UBA8477 > UBA8477 > JABMPR01 > JABMPR01. The sequence goes on along the minus strand of JAIPJM010000034.1, from coordinate 20,161 downwards.
GATAACTACGATGATAACGATAAGGCTGACCAGAGCTATCTTCATCAAGTTGGAGTTGTTGTTTTTCGGGGTCTGGGGAGCTTTGTAATATTCGTATCTCATAGGGCTGGTCTATTATAGTTATCTGCTTGCTGGAGTCCACTCAAAAACCACTGCGGTGAAGCCCCCTGGCCGATTATTTCTATCTCAACTCCAAGCGCATGATATTTTCTCCATCCTCAACTTCACCCGTATCCTCAAAGCCGAGTTTTTGATAAAATTCCCGCGGACTGCCCTGGGCTGGGACGTAGCTGAGGAGGAACTCAGTAGCTCTGGGAAGTGTGCGAACATGCCGGATCAACAATTCCATGGCCTGATAGCCATACCCTTTGCTCTGGTGTTTCTCATCGATCATGAAACGCCAGAGATAGTATTCAGGTTTCTCAGTATCTATTTCGAGCATGGCAAATCCGACTGCTGTATCTCCAGCGTAGACACCCCTGAACCAGGCTTCCGGGTGGAAGTTCGCCTGAGCCAGCGACACCGCATTGGCGGCAACAAATTGTTTCTGGTTTTCCCCTACCTTTAAATTCAAGATCTCACGGTAAGTTGTTTTTGTGATCTCTCTTAAGGTGACTGTTTCCATTAAGGGCTACTCCTGTTTTTCGCTGAGAGCCATATCGATCTTTGCTTTGACCAGGTCTACCGCCACTCGATTCATACCCCCTTCTGGAACAATGATATCTGCCAGGTACTTATTAGGCTCCACGAACTGATAGTGCATGGGGCGAACTGTTTTTTTGTACTGCTCGATCACAGAATCAACTGACCGACCCCGTTCTACAATATCCCGATTGAGTCTTCTGATGAAACGGATATCTGAAGGGGTTTCCACAAAAAGTTTTACATCCATCAGTTTGGTCAGCTCCTGAAAGTAGAGGGCCATAATACCTTCTATGATGATCACCCGGTGGGGTTCAACCTGTCGGGTCTCCTCGGAACGACTGTGGGTGGCAAAGTTATATATGGGGATGTTAACGGTTTTTCCCTCACACAGTTGATTCACATGTTTTACAAGCAGCTCGATCTCAATAGAAGCAGGGTGGTCAAAATTGACCTGGCTACGCTCCTCCAATGTTTTGTCAGAGAGATCCCGGTAATAGGAATCCAGGTCCAGGCGCAGGACCTCTCCTTTACCATAGGTTTTGGCGATATTCTTCGCAATGGTGGTTTTGCCCGATCCCGTCCCACCTGCGATGCCGATGATGATCGTTTTCATGTTTTATCCCCTAGAACAAGCTTCGAAAAATATAGGCAAAGGTAATGCCCAGGTAGTTCCCAACAGCATACCCGATGATCCCAGTCGTCAGGCCGGACAGAATGATCTCTTTGTTATTCAGGGCTTTGGCCACAACAGGAACGAAAGGTGGTGAACAAACGGCCGATACAGAGGTAATGAGGAAAGTGTCCGTGTCGACCTTCATGATCCGGCAAAATCCTGCGTGGAGTATCATGCTGCCGAAGACCACGAAATTCACAAAAAACATCATTGACCAATCGATGTCCACCAACTCTTTCAAGTTTGCCATAGAGCCAACAATGAGGCTGAACACAAGGATGATATACATACCAAATTGAAAGGTCATGGGAATGGATCGAATTCTACTCACAAAGGAGGACGCAATTCCAAAACTGGTGATCATCAGCATAATGGAGGCTGTGGAGTATTCGGATGGTATCAACTGAGAAATTCCCATGGACAGTCCCAGGATAAGAATCGAGATGGCGGTGGCAGCCAGGAGGCCCATGATGATCGATCTTTCAAAGATGCCCTCGTAGCTGTGGATATCTTCCTGGCTTTCAACCTGACTTGTTGTACTTGAAATTGATTTGTAGGCTGGCAGGATTCTATTGAAAACTTTCTGGCCGATACTCATGACAAAAATGAGATAGATGATGCCATTGACTGCATCGTAGGTATGCATCATGATGAATTGGGTGGAGTCCACATCCAGGGCGATCTTGATGGCCGCCAGGTTGGGAGTGCCTCCCGTATAGAGTCCAATGGCCAGTCCACCGAATTTCCAGGATTCATGGAAGGCATCACGAATGATCCAGCTCCCCAGTCCGGCGATCATAACCACAACGATGGTTGCCCCCAGCATGGATAGTATTGCCCGTCCCGCATTGTTCAACCAGGCTTTCACATCAAGCGAGAAAAGCAACAGGGGTAGTGCCAGCGCGACGGTGGCGCCACTGAGCGTATCCTGCATCTCTGCAAACCCTGCAGGCAGGATGCCGATATTTCCGACCAGGATCCCAAAGAAGTAGGCGATGATCACAGAGCCTATCTTGCTGAAGATATTGTAGTTCCCACAGAGCCAGAGGATGACGGCCGGGAATAGGAAATAGAATCCAATGAGTGCTATGGTCATAGTCAGCATTTCTTTTTTCGATTAAACAAGTTGGGTAACAATATAGTTGCTGAGTGAATTCCCCAAAACGCAAAGAACATGGTTGTCATCTGAGTATTCAGATATCACATTCCATCATGGAAGGCCTACAGACACAGAAGCCTCTGCTGGATCCATCCGCATATGAACATGAGATCCTGAAGTTTTTGACGACTTTTAGTTTTGACGGTGACACACCATCTCTGCTCCACATCGCAGCGGTCGCCCAGCATTTTTCTATCCTTCCATACGAGAACATTAGCAAGATCCTGAAGAAATCCCATCACTCTTATGGTCAGCTATTTCGCCTACCGGATGAACTGCTGGATGATCACTATGCCTGGCATGCCGGCGGGACCTGTTTCTCCCTGACTTACTTGTTGCTTGGGATATATCGAATTCTAGGATATTCAGCAGAACCCCTCATCTGTGATCTGAACTGGGGAAAGGACAATCACTCTGCAGTCATGATAAGCTTTGCTGGTCAGCTCTTCCTCGTCGATCCCGGGTATATGATCTTCAAACCGCTCCCCCTCTCGGGAAAACACATCCAAAGTCAAATTTCAGCCGAGACCGGCCTTTCACTTCGGTATGATGATGAGCAGGATCGCTATTCACTGTATACATTCAGGAAAAAGAATTTTATCAGACGCTATTCCTTTCAGCCAAAACCTGTCACCCTGGAGACCTTTGCTGTATACTGGCAGGAATCCTTCCAGATGCCAGGTATGGATGATCTATTGTTAACCCGGGTGGATAGATATGAGATGACCTTCATCCAGGGAGATTTCATCAAGATCACCAGCCCTGAAGCATCTCAGAAATTCAGAGCAACGGACCGGGCAGAGAAACTGATCCAGGATCGCTTCCAGATTCCATTGGAAAAGGTGGAAGAAGCACGATATCTTCTGCAACAACATAAAGAACATAATGAGAAGTAATTACTTATTACAATTTATCCTGTTCGTCTTCGCGAATCCGACTTTCAGACGGGTGAAGCGATCTCTGAGTTTTGGCAATTGGCAGTTTATCCGAGATTGCCCGCCTGCGCTTTTTTCTTCGAGTGCATATCACCTTAGGTGGTTACCTCTGGATGACAGCTTCGGCGAGGTAGGCTTCGTCCGCACCAGCGGCGCGGTCCTCGCAAAGACACCTATACTAGTATTGAATGAAGAAAATGAAAGCTGAGCAACCCCAACCTGTCAAATATTTCATCGGAGCTTTATACTCAGATGCCGAGCTTCTGGAGCGGGCCATTGCCGTTTGCTGGGAAAGTATCGGTCCGGTGGACAGCATGGGCGAGCCTTTTCCATTTGACTCCACCCACTATTATGATGCAGAAATGGGACAGCCGATCTATCGGAAGTTCTTCAGTTTTGAAGCCCTTATGGACCCGGGAGAGCTGGGCCGACTCAAAAATCTTTGTAATGAGATCGAGGAGGAGTTCAGTGTTGAGGGTAGTCGCAGGGTTAACCTGGATATCGGTTACCTTGACCTGCACAAAATGATCCTGGCGTCAGCTAAATATAATGGTCAGAAGATCTACATTGGCGAAGGCATCTACGCGGATCCGACCCTCATCTTTGAAAGCGGTGAGTTTCATGCTGTGGAGAACACCTTCCCAGACTTCAAGTCGGGAAATTATAATCCTGTATTTATTGAATATCGGGAACGTCTGAAACAACAGCTTAAAGCATTGAAATAAAAAGCGGGCGTAAAGCCCGCTTTAATTTACCCCATGGATTCTGTGGCTTTTTGTAGTTCCCTCGCTCGGGTGTAGAACTCCTCCAACTCCATTTCCTTGAGATAGACCAGGCCTTTGGCTGCCCTGACCCGGGGATGGGGGTGTTCATACCAGAAATCCCGACCCATTACCTTCTTCATGTCCCAGTGCTGGCGGACTTGAATGGCCTGGGCCAGTTCGGAAAAGGGGCCATTGTATTCATAGCTGGGGAAAGGTGCATCCACTTGCGACTGAAAACAGTATTTAAAGGTTTCTCGCATGATGGCCATGGAGTTCAATGAGATGGGAACAAAAATATTGGCATCCGTTGGTTGAAATTTGAACCAGACGTTGCGGTAACCCCAGACCTTGAGATCTGCCTCGGGATACTTTTCCGTATACATTTTGATGGCGGCAGCAATAGCCTGCATCACTTTGTAGTGGGTGTCCGGACCACTGGCTTCTGGATCCAGAGCCAGGGTAACAATGGTGGGACGAATTCTCTCCAGTTGTTCCAGTATGGGCTGCACATCGCGATCCATGGTTGGATCTTCAGTGAAGATATCTCCCTTATAGAACCCCAGACGAAGATGGTGTACATTTTTAATGGGTGAACCAAAGTGACCCCAAACCAGGTCCGCTTCCCACTCTCTAATGCGACCTTTGAGCTTTTGCATGAGAGGTTCATCTTTCTGACCCGGGTATCTGGAATCCAGATAGTCCATCAGCTCATACATCTTTTCCGGCAGCGTTTCCAGGGCCGCTTCCGGTAGCAGGATGAGCAGGTTCCGGATCAGACGTCTGGATGAGCCTTTGAACCGATGGGTGGTACTGTGGTTTGCCACTCCGTCCAAATAAGTGTAGATGTCTCTTTGGGCAGCAGCCATGTTGTCAGCATCGAAGTAATTTTCATCTTTCAGTCGCTTGAACTGATTTGTCTCCATGTAGTTCAAGGCTTGCTGAAATTGTTCTTTAACAAACTCGTTTGTTACCGCATTGAAACCACTGGTCAGATAGGCAAAATGATGTTCATTACTCGGTTCCCGGAGTAAGTGGGCAATATGTCCCAGGTAGCCCAGCATGATATCATCATGATGGGGAGCTGTATGGAAGAAGACCTCATCTGTCCTGGATTCGAGCCCTCGATTCAGGTTGGCCTCAAGTTTATTTAAGATCCGATCTTTTATCTCTGGCAAAGACTTTTTGCAGCGGGCAGTGACAGCTGCTGGGACCATTTTATTAGCGATCTGAGCTTCGGTCAATTCGCGAACAGGTGTGTCGCTTCTCATGGACAGGGTAATAAGATGTTGATCGACCACATCTTCAGAAATCGTGTCAACTGTTTTTGCCTCATCAACGACACGCCTGTCCAGGAAAAGCGCTGCACCAGATGTTATGTAAAAGCGGGCATTGGGCATACTATGCAGCGCGCCGCCAGGATGAATATTGGTCGGCGGTGACTGTACAGACTCTGCCACGATCTGTGCCTTGGCTTCACCAGCAGCAAAGATCAGTGCGGTTGCATCGGGGTTGTAAGAGATAGTCTGTAAACCAATCGTGATGACCAGGCGTTTCTTTGAAACCTCTATGCCGCCCAAATCCGATGCTGCAGCTGCTTGAGTTTCAAAGTTCGTTGGTGTCAGTCGAGTGGTGGAAAAATAATCTGACCCTCTCACATTGAAGGCAATGTGGCCGTCTGGTCCGATCCCTCCCAGGAAGAAACCTATGCCTCCCTTTTCTCGAACCCGTTGTTCGTAATCCGTGCAGAATTCATCCACTCGCTCGATGGCTGCCTTCTGGAGGCGACCGATCGTGGAGTTGGGTTGATCAAAACGCAGGTTTAGATCCACGACCAGATCAGGAAATATCTCCTGAAAGGTCTTCCCCTGAGGGAAATCGATCTGAGTCGCATCTATGAGTTGTGCCCGTTCTGCACTGATACCAAAACCATCGATGTAGAATTTGTTCACGTAATCGTAGAAGCTATTGTGTTGTTTGGGCGAGATCGGGAAAAACTCATCGATCTGGACAAACTGGAGATCTTTCAAGATAGGCTTATTTGCATGGTCCAGACCAGTTTTTTCCAGCAATGCCTGGGTATCTTTTTGCTCCCAATTCTTGAGATAGTGTTCTACAAACCTTATAAAATATTCAGGCGTCTTGCCTGTGGGAAGGGACACTACACCTCCTGGGTTGCTCTGAACCCATTCCAGGAACCGCAGGGCGGTCAATTGGCCGAGACGTGGAAAATTGTTAACTTGAACGATCGGTATCTTTTCTTCAGGATCATAACGAAAATCGAATCCTGATTGCTCAATAAAATAAGATTCGACAGGGGACGGTGGACTAAATGTGTGCTTTTTCATCATACCGTCATTATGTTAAAAACAATACCATTTTACAAACCTTTTTTGAGAAGTTAAATCATATAAACCCATAAATAACAACATCTGTAATTTTTAGTTAATTAACAATATTTACCAACCCCTGCGTTTTATATCGCCTGACACTCAGCCAAGGTGAAAATTGGAAATCAAGCCCTTTCCAACTATGTTACAGGTGATGCCAAAAGGAAGCAATACAGCGATCATCGTGGCTGCAGGATCCGGTAGTCGATTCGGGGGTGACCTACCCAAGCAGTACCTCACCCTGAACCAGCGGGAGGTGCTGAGCTATTCTGTTGAAGCATTCCAGAATCACCCCGATGTGCATACGACGATCATAGTCTGCGCCGAGCCCTATTTTTCTCGCGTGAAGGAAGCCTATCCGAGTTGTGAGGTTGTCATTGGAGGTAAAACCCGGCAGGCATCGGTACACAATGGTCTGAAGGCCTGCCCTGCCGGTACTGCCCATGTACTTGTCCATGATGCCGCGCGCCCACTCATCCCGAGTGGCTTGATCGACAGGTGTCTCAAAGCACTTGAGACATTTGATGGTGTTGCACCGGTTATTCAGCCCAGTGATTCCATGGTCCTGCTGGAGCATGATCAATTTACAAATCTCAGCCGTGACCAGCTCCGTATTGTCCAGACCCCCCAGTGTTTTCAATTCGATGTTCTCGTGCAAGCGCACGCTTCAGGACAAGTTGACACAGATGAGATCGGACTGATTAAACAGACGCTCCCATCTGCCAGACTCACCTTGATCGAGGGTGCAGTAATGATGCTGAAGATAACGCAACGCTCAGACCTCAGAATGTTAGCTGACTTCCTAAAAGAGAGATAGACAAGATTCAATATGACGCATACCATTGATCTGGTCTATTCAACTACAAAAGGGTACGCCAGCTTAACACACCTCTGTCAATACCTGGCAAATAAAGGCTGGAGCGTTCGTTTACTGAAGATCCACCGTAACTGTCTACGAAACCGAAAGACCCTTAAAACCCTCTCTGACACTGTTATCCTGGCCTATGATAAGCCTTTGGTGCGGTTGAGAAAATGTGGCTGGGATGGTCAGTTTATATATATCGAACACGGCTTGAGCCCCATGAAATATTACACCTACAGATATGATTTTTTTCAGGAGGCAGCACTCCTTTTCTATCCGGGTGAAGTTTTCAAGCGAAAAATGGAGGCCATCAACCCCCAGTACGACCGGGGACTTTTGGGCGGGTATCCCAAAATCGATGAGCTGGTAAGCCTGAAAATTGATAAAGCCAGCTTGTGTAAAAGGTTCGCTTTGGATCCCGCCAAACCTGTCATTCTTTTTGCCCCTTCCTGGGGTGGGAAAAAGAACCGTGATGCCGGCATCCATAACGCCCGATATCTGTCCAGCATGGAGAATGTTTTGATCGTTCCCCATTCAGCTGACTACCCTCTGGTAAAACAGTATGGAGCCGTTCGACCTCAGGACGGAAACATTAATCAGTTTTTGCATCTGGCCGATGTAGTGATAAGTGATGTCTCTTCCGTTCTGGCAGAAGCAGCGATTCTGAACAAACCAGTCATTCAGCTAAAGCTGCCTCACTATCCCGGCTGCTTCCCCGAAAAAGAGAAACGACGCTCAGGCACCTGGGTCCCAGACCAAATGATCAACGAGGAGCAGCAGGTCGATCGGCAAAAACGTCCCTTTAAGATACCGTATATTGATGAAGATTGGATCATGGGCGCTGTAACAGAGCCAGAGAACCTGTCAGAAACTATTCAAAGGGTGCTCCAGCATCCTGAGTTGCACACACAGGACCGCCAATACTGGGCGGAGCAAAGCTGCTGGATGGCTGATGGGAAAAGCTGTGAACGCATTACCAGGATGATCGATAACTATTTATCACACCGCATCATCAAGCAGATCGACGACTAAATGTTAGAGAAATCCTTGCCTTTGCGTCCCGCATTTGTATATACGCAGTGACAAAAAGTCAATCTGTGGATTGCCTGTCACAGATGGCTCGAAAAAAGCAATGAACGAAGTGGAAGCGGCTTGAAAACACCATTCAAAAATGTTTTTAATGTTTTGGAGACATCTAAGATCCCCTATGTAATAGGTTCTGAATCTCTTGTTGGGCTGTCAGAAGGTGAGTTATTTAAATATTCTCACAATTTGAGACTTTTCGTATTCCCGCTGGGATGGTTCAAGTGGTTCCTTTTGAGTCTTAAGTTTCTCCGCCACGGAATCATTCTGAAGCCAAAGATCAAGAATGGTAGACTGCACTTTAAATTGCGATTTCGAACCAGGACCATGAAGAAGCTTTCTGAGTTTGTCGTTATGACTCCTCTCTCTGTTCACGATGATCATGTCAGTGTATTTGTTGGTAGACGGGATATTCGCTTTAAGCGAACTGACTTGAATATTACTCGATTGGAGTCTGTTGATCACCAAGGTGTCCGAGTATCAGTTCCAGGTAATTACAAATCCTTTGCCCAGACTTATGCAAAGGAGCTCATGGGTGAATTCTACCAGAACCACAGTGTTACTTTTGACTCTGATTCTGAGAAGGTAGCTGTTCAATTCATGCATAAGAATGTAGCCATCATGACAGAGGTAGGTATTGATTTCTGGGTTGAAGGTGGCACACTCCTGGGCGCTCTGCGAGACCAGAAATTAATACCCTGGGACCATGACCTGGATTTCGGCATGCGTTTTCGATCCAATAAACAGATGAAACAGTTGATAAGAAAACTCCGCCGGCATTTTTATGTAAGTGTTAAAAGTTTTCCTAAAACAGACAAGATCTGGTATTTAGGCGATTATCGGGTCTTAAAGATCTACCCCCGTAAAATGTTTTTTTTCAGAGAAGAATTATGTCTGGATCTTTTCGTGTATTACGAGGGCCAGATCCCGGAGCAAGATGAACCTGTGTATAAGTATGTTGTCTGGAATCGAAATGCCTTTCATCAAAAAGAATTTTTGGACAAAACCGAATCTATCACTTTTTATGGCAAGAAAATCCCAGTACCATCGAATCCTGAAAAATTCATTGAAGCTAAATATGGTAAGGATTGGCGTACTCCGAAAAAAGAATGGAATGTTGCCCTGGATGACGGGTCCATTTATAAGACAGGATAATTAATGGCAGTTATAAATATTGACCGAATGCCTGATTTTTACCACACATTAGCTAAGGCGAGAGTCATTATCATTGGCAATGGTCCCAGTGCGCTGGAAGGGAACCATGGGGATACCATTGACCGTTTTGACGCAGTCATCCGGATCAATAATTACGTCATAGAAGGGCTGGAGACTCACGTTGGCTCCCGGACAGACATCTGGGTAAATGGGGCCAACCAGGGTCTGAAGAAAAGAACCAACATACCCGACAACATATTGGTCATGATCCCGCCAGAGGTTCTCAGACACAAGGGAGACGCCATACATGCGCGGATCAATAAGCGTTTGGGCACTTCCGATTATGTAATGCTTCCCCTTGAAACCATGGTTGAACTGGAGACTTCCTCTGGTTTACAACGTCCGACGACAGGCTTCTTTGCCATCTACTTCTTCCACAAGCTGGGATTTGATATCACCCTCCATGGATTCGACTTCTTCACCGGGAGTAAGGGTCATTATTTCGATCACCCGATCACAAGCTGGCTTAAAGATAATGGCATTATTAAAAAAGCAACCAAGCATGACCTGAGCGGCGAAAAAGCCTTCATCGAAGGACTCATTGAAGCGGGGATGCTCAGGCGACTGGAGCCCTGATCCTTATTTGCGGTTCAGAGTGAGAATGATCAATCCAGATATGGTGATCCCACCACCGATGGCAACATAGATCCCCACTGATTCACCAAACAAGAACCAGGCGATAAGACTGGCCAGGATAGGCTCTCCAAACGGAGCGGCACCAACGATTGTGGGTCGCAAATATTTTACAGCGAAGTTCATGCTGTTGTGACCGATAAGGGTTGGGAGAATGACAAGGCCTATTAACCATTTTGCATCTGGTAGACTGAAACCCAGACCCGTTCCCGTAATCAACGTTACCAAAGCAATGGAAATTGCAGCGAACAGGTAGAGCCAGCGTGTATACGCGATCATGCTGGTGGAAGCACGCACGCGCTCACCGAGGATGAGCACAACGGACATGAAAAGCGAGCTGGCTAATGCCATCAGATTTCCGGCGGTTTCACCTAACTCAAAATTCAAACCTGATATTTGAATAACAAGGGCCCCTCCTACTGCGATCCAAAGACCCAATACAGCACCAGTGGGGAGATGACGTTTTAATCCGAAGCGTTCATAAGCTATCGTGAAAATAGGGGCCAGGGTAGCGAACAGGGTTGCATTGGCGATGGGTACCATTTTTACTGCAGCATAAAAACAAACAAAATGTAGCCCCAAAAAGAAACCGGCAATCATGATGGTCGGCAGCTTATTCTTCTCCAGTGGCCGCTCCTGTTTAAAGGGTGCAGATGACCACATGACCAGAGAAGCCCCAAACATTCTCCAAAAGGCAATGGTCATGGCCGCCAACTCAGGAACAAAGCGAGCCAGGGGAGCCCCAAAGCTCATCCCAAATAGTCCGACAACCAGGATTAAAACGACCAGTCTCTCCATGACAGAGAACATAATCCGATTTCAGGAGTGAGGGCATCATCTTTCTCGACAGGCAGACCAATTCCCCACAACGGACGTTACTTAATTAGATGAGTGTGATAAATCCCGGTTCTGCTATATTGTGGGATGGAAATTTATTGCATCATACCAGCCAGAGGCGGTTCAAAAGGCGTTCCCCGTAAAAATGTCCTCCCCTTTCTAGGACAACCCTTGATCACACATTCAATTCAATATGCCAAAAGTTCTGACCTGGTGACGCGCGTATTTGTCTCAACGGACGATGAAGAGATCTCAACGATCTCAACAGATGCAGGGGCTGATATTATAACTCGCCCAGCTGAGATCTCAGGAGACACGGCCACAACGGAAGCCGCCATCGAACATGCACTTTCATGGTGGCAAGAACACGAGCTGAGACCTGACATCATTGTTCTTCTTCAGGCAACAAGCCCTGTCCGGCCAAACGGCTCTCTGGATGAAGCCTTGAAAAAATTTCAGGCTCAGGGCAATGACTCTATGCTCAGCCTCTCGCCCACCCATCGTTTTTTTTGGACTCTGAATGGTAATCGAGCCTCAGCCGGATATGACTATTTGAATCGACCCCGCCGCCAGGATATGGTCAATTCCGACATCCGCTATGTGGAGAATGGTTCAGTCTATATTTTCACACGCGATCATTTCCAATCAACAGGAAACCGCCTCGGTGGAGATATAGGCTATATCGTCTTCCCTGAGGAATATGGTATCGAGATAGACACAGAAGCCGATTTTACCCTGCTGGAAACTATCCATAAATAAGACCTGAATAATCCTCCTCGAGCTGTGAGGGGCGTTCACTTTCTCACACAAAAAGTCCGCTAATTAAAGAGTTATATATCCCATCTGCTTACCTGTTCTGAACGATCTGAAATAATTATAAGCAGAACATTAAATCTATCGTATTTTGTGCTTGGGCTGATTATTAAATAAATACTGAACAAGAGGTAATCTTGAACACAATACAATTAGGTTCAAAAAAAGCTGGCGCAGATCAACCCGTTTATATCATTGCTGAAATTGGTATAAACCACCAAGGTGAGGTCGATATAGCTAAGGAACTTATCAGAGAAGCATCTGATGCTGGAGCCAACGCAGTCAAGTTCCAGAAAAGAAGTATCAAACGAATTCTGACCAAAGAAGGTCTGGATATGCCCTATGATAACAGGAATTCATTCGGCAAGACCTATGGCGAGCATAAATATGCCTTGGAGCTATCCGAAGATGATTATGCGCAGCTACAAGCATATTCAACAGAGCTTGGTGTTGACTTCATTGCTTCAGGCTGGGATGAAGAGAGTATCGATTTTCTTGATCGACTAGGTGTACCCTTCTTTAAAATGGCTTCAGCTGACTTGAGCAACATTCCCCTATTGGAGCATACTGCGAAAAAGGGGAAGCCCATGATCATATCCACAGGTATGTCAGATATGGACATGGTTAAAACAGCAATAGATACCATCCAGCCATATACCGTACCCTTTGCCATCCTGCAGTGCACATCGACCTATCCTTCTAAATTCAGCGAGATCAACTTAAATGTGATTTCAACTCTGTCGCGCGAGTTTCCTGAGGCGGTGGTTGGCTACTCCGGTCACGAGCTGGGCATTGCGATCACAGCGGCTGCTGTTGCCATGGGAGCGAAAATCGTTGAACGCCATTTTACCCTGGACAGGACCATGAAAGGCGGTGACCACGCGGCCTCTCTGGAGCCAACTGGTTTTGGAAAAATGGTAAGGGACATTCGCCACATCGAGGAAGCCCAGGGGAGTTTTAAGAAAGACATCCAGCCATCAGAAGGCTCTATCTTTAAAAAACTGGCAAAAAGTGTTGTTTCTGCTACTGAAATTAAAACTGGCACCACACTGAAAAAAGATATGCTCACTACAAAAGGACCTGGAACCGGGATCTCTCCTTCGCGAATTGATGAGCTTGTTGGAAAACAGGTCAAACGCGACATCCCTGCTGATACAGTTTTATCTGAAGCAGATATAGATTGGTAACCATCTCTATCCAGGAGATCAAAGGGAGTATGATTTGAATCCAACATCACTCATGGAAAAAGCGGCTCGCATCAAGTTGATAGTTACCGATATCGACGGTGTTTGGACTGATGCAAAAATGTATTACACCAGTGATGGTGAGTTAATGAAATCGTTCAGCACCTATGATGGGATGGCTGTTTATTTGCTTAAAAAGGCTGGGATACCAACGGTTATAATCACGGGAGAGAACTCCGGACCCGTTGCTGCACGCGCCAAAAAGTTGAACATCGAGGACGTCTATCTGGGAATAAGTGATAAACTCGAGGTCTTTCAAGAGGTCCTTGATAAATATGATCTCTCACCCGGTGAGGTGGCCTACATTGGGGATGATGTAAACGACTATACTGTGATGCAAGTAGCCGGTCTGACGGCATCACCGGCGAGCACCCCTGCATTTCATATTCTTAAACCCGACATCCTCCTTGAACGCTCTGGCGGTGATGGGGCATTTCGGGAGCTGGCTGATATCATCCTTGCAGCTAAGGATTCGTAAGTATCTTCTTTTACTCGCTGTATAACATCCTTCTCTTTCTGGCACTACCTTTCATTTGGCTATTCAGCTATTTCAATGATAAACTTGGGCAGAGTCTGTCTGGTCAGAAAAAGATATGGCAAGCCCTGGAAAAATTCCGCATACGCGTAGAGTGTGACCCGAAACCTGTCATTTGGCTTCATGCTGCATCAGCAGGTGAGTTTGAACAGATCAAACCGCTGCTTTCCCGGCTAAGAAATAAAGATGTTCATATATTTCAAACTCTAACATCTTCTACCATTTATTACAAAGTCTCGCAGAGCGATCTTTTTGATGGCGTCTGCTTCCTGCCCTGGGATCTTTACACTCGGGTCAATCGGTTTATTAAAACACTTCAACCTGACATATTTATCAACACCCGTCACGATGTTTGGCCCAACCTCATGCGAGCATTGAGCCGGAACCATGTTCGTAACGTTCTGGTGAACGCGAACCTGTATCGAAATTCATTGCGTCTAAAATCTGGGTTCCTTGGAATAAATAAAAACATTTTTAACCAGATTGACCAAATCTACACTGGCTCTGAAGAGCTCCGTGATCTATTAAAGACAATTTATAATGGCCCCATAGAAGTATCCGGGGACACGCGCTTCGACCAGGTAAGTGAGCGTGCTGCAGAGAATTCAGGCGCATTACTAGAAAAATCGACCATTGCCGACCGGCGAGTCATTGTCTATGGCTCAATCGTACAATCTGATCTGGATGTTGTGACAAAAGGGATAGCTGAATCTTTGGCTAACCAGAATTATTTACACATTCTGGTGCCTCATGAAGTGAGGGAGAGGGATCTTATCCCCTGGGAAGTGGAGATGTATCGTCATAAACTCAAATCCATTCGCCTGTCAGAAATAGAGGAATACGCTGGTGAACCGGTTATCATCTGGGATAGTATCGGGCAACTCGCTGACCTCTATCAACATGCAGATCTCGCCTATATCGGTGCCGGGTTTTCAACCGGCGTACATTCTGTTGCTGAGGCTGCCGTATATTCGGTGCCGGCGGCACATGGACCCGAGTATGACATTCTCGCTGAAGCGATTGAGCTTGTTAAATTAGAGCTTTCAACTGTCATCAACTCTGCAGAAAATCTTACAGCCTTTATCAAGATGGATGAATCCCTGCGCGTTGAGCGAAGCATTGAGATTTCCAAATACATGCAACAACGAATTGGCGCCAGCGACCTTATCATCAGCCAAGAGATCAAGTTTTAATTATCTGAATTGAAACTATTGACCGTTCAACCACTTAAGCGCTGCTTCTTGGGTTGAAAATATTTTCACATGATAACGCGAGTTTTTTGTAAACAGTTCGACGATCATCGAATATGCCGTTGCTCGTGGATTGCTCATGATCATAGCATCTTTGATAGATGAGTACAATCCGGGATGGTCATTCACGGTCTTTATGACATCACTCAATTCTTTTCTCGAGAAACCCAGTTTGGCACTTGTCGCATCTGTGATGATCTTCAGTTCATTTGGATATCCATTATCTTCATTCCGAAGTGAGTTTACATAATCGATTACTTCCGATTTTGAGACAGGACCATGTAGGCGGGTCTCGAGTAAACCGCTTTCAGCGTTAAACTTTGAGTCGATCATCTTAACGGTATCTTGTACTTAACTATGATTGTGCTCAGAACCGGGGTTCGGGTCATTGTGGTCTGCCAACCATGCGATTGCGTCATACACCTCCAGGGATCTATTATTTGCCTCCACTATCCGTGGGAGGGCGTCCGCAGTGAATTCCATATGGGCATCCATCCCATCAGTCAATATCTTCAGATAACGGGGATATTCAGCATTCAATCGAGTGGCTTCTATATATTCAATGATCTCTTTTTCTGCGACCATGCCATGAAAACGAGAATCAAGGTGTCCTTCCTCCGCATTGAATTTGACTGTAATCATTTCTTATCCACCTGGTCGCTTTTCTCCTCTAACGGTTTTTCACCAGCAAGTTCAGAAAGCTAGATTTCAACGGTTCAATAGCAAGAAGCGCTTTTACTGGGGAGGTGTTTTCCAGCACGCCTAGAATTCTCCCCAGCGTCCGATGGCTGAAGCTATCATAATCACAGAAGATAAGGTCGGCGATCTTTCCTCTTTCAATGGCCATGGCTGCATACTTGTCGAAACTTCTTTCCGGTGTGAATACGCGTTTCTCCCTGCTCACCATTTTGGCACTGCCACTGCTGCAAACTCCGGGACAGATACCGCACCCCAGACAGACGTCCGCCTCCCGGACTGCATGTTGTCTATTCTTGCCATTGGCCTGATATTTTTCCATATGGAGCGCATCAACTGGACATGCCGACTCACATTTACCACAACCCGTACAGGTTTCATGGTCAATCTCCACGATCCAGTTTGAGCTTACAATGGCATTGTTGATATCGAAGGTCTTGATTGCTTCCATCATTCCGCAGCAGCAACCACAGCAATTACAAATGTAGCTCACGTCCTGTTTTACATTATCCCCCGTTTGAGCCAGGCCCGCTTCTTTCGCTCTTTCCAGAAGTGTCATTGATTCAGAAGAATCTATTCGCTCCGCCAGACCATTGTGGATCAGTACCTCAGCGGCATTACCAAAGGATAAACAGTTCTGCTGTTCATGTTCACATGCTCTCCCCAGGTGTTCTGCCTTGTGTCTGCAGGCGCACAACGAAACTGCATGTGCTGAAGCATTTTCCACGACCTTTGAAGCGCGCTCCCAATCCAGGATCTCTATATGGTCGCCTTGAGGTAAGGATTCTTCCCTGACCAAGGTCCGCCCAACCTGTGTTTCTTTCTGAAAAACAGCGCGAGCAAAACGATCATCTTCGATCATGTAGGTGTCGAAGAGACGGGCGATCTCTTCCATAGGCGCATCGCCGCGGGTGCGCATGAATGTGTATTCGAAAAATCCGATCACCACCGGGGGAAGCGCAGCATAGCGTTTTCCTTTGTGCTCAATATCGATCATGAGACCACGCTGTGCCAGGTCCTGAACGATATCACTGAGCCTCTCTTCTGCTAGCCCCAATTTCTCGGCAATAGCCCCAAGTGGTTTGGGAATCGTTGGGAACCGGCGTGCGATGCGAGCTTCCTCTGGTGTAAACAATAATTCAAGAATCTTGGTGAACGTGGACGAGGCAGGCGCGCCGGTGATATGTCTATCAAAACGCTCCTGGAGCAGGCGGTAATCACGATGATGGTTTACAATATGTCCCATAATGCTCTCTTCGAATTGAGGCTAAATATAATGATGCCCCACAGTCTTTCGTAATCCTTTCGCTGACGTGGATTGCTACTCCAGTGATGGTAGATTATTGTCAATCAAACTCTGCTATTTGAATTCATTCGGCAAAAATTTGTGAAAGGGTTTTCCCTTGAGCCCAAACGTTATATATTGCTTTGCATGAAAACATGTTTTGTTCCTCATGCTGAATCTATCCCAAGCTCCAATCAGGATCATCCAGCGACTTACCGCATGCTTTCTTTTTTAACATTCATAACAATAAATTTTAGTGACCGTTAGGCGATGATCGGTCAGGTGAAGCAAGGATGACATCTCACAACCCACCTGACACATCCAGCGCCGCCAGAGGATTTAGGTTTATAAACATTCTAGGGATGAGATATTGAGGGTATTATGAATTCGCAACAGGCAAAACATATCATCGTCACAGGTGGTGTCATCTCCGGCTTAGGCAAGGGTATTGCGGCTGCATCACTGGGAATGCTTCTTGAAACCAAAGGCAAGAAGGTCACCATTCAAAAACTCGACCCGTACCTGAATGTAGACCCCGGTACCATGAACCCTTTCCAGCATGGGGAGGTCTTTGTGCTGGACGATGGAACCGAAACCGATCTGGATCTGGGCCATTACGAGCGCTTTATCGATGTAAATATGACCAAAGCTAATAACAGCACGGCTGGTAGTATCTATTATGAGGTTCTGGAGAAGGAGCGGCGAGGTGATTATCTCGGCGGCACCGTACAGATCATCCCCCATGTTACGGATGAGATCATCAAAAGGATCAAGAAACCGGAGACCATTGATCCAGAACTCGATATCGTAATAACTGAGATCGGTGGAACTGTTGGTGATATTGAAAGCTTGAGTTTCCTTGAAGCTGTCCGTCAGTTTCAGCAGGCACGCGGCCGTGAAAATGTGATCATTCTGCATGTCACACTCATACCCTACGTTGGTGCCAGTGAAGAATTAAAGACAAAACCCAGTCAGCACTCTGTGATGAGGCTCCGAGAGATCGGTCTCCAGCCTGACATCCTCCTGTGCCGTACCGAACACGAGATCACGGATGATGTAAGAGAAAAGCTCGCCTTATTCACAAACGTCAGTCCCAATGCTGTGATCCAGGGTCTGGACGCCAAATCAATTTATGAAGTTCCCATGCTCCTTCAGAAAGAACATCTGGCGGGGATCGTCATGGAAAAACTGCAACTCGAAAATGTGGTATCAGATATCAGCCAGTGGGAAACATTTGTCGGTCACATCCTCAACCCAGAGGATGAGGTAACCGTGGCGATCACCGGAAAGTACACTGCCATGGTGGATGCGTATAAAAGTATCATCGAATCGTTCATCCACGCCGGCGTTGACAATCGATGCAAGGTGAATCTTGAGTTCATCGAAGCCAGTGACCTGGAATCGGACGGGAAGCTTGAGTCGATCCTGGACCGTGTACATGGTATACTTATCCCAGGAGGATTTGGCCCACGGGGAATCGAAGGTAAGATCAGAGCTGCTCAGTTTGCCCGGGAGAAAAAGGTGCCATATTTTGGTCTCTGCCTCGGTCTTCAAGTCGCTGTGATTGAATATGCCCGCAATGTCCTCGGTCTTACTGGGGCAAACTCAGAGGAGTTTGATGAAGCATCCGAGCACCCGGTCATTCACCTGATGCTATCTCAACACCATGTGACCCACAAGGGCGCCACCATGCGTCTGGGTGCATATGACTGTGTTTTGAAGGAAGGCTCCAAATCTCACGCGGCCTACGGAGAGCTGAAAATATCTGAACGCCATCGCCATAGATTTGAAGTGAACAATGCCTACCGGGATCAACTTGAAGCCAGCGGTATGATGATCTCGGGGGTCTCTCCGGACAACGAGCTGGTGGAAATGATAGAAATTAAAGATCATCCCTGGTTTGTTGCCACACAGGCTCATCCCGAATTCAAGTCCCGAGTAGCTAAGACACATCCCCTGTTCAGAGACTTCGTTTCAGCAGCTTTACAGTTCAAGAATAAGTAATGGCTTTTTTCCTTTTCTTATTCTGAATTACATTTCATTTTATATCATCTGGTCAGCTAACCACCTTTCAGTATGCACACCCCTCTACACGCATGTGTAGGAATGTTTATTACTAGAAATGGAGGTTGGAATGCCACAACAAAACGCGATACACCACGGTCACAGAAAACGACTGAGAGAACGATTCTTCCAGAATGGCTTGGAGTCATTTCATGATTATGAGGTCCTGGAGGTCCTGCTCACCCTCAGCACACCCCGTAAAGATATGAAACCGCTGGCCAAGGAGTTGATCCGCCGGTTTGGATCCCTGGCGTCAGTCCTGGACACACCTTTATCAGCGCTGCTTGATGTAGAGGGAATGGGAGCTGTGAATGCTTTCTCCATAAAACTTCCCCATGCCATTGGTAGGCGATATCTTTTTGAACAAGCCCAGGGACGAGACTATTTGCGATCCAGTCGGACGGTAAAGGATTACCTGACACACAACTTGAGGGAGCGCAACCGTGAGGTGTTCATGGTCATCTTTCTGGATGGACAGAATCAGGTTCTAAAAATGGAAGAATTATTTACTGGCTCGCTTACAACCTCAGCGATCTATCCCCGGGAGGTTGTCCAGAGAGTGCTTGATTACGATGCAGCCAACGTCATCCTTGTGCACAACCATCCCTCGGGCTCACTGACCCCCTCTAATAGTGATCGAGCAGTTACCAAGAAATTACAGTCTGCTCTGGCCACTATTGATGTAGATGTACTGGACCATCTTATTGTGGGAGGGAATGGGTTCTTTTCCTTCGCTGATCATAAATTGATCTAATTATCATTCTGCATCCGGTGAAATGAAAAAAATGACCCCACCAAAAAACCCATTAGACACGTCTTCGCGAGTCCTGACCATGGGTTAGGACGTGGCGATCTCAGGTTTGGTTTCTTGAATTACCCCTCCTAGAAAATGCCAATAGAAATCCATCCGAGATTGCCGCGTCGCTCCGTCCTGTGGACAAAGCTCCTCCATTAGACTAGAAAGCACAAAAAACTGAATAAATTGATAAGGTGAAGATGATCAGATATTGCCCGGGGTTGAATAAGTCTAAGGCTCCTCAAGGAAGAACCTTCTTCGCGATTCAGACCCAACCCCGGTATT
>JAIPJM010000033.1 GCA_021734255.1 Fidelibacterota bacterium | reverse complement strand
TCTACAATAACGTCTCTAACAAATTATTGAACATCATGTGTGCCCTGATAAGAGATCGAAAACCATACTCGGATAATTACATTTCCATTAACCCTAAACATCTTATTTACGACTTGCAAAGGTCATAGTAATCGAAGGACAAACCTTGGCAGCGCAGATTAGCACTATAACAGTATGAACAACATAAAGCAGCTAAAGATATCAGGTCGGAGCGTGCTCCAGCGTCCTGCCCAGGATCCTGACAGCCTGAAGGGTAGTGTTATTCTGCTCCATGGCTATGGGGCAGATGAGTACGACCTGATGGGACTGGCCAATTATTTTGATGCAGATCTTCAGGTGTTCAGTATCAGAGCGCCGGGGATGACGCCTTTTGGAGGCGCCTCCTGGTTTGATATCGAGATGCTGGCAGATGGGAGTCTCAAATTCGATTTTGAGCAGGCGCTTACCAGCAGCAGGGGAGTCATATCGCTGATCAGGGAAATGCAGAAGCAGGGACTGATATCGGATAAACAGGTAATCCTCGGTGGCTTCAGTCAAGGCGCGACGATCTCCAGTATGGTCACGCTGACGGAACCAGAAATGATCCGTGCTCTACTCATCCTGAGCGGTCGATTGCATGAGGCAGCACACGACCTACTCAAGAGCCCTGACGTCCTTCAGGGCCTTCCCATCTTTGCAGGGCATGGGGTCAATGACCCTGTTATTCCCATTTCGTTCGGTCGGGATCTGGTCAAATTCTGGGAAGCATTGCCTGTCAAGTTGGAGCATCATGAGTACGTCATGGGGCACGAGATCTCTCCGCAAGAGCTCGATCATATCCAGACCTGGTTGGCAGCGATCATTCATTAGCGCATTTTACCTCTCGCATCAGTTTTTCAATTAAAATGTGAAATATTTTGTCACCTTTGAATAATATTGTTATCTACAAGGGTGTGGAGGAAAGCATGAATTTTCGTAACATTATCATAACCGTCACCGCACTTGCGATCATTGCCGGATGCGATGCGAAAGAGAATAATAGGACTGAAAAAGTGGAAGCAAATACAGTAGAAATCTCAGGGAAGGTCCAGGGGGGCTACCGAGCTTTGTCACTCGCTCCGATTGGTGACCCATTGGATCTGACCGTTTACCGGGGCGATTATATAAAACTTTATCTGGACGATCAGGGGGCTGAAAAATCAGAGTATGCTTTTGAGATCCCCGACCTGGGAATAAGTACAACTGTTAGTGATACAAGTGAGGAGCAGCCCTATTTCAAGATGAAGGAGAGCGGGTCATATCCATTCACGCTTGGAGAGCGCTCAGGTATCATGAATGTGATTGAACTTGAGCAGGCAAATTACACGGAACTGTCCAGCGAAGAGACCTGGCAACTGATGAACGAGGCAGAGCCACCCCTGCTCCTGGATGTGCGCACCATGGGCGAATACTACCGGGGATACCTGGAGGGAGCCACCCTCATACCGCTGCAGGAATTGCAGATGCGTTTGGATGAGCTGGAAAAGTATAAGAACCATCCGGTCGTCATCTATTGTGCAACTGGAAACAGGAGTACAACTGCGTCAAAGATCATGCTCGATCGAGGATTCAAGAACATCATGAATGTGCGGTATGGAATTGTTGGCTGGGCCAGGGATGGTTATCCCATAGCCAGGTAATGATCTTTATTGATAGATCACAAAAGGAGAGCCTGGCTCTCCTTTTTTTGTATAAAAGAGTATTTTGCTAACTGTTCAGACAGGCTTCACAGGTACCGGATAGCTCCAGGTTGATGGTGTCGACCCTGAATTTCTGACCACTGGTTAACACTTTGATCGTCATATCGTTCAGTACGTCCACATCGTACCATGATCCGCAGGTATTACAGTAGAAGTGATCATGATCTTCCATATTCCCTTCGTATCTGACCAGGCCCTTGTCCTTGAGTGCTGAGATTTGCCCCATATCAACCAGCTGATTCAAATTCCGATAAACGGTACCAAGGCTAATATTGGGAATGCTTTCCTTCGCCTGCTGATATACGGTTTCAGCTACAGGATGTGTTTTTAATTCGCGGACAATATCAAGTACAAGCTGACGTTGTTTGCTGAATCTATAGGTCGGTGCTTCCATGGTCTAAAAATAGCGTGGGGAGGCTAAAATCCAAGTAAATAGGAATAGTTACTGATAATAATTAAGCCTTGCGATTTAGAATGCGCCAGGCTGTCGGGTAGTTATTTCGGTACTGTCCATTTTTCAGTTTATTGATCCAACCCAGGCCGAAATCATGATGGGTAATGAGATGACGGCCAGCTGTGAGGTCTGCAGGCAATGCTATGGGTTGATGAGCCAGATAGTCCAGTGCTGTGCTGCCATCCAGCTCC
The DNA here is from genome assembly GCA_021734255.1 of Fidelibacterota bacterium. GTDB lineage: Bacteria > Fidelibacterota > UBA8477 > UBA8477 > JABMPR01 > JABMPR01. Next base: position 24,684 of record JAIPJM010000033.1, on the reverse strand, counting down.
AAGCGTTGAACCCCAGAAGAAAGTCCTGGAAATAAGGCCAACTCTGGAGATGGTTGCAATCCATTCGGGTAGGTTTTTCCAAGGAAAAGGCCAGCCGAGCGGATGCGCAATTGTGATTTTAGATCAAAGTAGTGGGTTGCAAGCGGGGCTGGGAAGGCATAACGCAATTTATCAGTTTGCAGGTAGGCGTAATCCTGGGCTTTTTCCAGCCACCTGCTATCTGCTGGCGTTGGGCGTTCCAGGCGCCTATCGATCCGGCGACCTGGTTCCGGTACGGCTGTCCCGGATCGCTGGAACATGGCGACGAAGAATCCTTCACCTGCGACCTGGTGCGGGTAAAATCGGTAGCCTGGCGCACCGCCGGGTTGGGATTGAATATTCCAGTCCTCCGGAAAATCGACCTCAAGATTGTGAAAACCCGATTCCTTTAGAAACCAGTCAGCATTGATCTCATTTTCCAGTTCAGAATAGGTGCAGGTGCTATAAATAAGGATGCCACCAGGTGCCAGGGAGGGAATGATATCAGCCAGAATACGCTGCTGTCTGGCAGCACATGCTTTCACGTTACCCTCTGACCACTCCAGAGCGGCAGCCGGATCCCTCCGGAGAAGACCCTCACCCGAGCAGGGGGCATCTACCAGGATCAGATCGAAAAATTCAGGGATCTTAGCGAAACGACGGGCCTCGTTCTGCGTGACCACAACATTGGCTGCACCCCAGCGGGCCAGATTATGCTGGAGAATACTGTTCCGTTTTGAGATGAGTTCGTTTGCGACCAGTAGAGATGTGCTGTTTATGAGGGAGTGGAGTAGCGTCGCTTTTCCTCCAGGGGCAGCACTTAGATCCAGCACCTTCAGGTCACGCTGAAGGTCCAGATGCTGTTTTATCAGGTAACTGATCACCATGGATGAAGCCTCCTGCGCATAGTAGGTGCCAGCGTGAAAGAGGGGATCCAGGGTAAAATTGGGTCTGCTACTCAAATAGCGACCCTCCTCACACCAGGGAACCTGTTGATCGGTCAGGAAAAAGTCACTCTGCTTTCTGGGGTTCAAGCGAATGGTCGTGGGAGCCGTATCTGCCAGAGATGCCTCAAAATCAGCGAAATCGTGTCCAAGTTGTGCCTGAAGTCTTGATCTGAGTTCTGGGGGAAGTATGGTCTGGCCCTGGTTCATAGCTGAAACTAATCTTCCCCAGGTGAAAATGAATATGAATTCGTGCGTGGAAAAAAACGAATTACGTCTGCATTAGGTTCCTTTTAGCAATAAAATATTTAAGCAAACACTGCAGTAAGGCACTATATTTGCAGAAAATTGAACTATATTGCATTATTTTGCACACGAAAGTTTGCGTGAAGCATTTTCTATTGTTTATTTGGGGGAAAATAAAGAGGGATAAAAATGTCATTACTATTAAATAAGATGGAAGCAATCATCCCACCTTTTCGAGAGGAAGTCGGGGAGATCCGGAAGAACCACGGGGATAAGGTATTATGTGATGTCACAGTAGCGCAGGCCTATGGTGGCATGCGAGGTGTGAAGGTCATGATCACCGAAACGTCGGCGCTGGATCCTGACGAAGGTATTCGATTCCGTGGATATACCATCCCGGACCTACAGGCGAAACTTCCCCATGCTGCTGAGGGGGAGGAACCCCTGCCAGAGGGCTTGTTCTATTTGCTCATGACGGGAGAACTTCCCACAGAAGAAAACGTTGCTGAGATCAGTGCTGAATGGAATGCACGTGGGACGCTTCCTGCTCATGTATATAAAGCCATCGATGCACTGCCAAAAGATACCCATCCCATGACCCAGTTTTCGGTAGGGATCGTTGCCCAGCAGACCGAGTCTATCTTTGCCAAACAATATAGAGAGGGCCTCACGAAGGAAGATTACTGGAAACCCGTCTATGAAGACACCATGAACCTTCTGGCTCGTCTACCTGCTCTGGCGGCCTATATCTATCGCAGAAGCTATAAGGATGGTAAGGTGATAGCCGCTGATCCAAACCTTGATTGGGGTGGCAACTTTGCTCATATGTTGGGTTTTGATAACAAGATGTTCAGAGAACTCATGCGCATCTATCTCACCATTCATGCTGATCATGAAGGTGGAAATGTCTCGGCCCATACGACACATCTGGTCGGTTCAACCCTTTCAGATGTCTATTATGCATTATCGGCCGGAATGAACGGACTGGCCGGACCGCTGCATGGTCTGGCAAATCAGGAAGTGCTGCGCTGGTTGATGGAAGTAAAGGAAAATTTGGGTGGCGGTGTTCCTACCAAGGAAGACCTCAAGACCTTCGTCTGGGATACCCTGGCCTCAGGAAAAGTCATCCCTGGATACGGTCATGCCGTGTTACGGAAGACTGACCCGAGATACTCAGCCCAGCGAGAGTTCGCGCTAAAGCATATGCCTGATGATGAACTGTTCCAGATGGTAAGCATGCTTTATGAAGTGGTCCCACCCATTCTGCTGGAGCAGGGGAAAGCCAAGAATCCCTGGCCCAACGTCGATGCCCACTCCGGTGTACTGCTCGTGCACAATGGTATGCATGAATACGATTTTTACACCGTCCTTTTTGGCGTGTCACGCGCCATGGGTGTGCTGGCATCCACTGTGTGGGACCGAGCCATTGGTCTCCCCCTGGAGCGCCCGAAGTCATTGACCACAGAGTACATCAAGTCGATTATTTAGAAGCGGGGAAATATGATCGATCAGGAGCCCTGATTTCACCATAGGGCTCTTTTTTTATGAGATCACTCTGAAACCGGCTTGCTCCACATCACGTCCTGAAATAATTGATAGTAATTTCTGAAATCCCTGAATAAATTTCCTTTCGAATCTGTAAATATTGAGCTTAGACGAATGACTCTGCGTATATGGAGCTCATAAGGATGGAGCAATGCCGTGAACAGACTCTATAAGATCCTGGTCGTGGAAGACATGGAACCATTTGCAAAATTTGTGAAGATGCGTCTGGAATCTCTGGGTTACACTGTTGTAGGCATAGCAGATAATGGACCATTGGCCGTTTCCATGGCAGAAGAATTGAAACCTGATCTCATTATGATGGACATTACTCTGAATACGAGTATGACAGGATTTGAAGCAGCGAGCAATATCTTGAACTGGCGTCGAATACCTATCATTTTTCTCACCGCACATACTGATAAGGAGACCTTGCGCAAGGGCAAGGAGATCAGTCATCACGACGTATTCTTGAAGCCGTTCAGTGAAGAGGAATTAAACGCAGCCATTCAGCAGGCGATCGTCTCGAATGCAATGACCAACACCCTGGACTAGAGGTATTTAACGAGCCCACCCTGATCTTTTTCCGTCTCAAAGCCAAATTTATAAAAGTATCCCGGGTGTAGAAAACCAGTGAGGATCATCTTCTTCTGCTCATTCTGCATCCGATTGATGAATTCCTCCAGTAAGCCCCTGCTTATATTACTTCCCCGTCGAGTCTCAGTGATCACCATTTTATCCATCACCACTTGATCCTCTCCCTGGTACAGGTAGAATAATCCACCGATCACACGTTCCTTCTCGTTCAAAACCACCAGGAACTTATGCTCCTGGGTGAAACCTATATCCATATTGGCTTTAAGGAACAGACGCTGGAGTTGGATGATCTCACGCGGATGCATGGCGCGCCTTATGCGGTAGATGTTACCCTGCTTATCCGTGCGAGTGATCATCATTTCCACTTCCTCCAGGGCCGCGGATTTGGTAGCGATCAACTCGATATCTTCGCTGGGTGTCAGCTGGGGGAAGGCGAGACGTTTCAGAAAGAATTCTTCGTACTCAGTTAACTCATTTTCGTTGATATGTTTACTTATCTCACCCTCCAGGGTATTGCTGTTAAGCGACTCCTCTCTCAAGTCCCGCGCCAGGGAGGAAAGATATTCACGCATTTTCTCATCAGCGTCAGAGAATATGGTCCACAGAAAAAGCTGGACTCTGGCATCCGGGTAGTCCCGTTCCTTTTCCAGAATCTTGTAATCCCGATACAGCTCCTTGACCGTGTACGCCTTGGCATCCTGGGTGGCATCCTGGGTGAGGGCGAGCCAGCGGTGATAGCGTCTGGTCGCAAAGTAGACCGCCTTGGTTTGATGACCATGAGCTGCCGTATCTTCCAGATAATGCTCAATACTTTCTCGGCGTTCATCGCTGAGTTCCGGATGTCTCAATATTGCCTGGAAAAATTCATCACTATGCTTGTCATCCAACGATTCGTGAATCGCGTGATAGATGATATTACGATCCACCTTGAGGTTAAATTGGGAAAAGGTCTGAACGGTTTCTGTTGCGAAATTCTGTTCGAGATTTTCCAGGAAAGAGAGTTCATCCTCATCTCTACTAATGCCAGTGATAGAAACCAGGCGGCCACCCACATAGTAGTCATGAATGGGCACGATGATCTTGGCCGGAATAGGTTTACTGATCCTTTGCTTGAATCGGGTCCGTTTCCAGAAATTTGTATAGGTGAGTATCCCGGTCCACAACAGGTGTGGCCAGAGATAATCAGGCGGCGGGTTTTCGTCCCCTGAACCAGTAGCGACAGCCTGTTCCAGGTAGTGTTTGACCGTCAATCCAGGGATAAATTCTTCTGACCATAACTCATATTTGCTTTGATAGGATCCGAAAGTCTCGACGATCTGATCCAGGCGGTTATCCCGGGCGCAGGCCAGTAACCAGTGCAGTTCCATTCGCAACTGATCCGCTTCGATCTCCTCAGCGAGATTGATCACAAACTTATAGCTTCGTTCCTTACCACGAACGGTTGCGCGGTAGACAACCTTTCCGCTGCCTTCCCGCAAGGGCATGATCCAGATCCCTTCTGGGGGTAGGTCCTGAAGTGACATCTTCAAACCATTGAAGAAGATGAACATGGACTCACTGAAAAATGTGGTCTTACTGATGGCCTCTGTTATCCGATCTCGATGCTCATTGTTGATGGATTTATCGAATGCGAGGACGTCGTCCCATTTCATGTAGGCATTGTCGAAGGGCAGATCCCGGTCATTCTCAAACTGCTTCATTTTTCGGGAGAAATTCAAAATAAGCGAATCATAATATTCAAGGACGAGTTGCTTAACAGGGGCCGCATCGTCGTAGTGTATCACTGAACTAATGAGCGCGGACCTGATCTTCGAATAGAATTCCGGGAATTGATTGGCCCAGGAGTGAAGGATCCCCAATGTGTTCTGGATGAGAATAGATGGATCCTCTTGCTCGATCTCTTCCCGAACTCGCCACTTCAGGTAATCAGTGGCCAGCTCGATCTTGCGGGTGTTTATGTTCGCCCATTTGGATTCCAGGTATTCTTTGGGGAAGAGGAGTTTGGTTCCAAGCGCGTAGTGGACGATGCGCTCCAACTCGGTTGCTGGGTATAGCGCAACAACTTGCTCCACAGCAAATTGGGATTGCTTGATGACATCCGACCGGATCAGTCGCAAGAAGGCATACCGGATAATGTTTCTTATCTTTTCATCTGTATCGGCATAGATCCTGACCATGAGACGGTAGGCTAGCTTACGGTTGTCCAGTGTCTGGGAGTAGATCAGATCAATGACTGGCCTCAAGGCTTCCACAGAATCATCCTCAGTGCTCAGCGCATGCTCAACCTGGTCTTCACGGACCTCACGCTCCTTCTCGGAAAGATCAATATCTACCCAGGTTCCCGGTAACCACTCCGGGGGCTGATTCATCGGCTTGATCCTCAGGTCGGGATAATTCAGAAAATGCTCCAACTCACGGTTCCCGATGCAATAGGCAGGTTGACGAATGAGATCATCAAACCTGAGGATGGACTCTGGTATCTCATAGTTGAAGCTACCGATCTGTATCTCAGCTCCCTTGCGGTGGATGGTCAGCGTCTCTTTGGAGTTTCTGTGGATCAGCTGTTCACCTTTCACTTGCAGATCATTCTGGGTCCAGCCTCTTTGTAGAAAGATCCAGTTGGGGATCTGTATCTCCAGATCATCGATGTGAAACGATTTGTAAGGCTTCTCATAAAGTGATTTGATGACGGTATCAAAATTCTTCATGATGGCCGCTCGTTTAAAGGTTCCCTTTTCGGTCAATTCTCCATTCTTGGCATCAAAGGCTCGGTCGACCAGTTGGAAATCGACGATACGTTCAAATGGAGCCAGGAAAGAATTGACTGAATGGATGATGCTCCCTATGTAATCGCTTTGGGCCTGTTGATCCGGACCCAGTGCCTGTAATTCTTCACTCTGCCCATTTACTTTAATAAGTGCTGTGTTATAGGGTTGGTGGTCACCAACGATGAAGAGTTGTTCGATACTGTCAAATTCACGAAACATGTTTTCGATCTTCTGCGGAGCGACCGTTTGTCCCTTGGCATTTTTGTAGATCTCTTTCTTCCGATCAATGATCTCGTATTGTCCACCACTGATTTCCTGAAATATGTCTCCTGTGGTGAACCAGCCATCGGGTCGATCATCGGGTTCTTCCGGTTTCCAGTAGCTGCTGGAAACGTAAACTCCTTTGATCCACAATTCGCCATCGTCTGCCAATTTCAGCTCCATGCCAGGGAGGGCAACCCCTACCGAATTTTCAATATACTGGCCGGTTGGTGTCATTGTAATGCCACCGGTTGCTTCGGTCATGCCATACCCGCTGTGTAGATGGATCCCGTGCATCTGGAAGAAGCGAAACACTTCAGGAGGCAGATACCCAGCAGCTGAAAGACCCCAGCGAAGCTTCCCACCTGTATATTTTTCCAGTACAGGATGAATGGTCGTGATCTCATCATGTTCAATATCTGTTTCTGCCGCAACCTGGTCGTAAATGTCCTGCCAGCGTTTGGGGATACTGATAAGTACCGTTGGCTGGACATCCTGCATATCACTGATCAGCGATTGGATACCCTTGCCACTGGAAAAGGTATAACGTGCCCCCCAGAAAATGGAGCCCCACATTTCCAGAAATCTTCCAAAGGTATGAAAGAGGGGGAGGAAACAGAGAAAGCTGTCGTCTGGTCCCAGATTCAGTGCCAGGCTCCGGGCAAAGCGCTTGGATATGATGTTTTCATAGGTGAACGTGATCCCTTTAGGATATCCGGTGGTCCCTGAAGTATACATGATCGTGGCGATCTTATCCAGCTGGACTGATAAGCGCATGCCCTCGAGCCAGCTCAGGCTGTCACTGTCTGCTCCTGATCGTAGCAATCGCTTATATGAGATCACATGAGGGTTGTGGGTGGCAATATCATTGTAGGTGATAATGTGTTTCAGGTTGGGCAGCTCGTGGATGATTCCTTCCAGCGTCCGTAGATGTTGTGAATCAGATATGAAAATAGTATTCACTTCTGCATGCTTCAAAATGTATTCCAGTTGGGCAGGAGGGGAAGCAGGTTGGATGGGAATGTTCACGAGTCCATGACTCAGACAGGCAATATCAGTATAGGCTACCTCAATTCGATTTTCTGAAAATATTCCGACCCGGATATCGTCTGACCCCATTAATTCCAGTAGCCCAGCTGTCAACCGGTCAACTTTATTCCTTACTGCTGACCAGGATCGATCCTGCCACTCACGACCTCTTTTGAAAGTGAAGAGCGCTTGATTTCGCAACTGTTCCGCTCTTCTGTAGAATAGGGTACCCGGCGTGTATTTAAGCAGGCGGATGATGCGCATCTCAACTGCCAGCCAATCATCCTGAATGTCGAACTCGTTGATCAGCCGGGTAAAGTCTGGATCCCACCCTTGCTCCAGTAGAGCATATTGCAGTTCTTTTGAGGCTGAATCCGCGATAGTATATCCATATTCCAGGATCTCTTTTGGCCACGCGCTTGAATACGCTGGTGGGTCATCAGGGAGGCTATCGAAATAAGCGCGTAGCTCATCCAGTACGGACTGGGAATCCTCACGCACACCGCTTATCATTTCGCCTAATGCAGGAACCACTGAACCACCTCGACATTTATTGGCGGCAAGCTAGAAGGAATGTTTTTGACTTCCAAATCAATTGCTGGGGATGCCCTGCCATACAAGCATCAGATGCTCAATCGATTCGATTGTAAAATGTAATAAATGAAGAATAAAAAAACATGATGGCTCTCATCTCAAATTATTTGTTATGCAACACTAGATAATTTCATTATTCCTGTGAAAATGGCATAGGATTTGTCTAATTATGGAATCATGCGATTAATGAAACAAATTAAGAATATACACAGGATGCTTCATGGATCCGATTCTCAGTCAGGTGGTAACCCATGCGACAGGGAGGAGAACGGATCAGGGATGAAGGTCCAATTGTCAGGAGGTATGCATGTCTAATCATGTAGCGGAATTTATGGCTGGTGTACAAGCCAAGAACCAGGCTCAGCCTGAATTCATACAGGCCGTGGAGGAAGTGGTAACTTCCCTCATGCCTGTGATCGATCGGCATCCCCAATACAAGGAAGCCAAGATCCTGGAAAGGATCGTTGAACCAGAACGTGTCATCATGTTTCGTGTGCCCTGGGTGGACGATTCAGCTACAGTCCAGGTCAACCGAGGATTTAGAGTTGAATTCAATAGTGCCATCGGACCATACAAAGGCGGACTGCGTTTCCATCCCAGCGTAAACCTTGGTATTTTAAAATTTCTGGGATTCGAACAGGTTTTCAAGAATGCACTGACAACCCTACCCATGGGTGGTGGTAAAGGTGGTTCTGATTTTGATCCAAAAGGAAAATCTGATAATGAGGTCATGGCTTTTACCCAATCCTTTATGTCAGAATTATTTCGCCATATCGGCCCGAATACAGACGTACCTGCCGGAGATATTGGCGTGGGTGGTCGTGAGATCGGTTACCTGTTTGGCCAGTATAAAAAACTCAGAAACGCTTTTGAGGGTGTCCTGACCGGTAAAGCACTCAATTGGGGTGGCAGTCTGATCCGTCCTGAAGCAACTGGTTACGGTACCGTTTATTTCGCAGAAGAAATGCTTAAGACCCGGAATGATAGCTTCGAAGGCAAAATTGTCACGATCTCCGGAAGTGGAAATGTCGCTCAGTTTGCCGCAGAAAAGGTTCTGGATCTGGGTGGAAAACCAGTCACATTCTCCGATTCATCGGGCTCTATATATGATCCAGTAGGGATCGACAGAGAAAAACTGGCCTGGGTCATGGATCTGAAGAATAATCGTCGCGGTCGTATTAAAGAGTATGTTGACGAATTTGGTGGTGAGTATTTTGAGGGTGAACGTCCCTGGGGTGTAAAATGTGATGTTGCCCTACCGTGTGCCACTCAGAATGAAGTCAACGGCGAAGAAGCCAAGACACTGATAAAGAACGGTTGTTTTGTAGTAGCTGAGGGCGCCAACATGCCTTCGCTACCAGAAGCGATCGATGCATATCAGGAAGCCAAGATCCTTTATGGTCCTGGAAAAGCTGCTAATGCCGGTGGTGTGGCGGTATCAGGTCTGGAAATGTCACAGAACAGTCTCAGATTGTCCTGGACACGTGAGGAAGTTGATCAAAGGCTTCACAACATTATGATCAATATCCATTCAAATTCTATCGAAACAGCTGAACGTTATGGATTCCCTGGAGATTATGTGGCAGGTGCCAATATTGCCGGATTCCTTAAAGTTGCTGATGCGATGATGGATCAGGGGGTTGTGTAAGTAGTTACACGCCTGCTTTATTAGGTAGTCACAAGCGCCCCGGTTGGTCGGGGCGCTTTTTTTCCAGTCATTATCCCAAGCATGTCCATCCTGAATGATAACGAAGAATGTTGATCCATTGTTTCGTAATAGGGGTCAAGATTCTTCGTTTCGCCAGGGCTTCACTCAGAATGACAAAGGCTATGATTATAATCAAAATAGACTTTAGCCCATATGTCAGACTTTAATCGCGAAAAGTACAGGTAAAAAAAGCCCCAGATTGAGGCCTGGGGCTATGGAAGCTTATTTAATTGAGACCTTAGTCTTGTAGCTGAAGTGCGCTGATACGCTGTTTGAAGCTTTTGAATGTCTCTTCCAGGCGTTTGCCCTGCCTCTCAATTGCTTCGTTGATAGAGGCTAAATTTTCACCTTTGAAAGGTCTGTTTGTTGCCAGTGAACGGCAATATTCCAGACCCACTTTCATATTATCATAAAAGCTGTCCAGCATTTTGTGCTGACGGGGATTGGACAGATTATCATCGATCAGGCGTTTGAAGTAGTCCACGTAAAGCTGGATCTCTTTGGCAAACATGTGCGGTCGGCTCTCAGGCAGTAACTCTTTGCCCCGCCCATAGATCTGGTCCACCATTTCCTCCAGGGAATAATATCGATTGAACCATGACAGGTTTGGACCCGGGCAGATCGCTTGAGGAGCTGATTTTTTCTTCTTGATCCCCAGACTGATCAGGGCACCGTTTGCCAGATGCTCGCATAGACATGTTTTGGCCAAGGTTTTATTTATGGCCTCTTGTTTTGCCTGACCAGGCTCGATCTCTGCATCGATCTGAGCCAGCTTCTGGGTGATATATTCTGTTGAGGCCGTGCAGATGGGTTCTTCAGTAAATTCAGTATTAGACTTGAGAAACCCCTTGGGGCAGGATGATCCAGGTTTGCCACTGAGATAGCGGTCCATGGTCCACTTTTCGGATCCGGTATTCTTCATATTGTTGAATGGGACACCCAGTGGGGAAGCGCCACTCAAATAAAGGCTGTCATCTTTCGTATTCATCAACTTCATGCGGGTCGGTGTATCAATGGGAGTTGCTTCAGGTACCAGCAGGAAGGGGCTGGCCCAACCGGTGCGATCGATCCCAAAGCATTGCTCCAGACGCTGGACCTCACCATGGTTGCCGATACCACCCTGTACGGTGATCTCTGGATGATGATCAACATCTGGGGGATATTCCCAGCCCATCTTTTCGTAAAACTTCTTGATCACGGGTTGGAACTGACTCCCAAGACTCTCTCGTTTTTCTTTGAAGTCCTGTAGCAGGACAGGCAAGAGATGCCCAGGGGAGGCGAAGGCGTGTCCACCGCAATTCAAGCCTGATTCAATACGGAATTCTGAGATCTCAAGTCCTTTTTTGGCCATGTAACGACCCTGGATCATGGCCGAGCGGAAATCGCTGACCTTGATGATGATCTTTTTCTTGATCTCACCTTCGTGGTTGCGGTAAAAATCTTTGTACTTGGTCATATAACCATAGAGACTCTGATTGATGCCGGCAGAAAAGACCATGGCCGATTCCAGTTTACTCCGGGCAAATCCGCGCAAGGCGGCTTTCGCATCAGAGAATTCTTCACTCAGCGGCTTTCCATAACGATCCATGCTGATCCGATCCAGTTTCACCATGATATTCACATCAATGGCGCCTGGTTTCATTCTCTGAGTGAGTTCAGATGCAAATTTATCCCGAATGTCTCCCGGGCTCATTGCCATCAGGTCGTGGTAAGCGTTTTTCAGAGTACTCGTATCTGGCAGGAGGTCAAAATACCGTGTTTTTTCATTTTTCTCGAAGAAAGGCAGTGCTCGGACCTGTTCCATTTTCATGTCAACAATATCCTGTACCATGTCCAGATAAGCAGTGATACGCTTGGCGCGACCATCTTCTTCTTTGTTTGATATGCGTGCAAAGGGGAGGTCATACTCCTGAGAGTAGTACTTCCGTAGACGCTCTAATAGTATGTCATCAATGATGGATACAACCGACGTTATACCAAGGTGGGCAATGCGAATGGGGGTATCCACTGAGTGCCCGGTACCCATGACTGGAATATGAAAATTATGAATAGTATCGTTCATTTACCTGCCTCTTATTTTCATCCCCCGTCACCTCCTGCAGCCGTATTGCAGGATGAGGGGCAATAGTAATTCCTCAGCGCGCATATAACAATAAAAAAGCCCCTCTTGCAAGAGGGGCTTTAATTGGATATTCGAAAGCTGGTTTAGAAGTAATAGCGGAAGCCAAGTGCGCTTCCAATGCCGAAACCAGTGCCCCCTAAGACACCAAGACTAGGGGTTATTTCAAGGTATATATCAATGGGCATGGATGAAACATAGAATGCGATTCCCGCAACACCACGAATGTTCAGGTCCAGTTCTGTGGTTTCCTCAAAGTCGCTATTAATACTTTTATAGCTACCCAGGCCCACTCCAGCGCCATAATAGACCGGCGTCGGGTTGTCTGTGACTGTCACCATGTCATAATCATGGAAGAGGTAGTCGGCTCCAATGTGTGAGTTTAAATCCCAGTGAAAGGCCACTGCGTTGGCACCCTTCCAATATTTTCCTTCGAGACCTTCAGATGAGAAACCAACTCCGAGTCCAGATTCCTGTGCTGAAACCGAAACTACCAGAATTAATGAGAATACGACAAGCATTGCTTTTTTCATTTATGTTCTCCCTTTCCGTTTTCAATTTGAAACAGTATAAAATAAAAAATACTGTACTCAAGCCTAAAATGGCAGCTTAGAGCTTGTCCGGGTCATCCAGTTTAGTGCTACCGGGTCGCCAGACACTCCCTGTTCCCTTGATGCCATCGACTTGAATGATAAAGGGATCCTCAAAGTGGAAGTGCTTCAGATATTTGGTCTGAGAGATCGGTGTCTGATCTTTAAACCAATCCATGTTCATTCCCTCCTGGAAATTAAATGGGGGAATGGTAAAATAGCTTATACCTAATGAAGTTATATTTTGGAAAAAATGGCTGCCAAAGGACGGGTCGACGTAAAGGTCTGGTAAGCCTAGCTCGACAATGGATCGCGCATTCGAGATATAGTTCCAGGCAACCGGAATTCCCAGGAGTGGATCAGCAGTACCCCACCGTCCGGGCCCTACCAGGAGATAGGGTCTATCGATGCTGAATTCCCGGTTCATGACGCGTATTTCCTCAGCGATGGTTTGGCTATCCATGATATTGAAATGATCAATATCCACATAAATGAGATCGTGGATGGTCACGTTATCACCATTGCCCAGGCATATGTCGCTTTTGATCAGGCGATCTGATTTATCTGCCAGCTTCAGGTCCACCAGCTGGGGGCGCTCAAAGGTTACCATCGGTCTGATCTGCAGGATGGAAAGGTCAGCACCTTTCCCGTCATCGGTCAGGTTAACAGCAAATTCCATTTCCACTTCACAGCCCATACCCAATCTTCCAAAAACCATCAGGTCATTCAACAGACCAGCCAGAGGTATGGATTTCCATTTAATGATATTTGCGAAGGTAATGACGCGTGGTCCTTCCTCAAACAGGCTCTCTCTGAATCGGCTATCGGAAAAGGAGTAGACACTGGCGATCTGGTCCAGAGTGCCATGTGATTCAGCCGTTTTTAGATCGTGTTGGATCAGATTCGAGCTCTCGCCGGACTCCAAAGGCGCATCTGAAACCCGCATGTCCAGAGCATAGAAATGGCTCTGGCTGTTGTTCAATATGGTCTGTTCGTTGAAGAATTGGGGGAGGACGTTGGGTCTGTGGGGCGAGAATTTAAGTGCCCGCTCACCATTCACTACGGTTCGGCCCAATCCAAGGGCCATGGTCACGAGCCCTTCCTCTCGTTTCATGGCACCCTGCGGGTAATAATTCAGGGTCTGGATCACACCAGAGAAGTTTGGGTAAAAGTTATCATCGTAGTTTCTACCGCTAAGATGTTGGATGACGACGGCCATCTTCTCATCCTCGATACGGTTTCCAGTGGACTTCAAATATGCAATCGCTTCCCGGTGAAATGCAGAAGCATACACCAGTTTCAATGCTTCAAGTAACTGAAAGACACGGGTATCCAGGCTGGGGGCGTTGTTGGGCAGCATGTAAGTACTGTAGACACCTGCAAACGGTTGAAAAAGTGAATCTTCCAGTAAACTGGATGATCGTACTGCCAGAGGCACCTCATGATAACCCAGATAGGCATGGAGCTGATCGGCAAAATTCCCCGGGAAGACCGCAGATCTGAACATCTCATCCACTTCTTCATTGGACCTTGCTTCCAAGGCTTTTTCCCGCAGGTTATTCACCTGCAGAAACCGGTCATAGACATCGGTTGCGATAACGAGAAACTGGGGGACACTCACATTGATCTCACTGTACTCGCGGCTAAAATCAAAGCGTTTCAAATGCGCTGCAAGAAAAGCCAGACCCCGTGCTTTACCCCCAATGGATCCTCCACCGATCCGGGTCGCTACGATGGCTGGATTATAATTATCCGGACTGAAGTAGCCGATCTTATCGAATCGCTGGCGCTCATTGTAGACCGCAACAGTATCCACGATCATCTCGCGAAACTCTTCAGGATCCTCAAAATCTTCGATGTTGATGGGCTTGAGATAATCTGCCAGATCAAAATGACCACGAACGGCTAACCAGTTGGAGAAATGGTCTCGGCGTGCATGATACTCAATGCTCTGGATGGGGACGGAGCTCAGTGCTTTGGTAAGGGAGGGTAAATGGCGCACCTTTGCGATGGTTTTACCCTCGCGGGTGGAGAAATCCAGGTCACCAAAGCCACAATGCTTTTTTACAAAGCGCTGGAGACTTTGGATCAGGTCCGGGCTATTTTTATCCAGAAAGTATGCGCCCAATTCTGTGGCTACTTGCTTATGATCATCCATGGATTGCATAATGATGGGTGTGCTGGGGTTTTTCTCAGCGACAATCCTGATGAATTTCTCTCCAGCCCTTTTATCCAGCTCACCCTTTCGTGGGAAGCGAACATCAGTGATGACAGCCAATAGATAATGCTGGTATTTTCGGTAGAGTTCCAACGCTTCTTCATAATTTGAAGCAAGGAGGATCTTGGGTCTGGATCGCATGCGCAGGAGGCGTTGCTCATCGTTATATTCTTCCTTCATCAACTTGTGTGTCGTGTTGATGATGATGTGATAGAGCATGGGAATGAAGATGGAATAGAACTTGGGAGAGTCTTCTACGACGATAATGGCTCGGGCGCCACCCTTCAGGATGTCGCGAGGAGCATTCATTCTGTCCTCAATATATTTGACAATGGCAGTGAAAATGCTGGAATCTCCGTGCCAGATGAAGGCTTTATCAATTCCTTCAATGTTTTTCACCCGCTGAAGCGCCCACTTGTACTCTCTGGGATTGGAGGCAAGCATGATGACCGGAATGGAAGCATATTTCTTTTTGACCTTCCGACCTAATTTGAAGGGGTCCATATCTGAAATACGGGTCATTGTGATGACCAGGTCGTAATGTCGCGCTTGTAGCTTCCGGAGAGCATGCTCGGCTGTGGATACGCGTGTGATCCGGGGCGCATTGCTCAGGTTCATATCCTGATATTCCGTGAAGATCATCTCTCCCAGACGTCCATCCTCTTCCAATTTGAAGGCATCGTAGAGACTTGAGATCAATAAGATCTCATGGATGCGACTAGACATCATATCCCTGAATCCTGGACGCTGCTTTAGTGGTTCCATACTTTGAAACATAGAACTAAAATAATTAGAGTCCTTCATTTAAGAAACGCTGAATTCCCAATACGCAAGGAATTTAGAAAAAAGAAAATCGTCTCAATCAGGGGATATGCGGGTTATCAGGAGTCTTGGCACGCTGTTTGTTCATCTAATCACCAGAGATACAAAAAACATGTCAATTATTCTTTTAGATAAATCGGAACTGAGGAGGTTGAGATAATGGCTAAATCCCGTGGACTTGTGGCGGTAAATGTTGAAGAGTGCAAGGGGTGTAAGCTGTGTGTAGAGGCCTGTCCGGTCAATGTACTTCACCTTTCAGAAAGCTTTAATACACACGGTTATTCTCCAGCAGAGTATGAGGGGGAGGGCTGTACCGGCTGTGGGGTGTGCTATTACGCATGTCCTGAACCTGGAGCAATAACGGTTTTTAAAAACTGGCAAGAAGCCCAGCAAGCTTATATCTGTCAAACCTCAAACAAGCCAAGTCAACTGACATTGGTGGATCCGATCCAGGGGATCGCCGAATGTGAAGCCTGTGGACAGCAGGTTATTCTTAGTAATTTCAGAGCCTTAAGTTTTGCGGAGTAATATATGGCCAAACAATTTGTAAAAGGGAATGAAGCGATCGTTAAGGGGGCCATTCTGGCCGGTTGTCGTGCTTATTATGGTTACCCCATCACCCCAGCGAGTGAGATCGCCCATGCAGCAGCACAATACATGCCTTTAGTGGGGGGAACCTTTCTGCAGGCGGAGAGTGAGATCGCCGCTATCAATATGGTGTATGGAGCGGCTGGCACAGGACTAAGAGCCATGACGGCAAGTTCAAGTCCCGGCTTCAGTCTGAAGCAGGAAGGCATGTCTTATCTGGCTGGAGCTGAGCTGCCCTGTGTGGTGGTGAATATCATGCGTGGTGGTCCCGGTTTGGGTAATATAGCCCCGGAACAGAGTGATTATAACATGACGGTAAAGGGCGGCGGTCATGGGAATTATAAGAACATTGTGCTCGCTCCCAATTCTGCCCAGGAAATGTGTGATCTGACCATCCTGGCCTTCGACCTGGCTGACAAGTACCGTAATCCTGCTGTTTTGTTGGCGGATGGATTCATTGGGCAGATGATGGAACCTGTCGATTTCCCAGAGCCTGTCACTGAATTTGCTGAGAAGACCTGGGCCGTCAGGGGAGTGGACCAGGATAGACGCAATCTGATAAGCTCCATTGAACTTGATCCAGATGATCTGGAGCGGCACAATCAGAAATTACAGCGCAAATATGAGATCATTAGCAATAACGAGACCCGGTATGAGGAATATCAACTGGAAGATGCGGAGTACGTCGTGGTCGGGTATGGGATCGTGTCACGAATGATACACACGGCAGTCGATCAATTGCGGGAAGAGGGCGTCAAAGTGGGCATGCTCAGACCGGTGACACTGATGCCTTATCCTACGATTCGCTTGAAAGAACTGGCCGAGATGGATCAGATAAAAGCGTTCAGCGTTATTGAGTTAAGCAATGGTCAAATGGTAGACGATGTCCGCCTAGCCGTGAATGGTAAAAAGCCGGTCGAATTCTTTGGTAGAATGGGTGGCAATGTGCCTTCCATCAAGGAACTGGTACACGAGATCAAACGCATGATGAGGGTAGTATGAGCGTAAAAATATTAAGCAAATCTGAAGCGTTTTATGATACCTACGAGCGCAGACCGGGCAGTAACAAGGATCAGACCCATTACTGTCCAGGTTGTGGCCATGGTATTCTCCACAAGCTCATTGCGGAAGCACTGGTTGATTTCGGTGTGACCAAGAATTCGATCGTGGTTGGACCCGTCGGGTGTAGCGTGTTTACCCACTATTATTTCAATGCTGGAAATTTTCAATCTGCCCATGGTCGGGCACCAGCAGTCGCTACCGGTGTGAAGCGGTCTTTACCCGAATCCATCGTGCTTTCCTACCAGGGAGATGGTGACCTGGCTGCAATTGGTGGCAATGAGATCCTCCATGCGGCGAACCGCGGAGAAGCCATTACGGTTTTCTTCGTAAATAATGCCATTTACGGGATGACCGGTGGTCAAATGGCACCGACGACGCTTATCGGACAGAAAACGACCACAACGCCATACGGGCGGACCCTGGAGAACGAAGGTTATCCGATTGGGATGTCAGAGATTATATCGCAACTGGCTTCGCCAGTCTATGTTGAACGCGTCATGCTGGCTGATACCCGCTCCATAAATGCAGCGAGGAAGGCGGTTCGTAAGGGTATCGAGAATCAGGTCGAGAAGAAGGGTTTTTCTTTCATCGAAGTGTTATCCACGTGTCCCACCGGTTGGAAAATGACCGCGCCCCAGGCAGAGGAATGGATCAAGACCACCATGCTGGAGAGTTTCCCGCTGGGTGTGTACAAAGACATTGCTGACCAGGTGGAGCCACTGATACTCCATAAGGATACGGTGCCAAGCAGGCGGGTGCCAAAATTTCTTGGCCTGAACCAGGAGGGCGAAGGCTTTGATATTTCTCAGATGAAAATTGCTGAGGACGTGGATCAGGAGATCAAGATCGCAGGTTTTGGTGGGCAGGGGGTCCTTTCCCTGGGTGTCTGGTTGAGTGAGATCGGTATGCGAGAAGATCTGAAGGTAAGTTGGATACCATCCTATGGACCAGAGATGAGAGGAGGGACCGCGAATTGTCATGTCAAACTCAGTAGGACAGACATTGGTTCACCACTGGTAACCCACTCTAACATCCTGATCGCCATGAATCGCCCCTCACTGGAAAAATTCGAAGCAGATGTGGTAGAAGGCGGGGTCATAATCTGGGATAACTCGCTGATTGACATTGAGCCCACGCGTAAGGATATCCGCAATATGCCCATTCCTGCCACTCAGATCGCAAAAGATCTGGGTACAACCAGGATCTCGAATGTGGTGATCCTTGGTGTATTGGCTGGTATAACAGATTTTCTTGATCCAGATGTGGTTCAGCGCGTCCTGCCGATTATCTTTAAGAAGAAACAGCTCCTTTCCATTAATTTGAAAGCATTCCAAAAGGGGCTTGAGCTCGGGAGAGAGCTGGCTAACTGATCTACCCTTACAAACAGGGAGGATAATATGAATTTTGAAAAGATACTGGTTCCGACAGATTTCTCGGAGTCAGCACGGTATGCATTACCTTTCGCTGTTGACCTGGCTAAGAAATATGGAGCAAAGATACATCTTCTTCATGTGGTTGAGCCGATTGCGGTACCTGTTGATTTTGCGTGGGGAACCTACAGCTACCCGGATATCGAAAAACAGCTCAGCGGATATGTTGAGAACACGCTGGATACGATCGTCAAAGAGGACATCCCCAAAGATCTGACGGTGCAGCAATCTATTCTCCATGGTAAATCCTGGCGTGAGATCATCACATTTGCCAAGGAAAATGAATTGGATCTGATCGTAATGGCCACCCATGGACTCAGCGGATTCAGTCATGCACTCTATGGCTCGACGGCTGAAAAAGTCATTCGAAAGGCTCCCTGTCCTGTACTCACGATCCGTCATCCTGAAGTCAAGTTCGAGATGCCCTGATTCGTTATAGCCGCTTAATCCGGTCAGATATCAATAAGATTCATTAAAGGTGACAAAATAAGTTATCAACACTGATGTATAGCTTTAAGTAATAATATCTAACACGCTTATATATAGTGAGATAAAAGAATTTAATTATGACTTATCAACCGCCTAATACCACCTGTTCTCACTACTAAAACTACATAGTAATTCACGTGCATGTTTCTATCTTGCCTGCTCATGAAAAAGCGCGCATTCAAAACAGAGCCAGCCCAGCTTCTGTCAAGTCTTGAGAATATCTATCAGTTAAAGACATTGTCAAGAAGTGGCTGGGTTCAATCCGGATTCCCAGTGGAAAAGGTGGAATCCATCGCTTCCCATAGTTATGGGATGGCCATGCTTGTCCTCTACCTGGAACCTGAATTGCAGGTGCAGGGAATCGATGTGGATCGAGCCTTGAGAATGGCACTAATTCATGATACTGCTGAATCCATTACTGGCGACATCACGCCAGCTGATGGTGTTTTACTGGACGATAAGTTTAGTGCAGAATCAGAAGCTATCACCACAATCTATAAGCAACTAGGTAATGGGAACAGATTCAGAGAGCTTTGGGACGAGTTTGAGAACGGGCAGTCACAGGAAGCACAACTGGTCAAAAGAATCGATAAGCTTGATATGCTGGTGCAGGCATATTTCTATGAGAAAGCTTTTAAGATCAGACTAGATTCGTTCTGGGAGGGGATGGATGCGCTGTTTGCAGACTCGGAATCAGAACCATTGTATATCCATATGAGAAACAAAAGATAGAAAATCTGAAGGTTGAGAAAATGAGATTTAGCGGATTTGTTCAAATATTGGCCATAATACTTATTCTGGCAGTGCCACTCCTAGCTGAGAACGGTCATGAGGCAATGCAAACCGACACTAGCAATTTCTCCGAGGTTGAGCATTCTGGCGGTTCTGAAGCAATAGACCATGGCGGTAGCCATCAAGCCTTACCTCCTATCTGGCTGGTTGCACCCTTCATCTTGCTACTATTGATGATAGCCACAGGGCCCGTACTATATCCACATTATTGGGAGCATCAATACCCTAAAGTTGCCATAACTCTGGGATCCATCGTTGCAGTTTATTATGCATTTCTAATGGATCATGGCGTTCAAAGCCTGTTGCATACATTGGAGGAGTATATCTCATTTATAGCCCTCCTGACAGCCCTTTTCGTAGCCTCGGGTGGGATTCTCATCAAGTTTAATACCAGAGGTGGCCCCCTGGTGAATGCAGCTATCCTGTTCGGCGGAGCTATTCTTTCTAATTTTATTGGGACCACAGGAGCATCCATGCTGCTCATTCGTCCCTTTATGCGACTCAATAGTGACCGATTGCGTCCATTTCACGTGATCTTCTTCATTTTTATGGTAAGTAACATAGGAGGAGGGTTGACACCCATCGGTGATCCACCCTTGTTCCTTGGATTCTTGAAAGGGGTACCTTTCTTCTGGGTGATCAGCCATGTCTGGCATATCTGGCTATTTGCTGTGATCATGATCATCGGTGTGTTCATGCTTTTCGATATGCGCGTGGAGACAGAGAAACAGGAAAACCAGGGTGGCAAGGCTCTGGAGATCAGTGGTTCCAAGAACTTTATCTATCTTGGAATTGTGATCCTGTCAGTTTTCATGGACCCTGCCGTCATTAAGGGGTTTCCAAGTCTCCAAGATATCTTCCATGTGCCCTTCGGGATTCGAGAGGTGATCATGTTCACAGTTGCTTTTCTTTCATATAAAAATGGTGATAAGAAGGCGATGCGCGGAAATGAGTTCAATTTTGAACCTATCAAGGAAGTTGCGTACCTTTTTGTTGGTATTTTTGCCACCATGATACCTGCCCTGCAGCTCATTGGTGCTTATGCAAAAGTGCATGCAGCGGATTTCACCGTCACGCGATTCTACTGGTTTACAGGCGCGTTGTCCGGCGTATTGGACAATGCACCGACCTATCTCAATTTCCTGGCTGGAGAGTTGGGTAAATTTGGCCTGGACATTGGTAAGGTTGCAGAAGTACAAGCATTTTCAGAAGGTATCGCTTCTCCAATTGCCGGTGACGCCAATTCGGCGGTCTATTTAATGGCCATATCAGTGGCTGCGGTATTTTTTGGTGCCATGACCTATATTGGCAATGCACCAAACTTCATGGTGAAGAATATAGCTGAGCAAGCTGGTGTCAATGTACCCAGTTTCATTGGTTATATTGTGAAATACGCTATCCCCATATTACTGCCTATATATTTCGTAGTATGGTATATTTTCTTTAATCTGTAGAAATAGGTAAGGAGAGAACCATGGCAATAGCATTTAAAGAAGCCATTGAGGCAGAGAAAAAGGGCTTACTCATTAAGAACTCTATCTTTCTACCTTTTCATATGGAATTGCTCAGTATCTGGGCTGGTAAGGAAATGTCACTTTTGTCCAAACCTGATATCATCACTGATTTTAGCCACGAAAAAGGTGATGTCTTTCTCCGTGAGGGTGAAAGTTACACCAACTTGATCTTCACCCAACACAGTGAGCTAAAAAAGGATTACGGCCATAAAAAAGGTCATATTATCCTGTATGGGACTGAAAAGGGTGCGGATATTTTCGATCGCGATCAGCGTCATTACGTCAAGTTATGGTTTCATCACGACAAGGATGACATAGACCTGGAATTGATTGACGACCCCTTCGATCTCTAGACAAAGGCTAAGCTCGAGACGTCCGTGTGAGTGATTTCAACGTCATCCTGGCGGGAACAACTATTTTCCTGGCAATTACTGGGCTGCTAATGAATTGGCTGGGTCCCAAAGATTCTGCCAGTCGACAGCACATCTATGCCTTTCTCGCCATCACCATACTCGTGTTGGCCATGTTGCCTCAGCTGGGCCAGCCTGCGGTCTCACCTGGGATATATATCAATCTGGGGATGATGTTGCTGGCTTTGCAGTTAAGTGCCTATTTCTCTGGTACGAAGGCCAATTCATCCAGACTGTACGCCAGGCTTCTCATTCTTTCCGCCATTCTATTGTCCACCCTCGCGCATCCATATCTGTTCGAGGAGAGTTTTGGTCGATTTCTGGTCACTGCAGGGCTGTGGCTCCTGATCTTGCAGCTTGAACAGGTGACTCAGGTTCACCATAAAAAATGGTCACGGCTCGAGCAAAGTTTCCTGGGGCTCTGGATCATCAGTGCCGTAGGGAGCCTGGTCAGCAACGATATCGAACTCATGCCGGATATTTTTTTTATGCTTATGCTGCTGACCCATCTGGAAAAGAATTGGAGCCGGGGCCGGATCATTTCTCCCTTGATCACCCTCAATGGCATACTCATGTTCTGGTACATGCATTTGGTAAGTATCAACGCTGCTGACCCCTGGGTGGATGACTCACAAAAATGGATGGCCCTGGGGCTCAGTATGCTGCTATTGATCGTGTCTTTCCGGCGCAGTAGTCTATCGAAGCGATTCTTTTACCTCTTCCTGATGCAGGAATCCCTGATCATATGTTTGCAGCTGGATTCCTTCTTTCTGGCAAGCGGAGAGCTGTTTCTCCTCATGCGATTGCTGCTGTTCGTTTCACTGAATGGTCTATTCGTTATGATCGAATCCAAGGAGGAAACAGGGATCACCTTTGACCTCCTGGATGGGCTTTTCCATGAGCGGCCCCGCTTCACGACGGCAGTATTGATCGTTTCCCTGCTCTTTGTACTCTATCCCATCATCTATCTCCCTGCTGCCAGTCGGCTCAGCCTGCTCATGATCGTGATCGTGACCCTGGGTGGTTGTTATCATATGTTCCTGCTCCTCAGATCCAGCCTGAGAAGGACCACGCGACCCTACCGCATTCTGAGACCATCACTATCCATCTGGTCAACGGTGGTGTTCATTATTTTGTGGGCCACAGTGACGCTGCTTGAATCAGCTGGTTAAAATCATAGCTTTCAAGGATACGAGACTTATATGAGACTTACAAAGATATATACCCGGACTGGAGACAAAGGCACGACCCGATTGGCTGAAGGCACTGAAGTCAGTAAAGATTCACCCTATGTCGAGGCTTACGGGGACGTGGACGAGCTGAATAGTGCCATTGGTCTGGTACTAAGCCTGGATCCAGATGAAAAGATCAGGATATCCCTTGAGTCTGTTCAGCACCATCTGTTCGATCTTGGTGGTGAGCTGGCCTCGGCGGGTGCTATAGAGCCATTGATCAATACGGAGCTCATCACTGAGCTGGAGCAGACGATCGATCTGTTGAACAATGAGCTTGATCCCCTGGAAGAATTCGTGCTACCTGGAGGTGCAGAGACAGCGTCTCTCCTGCACATGGCCAGGAGCATTTGTCGTCGGGCTGAACGCAAGACAGTATCACTGTCGAAGCAGCAGCCTGTAAATCAAGCCCTGCTCGGATATCTAAATCGGCTTTCCGATCTATTGTTTGTTATGGCCAGATATGAAAATTTGAAAAAAGACCACAAAGAGGTCTTCTGGAAAAATCCTCGCCGCTAGGTGAATGACAATTCCCTTGCTGTCACGTATGCTTCTCCAGCAACACTGGCTTCAATAAATTGATCGATCTTCTGGAATTGTGCCTCAACATGCTTCGAGTCGTTTGAGACCATAACAATAGCCAGGGTAGCCACCTGCCATTTGTCCAGGTCCCCAACTTCTGCTACAGATATGTTAAAACGATTCCTCAAGCGTTCTTTTAAACGCTGAGTTCAACTCGTAAGTGCAATTTTCTGTTTACCGAAGAATACATCATTGGGAGTTCTAAATCCAAGACGTTTTCTCGGCCTATTATTTAATCTGCTCATAACAAATATCTCATCTGATACGCTGACACTTGTGAAGTCCATTCCTTTAGGGAAGTATTGACGGATCAGCCCATTCATGTTTTCATTACATCCTCTTTCCCAGGGAGAGTAAGGATGAGCAAAATAGAAGTCGGCATTTAATTTATTAGCCATAGTCCTATGCTCAGCAAATTCTTTCCCGTTATCAGATGTCATTGTGTGAACCCATTTTTCATGTGGTTTAAGTAGGCTGATGATAGCTTTTGATACCTGACCAGCTGTACTACGGTCAACCCTTTTGATAAGTGAGAACCCAGATCTACGTTCTGTCAAAGTGACAATAGCCTTTTTGTGATTTTTACCGACGATGGTGTCTAGCTCCCAATCTCCTAGACGACTGCGTTTTTCTACGATATCTGGACGTTCTTTAATACTAACCCTGTCAACAAGTTGACCACGGCGCTCATGGCTACCATAGCGCTTCTTACGTTGCTTCTGACAGCGTAGGTGTTGGTAAAGATTACCACCACGGTTCTTGTCTGAAAGGATATACTGGTAGATATGCTCATGACTGACTGAATAGGACAGATTCTTTGATACCCAACCACTGATTTGCTCAGGACTCCATTCTTCTTGTATCAATGACTCAATAAAGGACCATGCATCAGAATCAATCCTGACCTTGGATTTATCTTGCCTTCTACCTAAAGCAAACTGATGTGCTTGCTTATAACGATAACCTCGATCTCCGCGATTCCTTCTCAGCTCTCGACTGATAGTTGAGGGATGAACTTCTATGAATTTTGCAATCATTTTCTGACTATGTCCTGCTTGGTTCATCACTTTTATTACGTATCTTTGCTCCTGGGTAAGCTGCTTGTAGTTGCGCATGTGTGCTCCTCAAT